>CAKZZD010000054.1 GCA_937886715.1 uncultured Bacteroidales bacterium | reverse complement strand
CAAAGTTGCTGCATCATTTTCCCGTGTTGTTATTTCACCGGGAAAGAGAAGGACGAGGAAACGGGTTATGGATATTTCGGCGCGAGGTATATGGACCACGAGCTGATGACCATGTGGCTGAGTGTCGACCCGCTGGCGGACAAGTACCCCAGCATTTCGCCGTATGCTTATTGTGCGTGGAATCCGGTGAAGCTGGTTGACCCGGATGGAAATGAAGCGATAGATAATGATGATTGGTACAAAGACAAAAACGGACATGTACACTGGGATGCGAATGTCCATTCGCAAAATGATTTAAAAAATGGAGAAGAATACCTTGGCAAAACAGTAATGATGACGGCAGAAGGAAGTGATGAGGTGACATATGGAGATCAATATGGACATACTTGGGAATCTGTCTCATTACAAGAAGTATCCATTACTGAAAAAGCACCCAACCCATTGGTGGATAGAATTCACCAAAGTGCAGGGGAGTTTTGGGGGCATCCTGTTACGGAGGCTGTAGTTGATGCTACACTATTTGTTGTCACAGGAGGAACAGGGACTGTTGCAAAAGGTGTCGCCAAGTCCATGATAAAACGTAACGTAAAACAAGGAGCAAAAACCAATATTGAGAGATTAGTAATAGAGGCCCAGCAGAGATATCCCCGAAAAGCGGGAAAGATTGAAATGCACCATATTGTTCCCAAGTATCTTGGAGGAAACCGCAATGGACCAATGGTTGGTATAGATGGGGCATATCATCAGGTAATAACGAATGAATTCCGAAGTTTGTATCCTTATGGACAAAACAAGCCCTCCGCTGAACTATTAGAAAGAATTTTAGAATCTGTATACAGCAAATATCCAATCCCATCGCGCTAAATAAAATTACAAATGGAAACTTTTATTAGATTCAGAATTAATAAGGAGAAATTAAACCTATTGGATGCCAACATCCAAGTAACGGCAGGAGACCATTCTTTTGCCACCATAGTATTACCTCTAGATAACAATAATAAGGATAGTCGGCATCAAATAGAAGAAATTGTTGATGGAAGAGCGTATTATGATTGGGATGTGTTTTACAAATATACAGATGAAGAGATTGCAGAAGCGCGCTTATTCCGTGTGAGAATAAACAAAACTGTTGAACCTTGCGGTGAAGAATGCGGAACAGTCTATGATGATGGACCTTCATGCCCAATATGTGGAGCGGGAAGAGTCCAGAAAGGACCTCTGATTCTTTCTAAGCTTCCCTCACTTGGGAAGGTGGATGTATGTAAAACCATTGGAGGTGAAATTATCGTATCAAAACGGTTCCAAAAACTGGTAGGAAAATATAGTTTGCAGGGCATGATATTCCTTCCAATATTAGTTAAGGGGATACCTTCTCCACATGCTATGCAATTAACAGTAAAAGATAGTGTTATTGTTTCTCATGAAACGAGATTCGGCATTGACTATTTTGACTCGGTTAATATTCCATGCAGTGATGAGAGAAAAATCAATATCTGCGGACATGAAATTACAATGTCCAAGGAAATATATGTGTGCCCCAACCAAGATTTAATGGGGCTAAACTTATTATCTGAACTATATATAAATGAAGAATCTTACCTGTCTCACTCTTTTGATTTGGCGAGAACGGCACAATATGTTGGGGTAAAAAGAGGCATGTTACGCCCCGAACCATTGTATGTATGTACGAAAGAATTCTATGAGATGGTAAAACATGAGAAAATTCTAGGTATGGATTTTGAGATTGCCAAAATTGTGACAACGAAGTAATAAGGTGATACGATATTTGTTTGTGGTCGTGTGTTTCAAGACGCATACGGGGAGGCTGTTACCAGACTGCTTAGGGACAGGGACCCGACACCCGCCCCAATAAAACACCAACTAATTGAATCAACTAGTACATAAAACCGCCCCGCCAGACCGCACTCAACCCATGCGGTTTGGGGGGTCATTATTCACGGGCAAGGAAAAGGACTACGAATCCGGCTTCCACTACTACGGAGCGAGGTATTACTGGAGCGAGGTGTTGACTGGATGGCTCAGTGTCGACCCGATGTCCGATAAATACCCCGGCATCTCCCCCTACGCCTACTGCGCGTGGAATCCTATTAAACTGGTGGATCCGGATGGCAAAAAAGTTCGTGCAATAGACTCTTATAATAGAGCCCAAATAAAAAGATACTTTAGGGAGCAATTTGGTTCCGCAAGAGCCTTTAAGTTCAAGAATGGCTATCTTACTTTTTCCACTCGAGGTTTCAGAAAGCTTTATCAAAATGCCTCTGACGATCAGCGAACACTCTTAGATGGAATCAGCGGAGCCATTAGTGCAACTGAGACGGCTCTTGTTTCTGTCCAATCCAACAATAGCTCTTTTTATTTTTCAGAGACATACGTTATTGGTGGCGACATATATGAGGCATATATTACCATGGACATTGGAACGAATTCTGGAGCAACAGCAACAGAGCCATTGTCGAATACGAACTGCTATCCAATAGCCATCAATGATAAAGGATTCGATCAAGGCAATAGCCTCACAACGGATTATTCTGACGAAGATGGGAACCCCATAACAACATCATCAACGGCAGCCTGTGTTTTTATGCACGAATTGCTTGATGAATTTTTGAACACAATAGTGAATAAGGAGGTTACTCCCGAATCGCTAAATAGAGAAAAGGTTTGTTATGAGAATGCTGCAATGCGTAATGTTGGACTGTTAGAAAGAAACGGAGCTGATCATGATTATTAAAAAAGTTTTATTATTAACGTTATTGCTTGTCAGCGGGACAATATGCTGTTGTCAACCATGCGAAATACAACTTAAGTATAAGATTTGCCATACTGAATTTGAACGTTTTTATTTCCCCGTACAACCTGGGGATGATTTAACCAAATATGTAGAAAAGGAGGAGCTTGACTCGGACACCCTTCTTATTTTCATCAACACAAAAATATCTGAACGTGTAAACACATTGAAAAATGGAACTGTGACGGTAAGCGGTGTCCGGTATAAAAGATATTACTATAATAAGAGGCGCTTCTTCCACCGTTATACCCCTGCGCGAAATCTTGGTTCTTTTGATTTCATAAAAATGATTGTTGACGATCAAATCTATATCTTCAAAAAAGGAAAGGGGAAGAAATATGAGCTAATCGCGTATTTTTTGGATGAAAGAGGAATATAAACGAATCAGTGACAATAGAAGAACTGAGCACATCAGCAAATAAAACCGAAGGGGTAAGCCGCACAAAAACTATGCGGTTTTGCCATATTGCTTCAACCGGGAAAGAGAAGGACGAGGAAACCGGCTATGGCTATTTCGGCGCGAGGTATATGGACCACGAGCTGATGACGATGTGGCTCTCCGTTGACAGATATGCCGACAAGTATCCATTTATATCTCCGTATGCATATTGTGCGTGGAACCCGATAAGGTTGACAGACCCGAGTGGAGACACCATTGTTGTAGATAAATTTGGCCACATAACCCGAAATGACCATACTGACAATTATGTTTTTCTTTTTGAAAACAACAAAATGACATCAATAGGAGAACTTGGGGGAGAGGTTAATATTGATTATGTTTACTCTAATTTACTACAGAAAAATGCCAAAACTGCAAAAAACATGTGGAATCCAATTAAATTTCGGAATCTTGTAAAGACAAGAGGAGAGTGGGACCTGAAGAACAATAAAAAAACCATTTATGGTTTGGGAAACGATAATAAGAATCCGACAATTTATATTTACAATGGAAAGAGGATGGAATCCCAGGATATCGGAAATCATCACTTTGGATATGTTTCTAAAGCATTTGGCCTCTTTCCCGAGGAATTTATTTTACGACAAGCAGGAAATTATCAAATAAAATCAGGCACTTCTAAACCCGAGTGGCAGCATTACGAGAATATCAAACTAATGCCAAAACCAGACCCAATGAGTTCAGCTCCTGTTGTACCACAGATGCTGCCGCCATATGGAGATGATCCTCGAGATCAAATGTGGATTCGTCAGGGATTGAGTGAATATTTAAAATCAAGATAATTGAGATGAGCAAAATGACTTTCCTGCACATTGTTGTGATCTTTTTCCTATTTCAAGGATGTACTCTATTACCCGATGTGGAAAAGAAGGTGATATATGAGTACCCATATCACGAAAAAATGATTCGAATATATTACTTTTCTGCAAACGCCACGTCTCAAAACATGATGCAGATATGCCTTGTGTCAGAAGGAGGGGACGAACGGGTTGTGGCCAACTACGAATGCTATAATCATGTCATTTCTGTTGATACCACAACTAATTATATGAAGATTGTGGCGAGAGACTCCTCTGCCTATTTCCCCCATTCTCCTGATACATTATATATAAGTAAAGAATTGTTAAAATAAAGTTTTGGTAAGACAAGATGTGATACAACTGCCCCCCCCAAAAAAAAACAACAGATTGACCATATCAGCACATAAAACCACTTCGCAAAACCGCATGAAAAACGTGCGGTTCCACCTCTTCATTTTCACCGGGGATGCACCCCGTAAGGGGAAGCGAATACCGCTGAAAACAATCAAATACAATGAGCAACGCGATGAGGAAACCGGCTACGGTTACTTCGGTGCCAGGTACATGGACCACGAGCTGATGACGATGCGGATCTCCGTCGACAGGAATGCTGGCAAGTGTCCATTTCTCCTTATGTCTATTGCGCGTGGGTTCCCATTATTATGGTAGACGGAAACGGCTTGTTTCCAAAAGCCACCTAATGATCTGCTAACGATTTCCCACGGGTCGGATATAGTCTGGCACACGGGCCTCTCTTTTTCTTGTGCTGAAAAAACATAAACGATAAACACCAATCTGAACCTGCAAACCTCACCCCATCGTCCCTCCCCCTGCGTACAAGAGTTGCAGAAAGACAGGCGGGGAGTATTCTTGCGGCTTGTGGTGGAGGGATGGGGCTGCGGGAGAAGAAAAAAACGGTGCTGTACAATAAAACGCAGGGCTAGTCGTTAGGAAAAATATGTCGAACCAATACGAAGACCGCAGCAGGGTGATAAGGATCATCTTCATCGTGGTGGGTATCCTGTTTGCAGGACGCCTGGCGGTGCTGCAACTCTTCAACCCGAAATACCGCGACCTGGCGGCCCGCCAGTCGCTGCGCGAGGTGACTCAATATCCCGCCCGAGGATTCATCTACGACAGGCACGGCGAGCTGCTGGTGCACAACGAGGCCGTCTACGACCTGATGGTGATCCCCCGCATGGTGAAAGACCTCGACACGGCCTATTTCTGCCAGAGTGTGGGCATCACCCGCGAGGATTTCGACGAGCGGATGGAGAAGTGCCGCAAGTATTCCACCTTCTCGGCCTCGATATTCATGAAGCAGATTTCGAAAGAGGAGTATGCCCAATTCGAGAACAAGATGTTCCGTTTCAAGGGTTTTTATATCTCGCAGCGCACGCTGCGCATCTACGACCGGCCGATAGCGGCGCAGGTGCTGGGCTATGTGGGCGAGGTGGACCAGAACGACCTGGACCGCGACCCCTACTACAAGCGGGGCGACTATATCGGCAAGAGCGGCCTCGAGAAGAGCTACGAGGAGGTGCTGCGGGGCATCAAGGGCAAGAAGGTGATGCATGTGGACGTGCATAGCCGCGAGATCGGCCCGTATCAGGACGGGGCACTCGACACACTGCCCACCGAGGGGTGCAACCTGTACACAACGATTGATGCCGATCTGCAGCAATATGCCGAAGAGCTGATGGCCAACAAGCGAGGCTGCGTGGTGGCCATCGAGCCGTCGACGGGCGAGGTGCTGGCGATGGTCAGCGCCCCCTGCTACGACCCCAACCTGCTGGTGGGCCGCATCCGCGGCGAGAACTACACGAAGCTGAACAACGACCTGGCCAAGCCGATGCTCAACCGCGCCCTGATGGGACAATATCCTCCGGGCTCGATATTCAAGGTGGCCCAGTCGATGGTGGCGCTTGACCTAGGGGTAATCACACCCAACAGCGGCTTTGCCTGCGAGAAGAACCTTGTGGGGTGCCACAATCACCCGTCGGCACGTTCGGTGCAGGAGGCCATCAAGATGAGCTGCAACCCTTATTTCTACCAGGTGTACCGCAGGGTGATACAGCAGGGCAAGTACAAGAACCCGCAGAAGGACTCGCAATACGGCCTGACGGTGTGGCGCGAATATATGCTGCGCTTCGGCTTCGGACAGAAGCTGCCCATCGACCTTCCGCGCAGCGGCATGTCGTCGGGCAACATTCCTGACACGGCATTCTACAACCGGTGGTACGGGAAAGAGCGGTGGTCGTTTTCGACCATCTATTCCAACTCGATAGGCCAGGGCGAGGTGACGGTGGTGCCGATCCAGATGGCCAACCTTGCAGCCATTGTGGCCAACAGGGGCTACTATATCACGCCGCACATGGTGCGTTTCTACGGGCCCGACTCGACGCGCAATGAGGAATATTACCAGCGTCACGAGACGGGCATCGACCCCAAATATTTCGACATCGCCGCAGCGGGTATGTATGATGTGGTGCATGTGGCGGGCGGCACAGCGCGGCGCGCACGCGTAGACGGCCTCGATATCTGCGGCAAGACGGGCACTGCCGAAAACTACGGCAACGACCATTCAGTGTTCATCTGCTTTGCCCCCAAAGACAACCCGAAGATTGCGATGGCGGTGTATGTGGAGAATGCTCAAGGCGGCGGCGGCACGTGGGCGGCACCCATTGCCGGACTGCTGGTGGAGAAGTACATCAACGGAGAGGTGAAACGCAAAGACATCGAAAAACAATACAAAGAAATCAACCCCTGCCAGAAACTACCTCTCACCCGCAGGGTGAAGAAGGCCAAGAAAAGGGGCTAGGCAGAACAAATCATGTATACCGAGAAACTGAAGATAGACTGGCTGGCCATCGGTCTGTGGGCATTCCTGATGGTGTTCGGATGGATGAATATCTATTCCGCCACCTACAATGAGGTCCACGCTTCGCTGTTCGACTTTTCCACGTTCCACTGCAAGCAGCTGGTGTGGATGGGGCTCTCGGTGCTGATAGCGGCCGTCATCATGCTGACCGAGCCGAGGGTGTTTTCCAATGGTGCATACATCATCTATGGCCTTGTGCTGATGCTGCTGGTGGTGACACTGTTCATCGCTGTCACCTCGCACGGCGGCAAGTCGTGGATCGACCTGGGATTCTTCAGGCTGCAGCCGTCGGAGTTCGCCAAGTTTGCCACAGCGTTGGCGCTGGCCAAGTTCATGTCGGCCATCGACGTGACATGGAAGGATATGCGGACGAAGATAGGGGCGATAGTGATTGTGGCAATTCCGATGGTGCTGGTGTTCCTGCAACACGACACGGGTTCGGCGCTGGTGTTCCTGGCATTTGTCTTCCCGCTGTTCAGAGAGGGCCTCTCGGGTGGCATCCTGGTGGTGGGCGTGGTGGCCATTGCGCTGTTTGTGATGGCCCTGCTGGTGAACAAATACATCCTGATTGGTGTGCTGGTGGCGCTGGGTGCGCTCTACCTGTTCGCATGGCTCAACAAACGCAGCCGGCGCGACTATGTGCAGACGATAGCGGTGGTGGCCTGCTGCGCGGCTTTCGTCTTTTCTGTCGATTTCGTCTTCAACCATGTGCTTGAAGGCCACCAGCGCGAGCGTATCGACGTGCTGCTGGGCAAGACCGAGGACCTCCGCGGGTCGGGCTACAACGTGCACCAGTCGAAGATCGCCATCGGCAGCGGCGGCCTGATCGGCAAGGGCTACCTGAACGGCACGCTGACGAAGGCCAATTTTGTACCTGAGCAGCACACCGATTTCATTTTCTGCACGGTGGGCGAAGAGTGGGGCCTGGTGGGGTGCCTGGTGGTGTTGTTTGCCTACAGCTGGCTGCTGCAGAGGCTGGTCACCATGGCCGAGCGACAGCGGTCGCGTTTTGCCCGATTCTACGGATATTCGGTGGCCAGCATCCTGTTCATCCACCTGCTCGTCAACGTGGGCATGGTGATCGGGCTGGTGCCGGTGATCGGCATACCCCTGCCCTTTTTCAGCTATGGAGGGTCGTCGCTGTTGGCGTTCACCATACTCCTATTCATATTCATCCGGCAAGATGCCGTAAAAAACCAACTACTATAAATGGCAAAGAAAACCGAAGAACACTGCTCATTCTGTGGCCGGCCCTACTCACAGACGGGGACCATGCTGGCCGGGATTTCAGCATACATCTGTTCCGACTGTGCCCAGCAGGCACAGAAGATCTTCAAGGAAGAGATCCTGCCGTCGTCGGCAACGCTGCCGTCGGCGCTGGCCGACGGCGAGCTGCCGCGCCCATCGGAGATGAAAGCCTTCATGGACCAGTACGTCATCGGCCAGGATGCGGCGAAACGCACACTGGCCGTGGCCGTGTACAACCACTACAAACGCCTGCGCTACAATTCGCAGCACGCGGAAAAGGACAACAGCGACAGCGTGGAGATCGAGAAATCGAACATCGTGATGGTGGGCGAAACCGGCACCGGAAAGACGCTCCTGGCACGCACCATTGCGCGGTTGCTCAAGGTGCCGTTCTGCATTGCCGACGCCACCACCCTCACCGAGGCCGGATATGTGGGCGACGACGTGGAGAATGTGCTGGTGAGACTGCTGCAGGCGGCCGACTACGACGTGAAGGCGGCGGAGCGCGGCATCGTCTTCATCGACGAAATCGACAAAATAGCCCGCAAAAGCGAGAATACCAGCATCACGCGCGACGTGAGCGGCGAGGGAGTGCAACAGGCGCTGCTCAAGCTGCTCGAGGGTGCGATGGTGTCGGTGCCGCCCGAAGGAGGCCGGAAACATCCCGAACAGAAACTCATCATGGTGAACACCCGCAACATCCTCTTCATCTGCGGCGGAGCCTTCGACGGCATCGAACGGGCGATAGCATCACGACTGAATTCCAACGTGATAGGGTTCAAGGGCGACGAAACGCGGCAGGAGCTCGACCGCAACAATATGCTGCAGTATGTGCAACCTATGGATCTGAAGAAATTCGGTCTCATTCCCGAACTGGTGGGCCGGTTTCCTGTGCTCACCTACCTCCAGCCCCTCGACCACAACGCCCTGCGACGGATCCTGACCGAACCCAAGAATGCCCTCACCAAACAATATGTGGAGCTGTTCCGCATGGACGGTGTCGAGCTGTCGTTTGCCCCCGAGGCCCTCGACCTGATCGTCGACAAGGCTGTGGAATACCGACTCGGAGCCCGTGGCCTGCGCTCGATCATGGAGGGCATCATGACCGACATCATGTTCGACCTGCCCAAGATGAAAAAAGGTTCACACTTTGTCCTCACCCGCGAGATGGCCGAAGAGAAAATACGCCTATGAGGCCCTCTCTCTCACCTGCATACGACACCCGGATGTGAGAGGAAAAATCACAAAAAGTATTGCGCAAATTATAAAAAGACGCCATTATTTAAAAAAAAGTTGTACTTTAGCAAATTAAATCAGTAGTGCCACCAGCCTGCATATGGACTGGTATACTATTGGTTATAAATCAGTTAAGCAAACAAAGAGAAATAATATAAATAGCATGAAAACGTTCAAAAAAGGCTTGATTCTGCTGATTGCCACTATGTTTATGGCTACCGGAGCATACGCACAGAAGAGTTTGGCGGAGAAGGGCGACAACCTGTTCGACCAGAACCGTTTCATCGAGGCTCTTGAACAGTATAGCAAAGCCTATGAGAAAATCAAAGACAACCGTGCTGAAAAGAACCGTGTGTATTTCCAGATGGCCGAATGCTATCGCCTGATGAACGACTATCCCCATGCAGAGCGCATCTACAAACGCCTGGCCAACGAGAAGTACTACAACACGGAGCGCAAGCTGTATTTCAACCTGGCTGAGATGTGCCGCTTCCAAGAGAAATTCTCTGAGGCAGAAGAATACTACGAGAAATATCTGGCCATGGAACCTGGCGACAGCTATGCGGCACGCCGCAAATCGTCGCTGGTGTATGTGAACCAGCTGGCCAACAACCGCTCGCGGCACGCCATCAGCAAGATGGACGACTGGAGCACCGACTACAACGACTGGGCACCACGCTTTGTCGGCGAGGACACCACCCATCTGGTGTTCACCTCGTCGCGCTTCACCGAGGGCGACGGCGACGTGCACGACCCCTGGACGGGTCAGGCTTTCTCCGACCTCTACACGGTGTATCAGGACCGCAACGGACGCTGGCTGCCGAACCCCGAACCGTTCGACCGCAACGGCGTGATCAACACGGGCGTCAACGAAGGTGAGGCCATCTTCTCGCCCGACGGCAACACGGTATATTTCTCACGTTGCGACATCAACGCCGAGAAGGTGTCGGGCTGCCGCATCTATACTTCCAGCCGCACACCGGCCACTCTCGACAAGAAAAAGAAAAAGACCGCCCCGAAGAAGTCACAGTCCACCAAGACTAAGGGCAAAAAAGGCAACAAGGACAATACCGAAGAGGTGAACACCAAGGAGCCCGCACCCGGTGAATGGTCGACTCCCGTCATGGTCAACCTTGGCGACACCACCTACAACTACCTATATCCGGCCATCTCGTCCGACGGATTGACACTTTATTTCTCGTCCGACATGCCCGGCGGATTTGGCGAATACGACCTGTGGAAAGTGTCGCGCGCCTCCACCGCCGACGACTTCGGCAAGCCTGTCAACCTGACATCGGTCATCAACACGGCCGGCAACGAGGTGATGCCCCTGCTGAGATCCGACTCGGTGATGTATTTCTCCTCCAACGGCCATCCCGGCGTCGGCGGACAGGACCTGTTCGTCACCTACCTGAACCACAAGGGCAAATGGGGATTTCCTGAAAACCTTGGAATCCCTATCAACTCGTCGTACGACGAAATGTCGATCGTGTTCTACCCCGTGCCGGAGAACAGCAATATCATCGAGCGCGGATTCCTCTCTTCCAACCGTCCGTTTGCCGACCCGCACAACCGCAACATCGACAACAAGGGCAAGAAGACCCCTCCGATCAACCACGACCTGTTCTATTTTGAGCTCCCCGGCCTGAACTACGCCATCGAGGGAACGGTTCGCGACGAGAAGTCGATGCAGCTGGTCGAAGGCGCCCGCATCCGCCTCGTGGGTTCCAACGGCACCGAATTCGAGACCCGCACCGACAAACGAGGCTACTACGTGTTCGACAGCACCCAGGTGCGCCGCGATGTGGTGTACAAGATGTATGTGTCGAAGAAAGACTATTTCAGCATCGAAGGGTCGGAAAGCACACGCGGCTACACCACCAACAAGAGCATCGTGCACGACTTCCGCATCGAGCCTGTCCCAAAACAGCCTGTCGTGCTGCCTGAAATACGTTTCGACCTGGCCAAAACAGACATCAAAGAGGAGTTTATGGACTCTTTGATGGACCTCTATCTGATCATGGTCAACAACCCCAACATCATGGTGGAGATCCGCTCCCACACCGACTGTCAGCCTTATGTCGGCCTGACCAACGACACCCTGTCACAACGTCGCGCACAAACGGTGGTGGACTATATGGTGGATCGCGGCATTGAGCGCGAACGCATGGTGGCCAAGGGCTACGCCGACCGCATCCCCCGCGTGCTGGACGAGGATGTGGTGGTGGAATACAACGGCCAGAAGTTCCCCTTCTCGGCAGGCACAGTCTTGGAATGCGACTACATCGCCACGCTTAGCGGCGACCGCCAACAGGCTGCGCATTCGTTGAACAGACGTATCGAATTCCTGGTCCTGAGAACCGACTATGTCTCACGCCGCCTGATCGAAAACATGGCTGCCGGCACCAAGACCCAAGAGGAAGGCAAGGTGGTCGACTTGGTGGACCGCGAGGACAACCTCGACGAATACGGTGACAAGCCCACCATCGTCCATGACGAAAACCGTATCGACGTGACGATGGTCAACTCGACCAAAGGCGAGATTGCCTGCATCATCAATGGCTCGCAGGTGCCGATGCTGATCGACGAACGCTTCATCGAGCCTATCGCCATCTCTTGGGAAGAAGCCATGAACTTCCTTTATCAGCGCCGCATCACCAAGGAAGACTTCCCGATGCGCGACCAGGCCTTTGACCCCGAAGGCAACATTCTCGACAAAGCCACGGTCATCTTCAAAGAAATGCAAATCGGCGAACAACGCGCCCACGACGTGGAAGTTGTGGTGGTGAAAAATGTTGATTACAAATTCATCATCAACCGCCTCGGTCTGCAGCACTTTGGCGAATACGAGTTCGACAAGCAACGCGGCAAGTTGATATTCCTCGACGAATAGCGCGTTGATGGAGCCCACGCTGATCACCATTCTGGGACCGACAGCCACCGGCAAGACGGCATTGGCTGCCGAGGTGGCCTATCGCACCGGTGGGGAAATCATCAGCGCCGATTCACGACAGGTGTTCCGCGGGATGGATATCGGCACCGGCAAGGATCTGGCCGACTACCATATCCACGGCACCGACATTCCCCACCATCTGATTGACATCTGCTCGCCTGCCGAAGAGTACAATGCCTACCGGTTTTTGAACGACTTCAAGCAAGCATTCTGCAGCATCCAGGATCGCGGAAAGCAAGCCATACTCTGCGGCGGAACAGGCCTCTATATCGACGCTGTGGTGCGCAGCTACAAACTGCCCGACGCTCCCGTCGATCCTGAATTCCGCAAAAGCCTCGAAGACGTGAGCGACGAGGCCCTCACCGCCAGGCTGGCCTCGATGACCAAACTGCACAACCATACCGACACCGAGACCCGCGACCGGCTCCTGCGCGCTTTGGAAATACAGGAATACCGCCTTCAGCATCCCGAGGGGTTCACTCGTCTGCCGGCGATGCAGCACCGCATATTCGGCATCAGTTTCCCCCGCGAAGTGATCATCAAACGCATCGGAGATCGCCTTCGTCAGCGCATTGACGAGGGTATGGTCGACGAAGTGCAACGCCTGATCGACAACGGCATTTCACCCCAAAGATTGATGCGCTTCGGCCTGGAATACCGCCACGTGACCCGCCGCATACTCGGAGAATGCACCGACGAGGAGCTCTACCGCGATCTGTTTACAGACATACGCCGATTTGCCAAACGCCAGATGACCTGGTTTCGTCGGATGGAACGAAACGGAGTAGATATACACTGGATCGACGGCTCGCTAAGCATGGACGAAAAAGTGGCCCAAATCTTGCCATCACACCACCCTCAAGAATAGGCTTTTTCGCCTTCATGATTATTTTTTTCAAAATACTTTTCTCCAATTGGAAAAGTATCTTTATCTTTGCAAAATAAAAATCGCATCATTATGGACTACCGCAGTCAAGAAGAGAAGCTGTTCTCCCGCTGGATCAAAAGAGCCCAGAAATTGCACGATGGCCAGGAAATCGCCAAAGACGGCATCCTGTATCGTGGTGAATTATGGTTTGACGGATATGGGCAAGTTCATCGCCCGGGGACCGAATCCGAAAATTGGAACCAGTCGAGGCTTCGCCTGCTGGTGCTCACCAAAGAGGTATACGACGAGGACTGCTGGGATATCCGGAGTGAAAGCGGCCGCGTGCCTTCGCCCCATCTCGACAATGGGAAAACCGCCAAATATTTCTTCCCGAACCTTGAGCTTTGGGCCTATGGCTTGATGAACACCTCCGACAGGAGAATCCTCTCCTTCGACAAGGCCGACAACCAACCCAAGTTGCAGCAATTCTACGAAACGGCCCCCATCGCCCGCGTCAACTGCAAGAAACAGATCGACTCCCGCGCTGCCAGCAACGCCGTGATACAAAAATACATGAAGAACTATGCCGACCTTCTGGTGGAACAGATCAACATGTATCATGCCAACATCATCCTGTGCTGCGGCGGACAAGGCATCATCGTCAGCTTCCTGCAAGAATACTTCCTGAAGGATCTCGTGGAAGTGAACGCCCATTGCTACTATTCGGAGGAGGCCAACGTAGTGGTGGTGAAGAGTTTCTATCCCGCCTACTACGTCTACAGCCGGAAAGAGATGTACACCAACATGATGCGCGACTACCAGTCGTTCCTGAAGACGCACCCGCAATTCCCGGGCAATCCGGAACAGGCCTAAAAAGAGAAATAGGCGCGCCCACCTTCTGGCTTCACCCGGTTCAACGCAGAGGAAACCACCCCCTGTGGAGGCAGCTTCACACATCGCTTGCTGCTCTACTTATAATATAATATTGCATTGTCCAAAATGACATCTCAAGAATCAATAGCGGTCCACACGCTCTATGGCAATAATGGAATGCAGGTGGACATCACCAATCTCGGCGGGCGCATAATCCGTCTGATGATCCCCGACAAAGACAATCACCTCAGAGATGTGGTGCTGGGATTCAACCGCGCTGAAGACTACCTGCCCGACAACAACCCCAGCGACTTCGGCGCTATCATCGGTCGCTACGCCAACCGCTTGGCCAAAGGCCGCATCTCGGTCGACGGCGTCACTTACCAACTGCCACAAAACAATGGCCCCAACTGCCTGCACGGAGGTCCCATGGGTTGGCAATATGCCATCTTCCATGTCGAGGAAGCCACCAGCAACCGCATAGTGCTCACCTTGACAAGCCCCGACGGCGACAACGGCTTCCCCGGATGTGTGCAGGTTCGCGTTGTCTACTCGCTGGAGAACAACTCCCTCCGTGTCGACTACCACGCCGAGAGCGACCGCACCACGGTGATCAATATGACCAACCACAGCTATTTCAACCTCGGACAGACCTCCGACGAGCCTCTCTGCCACGACATCCTGGACCACATGCTTCGGATCGATGCCGACCGCTACACCCCCGTCGACGAGACATCCATCCCCCTCGGCGATCACATGCCTGTTGAGGGCACCCCTTTCGACTTCAGGGCCGCAAAAGCCATCGGCGACGACATCAACTCCGACAACGAGCAGCTACACATAGGCAGAGGCTACGATCACAACTACGTCCTCAACCACCCATCCCTCGACGCTCCTTCGGTCACTCTCAGCTGTGCCGCTACAGGAATCTCAATGGACATATACACCGACGCACCGGGAGTACAGCTCTACACGGGCAACTTCTTAAACGGTGTCTGCGGCAAACAGGGCACAAGATATCCCGTCCACAGCGCGGTATGCCTGGAAACCCAGCAGTATCCCGACTCACCCAACCGCCACTGGCTCGAATCCACTGGCTATCTGCATGCCAGCGAACCTTACCATACGTCAACAATATATAAATTCACCACACTATGACCGACACCCTTCAAAGTCAGTTCGCAAGCCATTTCGGTGGCGAAGGCACCCTTTATGCTGCCCCCGGACGCATCAACCTCATTGGCGAACACACCGACTACAATGGCGGCTTCGTGCTGCCTGCCGCCATCGACAAGCGCATCTATGCCATCGTCCGCCCTAACCATACCTTACGCGTGAACATGCTCGCCGCCGACCTTCAAAAGCAATGCTCTTTCAATATCGACGACCCCAACGGCCCTACAGAAACCGACTTCAGATATGTCTTCGGCACGGTCCGCGAATTGATTGCGGCGGGTGTACCTGTCGAAGGCTTCGATGCTGCCTATTGCGGCGACATCCCCCTGGGGGCAGGATTGAGCTCTTCTGCCGCCTTGGAATGCTGCTTCGCCAATGCCCTCAACGACATGTTCGGAAACGCCACACTCGACCGCATGGCGCTGGCTCGGGTCGGCCAGGCTGCCGAGCATCACTATGTGGGCGTCAAATGCGGCATCATGGATCAGTTCGCTTCAATGTTCGGAAAGGCCAACATGTTCATGCGCCTCGACTGCCGCAGCGGTGAATACAGCTACCATCCATGGCGCACCGACGACTATCGTCTGGTGCTGATCAACAGTTGCGTAAAACACGAGTTGGTAGGATCTCCCTACAACGACCGCCGTGCCTCATGCGAACGCGTGGCAGCACTGGCCGGCATCGAATCCCTCCGCGACTGTACATGGGACATGCTACACTCGCTAAAAGACCGTATATCCCCAGAAGACTTCCGGCGGGCTCGCTATGTGATCGGCGAAGCCGACAGGGTGATGACCGTATGCCAGGCATTGGAGCATGACGACTTCGCCACCATCGGAAAGCAGATGTACCTCACACATGACGGCCTCCGCGACGACTACGAGGTCAGCTGTCCCGAAATCGACTTTCTGGTCGACGAGGCTCGCACCTCGGGTGTCACCGGCTCACGCATCATGGGCGGCGGTTTTGGCGGATGCACCATCAACCTGGTGCACAAAGACATCCTCGAACGGTTTGTCGCGTGCGTCCAAGAATCCTACCTGAAACGCTTTGGTGTTGCATGCCAGCCGATCAATGTGGCCATCGGCGACGGTGCCAGGAAACTATAGGGATTCGTCACCCTTCATCTCTTCCATCAGAGAGCGGGCATAGTCGGTCACCGTCACTTGCCCGAACAGCCAGTCAAGCGGCAACACCACCGACTGGATGCCGTAAGCATAAGGCGCGATATCGTAGACCTGATAATTGACTGTGATCGTACGGCCGGCTCCGTCGATAATGAAATCGTTGGACAACGGGAGCGTCTCCGACTGCACATACTCGTCGAACAAGCTCTCTCTTACACTTTTATTCACCTCCAAGCCGTTCACGGCACGATACAGCACCTCGCCGAGCACCGTCGTGTCAACCAGGTCGGACAGATGGATCACGTTGCCGCTGCGGACATCCACATTGACATATTCCGCCGTGTACAGCATGTGCGCCGATCCCACCTCATAGTTGCTCTTGCCGATCATGAAACACGCCACCACGCCATCACTCGAACATGTTCCCTCTATCTTCGAATAGGAATACTCCATCGTGTCAGGCAGCGTGTCGACTTTGACGATCCGCACCTCATCTTCATCGTAAATACTCACATCGTCGAGCCACACCGAGGCCACCTGGTCGATATCCTTCGCCTCCGTGTCACCGAAATAGCGCACCAGCAACTCGTGCTCTGCCTCCGACGTCATCTTGCCCGGACACGGCCACACCAGATTGAAACTGTTGACCAACCCGATAGTGTCGCCCGCAAATGGGAAATGGCCATTCTTGGAAACCAGCAAAAAACTGCGCTGACCGGCCACGGAATAGGTGTCGAAACCCTGGTTGTGACCCGACTTGCATCCTATGCAGAACAAGCTTGCCGCAATGGCAAGCAGAAAAAACTTCAATATAGACCTTTCTTTCATCACCGTCACGCTGTGGAGGTTAATAACTTTATCCCCCAAATAGCCGAATGCAAAAATACAGCATAAAACGCCTCCCTTCAACAATAGTTATCAACATCGAATCCGTTTATATCGCGCAACAGTCTATCGGATAATTCCTTCGGCTGGGGATAACTGGATTCGAACAACCGGATAGCAACGGAAAACCGTTCTCCAATGCTGGAATTGCCCCACCTGTCCATCTCCAACTCATCTCCTTCAGCAGTACTTCTTTACCCACACAACAGGCGGACATTTTTCGCAATTTTCCCATATCGATTTTTTTGTGTACTTTTGCAGCGCAAAACAGACATGCAGGGGTGCTTGGAAACCCCCTAAAACAAAACAAGAAAAATGACATCAAACACAACACCGAACAAAGATTCGGTAATCATCTTGTCGGGCGGTCTCGACTCGACAACCCTCCTCTACGAAGAGCAGCAGCGCATAGCGCTGGCCATCACTTTCAACTATGGTGCCAACCATAACGCCCGCGAAACGGCATGCGCCCGCCGCCATTGCGCCCACCTCGGCATCGAACACATGGTGATCGACCTCGCCTTCATCGGACAGCATTTCCGTTCGGCACTTACCTCCGGAGCCGACGCCATCCCTGACGGCCAATACGACGACCAGAACATGCACTCCACCGTGGTGCCCTTCCGTAACGGCATCATGCTCAGCGTGGCCTGCGGCATGGCCGAAAGTCGCGGCTTGAAGCGCGTGCTCATCGCCAACCACGGTGGCGACCACGCCATCTACCCCGACTGCCGGCCGCAGTTCGTGGCAGCCATGGACGCCGCCATGCGCGCCGGCACCTACGACGGTGTCACCCTCGCCGCTCCCTACACCGACATCAGCAAGGCCGACATCATCCGCCGCGGCGCCAAATTGGGCATCGACTATGCCGACACCTATTCGTGCTACCGCGGCGCCGAGCAGCATTGCGGCACCTGCGGCACCTGCACTGAACGCCGACAGGCCTTCGCCGAAGCTGGAATCAACGACCCCACAACCTACAAAGCTTAACCCATCATGTATTACGTCACCAAACAAATCGAGGTTTCCGGCGCCCATCGGCTCGAACTCGACTACCCCAGCAAGTGCACCGAACTGCATGGCCACAACTGGCTGATTACCATCCATTGCAAAGCCCGTGAATTGGATCACAACGGCATGGTGGTGGATTTCTCGCACATAAAAAGCCGCATCACCGACCGGCTCGACCACAAGGTGATCAACGACATCATCGGATGCAACCCTACGGCAGAAAACATAGCCCGATGGTGCCAACAGCAGGTGCCCAACTGCTTCCGTGTAGACGTGCAGGAAACCGCCGGCAACATTGCCACCTACGAAGTCGACGAGCCGTGAAAGTCAACGAGATTTTCTATTCCCTTCAGGGTGAGGGTCACCACAGCGGCACCGCCGCCGTTTTCGTGCGTCTCTCCGGATGCAATCTGGATTGCCCGTTCTGCGACACCGACCATCGCGACGGAACCCTCATGAGCGAAGAACAGATAGCCGATGCCGCCGCCGCATGGCCCGCTCAGCTGGTGGTGATCACCGGCGGCGAACCGGCGCTGCAACTGAACAGCATCCTGGTCGACGCCCTTCACCGTCGCGGCAAACGCATCGCCGTCGAAACCAACGGCACCATTCCCCTGCCCGACGGAATCGACTGGATCACACTCTCGCCCAAGGACCTCTTCCTCGGCCGGTCGGCACGCCCTGTGCTTGCCGCCGCCGACGAACTGAAAGTGGTGTTCGACGGCAAACACCTGCCGCCCGACTACAGCCATATCGCCATCCGCCACGGCCGCTATCTGCAGCCCTGTGATACTGGCAATGCCCTTCGCAATGCCGCCATCGCCGCCGCCACAGTGGAATACATCAAAGCGCATCCCGAGTGGCGACTATCGCTCCAGATCCACAAAATTCTTGATATCCGCTAACTCCCTTCCCGCTCCATCCCCTCCCCTTCCATCCACCGCAGAACACCACCTGCCATCATATTCATAACACGCTATATTCCAGCCTCAAGAAAAAAAAATTCACCACAAAGAAAAAAAACGAGTATCTTTGCAATCTGTATATCCGAATTCAACTCTATCAAGAACGCATCTGAAATAAAGCAAATGTCTAAAACATCAAAAATTGTGACCATCGTCGCGTCGGTGCTCGTGGTGGCACTGGCCATTTTCATATACTTCCGCTTCTGCTTCGTCTACAGCACAGGAGTCAACGCCGGCGACATCAACTACATCCAGCGACAGGGCGTCATTTTCAAAACCTACGAAGGAAAAATGATCCAAACCGGCTTCAAAAGCGGCGGCAATGGAATGACCAAGCTGCAAAGCAACGAGTTCAAATTCTCCGTCACCGACAAAGCCGTGGCAGACACACTGATGCGCTGCTCCGGAAAACATGTGGAGCTCCGCTGGAAACGCTATCTGGGCACCCTTCCCTGGCGAGGACAAAGCCAATATATTGCCACCGAAGTGCTCTCGGTAGACTGATTTTCATCGTTTTGTAAAATATTTTTTGTCAGATACAAAAATCTTCGTATTTTTGTATCCCGTATTTTTCATTCTTAATATATATCAAATTATCATCTTATGAAATACGGGTTCGACAACGAAAAGTATCTGCGGATACAATCCGAACACATCAAGGAGCGCATCTCCAAGTTCGGAAACAAACTTTACCTAGAATTTGGCGGTAAACTTTTTGACGACTACCACGCCAGTCGTGTCCTGCCGGGTTTTGAGCCCGACAGCAAACTGAAGATGCTCACCCAGCTGAAGGACGATGCCGAGATAGTCATCGTCATCAGCGCCGTGGACATCGAGAAGAACAAGAAACGCGGCGACCTAGGCATCACCTACGACGAGGATGTGCTGCGCCTGCGCGAGGTCTTCATGCAGCGCGGATTTGTGGTCAACGGAGTGGTCATCACCCACTACAGCGGCCAGTCCAGCGCCACGGCCTACCGCGAACGTCTCGAACGTCTCGGCATCAAGGCATACTATCACTACATTATTGAGGGCTACCCCACCAACGTGGAGCTTATCGACTCCGACGAAGGCTTCGGCCGCAACGAGTATGTCGAGACCACACGCCCGCTCGTAGTCGTCACCGCCCCCGGCCCCGGCAGCGGCAAAATGGCCGTCTGCCTCAGCCAGCTCTACCAGGAAAACAAGCGCGGCATCAAAGCCGGCTACGCCAAATTCGAGACCTTCCCCATCTGGAGCATACCGCTGAAGCACCCCGTCAACATCGCCTATGAGGCCGCCACCGCCGACCTCAACGACGTCAACATGATCGACCCCTTCCACCTTGAGGCCTACGGAAAGACCGCCGTCAACTACAACCGCGACATCGAGATTTTCCCCGTCCTCAATGCCATCTTCGACGGCATCTACGGCGAAAATCCCTACAAGTCGCCCACCGACATGGGCGTCAACATGGCCGGCTTCTGCATCTGCGACGACGATGTATGCTGCCAGGCTTCCAAGGACGAGATCATCCGCCGCTACTACACCGCCCTCTGCGATTACGCCAACGGCAAGTCGTCCACCACCGAGGTCAACAAGATAGCCCTGCTCATGAAGCAGGCCAAAATCAGCACCGACGACCGCCGCACCACTGTGGCCGCCAAGGAACGCGCCAAGAACGAAGGGTCCCCCGCCGCCGCCATCGAGCTCGCCGACGGCACCATCATCACCGCCCACAGCAGCGACCTCCTGGGCGCCTGCGCCGCACTGCTGCTCAATGCCCTCAAGCACCTGGCAGGCATCGACCACAGCGTTAAACTCATCTCACAGAAGATGATCGAACCCATCCAGCACACCAAAGTCAGCCTCCTCCACGGCGGCAACCCCCGCCTACACACCGACGAGGTGCTGGTGACCCTCTCCATCCTCAGCCTCCTCGACGACAACTGCCGCCGAGCCCTCGACTGCCTCCCGCTGCTCGACGGATGCCAGATGCACACCACCGTCATGACCGGCGAAGTCGATCGCAAAATATTCAAGAAACTTGGCGTCGGCCTGACGTCAGAGCCTGTTCAAAAGCCGATCGGAGAAGCATCCCGCTGATGCATCCCGAGGTGCTGTACAGGTAGGCGAAAGCCAGCCTGTTCGCAAGAACCGACCCCGCATTGCAGGCTCAAACATCACCGCCACCCCAACCGGGTGGCGTTTTTTTATGGCATGAAGGCATTAGTACCGGAAACCTGACACCCTGAATCAGCACCCCCCACACACCCATGGCCGACTGTTGTACGACTGTTGTACGAAAAATGTTCGTACAACAGTCGTACAACAGACATACAAAAAATGCTCATCGAAAGCGGCGGTCAACGGCTGTTTTTCGCCAGAAAGATATTTTTTCAACAGCCTGTAAGATTTGCCCCCCCCTTAAGCGACTATTATAATAGAACAACACAAAATGTACAACAAAAATAACCCACAATGAAACGCAATACCATCCTATTGCTTGTGGCGGCAGCATTGATGGCCGCCGTGTCGTGCGGAAGAGAGAACGAACAGCCCACTTCCTGCAGCACCACCGACAGTTGGCCCGCCAAGAAAATCAGCCGCATCGTCCACAGTGTGGGCACCTTCGATTATCTCACTTACGATTTCACTTGGGAAGATGACCTTCTCAAGGAAATCAGCTGCACGATGTACGACGGCTCCTCGCTCGGCCGCACCGTGCTCGAATACGACGGCGGGCGCTTGGCGCGGGTCTACCCCTACGACGATGCGGGCACCGCCTACACCGATGGTGCGATGCACTATCACTACGGCTCGGACGGGAGGCTGGAACGACAGACCTTCCTGCTGCCGATGAGGGCTACCGGGGATCTCTGCCAGCAGACCTTCGACGAGGTTGTACCATGCGAGCTGGTCTATTCCTACTCTGACGACAGCCACGCGTCGACGGTGCAGGCAAACAAGACGATGGACGACGGCAGCGTGAAGACCAGCACCTACCTCTTCGAATGGAACGGCGGCAACGTTGTCTCCGTCAGCAGCGACGGCCAGCCACTCTTCAGCAATATGCAGTACGACAGCCATCCCAACCCGATGCGCTTCCCGATGGGGATGGAGACCATGGGCGTGACCAACATGATATTCGAGGGAGTGCTGGGCAACAGCGTCCTCTTCCTCGGCTACGCCTTCTGCTGGAGCGAGAACAATATGACCACCCTCCTCTCGGGCAGCGGCCAGTGCAGCTACACCTACGACGAAGACGGTTTCCCAACCACGAAGACCATCGGCACCGGCAGCCAAAGCAGCATCTACACGTTCAGCTACTGACAATTGGCCCAGACCGGCTACCGTTACACGCGGAGCACCCGCGAAGGAGCCAGCGCCCCCGACATTATAACAAGAAATGTGTCGGCCCATCATCTTTTTTGTTTTCCTTGTCACTTTTTTGTTATTTTTGCGACTAATATGGGCAAAACCACACAGAAATGAACGATAAACAAGAGGAACAATTCCTGGAGATGCTTGCGCGATGCGAGCGGACGGTGTTCAAGGTGTGCCTTTTCTACACCGACCGCCAGCCCGACAATATACGCGATATGTATCAAGACATTGTCTGCAATCTCTGGAAGGCATGGTCCAGTTTTCGGGGCGACAGCACGGAGAACACCTGGGTGTACCGAATTGCCCTCAACACCGGGGCCACACAACTTCGACGAAGAAGCCGCGCGCCATCTATCATCAGGCTGACCGACGAAATGGTGCAATCGCTCGTCGACCGCGGGCAGGAGGAACTTGCCGACCGTCTTTACCGACTTATCGACTGTTTGGGCAACGCCGACAAATCGCTCATCCTGCTCTACCTCGACGGCCTGCCGTACAAGGAAATTGCGAGCATCACCGGCATCGCGGAAAACACAGCTCGCAAGCGGGTGGAACGAATCAAACAAAAGTTAATTACCTTAAACGAAGGACATGATGGAAACAACAATTGAACATTTCGATAAGACGAAAGGAGAGGAAACTTGCTCTCCATCCAGAGGCGAGAATACGACCGACCATTTCGAACAGATAGTAAAACTGTGGCAACAGCAAGACGAAAGACTCCAGCGCATTGAACGCGTGCAGCGCGAAAGCGTCAGCCGTCTATTACGCAAGAATATCAATGGCACGCATCGTCACTTTATGATCGTGGGAGGCAGTGCCACTCTGATGGGAGGCGCCGCCCTGTTGCTCGTGCTTACACAGGCAGGCAAGTTCTTCGGCAGTTGGCAGATGGCGCTGGCATACCTCATCTTTGTGGGCACTTATGGATTCATCGTGTGCTGGTACGCCGTATGGATGCTGCGCCTGCACCGCAATGCTGCTCTTTCTGCGCCAACAATCAGCGTGATGAAGACCCTCGACCTATGGCATCTTGCCCAGAAACGTTCTCTGCTTTGGATTTCGGGTATAGTAACCCCGGTATGTATTGCCTCCGGTCTGCCGGTGGCGGCGCACTGGTTCGGCCACTCGTTCCACTATTCCGATCTCCAATACCTCGACCCATGGCGCATCGCTATCGCTGTGCTGATCTACATTATAGCCGTCGGCAGCACCCTTCGCGACATGCGCCTCACTCGCACTCTGAAGGACAACCTGAAACAATACGACGAGCTATTTAACGAATAGAGCTACCAACAATCTCGCAAACCGAAAGCCGAGGCTATCGGCGATTCCGGGAGCTCCACGTTTCCGCACGGCCGGATGGCATGGAGAAGGGCAGGATACAAAAAAAGGGAGTCCCGGAAAGGACTCCCTTAAAAAGATTGGCGGCGACCTACTTCCCCTCTTATGAGCGATACTCGTGACATTGCGGGCCGAGGTCCTGAACAAGATTTTTCCTTTTTTTTGATTCAAACTGTTGAAAAAAGGCTATCGCCTACATGAATAATAAAAAAATATCATATTGATACAGTGATATTTCCAAAATAATATCCAAAAAATTTTTGTTTATTTTATAAACTTGTTTACTTTTGCATCGTGATTCTTGGAAAAAGTTGCGCAACAAGGAAAGAGGTCACAGAGTAAATTAACAAATAAACAATTAAACATTCAAAGAAATGGAGACGAACAAAGAAATGACAGCTGAGGAAAGCCTGTCGCTCATCACCGAGACGCTGAACAGCAATCGCAAAGAGATTACGCGCCGTAGCGGAAAGTACTACATCCTATGGGGCATACTGCTCACAATATTCTCTTTGATAGTCTACTTTTTATGGAAACTCACCGACCAGCCGGCGTGGAACTGCTTGTGGTTTGCTATGCCAATTATTGGTTGGATTGCAGCCAGACTGCTCCGCAGGAATGGTTCGTCAGATGTTGTGCAGAACGACGTGAGCCGCATCACCGACGGCATCTGGGCAACCTTTGGCATCTTCTCTTGCGCCGTGGCCGCTTTTACGCTTATCTTCGCCCACTTCAATGATGGCTCCAATGGTCTTGGCAATGCCATAAGCGCCTTGGTGGCACTAGGAAGTCTGACGGCAGAGATTGTGATCATATTCGGGTTGGCGGAAAGCGCCTGCGGAGTAGCCCTCAAAAACTGGGTCATGAAGATTGCAGGCTTCTCAACTGGCATTGGTGGTCTTGCCATCTATTACATCACTGGAGCCGGAGCGGAGCAGATGCTTATCTTCACCTTTGCCGGGTTGGTGCTGGTGGTCACAGGCCTGATTGTCAAACATCAATACAAGTAACCCATGCTGCCGAAATTAGATCCGCTAATGCACTCGGAGCTACGGCTGGCCATTATGTCGATACTGGCGGGCGTAGAGGAGGCCGACTTCAACTACCTAAAGGAGCAAACCAGTGCCACTTCGGGCAACTTGAGCGTGCAGATAGACAAACTTGCCGAAGCCGGATACATCGCCGTCGAGAAAGGTTTCAAAGGGAAGGTACCGCGTACTACCTGCCATATAACACCCAAGGGTACAGAGGCTTTCCGCAGCTACGTCAAAGCGCTGAAGAAATACATCGCCGCCGGAAAATGAAGGCACAGGCCTCAGAAAAAAAAGATTATACCACAACCACTGAGAAGGTACTGGAAATCAAAATATACTCATGATTTCCCAAAACCATGGCATAATTCCATCCTAATCATGAGCATGATTTCCCGAAATCATGCTCATTTTTTGGAAGAATTGCACATGAGAATCGGAAAAAGTCAAAATGGGTGTATAATAAATAATGTATATATACAAAAAAGGGAGTCCCGGAAGGACTCCCTTAAAAAGATTGGCGGCGACCTACTTTTCCACAAACAAGTGCAGT
>CAKZZD010000053.1 GCA_937886715.1 uncultured Bacteroidales bacterium | reverse complement strand
TCATAGAGACAGGCGGCATCGTGGGCGTTCTCGCCTTCTTCTTGACATCGACCGAGAAGAAGGCCAACGCACAACTCGTCAACATGCAGAAGATGTATGACAACCTGCTGAACCTCTACGACAAGCTGCAGGCGCGATTCGACGTGGAGACCGACAAGGTCGGCAAGCTCTACGACCAACTCGCCAAAAAGAATGAACAGCTCGACAAGGCCAACACCAAGGCGGCCACCAGCGAGCTGAAACGATGCGACTGCATCACCTGCGCCAAGCGCAAGCCCCCGATGGGCGACCAATGGCGCATGGACATGGACGGCGATGGAAAGGAGGACGAAGCATGAGCGAAGAGAAGAGAAAGCCGGAAACCATAGCGGCACCCAAGGACGCGGCAGACAAGACCATCGTCGTCCGCACCATCGGCAGGAACGAACCCTGCCCCTGCGGGAGCGGCAAGAAGGTCAAGCACTGCTGCAGGCAAACCAAATTCTACTACTACCACCAAAAATAGAAAGCCATGGCACAAGTGGACAAACTCATCCCCACCATCATCAAGTGGGAAGCCGGGACAACCGGGGAAGGCCTCACGAATGAGCAGCTCTTCGAGAAGGCCAGAAAGACAGGCTACGGGAACGACCCCGTGGACGCAGGCGGAGCGACGATGATAGGCGTGACCCTCGCCACCTACACCGCCTACCGCAAGCGCATGAAGAAACCCGCGCCCAAGATCAAGGACTTGAAGGCCATCACCTATGAGGAATGGCGTGACATCCTCAAGACCATGTTCTGGGACAAGATGAAGGCTGACGACATCGCCAACCAGAGCATCGCCAACCTCTGCGTGAACACCGTCTGGGGCAGCGGAGCTGGATACATCAAGACCATCCAAGGCGTTCTCGGAGTGAAGCAGGACGGCATCGTCGGCAACATCACCCTCGGGAAGATCAACGGATGGAACCCGCAGAGCGCACTCTTCGACAAACTCTGGGCGAGACGCAAGAAATTCTTCGAGGACATCGTGGCACGGAGCGTCGCCGACTACGAGCGCAAGGTAGGGCGCAAGGCCACCGAGCAGGAACTGCTGCGGCACACCTACAAACGCTTCCTCAAGGGATGGCTCAACCGCCTCAATGACTTCAAATTCGAACCGTGATGGAAAAGAACGCGAAGACCATCCTCGCCCTGCTCATCGTGCTGGCGGTCGTCCTGCTGATGACGCTCGGCCTCGGCATTAGGATAGGAGCCACGATGACGGAGCAGCCAGAGCCTACCGTCGTCCGTGACACCATCCGAACCACCGACACCATCCAGCTCCCGGCACCGCCGCCAGACACGGTGACGAAGACCATAACCAAGGTTGTGCAGGTGCCGCTCACCGACGTAGAGGTAGATACCGACGTTGACTCGGCTCGGATCACTCTACCCTTTGAGCAGCACCACGCACAACTTGGCGACGTGGCGGACGTGTGGTACAGCGGCTACGACGCGAAGATAGACAGCGCGACCATCTACAAACACCAGCAGACCGTCATCGAGCAGCACTACATCACCCAGCCAGCACCCAGCAACATCATAGGCCTCGAGGCCGGAGCCAAGGACGCGAGCCTGCTCTACATCCACCGCTTCGGGAAAGTCCACGTCGGATTCTCGGCAGGCAGCACCTACGAGGGGCAGCCGACCGCCAGAGGCTTCATAGGCATCCAGTTCTAATACTCCCATTTTTTTTGAAACCTCCGTCCCAGAAAAGGATGGAGGTTTTTTCTTGCGCGTTTCGGAAAAAGCCGTACCTTTGCCGCGCTTACTTGGTGTTGTGGCCTCGTAAGTCCCTTTCACAGGGCGGCCACCAGAGCCGCCCTCTTTCACAAGCAAGATGCAATTTTTTTACGAATAATTCACTATTATGAACCAACGGAAGAGCAACGGACTGAAACACAGCGGAGAAACCGCCGTCCGCGATTCTGCCTGTCACGCAGGAGGTCGCGAGTTCGAGTCTCGTCCGGACCGCAAAGAGCGCAAGTGAGGAATCACCTGCGCTTTTTCTTTGCCCACAGGCCACAACGCAAAACACCGACACCAAGGCGAAAAAATCCACATTTGCAAAATTGACGGAAAAACCGCATTTTTGCAGCGCGAATTTTTTACGGATTTTTTACGAAAGGGACTTCTTCATGGCCACATCATTCAACTACGTCATCCTTCCCCACCGACGCAAGAAGGACGGCACAATCCCGGTCAACATACGGATGACCCACCACGGCAAGTCGAAATACGCCACCACCAGCCTCGTCGTCACCCGCGACCAGATCACACGCAAGCAGGACAAAATCACCGACCAGATCATCCTCGACGCGGTGAACCGAAAGCTCGCGGACTACCGAAGAGCCGTGGCCGCCATCGATGGAGCCGAATACTACTCCGCCGACGACCTCTGGGAGGCCGTGAACGACATCCTCAAGGGAGGCAGCCGAACACCCTTCCACCTCGACATCTTCGAGTTCGGGCGCGATAAGATGGCCGCCATGGAACCCAAGACCGCCGAGGGCTACCAGACGAGCCTCAACGCCCTCAAGAGGTTCATCGGAACCGACTCCCTCGACATCAACGACATCACCTACCAGTTTTTGCTAAAATTCCGCCATTTCCTCGAGACTGAGCCGCCACTGGCCAACGGCAAGGGAAAACACCAAGCCAAGACCAAAAGCTCGCGAGCGGTCAGTTTTTACCTCTCCTGCCTGCGCTCCCTGCACAACATGGCCAGAGCGGAATGCAACCAAGAGGAGACAGGCAAGGTCGTCATACCCCTGCAGCCCTTCAAGAAGGGACTCATCCCGGCACAGCCGATGACCCAGCACCGCGTCCTCACAGCGGCACAGACCAAGGCCATCGCAGCCGTGCAGCTCCGCCAAGGGAGCCAAGCCGAACTCGCAAGGGACGTGTTCATGCTCAGCCTCGCCATGATCGGAGAGAACACCATCGACCTCTACCACGCCACCGAGGACGAGCTGCGGGACGGCATCCAGACCTACAACCGAAGGAAAACCGACAGCGTCCGACAGGACAATGCCCTCATGAAGGTGCGGATCGAGCCGGAGGCGGAGAGGCTCATCGAGAGGTACCGGGCGACAGACGGCCACCACCTGCTCAACTTCCACACCCGATACAGCGGACACAAGAACTTCAACAACATGGTCAACAAGGGGCTGAAGGACGTGGCGGAGGCCGTCAACGCCACAGAGGGAGGGGAGCGGGTGCCAGAGGGACTGAACTTCTACTACGCCCGGCACACATGGTCGACGCTGGCCATGAACACCTGCGGCTTCGACTTCGACACCGTCCACCAAGCCCTCAACCACGCCCGCCGTGGAGCCGACCGCGTGACAGGCATCTACGTGGAGCGTGACTTCACCAAGGCATGGGAGGCCAACAGGAAAGTCCTCGACTTGCTGAAATAGGGCGAAAATTTCCAGAGACACCCCGAAAATTTCCGAAAACACGAAAAAAATGCGCTTTTTTCGTGAAAAATTTCTCTTTTTTTCTTGTTTTGTATTGCGCTAACAAAAAATTGTCTTATATTTGCAGCGTAGAACAACAACAAACCACAACAACAACAAAACAAGAAAGGGACAAAACGATGAAGACCACAACAACAAAACACGACAGCAGGATCAACCGCGACAACGACGCTTTTACTTTCCTTCAACTCTGCCGCGAATTCACCAATAGAGAGTTCAACGGCGGCTGGCAGATGAGCTGGAACGAGTTCAAGACCTCCTCCTACAGGAACAGCAGAAAGGGAATCTACACACAAGTGGATGTCCTGCTCGACTTCAACACTAACACAATCACAATCACAGAAGAATAACAAACCAAGGGGAGGGGCAACCCTCCCCACAAAAACGAAAGGGACTACACAATGAAAAGCAGACACTTCATCTACTACCAACCAAACAAGAAAGACCTCACCGACACCGTCGGAGATTGTCAAGTTCGCGCATTGAGCAAGGCTCTCAACATTTCATGGCTGGAAGCCTTCGACCTCACAATACCGATATGCCGCGAACTGCAGACCTACACCATCTTCGCATGCGACAGGGGAAAGACCAGAGAGGCAATGGAACGCCTCGGCTTCACTTACACAGGCGTATCGAATCGAGGCGGAGCAAAGAGACCCACGGTCGAGAGCTTCGCAAAGAGCCATCCCACCGGGACATACATTGTAAAGGTGGCACACCACGTCGTGGCGGTCGTTGACGGACACTTCTACGACACTTGGGACAGCGGCAACAAGAGCCTCTACGGATTCTACGAACTCAACACCACAAAACAATGAGCTACAAAGTAGAAATCACCGAGAACGGAAAGACATGGACTCTGCCAGCCGACTACACCATTGAAGAGGCTGAATGGGAAATCGCGATGCAGACCAAGCTCAACGCCATGAACCGCCTCCTCGGAGAGCCAGACGCAACATTCGAAATCATAGAAACCAACTAAAACAAGACACCATGCCGAAAGGACACACCAACAACCCCAACGGAAGACCAACCAAGGGAAACGAGAAGCGCAAGGCGGTCTGCTTCCGCCTCCAGCCAGAGACGGCAGCCTTCATCAAGCAATGGGCAGCAGACCTCGGCTGCAGCCAGTCCGACCTCGTCGAGGACTGGATAGAAGGGATGCGGAACCCATAACCGACACCCAGACCAAAGCAAGGCGACACCCGGACAGGATGCCGCCTTTTTTACTTTCCGAGCCGAAAGTAAAATAACGGCCTTCCTTGTTTTACTTGGTGAGCATCTCCCCGGTACCCAGCAGCAGCCACTCCGATGAAACGCCACGAGCGGCCAAGGCCGTGAACCACTCCACCTTCGCGTGGCGGTTCGTCGTCCCGGACTTCCACGATCCAAACGTCCCCTTCGAGATGCCAAGCTCACTGCAGAACTCGGTAACGCCCACACGCCCAGAGGCACGGAGCGTCTCGAAGGCCTCAACGAAACGAAGCTCAGCGGGTACCATCGCCGTCCTCCTTTCTTACCAGAACCTCCAGCAGCTCGATGATGCGGTCAAGGCGCGAGACGACCTCGTCCCAGCCGCGGACATCCTCCAAGCCAGACAGCAGCCGCTCCAAGGCACGCTGCGACGTGGCCGGGATGACCCCGCCCTGCTCCCAGTTCTGCACCGTGCGAGTGGACACACCTAGACGCTTCGCCAAATCCTCCTGCGTCAACCCCAGACGCTTTCTCGTCAAACGGATATCCATCACTCGTCCTCCTTTCCAAGCTCGTGGCGATAGTACGCCTTTTTCCGGCCGTCGATACGGAACACGAGGCCTTCTTGATTGACATAGAGGCGGTCAGTCCAGAGCGGAGCAATGCTCAACACCTCGAACAAGGCACCGACACCCAAGGCACCATAGCCGACATAGCGCAAGGCAGGGAGGTCGGACTTCACCCCGATCAGCACACAGGCAGCCCCGGCAACACCACACGAAACCGCCGTCGTCCTGCGGATGGCGCAAGAGCGGAGCCTGCGGTTCATTTCAATGACGGCCTGCGCCTCGCTGAAAGGCACGGCACTTTGATACGAGTCGACACCGCCGTCCTTATCCAAGAGGATGGCATAACGCACGCCACCGACCACGGTGTCATTCAGCCGCTCCTGCGCCGACAGGATGAGCGGAGCAAAGAGCAACACCAGAAACAAAGTCACATTCTTCATAGGTTCGAGATTTTGGGATAGAGCGGAACAATCAAGCAGTTTCTTTTTTACCAACGCCCATAGCGTCCATAAGACGCTCCATCTGGTCATGGAAACGCATGTCATGGTCGGCGATCATCCGGGCAAGGTCGCCCAAGGTCGGCTCCTGCCGACGCTCCAGCGTTCCGTCACCCGAAAAGAACGCAGGAAATGCGTGTTCAATCCGTTGAAGCATTTCTTCACTTATCGGACGGCGACCCGCCTTCATATCCGACAGATACGACTGCGGAACGCCCGACTTTTGGCACAAATCGGCCTCGTTATAGATGAAGCCCGCCGCTTTTAGCTCTTTTATCAGCCTTATAAGTTCGTCTTTATCAGTTACTTGCATAATTTTTTTATTTTTGATTGAAAAAAATTGAAAAAAAAGTACAACGATTGAAATAAAAGTTCTATATTTGCAACGCAAAAGCACGAAAGCAACACGCAAAGGTAGTAATAAAATACGAAAAACACGAAAGGGACACGAAAAAATGACAAAAACTTCAACATCTAACACCAATACCATGACAAAGAAAATGACACTCAAAGAGAGGTACGAGGAGGCCAAGAACTCCAAGCCCTCGCCAACACCCGCGCAGGTCTTCATCCAACGCTGCATGGATGCCTGCCACGTCACCGAGAACACCGTCCGAGGATGGCTCTGCAACTCACGCAAGCCCGACGCACTGGCACAGGAAGCACTGGCCAAGGAATTCGGCTGCACTGCCGACGAGCTGTTCCCAACCGAGGAAGGAGGCCAGCAATGAAGACCCGCAAGACCATCGGAGCCGTCCTCGCCATCGCGGGACTCTTCATCACCGTCTGCACCAAGGACGGATCAAGCCACGAGCTGGCCTGCCGCTTCTTCGGCATCGCCCTCTTCGCCACAGGAGCCTTCATAGGCCGCTACTTCGACGGCATGGAAGACAAGCCGGAACCCGCCACCGAGGGTGACGACGACAACGGATTCTCCAAGACCGACGACCACAACCCCTACCCGCAGGAATGACTCACCTCTAAATACCTAACACCATGTTCACCTCAAGAAAAGTAAAGAGACTGCAAGAGCAGCTCCAAGCCGTGACCGACGAGAACACCGCCCTCGTCGGGGCAAACAAGAGCCTCCAGAAACAGCGCGAGACGCTGATGGAAGAGAACAAGAAACTGACCCAACAGGTCAAGGACATCCGAACCGAGTGCGACGCGACACTTGACGCGAAAGAACTCGAGCGACAAGAACTCTGCGACGAACTCGAGGCTACCAAGAAGGAACTCGAGCAAGCCAGATGCACCATCGACAAGCTCCAAGCCAAGGTAGCCCGCAAGGGATGCCCGCGCGACGAGAAAGGACACTTCATCAAGAAAGAGAAATAAGCCATGCAGAGCGACCGCCTATACAGCGACATCATACAGGCACTGGCCACCGCCAAGCAGCTCGGACGGATGGAGGAACGCTACGCCAACCGGGGAAAGACCAACCTCATCAGCGAGCGCAAGGCCACGGAACTCTTCGGAGCCGAGATCGTCCGACGCTACCAAGAGCAGTACGGCTGCCCGGAGCGGACAGGCAACAAGGCCAACTCCAAACGCCTCTACAGCCTCACCCGCCTCAACGAGCTGGTCGAGGCCGAGAAGATAGAGGAGGCCATCGTGCGGTTCGAGGTAAAGGTGCGGACGCGACAGAAATACGCCACCAAGGACACCATCCAAGAGTGGATCGAGAACGACGGCGGAAGGGAATGGGTTACCAAAGGCCTACCCCTTCCCAACCGCTGCCTCAAACCCAAAGCACAACCTTAATTCACCTAATTACTAACAACTTAAATTCAAAACAAAATGGGACTTATTAGAAAACCAAGTCAACTCCAAGTCAAGCCCACGCTCGCCGTCCTCATCTACGGCCAGCCCGGCATCGGAAAAACCACACTCGCCTGCTCTGCACCAGAGCCAGTCCTTTTCGACTGCGACGGAGGCGTGACAAGAATCAACGGCGCACACATGGTCGACACCCTGCAGGTGGAACGCTGGGAAGACATCGACGCAGCCCTCAAGGAAATCGAAGGCGGCCAAGACTACAAGACCATCATCATCGACACCTGCGGCAAGCTCCTCGCCTTCATGGAGGACTACATCAAGCGCACCGACCCGAAACTGGCAGACCGCAGCGGAAGCCTCACCCTCAAGGGCTACGGAGCCAGAAAGCAGATGTTCATCAACTTCATCAACCGCGTGAGACTGACAGGACGCTCGATAGTCTTCGTCGCCCACGAACAGGAACAGAAGAGAGGCGACGAGACGGTCATCCGACCCGAGATCGGAGGATCGAGCGTCAACGACCTCATCAAGGAACTCGACCTCGTCGGCTACATGGAGGCCTACGGCGAAGGCAACGAGATGTACCGCGCCATCGCCTTCAACCCCAGCAGCAAGTTCTACGCCAAGAACACCTGCAGCCTGCCGTCACCCATCCAGCTCCCCGCCACCGTCAACCCGCAAGGCGAGGCCACAGGCAAGAACGACTTCCTCACCAAGACCATAGCCGCCTACTTCCAGAAGCGCAAGGAAGACCAAGAGAGGGTCAGCGACTACGAAGACCTCATGCAGTGCATCGAGGGCAAGGTCGAATGCATCGAGAACGCCGAGACCGCCAACGAGGTCGTGGCAGAGATCATGAAGATGCAGCACATCTTCAACAGCAAGGAAATGGCCAGCCAGCTCATAGCGAAGCAGGCCAAGAAGGTCGGAATCGTCTACAACAAAATCAAGGGAGCGTATGAACCAGCCAAGGATTGACTTCAAAATCTACCCTTCGCTCCTCGACAAGTTCCAAGAGTTCCTCGACTACCAGATAGCAGCCGAGGAGCTCTGGAACAAGGTCAGCGAGAAGGCCAAGGAACAAGGCCAGTACCCGGACGCTGAGGTGGGTGACTACATCCTCACCCCGGACGAAATGGCCGACAAGCTCGAACAGGAACTCATCGACACCATCAACCGCGTCCCGCACGAGCCATGGGAGGCAGCCGACAAAGGCACCTGCTTCAACGAGGTCGTGGACATGATCCTCGCAGACCGCGAGTGCGCCACCGAGGACATGGAGGTGGAGATGGGCGAAGACACCATCACAGCACGGTACCACGGCTTCACCTTCACCTACGACCGCGCCTTCTGCGAAGAGGTCGCCCAAGGACTCGCAGGCAGCGTCTCGCAGCTCTTCACCAAGGCAACCATCGAAACCAAGGCAGGCACCGTGGAACTCTACGGCTACATCGACGAATACCGACTCAACCAAGTCATCGACCTCAAGACCACAGGTAGCTACGACTTCCTCAAGTTCGAGCGCAAGTGGCAGAGGCACATCTACCCCTACTGCCTCGTCGAGAGCGGCCACGAGGTCGAAGGCTTCGAGTACCGGGTCATCAAGTGGAAGGGAGGCACCAAGACCCAGCCCGCCCTCAGCGGAGAGGTCATCCCGGAATACTACACCTACAACCACGAGGAAAGCACCGAGGCACTGCGAGCCATGCTCGAGCAGTTCATCTGGTGGCTCAACAGCCGCCGCGAGCAGATCACGGACACCAAGATATTCGCAGCCGACGAACAGGCTGCAGCCCCGGCGACCGTGGAGGTGGCCACCGACGTGGACTCCGACTTCATCATCGGGGAGCAGTTCAGCTACCTGCCGAACAACCTCGGACGCTACGCCACCATGGAAGAGGCCATGCAGACGCTGGCCAAGGCGGGAATCTTCGCCACGGCTGAGGGGACAGGAGCCACCCGCGCCCTCTCCGACGAGGAGCTGCAGGAGCTGCGGACATCCATCACCGACATCGTCGAGAACGAGCGCATAGACGCAGCCAACGAGGTGGCCGCCGCCCTCGCCTTCGAGAAACGCATGAAGGCCGAGATCAAGCGACGCGAGGAACAGGCGCAGGCGGCCCTCGTCGAGATAGACGAGCGCATCATGGAGAAAGCCCAGATGATCAAGGACAACCGCAAGAGCGTCAGCCTCGCGGGAACCGACACCATCCGCGTGAGCGTGAGCGACAAGAACCTCTACTACCACCTCGAGGACGGCACGCTGGTGCTGGCCTACGTCGGCTACGCCAGCAACGACGACATGAGCGGCCTCTTCTTCCAAGCCGAGGTCAACGAGAAATCGATGCGCGACCTCTTCGGCATCGAGGACTTCAAGAAAGAGAAGACCTTCGACGTGGTGAAGGTGGCTGACATGGCGGAGGAGGAGCTGATAGGCCGCCAGATCATCTGCGACCCGCAGAGGATAGAATTCGAAGACTTCCTCGACGAGGACAGCGGAACCGTCCACACCACCAAGAGGACGGTGAGCTGCGGACTGAAGAAGCTCCCGGTCAAGATCACCAAGAAGTTGCTCCAGACCATCAAGGACGGAGGCTTCCAGACAATCCTAATCGCCAAAAGTGACAAGGAAGACTGACACACCGAGCAAGATGCCATCCGAGCGCGAATGGCGTACCGCCCTGCGGCTGCTGGAGAGGCTCGCCTACCCCTCCGGCAGCTGGCGGGACGACGAGGCCAAGAGACTCGCCCGGCTCTTCATCAAGAAACAGCGTGGGAAGAAAGACCGCGACTGAAACCAAGGAAAAAGCATTTTACTTCGAGCCGCCGCCACCCGGGAGGGACGCGAGCGGCACACGGAAGAGGATGACACCGATAACGGAAATTCGGAGACTGCTAAAGACTTCGCTCTACAAATAAGGCACACGGGTTCGACTCCCGCCTCTTCCACCAGAGCATAGGAGAATCAACAATGGAAAACGGATGGATAAAACTGCACAGGCAGCTCCTCGAATGGGAGTGGATAGACGACCCAATGGTGCTGGCCTTCTGGATTCGCCTCCTGCTGACCGTCAACACACAGGACGAGAAATGGAGAGGCATGATAATAAAGAGAGGCCAGACCCTCACCAGCATAAGAAGCCTATCCGACAACTTCAACATAGCTCCCAACACCGTCCGACGCATACTCCGCGACCTCGAGGCCAGCGGGGAGATCAAGGTCGAGAGCGACAAGCACGGAACGCTCATCACCGTGGTCAACTTCAACAAGTACCAGAGCAAACGTGTGTCAACCAATGACACACCAAATGACACACCATCGTGTCAACCAATGACACACCAAATGACACACGGTGTGTCAACCAATGACACGAATATAAGAAAAGAAGAATTAATAGAAGAAGAAATTGTTGATAATCCCCCCACGCGCACGCGCGATGAGTTCTCGGAAATCGAAAGCACCGACACCAGTTCCGCCAAGCTCGTCATGATGAGGCAGGGATGGAACGCCACCGACTACCTCAACGCCGTCCGAGAATTCAAGGCGACCTGCGCCGCCGACGGCAAGCACCACGATACGCCCGCCGACGCAGCCAACCACTTCCGCAACTGGACGGCCAAGCGATACACCTACGGCCAACGCCCGCTCACCCCGGAGGCACCAAAGCCGGAGACCGACTGCGACCGCGCCTTCTCGGATTGGTACCGCCAGAAATACGGAATCGAATACGTCTGGCAGGAAGACACCACCAAGGCCGTGCAGCGCATAGCCGCCGCCATCGCCGACAAGATCAGCGAGCAGGGCAACATCAGCGACCCCGCACAGATGCCCGCCAACATCCGAGCCTTCCTCGAAGCGGCACACCGCCTCGGCGACCAATGGCTCAACGAACACTTCAACCCACAGATACTCGCCAAGCAATTCAACGAAATCTACAACAGGATAATAAATGGAACCACAGCAACAACACAACCAAGAAAAGGCCGTGGCAACGCGACAGGCGTCTCCGACGACTACCTCGCCCGCATCGCCAACGACCTCGCTGGCGACCTATAGCCGCGACACAGCACTCACCCCGGCCATGCTCACCCCGGCCTTCATCCGCGAAGCCACCAGAGCCGTGACCAATCCAAGACAGAGCGTCGAGCTTTGCAAGAGCGGACAAATCTACGTCCCCACCGTCCGAAAGATCGTCAAGGAACTCGGAGACCAGAGGATGGAGGCACTCATCAAAGCCGAACTCGTCACCCTCAACGTGATGCTCAACCTCGCCCGACCCATGACGGAGCCGATGATTGAGGGAACCGCCCCGCTGGTGGTGCAGCACATCCTCGAGGACGATTGCGACATCACCCTCGCAGACCTGCGGATCATCTTCGACCGGGCGAAGAAGGGAACCTACGGCAGCTTCTACGGAGGCATCGGCTCAGCCGACATCATCGCATGGATAGACGGCTACATCGCCGAGAAATGCTCCGAATACGAGCGGTGGCACCAGAACGAGTATCAACGCCTCGACCCATACGAGCGAGGCAGCTCCGACACCAAGGCTGAGCGGAACGCCTTCCACGAAGCCCTCGCCCAATACACCCAAGCCAGACTCACCCAAAACACAGAACAACAATGAGCAAGCGTGACAGAATCCACATCAGCGAGGAATACCACAACATAAAAGGATGCGCCCCGATTTTCTGGACGCTCGTGGCCATCGCCCTGTTCTGGCTTGCCGTCATCATAATAGCCACAGCCAAATGAAGAGATACATCGAAGACACATTACAGAAATCCTGCGTCCAGTGGTTCGACCTCCAGTACGGACACATCAGCTGGGCACTCTTCCACGTCCCCAACGGAGGGCAGAGGAACGCCAAGGAAGCCGCCAAGTTCAAGGCCATGGGAGTGAGGCCGGGAGTGCCAGACCTCATCCTCATCCTGCCAAGGGGAGGCTACCACTACCTCGCCCTCGAGCTGAAGGTCGGAAAGAACAAGCAGACCGAGAACCAGAAATGGTACCAGTCCAAGATGACCGAGAACGGAGGCAAGTACGTCGTGATCCGAAGCCTCGACGACTTCATCGAGACCGTCAACGCCTACCTGCACCAAGACTGACGAAAAAAATACGAAAAATGCGAAAAATTTCGTGAAATTTTGCTTGTCTTTCAAATAAAAGGCTTATATTTGCAGCAGAAAACAACAACAACAAACTGCAAAACACAAACAACAAAAGAAAGGGACAACAAAATGGAAAACACAACCAACACCAACACCAAGCAGATCGCTCTGAGCAGCATCGCAGTGAACACCAGACTCTACGAGATTGCAAACTGGCACGGCCCGAAGGGAAGAGGCCGCTGGGCGTTCAGCATTGGAAACAAGGACGGCTACGAAGACGCTACCAAGGCTTTCTTCACCAACTACATGACCTACAAAGAGGCGGTCAAGGTGGCCAAGCAGGAAGCCCAGAAAAGAGGAGCCGAAATCATCTACGTCTTGCCTTAAACCAGAAAGGAGCGACACCATGGCAACATTCACCACAAGCAAAGGCGACAGGCTGCTGGTCTGCGACGACGGCTACCTCGGAATCAAGACCCACAACGGCAACAGCTTCTCCGGCTACCTCAAGGACGGCAAGGTCACAGAGACCACCCCGCTCGGGAGAAGGATACTCGAAAAGGCCTACCTCGAATACCTACAGAATCACGAACCCCTAAATACACAACACCAATGAAGAAAGAAGAAATCCTCAAGCAGGTCAACTTCGACCTCAACAAGGCCAAGCAAATCCACCAATGGCTCAACGAAGCCCCGGAAGGTGGAGCGCAAGCAGCCGAAACCAGAAAGCCCGTCTCGATCCACTACGACGAAGACGGCAACCCCGACGGAATCCTCATCCAGACCCTCGATGAGGCCTTCATCCTCGCCCTCCATGACGAAGGGGAGATGGACTACGAGAAAGCCAAAGCCTACGAGCTGCCCACCGCGAAGCAGGCACACATCTACGGAGCCTACCTCGACGAGATCAACGAGGCACTCGACGAAGCCGGAGGTGACCGCCTCGAAGAAGACTGGTACTGGACAAAGACACCGAGTGCCATCCATGTCACCTACCAGTTGGTTTTCAACGGTACTTACGGCTACCTTTTCCACTACTACTACCGTTACATCAGCAACAGGGTTAGGGTCTCCCTCGCTTTAAATACGGCCAATTCTTGAAACCTTGAAATCTTAAATCTTAGAAAGGGACAAACACAATGAACACCTACACCAAGTACTGCCCGAACGTCTGGGTCGCACAATGCACAGAGACCCACAAGAAAGGCGACGAAATCATCGTAGAGACGAAGCACGGCAAAGAGAACGAGTGCATCGTCTGGAACTACCTCGGCATGAAAAACGGCCTCTACCTTTACAGCATCACCCGCGCCGACGGCTACAACTCACAGGAGCGAGCCAGAGCCAAGGCGGAGCGATACGAGGAATGGGCTGACAAAGCACATGAACGCTCCAACGAAGCCTTCCAACGCTCCGAGAGCGCAGTAGCAGGAATACCCTTCGGCCAGCCGATCCTCGTGGGACACCACTCCGAAGGCATGCACCGGGCAGCCATCAAGAAGTCATGGGCTGCGATGGACAAATCGGTCGAGGAAATGCACAAGGCCGAAGCCCACGAATCCAAGGCCGAATACTGGCGGAGGATGGAAGACAAAATCGACCTCTCGATGCCGGAGAGCATCGAGTTCTACCAGCACAAGCTCGAGACCGCTAAGGAATACCACGAAGGCCTCAAATCCGGCAAGTACCAGAGGGAACACGCCTACTCACTGACCTACGCGAAGAAGGCCGTGAACGAGGCACAAAAGAACCTCGACCTCGCAATCAAGCTCTGGGGAGAGCAGACCGTGGCAGTCATCGAAGGAAAGGAGATTGTGCAATGAGTACCATGAGAAACAGCGTGATGATGGTAGGCCGCCCGACACGGCCTACCATGGACACCGAGAGAGGACAGGCGACCTTCAAGATCGTGGTCGAGGACAGCGTCAACAAGACCTGCATCACCAACACCTTCGACTGCGTGGCCACAGGAGAGATGGCGAAGCAAATCGTCAAGAACGTAAAGGAGGGCAAGCGGGTGGCTATTGACGGCTGCCTGCGAAATCACGACTACACCGACCGCCTCGCCGACACCCACACGCACACCGAGATTCTGGTGTTGGACATCTTCCTCATCGACAAAACCAAGGAGGACAGGCCATGAACACCTACACCGTACAGGACTGGCACAACGACCGCGACTTCAAAGCCCAGCCCGGGCAAAAAGTGGAGGCCTCGATTTATTGGGACATGCTCTGCGGCGTTCCTCCCATTTACAGCAACCGCGACACCTTCCAAGTCGGCGAGGCACACTCGCATGACCACGAAGGCAGACCGCTCTACGGAACCTTCACCCGGAGAGGCGAGGACTACTACTTCATCGGCTACCTGCGCTGCAGCACCGACGAAATCGAGAAGGCGAAGCAAACCCTAATCAAGGAGGAAGAAGCATGAGAGTCAAACCCAAACCAAAGACCTGCTACAGCCGCCGATGCGTCATCTACGACATCGAGACAGGCACCCGGAGCGAGACACCCAGCATCACCAAGGCAGCAGCCAAAATCGGATGCAGCACCTCATTCCTCGGCCAGATCATAAGGGCAGGCATGAACACCAACGGCTACGTCGTGGCCTACATCGAGGATGAGCAGAAAGCCCTCGTCAAGCTCCGCGCCCTCCAAGCCAAAGGCGACTACAAGCCCCGCAAGCAGAGAAAGCGCGAAGAGAAGCTGGTACCGCTGCGCATAGACAGTCGAACAACCATCTACGTCAAGCCAGAGAACGCCACCGAAGCCTACGCTGAGCAATGGCGGCAACGCTACTACGAGTGCAATCCAAGGAAGAGAGGAGGCGAGCGATGATCACCCTCCGACCCAACCAGACCGAACCCATCGCCAAGGCCATCGAATTCTTCCGGCAAAAGAACCCGAAGCCCAGCCTCATCGTCCTGCCCACGGCATGGGGCAAGTCCATCCTCACAGCTTTCGTGGCCAAGGAAGCCAACGACAAGATCATCGTGCTGCAGCCCTCCAAGGAACTCCTCGAGCAGAACTACATCAAGTACCTCACCCTCTGCGGAGACTTCAACGAATGCAACGCCACGATATACAGCGCGTCGTTCAACAGCAAGTCCATCGGACGCATCACCTACGCCACCATCGGCTCCATCAAGGACATCGGAACCACCTTCAAGCGGTATGGCTTCACCAAGATGATCATCGACGAGGCGCACCTATACCCAAGAGGGGCAGACAGCATGCTCGGCAAGTTCCTCGCCGATAGCGGCATCACCCACGTCCTCGGTATCACAGCCACTCCCATCAAGCTCCAGAACAACACCGACCAAGACGGCAACCACTACTCCAAGCTGGTCATGCTGACGAGCCGCTCCAAGAAGGGCAACTTCTTCCGGGACATCATCCACGTCGCCCAGCCAGCCGAAATGGTGCGTCTCGGATTCTGGTCGCCTCTCAAGTACCAGACAGGCTCATTCGATGGGACGCTGCTCATCTTCAACAGCACCAAGAGCGAATACACCGAGGAAAGCGTCCAGAGGGCATACGAGGCCAACGACATCACCTCGCAAATACGACAGACGCTCGCCACCTGCGGACGGCAGCACATACTCTGCTTCGTCCCATCCGTCGATGAAGCCAAGGCATTCGCGGCCAAGTACCCGGACTCGGCAGCCGTCTACGGAGACATGGACAAGCGGGAGCGTGACCAGATCATCACCCGCTTCAAGCAGGGACGCATCCGCACCATCTTCAACGTGCGGGTGCTTTCCACAGGCTTCGACTACACAGGCATCGACTGCATCATCCTCGGAATCAGCACCGCATCCATCGCACTCTACTACCAGATCGTCGGACGCGCCACCAGAATAGACCCAGACAAGAAGGATGCGCTCATCGTTGATCTCGGAGGGAACTACGACCGATTCGGACGCGTCGAGGATATCCGATTCGAGAAGGGAGCCATGGGAATGTGGAGAATGTTCGGAACAGGCGACAAGTTGCTGAGCGGGATGCCGATCCACGAAATCGGTACCATCACCACAGCCGACGTTCAGCGGGAAGAGCGTGAAGCGGCAGAACGAGCCGCAAAGCGCAAGGGCGACCCGACAATGCTCATGCCCTTCGGCAAACACAAGGGAATGATGGTGAAGGACGTGCCAGAGGGATACAGGAAATGGCTCCTTGAAAACTTCGACTGGAAAGACACCAACGACCGCCTGCGGAAGGCACTACTCGTATCACTCGGAAGGGCATGAGAATCGGACTACTCGACATAGACAGCCAAACCAAACCAAAGGGAGCGACCACCTACCCGAACCTCGCCCTCTGCAAGATAGCGGCCTACCACCGACAGCATGGAGACACCGTGGAATGGGCGATGCCTTTATTCGAGCATTACGACATCATCTACCGCTCCAAGATTTTCAACTTCACCCCGGACGACGACCGAGCATACGACACAGACCGAGAAATCCGTGGAGGCACAGGCTACGACATCGCCTCCCGGCTGCCGCAAGAGATAGACGACTGCCAGCCAGACTACACCATCTACCCAAGCGTCCCCACCGACACCGCCTACGGCTTCCTCACCAGAGGCTGCCCGAACAAGTGCCGCTGGTGCGTGGTACCACGAAAAGAGGGAGCCATCCGTCCCTATTGGGACATCGACCGGGTGGCCAACGGACGAAAGAAGGTCGTGCTGATGGACAACAACATCCTCGCAGCCGGGGACTACGCCCACGAACAGCTCGACAGGATCAATGGGGGGGGTATCGCGTCGATTTCAACCAAGCCCTCGATGCCAGACTCGTGGACGACGACTTCGCCAGACAGCTGGCCAGAACGAAATGGCTCAACAACCGCATCCGATTCGGCTGCGACACCAAGGCACAAATCGAAGACTGCGAGAGAGCCATCAACCTCATCAACAGCCACGGCTACCAAGGCGAATACTTCCTCTACACCATGCTCAACGACGACTTCAAGGAATGCTGGAACCGAATACATTACTGGTGGGAGATCAACCACCGATGCCGAGAGGAACACCGACCGACCGTCTACCCATACGCCCAGCCCTACCGAGACCCGGACAATCCCAAGAGACCAGTCCCACAATGGCAGAAGGACATGGCGCGATGGGTCAACAAACGCCAGCTGTTCCAGTCCATAACCTTCGACGAATACGAACCAAGGAAAGGCTTCAAATGCATAGAATACCGAACCAACAAAACACCATGACAATGGAAGACGCAATACACCTGCCGCTCAAAGGGAAATACTACCACATGATCAAGAGCGGCCAAAAACCAGAAGAGTACCGCGAAGAGACACCCTACTGGATGAAACGCATCTGCGGCTGCCCGGCCACACGATGCAAGGACACCAAGCCAAAGACCTGCCAAGGCTGCCCAGTCCTCGAAGACGCAAGAAAACCGCTGTCCATACCCAAGCGGTTCTCGGCTGCACACTTCACCCTTGGCTACCCAAAGAAAGACGACACAGAACGGAACCTGCTCAAACGCATCATCAAGGTCACCCTCGGAAGAGGCAACCCAGCATGGGGAGCGGAGCCGGGCAAAGAATACATCATCATCCACCTCGACAAAACCTACAAGCCATGACACCAGACGAAATCATCAAACTGGCCAAAGAAACCAGAGACGCACAAAAAGCCTACTTCAAGACCAGAGGCTACACCGAACTCGACCAGAGCAAGAAGCTCGAAAAACGGCTCGACAAGGCCATCGACGAATACCTCAACCCGCCACAACCCGACCTCTTCTCATAGAGTCCCTTTTTTATCTGTTTGTTGGAAGCCCGGCACCAACACGGCTGTCGGGCTTTTTTTTCAATCAATTTGTTCTCACAATGAGAATTTGTAACTATTTTTGCAACAAAATTCCGTCACAATGAAAGAGATACCGACACAAATGCTCCCCATCGGACTCATCGAGCCGAACAAGGGGCAAATCGAAGGACTGCCCAAGAACCCGCGCCTCATCCGTGATGAGCATTTCAAGAAGCTGAAGAAGAGCATAGAGGACAACCCCGAAATGCTCTACCTGCGAGAGCTGCTCGTCTACCTACACCAAGGCAAGTACGTCGTCATCGGAGGCAACATGAGACTCATGGCCATGCGAGACCTCGGCTACGACGAGGCACCCTGCAAGATCATCCCAGAGGACACCTCCATCGAGCAGCTCAAGGCCTACACCATCAAGGACAACGCCGCCTACGGAGAATGGGACTACGACTTGCTGGCCAACGAATGGGACGTGGATCAACTCGACGACTGGTGCATCCAGACCGTGGAGCAGCTCAAGGAAGAGGAGACAGCCCAAAACGCGGATGCCAGAGACAACGCAGACGAGAGGAAACGAGACCCCGAAAGCGAGATCATCGTGGCCACCGTCTCGCTCTTCGGAACCACGGAAGACATGATGCTGACCCAACAGCTGACGACAGAAGAAGCCGACCAACTCATCCAAGCCGCCAAGAGCGAGGGGGGGGGGGAAATCTAATGAAACGAATAATCGCTGCGCTATGAAAATCTACGACCTCACAGAACATGTCAACGCAGCGTGGAAGCACTACGACGAGATACTGGAGCAGAAAATCATCCACATCCAGCAGCTCACAGGAATAGACCGCGACCGACTCATCAAGCTGAACCCGCTGGAATTCGTCGAAAAGACGAAAGGCCTCGAACTGCGCCGCTACCACTTCCAAGACATCGGAGAATTCGTCGCCCGGCACAAGACACCCGACACCTTCCTCATCTCACCGATTGACGAAGACATCGAGACAGCCAACCAGATCGCCTACAAGACAGGACAGACCGAGCGGAAAATCAGAGCGCACAAATGCAACCTCCAACCCATCCCGGCACTGGCAGCCAGACGCTTCTTCGTGAAAAACCACCGCCAGAGCATCCCGAACCTCTCCAACAGCTCCATCAGCTACGCCCTCGTTTATGAAGGCGAGGTCGTGGCCGTCATGACCTACGACTACACAGCCGGAGGAGTCCGGGGACTGACCAAGGCGGACAAATACGAGCTGCTCCGGCTCTCCATCAAGCACGGCGTGCAGATCAACGGCGGAGCCTCGAAGCTCCAGCAGAAATGCGAGGAGTGCATCCGCCACCAAGGATGCACCGAAATCTTCTCGTACAGCAACGCCACCATCAACGAGGGCAACGTCTACAAGCAGCTCGGATTCACCCAGAGCGCGATACAAGGTGGACAGGCATGGGTCGTCGAAAGGGACTTCTCCCTCGCCCGGCTCGTGACCTGCTGCTCGAACAACGGAGGACGCGGAGCCAGAGACATCGACCTCAACAGGAGAGGAGCCGTGAAATGCCACGTCACCGCGAACCGCACATGGACAAAGGACATCACCAACGAAGGAAAGGAGTAAAAGATGGCAGACGACTACAACTTCCTCGATGACTGGAGCCTCGGCGAAGAAGAGCAGCCGACAAAAGAGGCGACACCCGAACCCGATGAGCAGCCCACCGTGAAACGCGCCCACCGCCGACACGCCGCCTGCATCGAACTCTCGGAACGCTACCTCTACCGCCGCGCCTTCTCCGAGGTCTCCCTGCTCGACATCCTGCCAAAAGACCTCAAGGAAGGACACAGCGTCCACTGCATCACCGCAGGCGACGTCGACAGCCTCTCCTACCTCAAATGCGTCCTCCGCGTCCAGAACCTCGACCACCTCCTCTTCTCGACATGGTGCATGTTAGCCGAAGACATCCTCCAGTTCGACGAATGGCTCACCAAGGGACGCATCAAGAAGCTCGACGCATACGTCGGCGAAATCTTCCCCGGCAGCTACAAAGTGGAGTGGCGGATGCTCAAAGACCTCTTCGAGAGACACCAATGCGGACGCATCGCCGTCTTCCGAAACCACTCCAAGATCTACGCAGGCATCGGAGACCGCTTCGCCTTCGGCATCGAAACCAGCGCGAACATCAACACCAACCCCAGAACCGAGAACGGCTGCATCACCATTGGCCGCGACATCTACGACTTCTACAAGACCTACTTCGACGGCATCGTCTCATTCGAATAACAACCCGAAACCCAATAAATTATGGCTACGAAATCGAACAGCATAAAAAAGAAGGCCTTCCTCGCCAAGATGGAATCGACCCTCGGCAACATCACGGCCAGCTGCAAGGCCGCGAACATTGCCCGCTCCACCTACTACGAGTGGATGGAGAAAGACCCCAAGTTCGCAGCAGCCGTGAACGAACTCGCTGAGGCCAACATCGACTTCGCGGAATCGTGCCTCAAGCAGCAGATCAAGGACGGCAACACCACGGCCACCATCTTCTACCTCAAGACCAAGGGCAAGTCCCGGGGATACATCGAGACCCACGAGGTCATCGGCAACACCGAGGCTCCCGTGGTGCTTTCCTTCAAGGACGCGCTCCAAGGCGTGGACACCACCATCACCGACGAAGAGCTGTACGAGGAATAACAGGACGCGCCATGGAGCTGACAGCGAAACAAAGGAAAGGCCTCAAGTTCCTGCTCGACGACCAACGCATCAGCTACCTCCTCTTCGGAGGCGCAGCGGGCGGAGGAAAGAGCTGGCTGGGATGCTACTGGCTTCTCCTCATGTGTTCGCGCTTCCCCGGAGTCCGATACTTCGTCGGGCGTAACAACCTCACCGACAGCCGCCAGAGCGTCCTCGTCACCTTCGACAAGGTCTGCCAGAGCGTCGGCTACACCGCCTACCGAAAGAACGACCAAGGCATTAACTTCCACAACGGCTCCGCCATCACCCTCATCGACCTTTCCTACTACCCCATCAAAGACCCCTCGTTCCAACGCTTCGGCTCCAAGGAATACACAGGCGGCTTCATCGAGGAGGCAGGCGAGGTTCACCCGCTCGCCTTCGACATGCTCAAGTCCCGCGTAGGCAGACACCTCAACAAGGAATACGGCATCCCCGCCAAAATCCTCATCACCTGCAACCCGCAAAAGAACTGGCTCTACTCCACATTCTACCGACCGTGGAAGGAACGGAAGCTGCTCCCGCCTTACGCCTTCATCCGCTCCCTCAAGGACGACAACCCATACCTCACCGAGGAATACAAGAGGAGCCTCGCGGAGATCAAGGACAAGACCATGCGCCAACGCCTCAACGAAGGCCTCTGGGAATACGGAAGCGACCCCAGCCAGCTCTGCGACTACGATGCCATCAACGACGCGTTCACCAACACCTTCGTCCCAGAGGGCTACCCGGCACTCTCAGCCGACATCGCCCTCAAGGGACGAGACCGCTACATAGCAGGCCACTGGAAGGGACTCGTCGTGCGCATCGTCAGCGACGAGCCAGTCATGGAAGGCCTGCAGGTACACCAAGACGTGATGACACACCAGCAGAGGCTCGGCATACCGAGGAGCATGACAGTCGTCGATGCCGACGGCCTCGGCTCCTACCTCTCCAGCTACGTCCGGGGCATCGTCGAGTTCCACGGAGGAGGCACGGCATACGACACCGACAAGTACGCCAACATCAAGTCCGAGTGCGCCTTCAAACTCGCAGAGGTCATCAACCAGAGGCAAATCCACATCATCTGCACCGAGGAGCAGCGCAAGAGGGCGACCGAGGAGCTGGAATGCCTCCGCGTCGCAGACCTCAACGCCGACACCCGGAAGCTCTCCCTCATCAGCAAGGAGGAGATGAAGGCACTCCTCGGACGAAGCCCCGACATCCTCGACATGCTCATCATGGGCATGATCTACCACGTCCGACCCGTCTACACAGGCGGCAAGGCCAAAGTCAAACAACTCAGCAACACCATGTCATGACACAGAGAATGAAATTCCGAACCTACAAGACGCTCCGCAGGCTCGGACTGATAACCCAAGAGAGCGAAGACAGACTCCAAGAGGCACCCAGACCCGACAGGCTCTGCGGCAAGGCCATACCACAAGACCTCAACGACCTCACCATGGGACAGCTCGCCGACATCATGAGCCTCAAGCAAGGCGACGAGATAGAGGCCGTCCGCGTCGTCGCAGGCATCGAACCCAAAGACCTCGACAGGGAACAGGCCGTCAAGGTCATCGGACTCATCAACTTCATCCAGAGCGAGCTGCACCGCATCGCCGACCTTTTCAAGCAGCTCAAGCCGAACTACACCAAGGAGGAGCGGCAGGCAGGCGTGGAAGACCTCGACTTCGGCATCTTCGGAACCATCGACTGGTACGCCCAGCGCATGGGCATCACCGACCACGACGAGGTGCTCAAGGTGCCGTGGCTCCACATCTGGCAATGCTCCAAGATCGACAAGGAACACCACGAATACCAGCAACGCTACCAAGAAACCCTCTACCAAAACAGCAAGCCATGAACATAGAACAGGAAATCAAGACCATCGTGCAGTCCCTGCACCAGCAATACGTCCACCTCGTGGACGGCTACGAACTCAACAACATCATGCCGAAGCTCTCAAGACAGGCGCCGAGGGCTGGCTTCGTCGTGAACTACATCCCGGAGGGCGGTGCCTTCGACATCGACGAGGTCACAGGCAAGAGGGCGGAGACGAGCCACGTCCAGATGATGTGGTGCGGAACCATCGCCTTCGACAAGGACGGCCAGAAGGAAGCCGACAACATCGCCGCCATCTTCGAGAGGAAGAAGCTCGAGATGAACATGTTCGTCGATGCCGTCAACGCCAGCGGCCTGTTCGAGCCGCTGACCCACTACGCCTACCAGTGCATCCCGCTGCGCTTCGACGCGGTGTGCGCCTGCCTCATCACCACCTTCAAACTCGTGGCCAAGGCGGAGTGCATCGCAGCCCCGGAGCCGGAACCCGAACCCGATCCAGAGGAGCCGGAGCAACCCGAAGACCCCACCGACCCCGAAGACCCAGAACCGAAGACAGGAGACCGCAGCCATGCAGATTAAATACACACCCAACATCGTCCTGCGCGAGGAACTCGAAGACCTCAAGCAGCGAATCATCGCCAACCACAGGAACGCCGGGCAGGTGGCCAGCGGGAAGACTATCGCATCCATGCAAGTCACCGTGGACGGCGACACAGGCGAACTCGTAGGCCGTCCCTTCTTCGGCACCCTCGAGACAGGCTCGAAGCCGTGGAGGAACGCCGTCAACATGAAGCACGTCCCGCCTCCCTTCAACGCCGTCATCGAGCAATGGATCAAGGACAAGGGACTCAACCTCAACTC
>CAKZZD010000052.1 GCA_937886715.1 uncultured Bacteroidales bacterium | reverse complement strand
CATATTCCCCAGCCTCGTTTTGCGCCACCTGCAGCCCCCTCGGTGTCGTGCACCGTAGCTTCACAATCGGGAAGCATACTCCCCATATTCGTGATGAATAATTAACAGATGGTTGCGCGTTTAGTGGATTCATATACAAGAACCAACCATCTCCTGAAGAATAAAACCAACGTACGCTACATGAAGAGTCTACTGCGACCTCGAAATTATAGTCGTATGCAGGGAGAAAATACTTGCATCCTACATAGAACCTATCCTTTTGCATCAGGACTGGGTTGTCGAAATATACTTCCACGCAGTCCACCACCTTGTTGAGCGGTGTCGGCTGGGTGAACTCATATTCATATTTGCAGTATTTTATCAGAGAGGAGTCAATGTCGGCAAAGGCAGCAGTTGTGTCGTTGTAATTGATGTGAAAGGCATCGGATGTGATACTAGAGACGCTGTCCGTAGATCCCCAAAACAGGAGTGCTTTCCACATGGTAATAAGAGAGTCAGGGGTTTTGTTGTAGTTGGAAATGAACCCCGACCCCGTGTATGCTATCCCATAGATTAACTGTTTATCATAATCATTATAATATTCCTGAAAAAAAGCTTCACCACTCGTACTTGAAAATAAATTCGCGCCTCTTTCAAACCTTGAGGGCACCTTCAAGGTGGGCATCGTGTTGAACTTGTACCAGGGATCACCATAGCGCACCGTGTCCTGAGCACATACATACGATGAAAGCAATATGGCCATGAAACCTAAATATTTAACCTTTTTCATATCGTGCGTATTGATGGTTTAAAATATTGATATATTGTTGTTTGTGGCATTTGTTCGATACTATCGTACATCTGCAAATATACAATATAAATTTGAGAAATGCAAGCCTCTGGCGATACTTTTTCTAAGAATGGCGAATACCTGCCGTTTTTAACAATTCCAACGCTTGCTTTTTTATCGAAAAACGATAAAAATAAGGCCCCAATTCCCGTTTTTGCAACTCGCAGTAAATCAATACCATGTCCTTATCAACTCCTAACCAACTCCTACCCAAGTGCGACGAAAGAAGGAGAGGGGTTGGAGGGGGGTAGGAGGGGGGCAGTAGAAATCAGGCGTTTGCGCGTGGCTGTCGGGGGGGGGGGGTCGGCGGTGGTCGGGAGCGGCTGTCGGGTGCGGAAAAGGCGAGGACGGCGGGCAAGAGAGAGACGCTTGAGGGGATGCCCGAAGGGGGCTTGATGGGGCGCCTGGAGGGAGGGTTGGAAGGGGGCTTGATGGGGTGTCCGGAGGGAGAGTGGAAGGGGTCTTGAGGGGGTGTCCGGAGGGAGGGTTGGAAGGGGGCTTGAGGGGGTGCGGCGAGGCAGGATGTTGAAAAAAAAAGAAACAAATGTTTTATTATATTAAAAAAATGTGTATTTTTGTACAATTATTGCAGACCATGATTTTGGAATATTTAATTAATTATTAATATCTTATGAAAAGTAAAAAAGTACTACTCGGCTTGTTTGTAGGCTTTCTGGCCCTGGCGGGCGGCACGGTGAGTGCCCAGACCGACACGAACTTCTTCGAAATCGGTCCCGCCAATGTCGGAGGAAAAGTCAGCAGTCTGGTTGTGGACCAGAGCGACACCAACCGTACCACTATCTATGCCGGTGCTGTATCCGGCGGACTTTATGTCAGATCGAGCAACACGGATGTGTTGCGGAGCCTTTATGCCACCCAGGGCATCACGGATTCTGTGATCTATGGCAACACAGAATTGTGGCACCCCGTACCCTATGTGGACAACAACAAGGAGACGGTGCTGCCGGTGAACAGTCTGGTGCAGGGACCTGACAACACGATCTATATCGGCACGGGCGACAATACCTACCAGGTGGGTAGCTCCTATACGCCGATGTCGGTGCTCGGCAAGGGACTTTTCCGTTTCAATCCGCAGACCTTCAGCTACACAGTGGTGCCGAACACGGTGCCAGTGTCGGCCGACGACAACTTTGCGGCCATCAAGAAGCTTGACTATGTGTACCGCGACGGCAAGATGTACTTCTACGCTGTCACCAACAACGGCATCTACCGTTGGGTGATCAGCAGCGCCGCCGACTGGAACGCCGCCCCGACGCGTGTGTATGCCGGCGAGGTGATGGACTTTGCCCTTTCGCGTGCGCTGAAGACCGCCTTCTTCTCGGTGGGCAACCAGCTGTACAAGATCGGCGATGTGACGGCCAGCAACGTCAGCTGCGTGAACATCTCGGAGAGCAACACCGCCTTTGGCGGCGACAACACGGGAATCCGCCTGGCCATATCGACCAACGACCCGACCTATCTGTATGCCATGGTGTTCGACTCGCTGGGCATGATGGAGAACCTCTATATGACCACCAACCAGCAGGACTGGGAGGTGCTGACCACTTCGACCGTGGTGCCCTTCAACACCAACACGGGCATGACCTGCGGCACCATGATGGTGGATCCGGAGAATGCCAAGCGCATCTATATTGCCGGATCAACCCTGTGGACCGGCGAGGGCTACCTCGACCACGGATATTTCCAGTGGACGAAGACTTCGTACAGCGAGTTTGAGCTCAATGCGGGCAGCTATATGACCACCGTGTTCAGCAGCGCCATGTTTGTGCATTCCGGCATCCATCAGATCCTGCCGGTCTACCGCGTGGACGGCGACAGCGCCTATTATACCTATTATTTTGCCACCGACGGCGGTATCTACACTTCGACCAAGGCTGTCGGCCAGCACGAGGACCTGTACATGTTTGAAGGCTGCAACTCGGGCTTGAACAATGTGCAGATCAACGACATCGCCGTGTGCCCCGACGGCACCATCGTCAGCGGTGCCCACAACAATGCCGTGCCCCTGATCGAGGCCCGTTTGGCCCACAGCGGCGGCACCATCAACCGCACGTGGTACGACAACGGCAGCCTGGGCAACATGAACCACAATGCCAACATCATCTGGTCGGGCAACGGCGGACATGTGGCAGCCTCGAAGTTCCAGCAGGTGTCCCCCCTGAGCCGCAGAACCATCTTTGTGTCGTCGGGCAACGGCAACCACGGCCGTTCGTATGCCGACTATCTTGACTATACCAACACGCAGACCTGGACGTCGGGGACCGACTACACCAGCGACGAGTTCGTCGGCGGTCCCGCCATCGGCCAGATGTATTTCTGGGAGACCCAGGACAACCAGATTTTCAACGACAGCACCACCTATGGCTTCGATATCCGCGGCTATGTGATCCGCAACAACGACACGGTGTGGATCGACACCACCGACCGTTTCCCGCTGCGCAAGGGCGACAAGGTGACCTTCCTGAGCCGTCCGAATTCGGAGTATCCCTTCGAGTATGTGCTCACCAAGAATATGACCTCGGGCGACTCGGTGCGCATCCAGAACCCCATCCAGTCGCGCATGCTGGCCATTGCCCGCGTGAAAGGAACCTCCGAGACCCGCTACGGTGTCTATCTGTCGTGGCGCGCTAGCGACTTCAGCAAGGTGTGGAACCAGGACGAGTTTGAGGGTGGCCGTACCGACGCCAGCAAATATGAGCGCCTCAACATGTGGGCTCCCGTGCTGATCATCAACCACGGCTCGTCGTTCGAGCTGAACGTCTTCCCGCGTGCCACTGCCATGAGCGCCGACGGCCGCTATGTGTATGTCGTGGGCCAGGATATGCTCAACAACCGCTCGCTGGTGTACCGTGTGGGTGGCTTCGAGAATGTCGACTTCTCCTTGGGTGCCAAGGACCTGCAGGCAGTGATGACCGACCCGCGCTATTCCAACATCTCGGTGCTGCATATCGACACCCTGATGCGCGAGGGCGACGACTACTGGTTCCCCCGTGCCATCAGTTCGATCTATGTCGACAACAAGAACGGCAACGAGCGCCTGATCCTCACTTTCGAGGGCTACAGCACCGACTATGCCAACGTGGCTGTGATCAACAACGTGAACACCGACAACTACAGCGTGCAGACCATGCCCATCACCGGCAAGGTGAATGTGCCTGCCTTCAGCGCTGTGGTGGAGAAAGTGAGCGGCAACATCTATGTCGGCACGGCCGACGGTGTGTCGATCTACAACGGTTCGAGCTGGAGTGAATACGACCACCTGCGCGGCGTGCCCGTCACGGCCATCCGCCAGCAGAGCAACAACCTGCCTGTGCGCCACCACATCGGCCACAACGGCATCAACGAGAACCGCTATGTCTTTGCCAAGACCAAGTGGCCCAACGCCCTCTACTTCGGCACCTATGGCCGCGGCATCTTCCTCGACATGAGCAAGGTGACCGACCGCGAGAACGAGATCTCCGATCCGAGCGACTACGAGCCTCTTGACATCCCCACCGTCAACAGCAACGGCACCGCCGCCGTCAGCGTCTATCCCAACCCCGTCAGCACCAAGGCCACCCTCGCCATCAGCTGCGAGACGGCCGGCAATGCCCGTGTGGTGGTCTACGACCTGAACGGCCGCATGGTGGTCAACAGCCATATCGGCACCCTGGCCGAGGGCGAAACCACCTACAGCCTCGACTGCTCGTACCTGCCCAAGGGCATGTACCTGGTCAATGTGACCGTGGGCAACCAGACCGCCGCCGCCAAGATGATCGTCCGCTAGGCAGCCGGTAAACAAAACAGAGGTACTTGCCCACACTACCATGTCGGCAGTACCTCTTTTTTATTAATATAATAAAGACATATTAATTTAAATAGAGAGACTTCTGGAGCGCTGCACCGTTAAATGTGTTAGTCCAGTAATGAGAAAGATGAGCTTTTTATTATCCAAAAATTTGTGTTGGGTGTCAGGGTCTCCGGAGTCTCTTGTTTTATTAAAACAGACACAACTACCATTCGATGAATAGCAACCTGGTTGAAGAACTGAAATGGCGCGGCATGATCCACGACATCATGCCCGGAACTGAAGAACAACTGAACAAGGAAGTGACTACTGCATATGTGGGCATCGACCCTACGGCCGATTCGCTGCATATCGGACATCTGGTGTCGATCATGCTGCTGAAGCATCTGCAGATGGCCGGACACAAGCCGCTGGCTGTGGTGGGCGGTGCTACCGGAATGATCGGCGACCCCTCGTTCAAGGCAGCTGAGCGCAAACTGCTCACGGTGGAGGAGGTGCAGCACAATGTGGAGTGCATACGTCACCAGCTTGAACGCTTCCTGGATTTCGACAATCCCGTCAACGGTGCCGAAATCTGCAACAACTACGACTGGATGAAGGACTATCTGTTTCTTGATTTCATCCGCGACATCGGTAAGCATATCACCGTCAACTATATGATGACGAAGGACTCGGTGAAGAAGCGCCTGGAGACGGGATTGTCGTTCACGGAGTTCAGCTACCAGCTGATGCAGGGCTACGATTTCCTGACGCTCTACCGCACCAAGGGTTGCAAGCTGCAGATGGGCGGCAGCGACCAGTGGGGCAACATCACCACCGGCACCGAGCTGATACGCCGTATGGACGGCGGCGAGGCCTACGCGCTGACCTGCCCGCTCATCACGAAGGCCGACGGCACCAAGTTCGGCAAGACCGAGGGCGGCAACGTGTGGCTCGACGCCACGAAGACGTCGCCGTACAAATTCTACCAGTTCTGGCTCAACTGCTCGGACGTTGACACGGCCCGCTACATTCGCATCTTCACGCTGTTCAGCCGCGAGGAGATTGAGGATATGGAGCGCCGCCATGCCGAGGCTCCCGAACAGCGCCTGTTGCAGAAGGCCTTGGCCAAGGACATCACCATCCGCGTGCACGGCGAGGAGGCCTACAACACCGCCATCGCCGCCAGCGAGCTGCTGTTCGGCAAGGCCACCACGGAGATGCTCAACGCGCTCGACCGCGACACGCTGCTGTCGGTGTTCGAGGGGGTGCCGCAGTTCACGGTGAGCCGCAGCGCCATCGGGACACAGCCGTTGCTGGTGGATCTGGCTGCCGAAGTGGGCATGTTCGCCTCGAAGGGCGAGATACGCCGCGAGCTGAAGCAGAACAGCATCTCGGTGAACAAGCAGAAGGTGGCCGACGGCTGCCAGCTGACGCCTGCCGATATCCTCAGCTGCGGATGCATCCTTGTCCAGAAGGGAAAGAAAAACTACTATCTGATCAATGTGGAATAGAATGAAGAAGAGAATGACGACGCTGGCCGTGGCGGCATCGATGGCCTTGATGACGGGCTGCGGCAGCATGATGGAGATTACGGCCGACATCGACGAGATGCTGGCCTATATGGACGCCCAGGAACGCCCGATGGTGTCGGACGAGCCCGAGATACCGCAGAACCTCATCTTCATCATAGGCGACGGCATGGGCGTGCCCCAGGTCTACGCCTCGGTGGTGGCGCAGCGGGAGAACAATTCGGCTTTCCTGCGCTTCCCCTATAGCGGCTTTTCGCGCACATATTCGCGCAACCACTACCGCACCGACTCGGCGGCCGGTGGCACCGCCCTCACCACAGGCAAGAAAGTGGACAACTATCACGTGAACTGGGGTCCCGATTCGGCCCGCTACAATACCATATTCGACGATGCCGTCAAAGCCGGCATGTCGACAGGTTTTGTGGTCACCAGCAACGTGCTCGACGCCACGCCAGCCTCCACCTATGGCCATGTGCCCTACCGCAAGATGTACGACACGCTGAGTATCCAGATGGCCCAGTGCGCCCATAGTGTGATGATCGGCGGCGGACGTTCGAACTTCTTCCCCGCCAACCGCAAGGACGGCCTTGCCCCTCTCGACACGCTGCACAGCCGCGGGTATATGGTCACCTACGACATCGACACGATGGATGCCTATGCCGGCGACCGCATGGTGGCGCTGCTCTTCGAGGGCGACCCGCTGACGGCTCCCGCACGAGGCGACATGCTGACCCGCGGCGCCAAGAAGGCCATATCCATGCTCGGCCGCAACAAGGAAGGCTTCGCGCTGATGATCGAAGGCTCGCAAATCGACTGGGCCTGCCACAATAATGACACGGCATATTTGCGTGCCGAGTTGGCCGACTTTGAGTCGATGCTCAACGCTGTGCTCGACTTTGCCGAGCGCGACGGCCACACGCTGGTGGTGGTCACCGCCGACCACGAGACAGGAGGCGTGACCCTGCCCAGCGGCGACATCGACAAGGGCACCAACGAGGTGCGCTTCCTTTGGGGCAGCCACACGGGCGTGATGGTGCCTGTGTTTGCCTATGGTCCCGGTGCCAACTATTTCTCCGGCATTCAGGAAAATGTCGATATACCCGCCAAGATCCGTTGGCTGATGAACTTCGAACAGTAGCAAGACGATGATCAAATTCTGCGTGCGGCTGGTCCAGCGTTGGTTACCCGAGCCTTTCATCTTCGCCATCCTGCTCACCTTTGTGGCGGCCATCTTGGCCATGCCTATCTGCCATCAGACCCCTGTTGAGGTGGTAGAGCACTGGGGAGGGGGAGTATGGAACCTGCTGGCTTTCGCCATGCAGATGGCACTGGTGCTGGTCAGCGGTTCGGCATTGGCTGCGGCCCCTGCTGTCAAGCGTGGCATAGCGGCGTTGGCCCGGATGCCCAAGAGCCCCGCCGGCGCCATTGCCTTGGTGACGGTGGTCTCGGCCGTGGCCTGTTGGCTCAACTGGGGCTTCGGACTCATTGTCGGCGTGGTTTTCGCCAAAGAAATAGCCCGTCAGACGAAAGGGGTCGACTATCGCCTGCTCATCGCTTCGGCATATAGCGGATTTGTTGTGTGGCACGCCGGCATTTCCGGTTCCATACCGCTCACCATGGCTACCCCTGGCGAGGCATTGGCGCAGGCCACCAACGGCGCCTTAGTGGCGCCAGTGCCGGTTTCGCAAACCATTCTCGACCCGCACAATATCGTCATGGTGCTGCTGACCATCGTGGCCATCACCGTGGCCAACACGCTGATGCATCCCAAGAAAGATGTGTTTATCGTCGACCCGGCGCTCATCGCCGACGATGCGCCCATGCACCACCGTTTCACCAAAGAGGAACGCAAGGCATGGACACCGGCCCAGCGTATGGAAAACAGCCGATGGCTCACCTGGATCATTGCGCTGCTGATGATAGCTTATTTGGTGGTCAAGCTGATGTTCCGCGGTGGATCGCTCGACCTTGGCACCGTCATCATGATCTTTCTGGCACTGGGATTGCTGCTGCACGGCACCCCGGTGCACTATGTGCATGCATTCGGCAAGGCCACCACAGGCGCTGCCGGCATCATCCTGCAGTTTCCGTTCTATGCGGGCATCATGGGCATCATCACCGGCATCGGAGCCAGCGGCATCTGTCTTGGCACAGTCATCAGCGACGCCTGCATCCGCCTGTCCACCCCCACCACCTATCCGTTGCTTACCTTCCTTTGTGCCGCGCTGCTGAATCTCTTCGTGCCTTCAGGCGGAGGCCATTGGGCCATCCAGGCTCCGATCATGTTCTCGGCCGGTGCCGATCTGGGCGTTGATGCCGGCCTTACCGGCATCGCCATCGCTTGGGGCGATGCGTGGACCAATCTTATCCAGCCTTTTTGGGCGTTGCCGGCTTTGGCTATCGCCAAGCTCAATGCCAAAGATATAATGGGTTACTGCCTTGTCGACCTGATCGTTACGGGTGTCGTCATCTGTGGCGGTCTGCTCGTGTGGGCATTATGATTAAAAACTGATACCGATGTATGAAGATATAGTAAAGCACTACCCCGATTTTCCTAAGCCTGGCATTGATTTTATCGATGTGTTGCCTTTCTTGCATGACAAAGCCGTGTTCCGTCAGGCGATTTGTGCCATCGACGAGATGTGCACCGCTCCCAACGTGGCCACGGTCGAGGCGCGGGGCTTCCTGTTTTCGGCTCCGTTGCTGACGGTTTCCGACCATGTGGACACCGTGGTGCCCATTCGGAAGAAAGGCAAGTTGCCTTATGCCGAAGGCGACCTGCGCAAAGTGACTATCGAGAAGGAGTACGGATCGGACGAGGTGTATTATCGTCTGAGCGACCTTGCCGCGGCCGTCCCTACAGGCGACTGCATCGAACTCACCCTTTTGGATGATCTTCTTGCCACCGGAGGCACCGCTATGGGTATTGCCCAATCGCTTCAAAACGAGTTGGTCGACGGGAAAAAGGTGCGTGTTAAAGAATTTGTATTCCTTGTGGAGTTGCCCGACTTGAAGGGCCGCCAGCTGCTGGAGACGATTGCGCCTGTCCGTTCGCTGCTTCAGGTAGAGGGGGCCTAGACCACCTTGATGATGACGATCACCAGCAGCGCCACGCAGTAGACCACCTTCATCAGGGTGCCCGACAGAAAACCTATGAAGGCACCGAAGGCGGCGCGCAGCGATGGCCGCATGTCGCGCATCTTCAGGTATTCGCCCACGAAGGCTCCGATGAAGGGCCAGAACACCACTCCCAGCAGCCCTTGCGGGCCAAAGGGGAGTCCGAACAGCGACACCACCAACCCGATGTTGCAACCCCAGATGCCATATTTCGATCCGCCGAACCGCTTGGTGCTCATCGACGGCACCACATAGTCGAGCACGGTGATGATTGCGGCTATCACAGCCGCCACAATCAGCATCGTCGCGCTGGAGGGAGCTATTGTGGATATTGAGGCCAGCAGCAGGCCCACCCAGCTGACGGGCGGTCCGGGCAGTCCGGGGGCCACCGATCCTATCACGCCTATCACGAGGCAGAGAAACGCAATCACGATGAGGAAAGTGTTCATGGTCGCTTCTTGTTTATCTTATTGAGGTTTTGTCAAAAATGGTGTCGAACAGATGCCGCAGGCGCTCGTGGTCGCCGATCAGTTCGCGCAGTTCGCGCAAGGGGGCGGCATTGGGTGAGTCCGGCATCCAGAGTTGTATGTATCCTTTTTCGGAATACTTCTCGTCGAGATGCTCCAGTGTCCGCTGCCAGTGTCCTTCACGGTCGAGGGTAGGGTAGTGGCTGATGCCATATTCCACCGTTCGGCGCACGATGGTTTCCGGCTCCACGTCGCGGTCGGCTTCGGCAATGATGCATCCCAGCCACGATCGGGGCGTCGCCTTTGCCGAAGCGCGGTGGTCTTCGGCCGCTTGGGCTATAGTCTCTATCTCTTCACCGCTGAACCAGCGTCGCAGCGCATGGCGTCGGCGTATCATCCGTCCCGACACCAGATGATGCTCTTCGCGTCCGGCCACCAGGCCTATGTCGTGCATCGCAGCCGCTGCGTACACCACGTCGGGACGTAAGGCATCCGTGCCGCGGCACATCATCATCGCGCGGGCTATCACGCGGCGGGCATGGGTGCGCTGGTGCGCAGCGTCGAAGCTGTCGTAGAGCGGCATGATGCGTCGCTCCACATAGGCCTGCAGGCTTGGATCCACCTCGTCCCACCGCCACCATTCATAGGCCAGCCTTTCGGTGCCGTCGTTCATATACACGATGCCGCATTCCACAAAGCCTTCCATCTCCAGGATATGCTGCAGCGCCTTGTTGCTCTCGTGCGTGTCGGCCCGTAAGTGGGTGTATTGCTGTTTGGCGTAGTGGAATGCCGCCGAGGCAATCTGGCGGTGGCCCGGCATCTTGGCCAGGCGGTGCACTGTGGCATAAGGCGTTTTGGTGTCGATCCAACGACCGTGTTCGATGACAGCATACGTCGGCTCATCGCCCGGCACCAGGGCAAAGGTGCCGACAGGACGACCCTTTGCGTCCTCGATCAGCATCGAAGCACTCCGTGCGCGGTCAGCCTCCAGTTGTGCAGCTGTGGGGTAGCCCACCCATTGTGTGGTGTTCCCCGACTGCCGCATCATACGGCGCGAATGGTCGAACATCTCCAACTGCCCGTCGGTGTCGGCCGCCGTGGCGTGTCTTATGGTCATCATGCCTCAATAACGAATCCAGTGCCTCTTTATTGTATCGCACACCAAGGGGATGCGAAATCGTCTTTTTTGGATGTATTATTGCCTAATGTGCAAAATTTCAATATTTTTTTCGTATCTTTGCAGCGGAATAATAATGAGCCTTATCCTATGTTTGAGAATCTTAGTAGCAAGATAGAGAAAGCGTTACATACTTTGCGCGGCAAAGGGTCGATCACCGATATCAACGTGGCCGAGACCGTGAAAGAGGTGCGCAAAGCGCTGCTCGACGCCGATGTGAGTTATCCGATAGCCAAGGAGTTCACCGACAAGGTGAAGGCCGAGGCCATGGGCCGCAATGTGATCCAGAGCATCGAACCTGGCCAGCTGATGGTGAAGATCGTCCATGAGAAGCTCACCGAGCTTATGGGATCTACGGCCGTCGACATCAACATCAAAGGCAACCCCGCAGTCATCCTCATCGCCGGTCTCCAAGGCTCCGGTAAGACCACCTTCTCGGCCAAGCTGGCCTACCATCTGAAAAACAAGCGCGCCAAAAACGTGATGCTTGTGGCCGGCGACGTCTACCGTCCCGCCGCCATCAGCCAGCTGCAGACCCTCGGCCAGCAGATACAGGTGCCCGTCTACACCGAAGAGGGCAACAACAACCCTGTCAAGATTGCCCGCAACGCCATCGCCGAGGCCCGGCAGAAAGGCGTCAATGTGGTCATCGTCGACACCGCCGGTCGTCTGGCTGTCGACGAGGATATGATGAACGAGATATCCGCCCTCAAGCGTGAGCTGCAGCCCCAGGAAACCCTCTTTGTCGTCGACTCGATGACCGGTCAGGACGCCGTCAACACCGCCAAGGCCTTCAACGACCGCATCGATTACGATGGCGTGGTGCTCACCAAACTCGATGGCGACACTCGTGGCGGTGCGGCCCTCACCATCCGCTACACCGTCGAAAAACCCATCAAGTTCGTCGGCGTGGGCGAGAAGATGGATGCCCTCGACGTGTTCCATCCCGACCGTATGGCCAACCGCATCCTCGGCATGGGCGATGTGGTCAGCCTTGTGGAGCGTGCCCAGGAGCAGTACGACGAGGCCGAGGCGCGCAAGATCCAGAAGAAACTCATCCACAACGAATACAATTTTGAGGATTTTCTGTCGCAGATAGCCCAAATCAAGAAGATGGGCTCGATGAAAGACTTGGTGGGCATGATCCCCGGCATGGACAAACTGACCAAAAACGTGGAGATCAGCGACGATGCCTTCAAACCCATCGAGGCCATCATCGGCTCGATGACCCCCTATGAGCGTCGCAACCCCCAGTGCCTCAACGGCAGCCGCAAGCAGCGCATCGCTGCCGGCAGCGGCCGCTCCATTCAGGAACTCAACCGCTTCCTCAAACAGTTCGACGACACCCGCAAGATGATGAAAATGGTGTCGAAGGGCAACACCAAGATGCCCATCCGCAAACGCAGATAATCAGACCAAACCCCAAACCGCAATATGTATCAACTGTTAGACGGCAAGGCTACCGCCCTGCAAATCAAAGATGAAATAGCCAACGAAGTGCGCCACCTGACTGAACAGGGCCACCGCGCACCGCATCTGGCAGCCGTAATCGTGGGCACCGACGGTGCCAGCATGACGTATGTCGCCAACAAGGAGAAATCCAGCCACGAGGTCGGCTTCACCTCGTCGGTCTACCGCATGTCCGAGACCACCAGCGAGCAACAGCTGCTCGAAACCATCGAATTCCTCAACAACGATTCCGACATCGACGGCTTCATCGTCCAACTGCCCCTGCCCAAGCACATCAACGAGCAGAAGGTGGTCAACGCCATCTCGCCCAAAAAGGATGTCGACGGTTTCACACCCTACAACATCGGCCGCATGGTGCTGGGCGAGGACTGCTTCACCCCGGCCACCCCGATGGGTATCTGCACCTTGCTCGAACGCTACGGCATCGAGACCGAGGGCAAGCACTGCGTCGTGGTGGGACGCTCCAACATCGTCGGCACTCCTGTGGCCAACCTGCTGAGCCGCAACAAGAAATCCGCCAACTGCACCGTGACCCTTTGCCACAGCCGCACGCGCAACCTGAAAGAAATCACCCTCCAGGCCGACATTCTGGTGGTGGCCATCGGCAAGCCCGAATTCATCACCGCCGACATGGTCAAGCCCGGTGCCGTGGTGGTCGATGTCGGCATCCACCGTGTGCCCGACGCCTCGAAGAAAAACGGCTACCGCGTGATCGGCGACGTGAAGCATTCCGAAGTCGACCCCCTCTGCAGCTGGGTGACACCTGTGCCCGGCGGCGTGGGACCGCTGACCATCGTGTCGCTGCTTGAAAACACCCTCAAAGCCTACAAGCGGTCGCACCAGATGTGATGATGCAAAACAGAAAGAAGGGCACCCGTCGGGATGCCCTTCTTTTTTTGTCTTTGTCGCTTTGGTGAAGACTGGCCTATTTGTCGAGAATGTATTCGACAGGGACAGTAGCCACCACGCGGAAGTTGATCGGCGCTGAATTTTCGATGCCTTCGGGAATGAATCCGTCAAGATCCTGCATCACGAAGGTGATTTTGCCTTCTTCAATCTCATAGCGGAGGTTCTCCGGCACCACCACCTCTTCGCCATCAATGGTGTAGTAGATGGGGATGACATGCGGCAGGGGCACCTGGATGTCGTTGTAGTAGGTGTAGGCCGTCACCGAGCCATAGCGCAGCACATTCTGCGTCAGTGCGGGCCACTCGAAAGTGGCATACAGGTGGTCGCTGCCTTTCATCCAGTCGGTCCATTTCACTTCCTGGTTCAGCACGCTGGTGTGCACGCTTTCGATCAAGACGGGCTCTCTGCCGCATGAAGTGGCCATCACGCCAGCGACAAGAACCATCAGCAGGGGGGCGATGAATTTCTTCATAATGTGTATTGTTTTATTATTGTTGTTTTTTTTCTGTCCTTTATAACGCTGTAGCACTCTATTTATTGTGCCGTGCGACTATTTTTGTGTGTTCCTGTTTCTGATTGCAAAAGTACTACATATCCATGAGGAAAAATCCCCCGCCTTGACATATTTTTCTGTGATGTTCCCAATCATTACACTAACAATCTGATACCCAACCTGTTTTGCATATAATAACCCACAGTGCGTGCATTCTGCGGCCTAACTCCCTGTCAATCACCTCCCAACGCCTTACCAACTCCTACTGTGGTAGGAGATGATAGGGAGTTGGTAGGGAGTTGGTAGGGAGATGGCCCGACGGCACGGGTTTGGGGCGGAAGGGCGGGGCGGGAGGCATTGTGAGTTGAAAATGAGGGCGATGCATGGGAATGAAAAAAAATTGAAGAATGATGTAACATTTTCTGAACTTCTGCGTTATTTGAATTATCCAATTGTGGTTTTATTAACAGGTGCAGTATGAGACAACTGAAGATTACACATTCGATTACTAACCGCGATATCAAGTCGCTGGACAAGTATTTGCAGGATATCTGCAGCGAGGAGTTGCTCACTCCGGAGCAGGAGGTGCATTTGGCTCAGCGTATCAAGCAAGGTGACCAGGAGGCGCTGGAGCGCCTGACGAAAGCGAACCTGAGGTTCGTGGTGTCGGTGGCGAAGCAGTATCAGAACCAGGGTCTCAGCCTGCCCGACTTGATCAATGAGGGCAATGTGGGCCTGATCAAGGCTGCCAAGCGTTTCGACGAGACGCGCGGCTTCAAGTTCATCTCCTATGCTGTGTGGTGGATCCGCCAGAGCATCCTGCAGGCCATTGCCGAGAATTCGCGCATTGTGCGTCTGCCGTCGAACCAGCTGGGTGCGCTGAACAAGCTGAAGAAGGAGATTTCGAAGCTTGAACAGCAGTTGGAGCGTCCTCCTTCAGAGGAGGAGTTGGCCGACCTGCTGGATATCCCGGAGGACAAGATCAAGGCCATCATGGGCATCAGCGGCCGCCACGTGAGTATCGACGCGCCGTTGGCGAGCGACGAGGATGTGAACTTTGTCGATGTGTTGCCCAACGAGGATACGCCGCCCACCGACAGCAAGCTGATGCAGGAGAGCCTGTCGCAGGAGATCGAGCGCTGCCTGTCGACGCTGACGGAGTACGAGCGTGAGGTGATCAAGATGTATTTCGGTATTGGCCTGCCGCATCCGCTGAGTCTGGACGAGATTGCGATGAAGTTCAACCTTACCCGCGAGCGTGTGCGCCAGATCAAGGAGAAGGGCATCAAGCGCCTGAAGAGCAGCAGCAAGAGCAAGCACCTGAAGGCGTATTTGTAGGATTCTGAATGTTGGTTTCAGATTTCGTTAATGACAATTAGGAGCCCGAAGGGGCGAAAGGCAATAGGCAGGGGTGAGCATGGCAAACCCCTGCTTTTTCAGTTTTGGATACAGGATCGGATATGGATATTATCAACAAGTATTTCCCCACGCTGACCGACCGGCAGAAGGAGCAGTTCGAGGCATTGTTGCCGCTCTACGAGGAGTGGAATGCGCAGATCAACGTCATTTCGCGCAAGGATATGGAGCATTTCTACGAGCACCATGTGCTGCATTCGCTGGCTATCGCCAAGGCGATGCAGTTTGCGCCGATGAGCGAAGTGCTTGATGTGGGCACCGGCGGCGGCTTTCCCGGTGTGCCGCTGGCGATTATGTTTCCTGATGCCAGGTTCACTTTGATTGATTCGATCGGGAAGAAGATCAAGGTGGTGAACGACGTGATCGAACGCGTGGGTCTTGCCAATGCGAAGGCCATGCAGATCAGGGCCGAGCAGCTGGACGGGGAGTACGACTTTGTGGTGTCGCGCGCTGTGACTACGCTGGGCGAGTTTGTGCCCTGGGTGAAGAAGAAGATATCCAAGTCGCAGTACAATCCGCTCCGCAACGGCATTCTCTACCTGAAGGGCGGCGACCTGAAGAACGAGCTGTTCACCTTCCGCCACAAGGTGCGGATATGGGATATCAGCGAGTGGTTCGAGGAGGAGTATTTCGAGACAAAGAAGGTGATTTATTTGCCGCTATAGAAATAGATCTCGTTCAGGGTCTTTATTTTTATCTTTACGTTGCTGACGTCGGCCTTGGGGTCGGCGGGGATGAAGACGGTGCGCAGCTTCTGGCCTGCAGGAAGGTCGACGAAGTTGCGGGTGAAGTGGCCGTCGATGTGCGGGTCGGTGTCGATGTATAGGTCGTAGAGGTCGGTTTCGGCTTTGATGCTGACCACCAGGCTGCCGTCAGTCTGCCAGGCTTGTGACACATTGTAGTGCGGGTCGGGATAGGCGCGGTCTTTGGGGTAGACGCTGTAGTATTGTTCCCAGCGCTTTAGGTCCACGTCGTCGGCAAAAAGGGATTGTGCGCGGTAGTGGAGGGCTTTCCAGTTGCCGTAGTAGTCGATGCTGCTCCACGAAGCCACCGGCCAGCAGTCGTTGAGCTGCCAGTAGAGGGTGCCGCTGCAGCGCGGGTCGGTGAGGTGGCAGAGGATGCCGTAGCCCACGCCCCAGGCTTGGAGCAGCTGGCTGACGTAGGCGTAGTCCTCAAGACCGAGGGTGCGGCTGTCGAAGCCGTAGTAACGCTGCATGGCTTTGTCTATTATCTCGCGGCCGCGGCTGTGCTTCTGGTGGTTGCGCAGGGTGGGGGAGTCGATGGAGAGCTGGTCTTCGGGGCAGAACTGGCGGATGGTGCTCATCATGGGGTAGCTCTGGAAGCCGTATTCGGACATGAAGCGGCCGGTCTTTTCCTTGTAGACCTCGAAGGGCATCTCGCCCCACCATACGCCCCAATAGTGGCTGTCGCCGTGGGTGGTGCACTCGGGGTGACCCCAGCCGTAGAGCGGCGAGGTGGTGATGTAGGGGCGCTGCAGTGGGTCGCAGTCGCGGACGGCTTTGGCCAGGATGCTGGTGGAGCTGGTGTTGCTCGTCGTGCTGGAGTAGCCGAAGATGGTGTCCATGGCCTTCTCCAGACGGGCGCGCTGCTCGGGCGTCCAGTTGAACTGGCCCTGCCAGCCCCAGTCTTCCCATCCGTTCTTCACCTCGTTGTTGCCGCACCAGAGGACGATGCAGGGGTGCTTCGCCAGGCGGGCCACCTGTTGCCGCGCCTCGCGGTCGATGCTGCTCAGCATCTCCGCGTTGTCGGGATAGGGCGAGCCGGCGAAGATGAAGTCCTGCCACACCATGAGGTCCAGCGAGTCGCAGAGGTCGTAGAAGTAGTCGTGTTCGTAGATGCCGCCGCCCCAGACGCGCAGCATGTTGAAGCCGGCCTCCTTGGCCGAGCAGAGCAGGTGGCGGTAGCGGGCGCGGTTCTTCGCTGCAATTGTTTTATTATTATCGGTGCTCAGTTCCCCTTCGGGGTTGGCGCTGTCCAGCACGGGGAACGAATGTATGGGTATCCAGTTGGCGCCTTTGATGAAGATGGGCTTGCCGTCGTGGTAGAAGGTGAAGCTCTGGCCGATGGAGTCTTTATCCTGTCGTAGTGTGATGTTGCCTGTTTGAGGGGGGATATCCTTGTCGTAGTGCTGGCGTACACTGGGGTACGCCCCTACGGGACGCTTGTTGGTGATGTGTACCGGTTTCCAGATGCCGCAGGTGGTCAGTTTCGGGCCCCAGTCCCAGCCCTGCTGGTAGGGCGCCATGCGGGTGAAAGCGCGGCGTTCAGGGAGTGGAATACCGTACCAGGATTCTTTGAGAGAATCGCTTGGAAGGGATTTGCATTCTTCGTCGTGGCGTGTATTGGTGACAGGCCAGAAGGACAGACCAATATGGAGCATGCTGTTGTCCAGCCCAAGCAGGAAGTCGGAGACGGGGAATATGTACTGGCAGAACATATTGTCCATTGCTTCGATGATTTCTCCGTTGATGACAATGGATGCTTGTCCGGCAAGGCCATCGAATACTAACCAAAGAGTGTCGCCCTTGGGCAGGTCGCTTTTCCGGATGGTGGTGCTGTAGTGCCACACGCTGTCGCCCACCCATTGCACGCTGTCCTCGTTGGTGCCGTAGTAGGGGTCGGGGATGAGACCGTTGGCCATCAGGTCGGTGTGGATGAATCCCGGCACCGTCGCCGGATACCACTTGCCGTTGTATTCAAACTGCCAGTCGGTCAGCTCCACCGTGTCGGGTTTCGTTGAGCAGGCTGCCCACAATAGCGGCAGCAGTAACAAATATAACTTTCTCATTTTATTTTGTTTTCCAGAAGGCGAAGAACACGGCCAGCAGGATGAAGACGAAGCTGACGAGGTGGTTCCAGCGGATGGGTTCGCTCTTGAAGACGGTGGCCACGATGATGGTGAAGACCGTCAGCGAGATGCACTCGGCCAGTATCTTGAGCTGCATCAGCGAGAAGGGCCCCCCATTGATCTGGCTGCCGATGCGGTTGGCCGGAATCATGAACGAGTACTCGAAGAAGGCCACGCCCCACGAGGTGAGGATGATGAGTATCAGCGGCCAGCTGGTGTTGATCTTCAGTTCGGTGAGCTTGAGGTTGCCATACCAGGCGAAGGTCATGAAGATGTTGCTGACGATGAGCAGCAGTATGGTGATCAGTGCTTTTGGCATATCAGTCGTATTAGCATGGCGAAGGCTTGGTTGGTGCTGCGGTCGATGTTCTGCTGGCGACGATTGGCTCCGAACTGCAGCAGTCGGGCTTCGGTATGGGAGGCGTCGGCGACAGCAATCCACACGGTGCCGACGGGCTTTTCCGGGGTGCCGCCGTCGGGGCCGGCGATGCCGGTGGTGGCGATGGCCAGATCGGACCCGAGGCGCTTGCGCACCCCTTCGGCCATCTCGCGAACCGTCTCCTCGCTGACAGCACCATGCTCCGCAAGGGTCTCGTGCCGCACACCGAGGAGAGACTCTTTCACCTCGTTGCTGTAGGCCACCACGCCGCCACGGAAGTAGGCCGAGGCGCCGGCCTGCGCTGTGAGCAGACGCGCGATGTTGCCTCCGGTGCAGCTTTCGGCGGTGGCCAGCGTCAGGTGGCGTTCGATGAGCGTCTTGTGCACCAGCTCGTCCAGCGTTTCGCAATCCTCACCGACAATGTATTGGCCTGCAATCTTGTACAGCCCTTCGACAGCTTCGTCGACGGCCTTGCGAAGCTTATCGGCCTCCTCGTGCCGGCCGCGGGCGGTGAGCCGCAGCTTGGTGAGCCCGGCCGAAGGCAGGTAGGCCAGCCGTATGCATTCCGGAAGTTTCAGCTCCCACGGCTCGATGAGGTCGGAGAGAAAGCTCTCGCCGATGCCCTGCGTCAGTATGTTCTTGTTGATGATGCAGTCGGTGTGGAGCTCCTCTTGCAGCTTGGGAATGACGCGGTTGCGCATCAGCCACTCCATCTCGAAGGGCACGCCCGGCAGCGACACGAGGATGCCGTCGCCGTGCTTGATCCACATGCAGGGGGCGGTGCCAAGGTCGTTGTTGAGCACCTCACAGCAGCGCGGTACCAATGCCTGTGCGCGGTTGACGGGCGTCAGCTCGTAGCCGCGGCTGGCGAAGATGCGCTTCACGTTCTCGAGCGCCACCTCGCTCTCCACTAGCTCGGAGTGGAAATAGTCGCAGATGAGTTTCTTCGTGATGTCGTCCTTGGTGGGGCCGAGGCCGCCGGTGACCAGCACGATGTCGCTGTGCGGAATGGCCTGGTCAAGACTTCGCTCGATGTCTTCACGGACGTCGCCCACCACCGTGACGTTGGCTACATCGAAACCTGCCCCGGTGAGCATTTTCGACATCGTCGAAGCGTTGGTGTTGACCACCTGCCCCAGCAGCAGTTCGTCGCCGATATTGATAATGGATACCTCGTTCATATCCTGAACTTCCTTTCGTATTCCTCGTAGGCGTAGTCCAGACCGCTTGTCTCGTCGTGCAACGGCTCGCCGAACTTCACCAGCGAGAACTCCGACATGTCGATGGTCGGGAAGTACACGTCGGCCTCATAGTCGCGGTATACGCGTGTGATATACAGTCGGTTGGCGAACGGGAGCAACGTCTCGTAAATGGCGGCGCCACCCATGACGAACACCTCCCCGTCGCACCCTTTCAGCGCTTTGAACAGGCCGTTGACGCTATGCACCACCGTGGCGCCCTCGGCTGCGAAATCGGGGTTGTTGGTCATCACAATGTTCTGTCGTCCCGGAAGGGGCTTCTTGGGCAACGAGTCCCACGTGCGGCGGCCCATTACCACGGGGTGACCCATCGTGAGCTGCTTGAACCGCTTCAGGTCGCTGCCGAGGTGCCACAGCAGGTCGTTGTTCTTGCCGATGGCTCCGTTCTGGGCCACTGCCACTATGAAGGAAAGCTTCGGTAGGGGGTTGGGGTCTGTCATGGCTGTTCAGATTTGTGTTTCTTCTTTGACCCTGGCGGCCAGGATGCCGGCCACCGTGTCGGGATCCAGGTGCGAGATGTTCCACACAAGGTCGTAGTTGCGGCAATCGTAGCGCGACACGCCGACGATGCTCTTGGTGAACTTTTCGCGCTGTTTGTCGATTTCGTCGATGATGCGTCCGGCCTCTTGGTCGTCGACGCCTTTTTTGGCTTTCATGTTGGCAATACGCACGTCGCGGTCGGCGATGAAGAAGAGTTTCTTGGCCGACGGATCATCCTTGAATATGTGGAAAGCAGCGCGACCCACGATGATGCACGATTCACGTGCGGCAATCTCCTTGAGCAGTTGCGCCTCCATGTGGTATACCTGCTTAGGCGTCACCTCGTGGTTGACCTCATATTCGGTTGCTGCTGCAGCGAATTGACGGTTGAACTGGCACACTTCGTCCCACCAGCTCTGTTTGCGAGAGCGCAGGCGTTCGATCTCTTCCTCGCTGAGGTTGAAGTGTTCGATCAGCCCCTTGAGGGCTGCTTTGGTGTAGACGTTGACGCCGAGCATCTCGCCCAGCTTTTCAGCCACTGCTTTGCCGCCTGAAGCGGCTTCACGGTTGATGGCAATGATGAATTTCTTGTTGTTGTTCATATTTGTGATCTGTTATTTTCTTTCTGTATTTTGGAATATTGCAATGGCGCGATTGAATATGCCATTGCACCAAGCCATGGCCAGACCATAGTTGCTCACCGGCACGCCGGCTTCGAGGGCAGGCAATAGCCGGGCCCGCACCTGCTGCCGTGTGATGACGCAGCCGCCGCACTGGATCACCAGCGCATAGCGATTCAGGTCGGAGGGTAGTGGCGACTGGCCACCGATCACCTCGCACTGCAGCTCCTTGCCAGTGGCCTTGCACAGCGCCGCCGGCAGCTTCACGCGCCCGATGTCCTCGCAGGTGACGTTGTGCGTGCAGCTCTCGAGCAGCAGCACGCGGTCGCCGTCCTTCAGGTCGGCAATCTTGCGGGTGCCTTCCAGATACTCCTTGAAAAGCCCTTTCTGACGGGCTAGCACCACGCTGAACGAGGTGAGCGGCACCTCCTCGGGCACCACCGATGCCACCTGTTTGAAGGCCTGGCTGTCGGTCACCACCAGTGCAGGAGGTTCTTTCAGCGCCGCCAGTGTCGACGGCAGTTCCTCCGGCTGGCAGAAGAAAGCCTGCGCGTGGATGTCCATCAGGTCGCGCAGCACCTGCACCTGGGGCAAGATCATCCTGCCCTCGGGGGCGGAGCTGTCGATAGGCGTCACCAGCACCACCGTGTCACCTTGGTGCAGAATGTCACCAAGAAGGCTCTGTCCGTGGTAGGCGCTTTCCGGCAGGGCCTCCTTTATCCGCTGTATCAGCTCCTCCTTGTCGAGTGGGGCAGACTTGGTGCGCACCTTGAGCAACGCCGTGCCGTGCTCCGTGCACCAGCGCTCCACCATCTCCTCAGGCTCGCCGTAGCAGCCTTCGGTGTAGAGCAGCAGCGCCAGGTCCACTTCGGCCAGCGCCGCCATGCTTTTCTGCACGCGCATCTGGCCCAGCTCGCCTTCGTCGTCGATGCCGGCCGTGTCGATCAGCACCACGGGACCGATGCCGCCGATTTCCATGCTTTTGCGCACTGGGTCGGTGGTGGTGCCGGCCGTGTCGCTCACAATGGCAATCTGCTGTCCTGTCAGCCAGTTCACCATCGTGCTCTTGCCTACATTTCGCCGACCGAAAAGGCCTATCCTGGGCTTCGTTTCATTTCCCTTTTTCATGCTGCAAAAATACAAAAAAAATGCCAATGCTTATGCATCGCATAAAATATTCACATCCTGAGCCCTTCAATCCCCTCTGAATTCTTTCCGAAACTGAACAGGAAAAGAAGATAGGGAAGGGGTGTACAGAAAATGTGATGCTTGTCTGGTTGTTGAGAATGATTTTTGTGTATATTATGATTGATAATCAAATCATTACATGCTTTGTTATAGTATATTGAGAGAATGGGCGTTTTTTTTGAAAAAAATGATCACGTGGAGGTTCGGTAATTGTACCCAGTTGTACTGTGGCGTGCCTGAGACGCGCAGTTTATTATTATTGAAATAATGTCAAAAATGCAATTTGTCAGCGTCGTTTTGCTGTTTTTTGGCAAAATTCTTGTAATATATGTTCAGGACGGTTTCTGTGCAGATGGGAAAAAAACGTATATTTGCAAAAAGAAATGACAATGGAATCGAGATGTTTTTTCGTGATAAGGCTTTTGCTGATAGTTTTTTACGCTATTGGCATCCATGATTTGCAGGCGCAGGATAACCCCAAGCCTGTGCCGCCCAACTACGAGCGCATAAAGAAGGAGACGCGCCGTTGGTTCGGCGAATACCGCTACCGAAGCCTCGTTCGCCGCTTTGAACGCTGCGACACCTCGCTGACAGTCGACCATTACCGATGTCTCTATTACGGTGCTGCTCTGCGTGGCGATACCACCTATACGCTCACTGTCGTCGGACGTCGTGATGGCAACTCTGGATGGATCCAGCTGATGGGCCTGCTGCAAGCCGTATGGTCCTCCGGCAATGGCTCCGACACGCTGCCGTTCCATGTGGCCAATCGCTCCGATGCGAGCTATATGCGCACCGATACCGACAATCCCGACGTGCACTGTTCACTAATGGGCAAGCCGTTGTGATGCTCGTCCAGTGTCAAAATCAAGCGCCGTGGGATATACGACGCCATGGGAATTATCGGGCGTCATGTCAGTAATAATTCCAATACTTATAAAACATAGCTGACTTTGGTGTGGCAATAGCTTAGTTCATTTCCCCTTGTTTCGGCAACAGATCTTTCTTTATGGCGGAGTTGGATTAGAGTCGTATTGGGTGATGTCCGTCACAATACATGTGCAAAAAGTCTGTGGTTTTCAATGGCGCCACCGGTTCCGAGCTTGATGAGGCAAGTGGCCGTGGCCTGTGGACAAGTCCATGGACTTGTGAGCCGATCCCCTCAAAGTCCCCAACTTTGTGGACAGAGGCGAATGTTGTCGCGTTGCTTAATTTATATGATTTTATTCAGTAGTATTGTCTCTACAAGATCGGCAGACATACCACTCTTCGCCTTACGGGGTGCATTCCCGGTGAAAACGACGGTGTGAAGCCACATGTTTTTTGTGCGGTTCAATATAGGTTTTTTATGTGCTTGACAGTTCAATATCTTTTCTTATATGTTGTAATATGAGTCATTCCCTTGCTCCTTCCCCTCCCCAGCTATGGCCGCCACAACCATTCTTTGAAGCGCCTATCCCTCATCTTTGGCAGATTGACAACATAATAGTGCGGTTGGCTCTTCCGGTGTTATAAGAGATGCTATTTTTTGTACGGAATTTACCTCTCTCAAACCTCATCGGATTGTTTTGGGCCTATTTTATCGGGGCGGCAATCTTACTGTAGTCTCACAAGTATACAATTTAATCATTTTTAATTAAATAACACTTTAATTCATTTGGTAATGAATCGACTCTGTCGAACTTCTCTTCATTCAAAATAAGGCGTTCGCCATCATTCGCGATAATAGCATTTATTTCTCCTAAATATACCCTATTGTAGTCAAATGAATAAATAAAATAAAATTCAATATAATTTGTATTTGTTGGATTGTGTGTGTCGTATCTTAACCATGTGTGTGGTGGAAAGAAAAAGTCAATTGTTTGAACCGAATCATTGTAGCGAAGATTCTGACACCCCCCAAACTCAAAAAAGAATGTGTCTTTTGCATTTATTATTATTTGGGTGAAATAGTTACGGCATTCAAATTCGTTGTCATTGAAAGAATAAAAAATCAAAGATATACTATCTGCATCAATAATAAACCTTTCATTAGACTTAGATAATACAGCGTCCCCGTCATCAAGAAAACTCATACAACTATCTCTCAAACAGTAGTTTCCTTGTCCCTTGTACAGGTAGTCACCACCCATTACGTTTTTAGGAGCGTCTATATAACAGAAACGTCCATTTTGAAAGAAAGTTATGTATTTCTGTCCCACATTGTACTGGTACTTATATATTGACATTATTCCATCCTGTGCATATCCAGCATTAGTGCTCAGCAATAGAATGACAACTTTGATTATACTAATTAATGTTTTTTTCATTTTTTTGTAATTTACTATCGGATGACGGTCCCCCCAAGATATGTATGCCCTTTTTCTCTAAAGATTTGCTTTGGAGTAAAAGCGCTCGGAAATTTCATCGTTTCACCGAAAGTCATGTCCACGTTAGCGTGTAAAAAGTCTTTTGTGTCAATTGTCCTTGATTGTGCATGATTATCTCCGCGAACACCTGGATTAACAGATGTGATCCACTCATCGGAAGGCGTCCGCGGCAAATTGTAGTGGTATAATCGCTCTCTCTCATAGGCATCTCTTTCATCTGTTAAGTCATACAAAACACCTGATTTTCCATTACTTATAGAAAAAGACATTTTCCCATCTTCGAACTGAAATGCATGCACAAGTTCATGAGCCAAATTCTCATACCCGTCTCGGAAAGCAATATTGACTCTATTATTTCTCAAATCATATGTAGTTTCTCCACCTTGGCCATAAAAGAAATCACCTCCTTTTTCGATATGGTACATCTGAGTAGAATTCTCCAACGCCGACAACTCGGCTAACGCTTTCTCGTAAACTTTACGTTGTTGAGGGTGAATCTCCATAAACTGTTTTGTTTTGTTTTTAAATTCATCGACATACTGCTGGCTTTCGGAATCTATTGTGTCACCATTGGAATCAGTCAATCTAATGGGATTCCACGCACAATATGCATAAGGAGATATGAATGGATATTTATCAGCGTATCTGTCGACACTCAGCCACATAGTCATCAGTTCGTGGTCCATGTACCTTGCGCCAAAGTATCCGTAGCCTGTTTCCTCATCGCGTTCTTTCCCGGTGAAAACGAAGGAGTGAAACCGCATGGTTTTTGTTTGGTTTTGCGGAGTGGTTTTATGTACTGGCGGGGTCAAGTGATTACTACTTTCTATTTATCCATTTCATTGGGACCAGCTGTTTCCTGTTCCATCCGTATGTTCTCCACGAAAAAATAGATCATTTCTGTAGGTATGTCATATTGCCCCGACAGATAATAACTAACTAGATTTAGTTTATTTTGAAAATAACAAGTTAACATTTCAACCAAAGTGGTCGTGATAATATCAGATTCATCGCCTTTTTTGTACCAATACCGTCCAGACATTATATCCTTTATAGCAAGAATGGTAATCGTTGAAATATTGTTTTGCTTGTCACGAAGCACACCTTTCTCGTCAACATCAATTTTAGCGTCTACCTGTATATAGACCCTACATGAGCCTAATCCTTGTTCCGTATGAAGACCTACTTTCATTTTAGGTACGACTGCGTAAAGGGTGAAGTCGCGGACATGGTGTTCTTCTGCTATTGGAATTGTATCAAAACTCATTTTTTCTTGTTGAGCATGACAATACATTCCCAAACATCCAAGGAAACATATAAAAAAAAATTTTCTTGTCATAAATCATTGATTTTTTAGGGAGGATTGATTGATGTTTAGAATTTTTCTAATTGGAGGGTCTGCTAGTATTTGTCCCGTAGAGTAACCCAGGCTCTTATATTCTGGTCCTGCCATCGATTGATCTAAAAAGAGATTACATGCATTGGAATAATTCTCAGCATCAAATCCCCAAAGAAATAAATGCATTATACTCTTAGTATAGGTTGAGCCGGTTCCTTTAAGAGGTGTTGTAGGATTAAGAAATCCCCATTGTTGAATCTTATCGCACATAATTGCTTCAAACAATCTGGCCCCCACTTCTCGAGTTGCAGTTTTGCCCCTCATACCATAATCATATTGATACGCATGAAATGTTTCATGAGCATAATCATTACTAAGCGCATTACCCATCTCAAAATTCAATGTTTTATCATTGAATGCAGCCTTCCCCTTCGACGGAATTAATGATGTATATGTATAACTTTTGGAAGATTCTATTAATTTATCTATCACTACTCTCCCTTCATCTGTTCCTGACATGTCATTTAAATAGCCTATTGTTTTACCAATAAAACTGTCATTTCCATTATATGACATGCCTGCTTGATATACAATTCTTTCACTGTTATTGCTTATCACAATTGTGTCACCACTCGGATCTGTAAGTCTAACGGGATTCCACGCGCAGTAGGCATAGGGAGAAATGGACGGATATTTATCTGCGTAACGGTCGACGGAGATGAACGAGGTCAAAAGCTCGTGGTCCATGTACCTTGCCCCAAAATAGCCGTAGCCGGTTTCCTCGTCTCGCTCTTTCCCGGTGAAAGTGGGATGATAGAACCTCAAATATTGAGTGCAGCCTACATCTTCGGTTTTATGTGATAAATGATTCTGATTCATTTCCCTTTTGAACAGATGCCTGCCCCTAGTGCCGTTATTATTATTTGTCTGGAATACGAACATATTTGTCACCGTTGAGATTGACAGATGAATATATGTTTTCCCCGCAGAACTGCTCCACCATTAGCCAACGATTCTCAAATAGCAACTGCTCTGTCTTTTGTCCAGATGAAGCATACGTGTAGATCGGGATGAGCGGTTCCAGTTCGAAATAATAAATCCCACCAACCTTGAGCGTCTTACCCTTATAATGAGTCTTCCCCATTAAGGATATGACTTGTTTGCAACTTAAAGGAGAATCCGTCATGTCATCCAAGAAAAACACAACGACCCCAAAGTCTTTTTCATTCCATATTTCTTTAACGCGAAAATTGCCCTTCAAGGTCTTTGGGTTAGCAATGCCGGGATATTCTATTTTCCATACATTGTACAATGAGTCCAATTCTCTTTTTTTATAGCCAAACTCTCCCTCAGAATATTCATCGTTACTATAGATGATCGGCCAGCAGGTATAGCAGTTATCCCGGGAAAGATATTCCGGTCTACCGCAACTTGTAATAAGATTGCAAAACAGAATGGCTATTGTCACAATTGTTTTCCCTTTCATATTCCGGTTGGTTTAAGTATAAACCAAATACTACCTAAGGTATCTGGATTTTAAGTTTATCACGCCATCGGTGCCCCGCTCAAATTCAGCCCAGAAGTGGTCATTGGCTTTTGCATGTGCCAAACTATAATCATCGTTATTCATTCTTAACTTCCTATTGAATCGTCTGGCCAATTTGCATCCTTCAAACCCTTCCGAAAATTCATGCAAAATAACTATTCCTGGATATTCCCTTGATTCATTGCTACTTCCACAGAATGTACCCAACTTATTGATGTTTATATATTGTACACCTTCTACGCGGGTTATTAACCCTTTGTCATCTCGTTGTAAATCACTAGTACCACCAAACAGTGTAGGGTTCCCTGGCTGCATTTTTTCATGATCCGTATTCATAATCTCAAGCACACAAATATTTTCGTGATTGTTAACCATCTCCTCGATATATTGGTCTGTACGAGTCTTTATTTCCGAGCCAGGAAGATCGGTATTCAGAGTAAGGTAACCCTTATCGTCATACTGGAAGGTCAAATTGCTGTATTGATGTAAATATTCTACAACCTTCTGTCTTTGTTCTTCTGTGCCATTAAGGCGTATGCTATCCCCACTCGGATCGGTTAGTCTTATTGGGTTCCATGCGCAATAGGCATACGGGCTGATGCTCGGGTACTTATCCGCCAGCGGATCGACGCTCAGCCACATCGTCATCAGCTCGTGGTCCATATACCTCGCACCGAAGTATCCGTAGCCGGTTTCCACGTCTCTTTCTTTCCCCGTAAACGCCGACCCCCCAAACCGCATGGGGTGAGTGCGGGTTTTATTGTCGGTTTTATGTGCCGGTTGCTTCAATTTTTTGCTATTTTTTCACTGATGTCACTGACCTGTCCCTCCGCTATTCCTTTTTTACAACCATTTTGTCTCATCTATCAGTTTAATTACGAGACCTGTCCCATATTCTAAGTTCGGGAATCAGGGACCTGCCGGTCGGAATTTGTCGGTCTTGGCTATCCGATAAATGTATAGTGTATCAAGCGAGGCATCCTCCAGAATTGATATTAGTGGCGTTCTTGCGTCTTCGTGGCTACAGATGGCATCTTCTGTGTGTGTCAACCATGGGGAATAAGTAAGATCCTTCAATTTCTTGCCCTTGAACAGTAGATAATCATACTTTTCAAAATCGAATGAACTCAAGTCTGGGTTTTCAATTAACGGGGGTAAACCGTCGGATATCTGGTGATCGTATACCCAAAAAAGGAACCGCTCTTTTGTCGGTGCATCATAAAAAGTTAATGGGGCAATATCATTCCCTACCATCGCCATTGTGCATACAAATTGGAATGGCATATGTCGGACATGGAAGATATGATAGCATATCCCCCAACAGGCCCCCAAGAGCGCAATTACAATTCCTAAAATTATATAGATTTTTTTCATCGTCTGGTTCCAATATATTCAGTGAAATTAGTATTGACTTTTACTTCAGGCAAGAATTCCCATGTAAGATGAAAATTCCTTCCGTTATGACCTGGTCGCGGATGTCCTGTAAGCCAATCGTAGGTAACTCCATGGCGAGTACCCCTTACGTAACTGAATCCAAAACAGTTGTAAAACGCTTCCATCAAGGTTTGAATTGACCCTCTTAGGTACTTGTCTCTTTTATTGGAGTGGCATGAATTGATATTAAGCTGGGCGTTTTTTATGTTTCCCTTTATGGACGGTAGCTGTTTTATGTCAAGACCGCTAAGCCCGCTCCTGTTAGTTTTTCCGTCTCCCGTTGATGTGATATATTCCTCATTTCTGTAATCCAGATGAATTGCCTGATTTGTTCCATGATAGTTTAAGTCCACTTCACGAATATCGTTTCCGGCCATGTCGTGCCAGTCCTGAGCAAATTCCTCTTCTGTGGTTACGTCACTTAATGCTGCACTTCCCGGTCCATATTTTTCAATGGCCTCATTGTACATTCGAAGGCTTTGCTCTTTGAATTCTTTTGGGTCATAGAAAATATAAACTTTGATTTTGCTATGGTCGGTAATGACGGTTCCATTTGTGTCTTTCCATGCCATCCCGTCAGGATCCACCAGTCTGATTGGGTTCCACATACAGTAATTGTATGGAGAGACACTCGGATACTTGTCCATCATCGGGTCAACGCTGAGCCACATGGTCATAAGCTCGTGGTCCATATACCTCGCTCCGAAGTAGCCATAGCCGGTTTCCTCGTCGCGTTCTTTCCCGGTGAAACGAAACCGCTCACTATAGTTGCCAGTGCGCTGGTCAACGAAGGGCTCTCCAAAGGGGAGGTACTGCAGGTGCTGGATGGGTTTGCCGTTGGAGTCGGTGATCCAGCTGGCGGAGCCGAGGTGCTTGACTCGCACGCCTTGCTCCATCTCGGCATAGCCCAAGCGAGCTTGGCTCTGCGCTCGACTTCCACAAAGGTCGGAGTGGTAGAAGAGGAGAGGGAACAGGGAACGACAGGCCCCCGTCCCGCGTCTCCGGAAGTTTCGTACATCAGTTTTATATGCTTGTTGGTTCATCTGTTTGTGATTTTCCGAGGCGTTAAATGCAAAATGGTCTCATCCTCAGTTGCTCCTTGTCCCACTATCCCATCCCCATTTTTATTTTGGCAAATAAGGATCAATATTATATTTCCCACCATTAAGAATATACTGAATATTTATTGTCTTTCGGGGATATTTTATATGATAATTTACAATTTGGTCTATAATGGTCTGAAATGATTTGTCGAAAACTTTATTTTGTCCATCCACAATCAAGTATCCATTCTTTTTATCAAGCGTCTCTGCCGTGGTTGAATGCGACATATTTATAATGTGGTATTCGTAGTCTGATTCAATATATATAATTTGAATCATGGCATAAGGCATCCGTTCATATAGCGGGTTGTCATGATTGTTGGTATCGTTGTTAAATGTGCTTATTTTTGTATTTAAATAATTTGCAAAGGAATCATCATCTATCTTTATTACATTCTCAGATGGACAATATCTCTGAAAAAGATAGACTGGAACATCAACAATCCTTGATACTGGATCGTCATAATATATTTCTACACGTTGTGCAAAGGTTTGCGATATGCACACTGATAGCACTATTAATAAGATATATCTTTTCATAATTCAGACTGTTATTCTATTTTATTCGTCGAAGTTGGTCCATCTACTTTAATAAGTTCTCCTTTGTGATTTTTTCTTGTCACTTCACCGTCCTTAATCTCTCCTAACAATTTGGCTGTCCGTTGTTCTACGCCAGCTATCACAGACTGTTCCTCTGTGGAATTATATGGGTTTGTTTTATCATAGTTCAACGAATTCTCATATTCTCTGTATTCGCTAATGGCTTTCTCTTGGCTATGATGGTAATAATTATAGTCATATTTATTTTTTGCATCATCATAATGAGTTGCATGTGTCATTTCATGATTGAGTATTGTTGCAGGGGATAATGTATGTCCCTGATCTGTTTCCAGACCAGCAGTGGGACACCAATTTATTGTTTGCGATTTGTTGTCAAATGAAGAACCTTTGGTGTAATCGCTTATAAAAGAAACCGTATATACGATTTTCGATCTCTTAAGTTGTCCATATCTACCACCGCAGTTATGCGCATCAAGATATTTCACTGCATCATAAAACTGTTTCTTTTGCGCGATGGTTGTCCCCTTTGCAAAACGAATTTTACGACCATCAGGATCCACCAGTTTCACAGGATTCCACGCGCAGTAAGCATAAGGCGAGATAGATGGGTACTTGTCAGCCATCGGGTCGACAGACAGCCACATGGTCGTCAGTTCGTGGTCCATATACCTGGCGCCAAAGTAGCCGTAGCCGGTTCCCTCGTCGCGTTCTTTCCCGGTGAAAACGAAAGGGTAAAACCGCACCTTTTTCGTGCGGTTTAACCCTGCGGTTTTATGTGCTGAGTTTGTCAATTTATTCACTCGTTCTTTTTCAATGGAGCAGATGCTGACCCTCTACCAATCTTCCTCAAGTCTTCGGAACCTTTTGTATCAGTCGACTTGGGCTCGGAAGCACAGTTTGGGAAATAATAATCGAGACTTGACAAAGTATCGTCCAATACTATCATTTTTATTGGAGAGAATAGCGCTATCTTTATATTGGATTGAGTTTGAGAAAAAAGGCAGGAAGCTCTCCCATAATCAAAAAGGCCATAAGAAGCTATTACGCACAATATGTTATTCAGATAGAAAGCACCCTGCATATTCTTCTCATAGCGCCCATACCAATCTTGAAACACCTCATTTCGATCGCTTGACAATATTTCTGCCATATAATAGTTGGGAATGGAGGTTATTGCTAGCATACTCATCAGAGAGTCAGGATAAAAACACAACTCTACAAAATACCCAAATGAGTCTGGAAACTGCAGATAATTCCTCCTTTTTGCATCGATTATGCAAGAATCTATTAAATGAATAATACTATCATCGTTTACTGTAACAATAGGAATGTCAATGTATTTTTTAAATGTGCAATACATATAGGCGCTATCAGAATATCCCGAATGGGGAAGGGATTCTCTCCGTTCCCAGAACTGGACTTCATTATCCACACACCGTGCAGTATCCATATTATAGTAGATGTCGCTTGAAGCATAAATGTTTTGTCCCAGGCACCCAATGTCAATGATGAGAAAAATGCCCAAAATAGAAGTTCTTATTATCTTGCAAAACGATCCCATAGCATTCGAAATTCATGTACGTTAATATATCCACCCTCTTCAGAAGGAACATAATTATTAAAATCCATTGAACGGCCGTTATTAAACATCGTACATCTAACTCCCCCCAATTCTCTGGCATGACGCTGGTCCGAGTAAGATGGGAAAAAGCTTTCGGAATGATTGTTCGGATGATAATGATCCCAATAATTAACGTTTCTTTTTGTGTATTGTCCTAACCCATGTATCATTTTATCTTTTAATCCAGATGAAGATAAATCTCCCATAGATAAATCTAGATTGCCCGTTTTACGCGAATAATAATCCCATTCTACAGGTGAGCCTAATTCCGCTATCTTTTTAAATATTAATTCTCCAGTCCCACTATTTGAACAATATAAATGGTTCGTAGTAGCATCTTTTTCTTCACCATTCTCAATGTAAGATAATTTCTCTGGTTTCGAAACAAGGAAAGAACAATTATCCTTTTCTATTTCATCTGAATATGCGAGTTCCCCATCTTTATAAAGTTGAACACTGTGATTACCATCGGCTCTTGTCTGTTCAAAAGATCCTTCATTAAGATTGATTTTTATAGTGTCTCTCCCATCTGAGTCAATTAATTTTACCGGGTTCCACATACAATAATTGTAGGGTGAGATATTAGGATACTTATCTGCCATCGGGTCAACGGAGAGCCACATGGTCATCAACTCGTGATCCATGTACCTTGCACCGAAGTATCCATAGCCGGTTTCCTTGTCGCGTTCTTTCCCGGTGAAATAACAACACGGGAAAATGATGCAGCAACTTTGTCCACAGCTGTTTATGTGAATTTTCCAGCTGTCCTTTTTTGAAGAAAAAGCATCAAAAAACATGCTCAAAATGCCATGTTTTGGCATCATAAGACAGGTGCTGTTCATGATGTGTCCCGTGAGCATAGTAGAAAGAATTCCGTGGCAAAATTACATTTTTTTGTTGAATCTGACGCTTTTTTTGTATTTTTACAATTCCATCATCCCACAGCAACATAACGAAAAATCCTGAAACAATGAATGTTACAGTTAGTGCAAATTTCCGCTTTTCCGTTGTCGCCATCCAGTACGCCCCGGATGGCGAACTGAACATCACGC
>CAKZZD010000051.1 GCA_937886715.1 uncultured Bacteroidales bacterium | reverse complement strand
CACACCATGTTCGAGATGCTCGGCAACTGGTCGTTTGGCGACTATTTCAAGAAAGAGGCCATCGCCTACGGTTGGGAGTTCCTCACCGAGGTGATGAAAATCAACAAAGACTGGCTCTATGTGACCGTCTTCGGCGGCGATGAGAAAGAAGGCCTGGCCATGGACACCGAGGCCTACGATTTCTGGAAAGCCCACATCAGCGAAGACCGCATTCTGAAAGGCAGCAAAAAGGACAATTTCTGGGAGATGGGCGACCAGGGCCCGTGCGGTCCCTGCTCCGAAATCCACGTCGACATCCGCCCTGATGCCGAGAAGGCCCAAGTGCCCGGCCGCGAACTGGTCAACAAGGACAACCCCCAGGTGATCGAAATATGGAACCTCGTGTTCATGCAATACAACCGCAAAGCCGACGGCAGCCTCGAGCCCCTGAAAGCCAAACATATCGACACCGGTATGGGCTTCGAGCGTCTCTGCATGGTGATGCAGGGCAAGCGCTCGAACTACGACACCGACGTCTTCCAGCCTCTCATTCAGGAGCTGGCCGCCAAGGCTGGCAAGCAATACGGGCATGACGAGCAGGCCGACATAGCGCTGCGCGTATGCGCCGACCACCTGCGCGCCGTAAGTTTCAGCATCGCCGACGGCCAACTGCCGTCCAACGTCAAAGCCGGCTACGTCATCCGCCGCATCCTGCGCCGGGCCGTGCGCTATGGCTACACCTTCCTCGGCTTCAGCGAACCCTTCATGAACTCCCTTGTGCCCACCCTCGTGGCACAGATGGGACACCAGTTCCCGGAACTGCAGAAGCAGCAGGAGCTCATCCAGCGCATCATCCTTGAAGAGGAGCAGGCCTTCCTGCGCACCCTCGCTGGCGGCATCAAACGCTTCAACGACTATATTGCCAAGGGCGGCGACAAACGTGTCGACGGCGCCTTTGCTTTCGAGCTCTTCGACACCTACGGATTCCCCATCGACCTCACCCAGCTGATGGCCTCCGAACAAGGTTGGACTGTCGACATGGAAGGCTTCAATCGTGGCCTTGCCGAACAGAAAGAGCGCAGTCGCGGCGCCGCCAAAGTGGAAAGCGACGACTGGCAGGAACTGCTTCCCGGCGTGGAACAAGAGTTCATCGGCTACGATATGCTGGAGGCCGACGTCCACGTCACCCGTTACCGTCATGTGAAAGCCAAAGACCGCGAATTCTTCCAACTGGTGTTCGACCGCACCCCCTTCTACGGCGAGAGCGGCGGACAGGCCGGCGACACGGGCACAATCACATGCGGCGACAAGACGATCGCCATCACTGGCACCAAGAAGGAAAACGGCCTGACGGTGCACCTCGTCAACGAGTTGCCCAACGATCTCGGCGCCACATTCCACGCCGCCGTCGATGCCGCCAAACGTCAGGCCACAGCCTGCAACCATAGCGCCACCCACCTGATGCACTACGCGCTGCGACAAGTGCTGGGCGATCATGTCGAGCAAAAAGGCTCCAGCGTCGACGCCGGACGCCTGCGTTTCGACTTCAGCCATTTCGCCAAACTCAGCCACGAAGAGATCCGCGACGTGGAGCACCGCGTGGGCGAGATGATTCGCCGATGCCTCCCCCTCGAGGAGCACCGGCAGATGCCCATCGCCGAAGCCCAGAAGCTCGGCGCCATGGCCCTCTTCGGCGAAAAATACGGCGACAAGGTGCGTGTGGTGAAATACGGCCCCAGCGTGGAATTCTGCGGCGGCACACATGTGCAGAACACGGGCATGATAGGCTCGTTCCGCATCGTCAGCGAGGGCGCTGTGGCTGCCGGCATGCGCCGCATCGAGGCCGTCACCGCCCAGGCTGCCACCGACTTTGCCGACCGTCAGCAGGACCAGCTGGCCACCATCGCCGATTGTCTCAAAGGCGGCAAGGACCCCATCGTGGCTATACAAAAGCTGCAGGAAGACAATGCCTCTCTCAAAGCCGAGGTTGAGGCCCTCATGAAAGAGAAAGCAGCCGGCATGGCCCGCAACATTGCCGCTCAACTCGACGCCAACCCGGTGCTGGTGCAGCGCATGGACAGCGACGTCAACAACCTCAAGGACGCCATCATGGCGCTGCGCGACGGACGGCCCGATATGGCCGTGGTGCTGGGCAGCGTCACGGGAGGCAAACCCGCCCTGCTTGTCGTGCTGGGACAGAATCGCGTCGATGCCGGACTCAATGCCGGTCAGATGGTGCGCACCCTCGGCAAAGAGATCCAGGGCGGCGGCGGCGGACAGGCCCACTTCGCCACTGCCGGCGGCAAGAACCCCGACGGCCTCGACAAGGCCCTCGCTGCCGCAAGAGAGATGTTCTAGTCCATCGGCCTATATATGAAACAATACGATTTCGACACCCCAATAGAGCGTCACGGCAGCCATTGCGTCAAATGGGACGCGCTGCCGGCGATGTACGGCCGCGACGACCTGTTGCCCATGTGGGTCGCCGACATGGGTTTCCGGTCACCCGACTTTGTGATGGATGCCATCCGCCGCCGCTGCGACCACCCCGTGCTTGGCTACACCTTCCCCTCCCCTGCCTATTGGCACGCCGTTACCCAATGGCTCGCCAGACGCTACGACATCCACACCACGGAGGCCAGCCTGCACTTCATTCCCGGCATCGTAGCCGGCATATCGTATGCCCTGCTGGCGCTGACGCAGCCCGGCGACCGCGTGCTGGTCACCACACCGGTATATCCGCCTTTCCTCAACCTGCCCCGTGAAAGCCAGCGCTGTCTGGTGTGCAGCAGGCTCACAATCGAAAACGGCCGCTTTGCCATCGACTTCAACGATTTCGAACGCCAGGCCGAAGGCTGCAAGATGTTCATCATGAGCAACCCGCACAACCCCGCCGGCACCCTATGGGGCCGCGAGACGCTGCAGAAGATTGCCGAAATATGCGAGCGCAAAGGCATCATCGTCATTAGCGACGAGATCCACGCCGACCTTACCCTTCCGCCCCACCGTCACACCAGCTACAGCACCGTGTCGGCTGCAGCCGCCCACCACAGTATCACCTTCATGGCCCCCAGCAAGACATTCAACATTGCCGGATTGGGCAGTTCGGTGTGCCACATCGTCGACGAGTCGCTGCGCAAGCGCTTCTTCGGCTGGCTGGACGCGCTGGGGGTGGCTGGAGGCAACGTGTTCGCTTTCACCGCCGCCGAGGCAGCATTCTCGGACGAGGGCGAAGCATGGCTCAACCAAATGCTCGACTACCTGAAGGACAACGTGGCAACGATCGACGCTTTTCTCAGGCAGCACATGCCCCGAGTGAAAGCCATTCTCCCTGAAGCCTCTTATCTGGCCTGGTTGGATTTTTCCGCCTGTGGCATGACACACAAAGAGCTGTCAGACCGACTCATCAACGAAGCACATGTAGTGCTGAACGACGGCAGCACCTTCGGCGGGAGCGAGTACGAGCAATGCTTCAGGATCAACCTTGGCTGCCCGCGCCAAATGCTCGTCGACGCCCTCAGCCGCATCGCAGCAGCCGTGGCGCACAAAAGCTGAAAGGCTCCAACGCCCCTCCATCGTCCGTCCAACCGTCAAGCTAAATGATGAGGCCGGGGCGAGCAATGCTCGCCCCGGCCTCAAATTTATCGCCTTTGGCTATTATTCCACTATTCGGCAGCGCGCTCGGAGAACTCCTTGGCGGTGACTTTCTCCACCTCGGGTTTCACCTGCTCTTTGAAGATGGTGGCCAAGTTGTTGGCATAGAGGCGGTCGACGACCTGACGGATGTTCTGGCGGTCGGCAGCGATGCTGCGGGCAGCCTGCTCCAGGCGCTGCTCGGCCTGCTCGGCGGTCTCGCCTTCAACAGCCTGATCGTTGCGGCGCAGGATGTCCTTGATATAGTCGATGATCTGGTTATTCGTGGGCTCGACGGGCTTGATTTCCTCGAGCTTGGCCTCAATGAGCTCCCATTTCAGCGAGGGCACATACTGGTCGTTCCAGTTGGCCTCGATGCTCTCGGCGGTGATGTCTTTGTCGCCACGCGACACAAACCAGCGCTTGAGGAAATTCTCGGGCAGCGGGGCATTGAACTGGTCGACGAGAGCCTTGCGCACCTGGTTCACGAAGAGGTAGTCGCTCTGCTCGTTGTTGGCCTTCTCAATCTCGGCATGGAGGGCCTTGCGGAAGGCAGCCACGTCCTTGATATCGGCCTCGGGGAAGACCTTCTTGAAAAGTTCCTCGTTGACCTCGTGGGGAATGATGCGGGAGATGCCGCTGAGCGTCAGCTCGACATCAGACTTGAACTTCTTGGCAGCAGCGTTGTCGATGTGCAGGGCACGCTCGATATCAGCCACCGGGAATGCCTTATAGAGGTTGAAGACGATCTTGTCCTCGGCCTTCTTACCCTCGAACAGGGGAAGCATCTCCTCGTCCTTGAGGTTGAGCAGGTTCAGCGAAACAAAGGTCTCGGCGCCGCCCTCTTTTTTCTCGCCATTCTTGTCAAGCTCGACCAGACGGCCATACATGATGTCGCCCTTGCCGACGGTCTCGGGGGTCTCGAATTTGCCATAACGGTTGGAGACGTTTGTCAGTTCGGTATCCACATCCTTCGTGGAGACTTTCACCTGATTGTACTTGACATCGATTTTGTCCCAGTCGATGGAGAACTCGGGGGCCACAGCCACGTCGAAGAAGAAATTGAACTCCTTCTGAGTGCCGAAGTCGACCTCGCCGGTCTTCTCGTCGTTGCTCATGGGCATGCCGAGGATGTGGAGTTTCTCATCGTCGATATACTTAAAGAGGGAGGTGTTGATGGTGTTCTGCACAGCGTCGCTGACGATGGCCGACTTGTACATGCGCTCGATGAGCTGCTTGGGCGCCATACCCTTGCGGAAGCCGGGGATGGTGGCCTTGTGCTGATAATCTTTCAGCTGTTTGTTGACATTGTCGATGTAGTCGTTCTCCTCTATATTCAGTTTGATACAGAGTTCCTGATCACTAATTTGCTCTCTTGAAATGTTCATCAGATTATATATTTTATTGATTCTTAATATCTTTTATGATAAAGTAGAAATGCAAAGATACACATTTTTATTGATTTTGAAGACATTTTTTTAAATTATATTATATTTATACCTCAAACCGGCAGCGCGGTGCCTCCAAATGGCAATCAAGGCTGGCTAGCAACACGTTGCTGCCGAAACCCTTTTTGGGACGTCTGCTGTACGACTGTTGTACGAAAAAAGTTCGTACAACAGTCGTACAACAGATGGACATCGGTTGGAGGAAGGATGGAGCGGATAAGGAGAGGGACAAAAAAAAAGAGCCTGATGCGGCAGGTGCGGATCAGGCTATGGTTTATGTGGATAAAATTCAGGGATCATTCAAAGCCGATGCCGAGTTCCTTAAGGAAGAAGTGAAGGCCGGCGTTGGCCTTGTCGGAGGAGTCGACAGGCACAGTTTTGTAGAGATGGGTGCGACGTGCGGCGACGATGCCGAGGCCACCGTCGACATTGGAGTATTGCTGGCGTCCGTCTTCGATGGAGGTGGTCTGTGTGGCCATGTTCATATAGGCGTTGAGCTGTTCGTCGCAAGCGGTGAGATAGATGTCGGCCGTGCGGACATAGCGCTTGGAGGCGGTGTCGTGCTGAAGGGCGTTGCGGAGGTCGACGAGGAACTGGTTGCGGGGATAGAGCAGGCTGTAGGTTTGGGCGTTGCCGGTGACGGTGCGGTTGCCGCAGAGGAGGTCGACAAAGTGGGTGTCGCCATATTCTTCGTAGTAGAAGCGGACGCGGGGCTGGTAGCGTCGGGCGTTTTCGAGAGCATTCCAGACGATCTCGAGGTTGGGGCCGTCGTCGTAGAAGCCGAACTTGCCCGTGTTGGAGGGCTTACGGATAAGCACTTCGTTTGTCTGGCGGATAAGTGCCAGGGGGCTGGAGCTGTTGGAGGCTATGAGGGCGCCGTCGGAGGTGCGGCGGATGTTGAGGACATAGCGGCAGTCCTCCTTGAGGCGACCTTTGGTTACGCAAAAATAAGCGGGCTGAAGGGATCCGGCGAAGAGCCCGGTGTCGCGCTGGCGAAGAGTGTAGGTGAAGTCCATGGAGTCGACAGCCTGGCCGTTGCGGTGGGCGACGAGGGTGACGCGAAGTGCACCCTGGGGGTAGTTGACGGAGTCGGCGATGTGGCCATAAGAATAGATGCTGCCTTCGCCAAGGAAACATTTTTCGACGCGCACCCATGAGGTGTCGTCATCCTGGTCGAGGACACAATAGACGACGGGAGTCTCCTTCCAGGCGGCGTTGGGTGAGAACTCGACCTCGCAGGAGGTGACGAGAAGGGCGAGGATCGGAAGGAGGAGGTGGGAGAATTTCATTTATAAAGAATTATAAGTTTACGATCAAAAAAAACGGTTAACTATTTATGGGAATGGCGTCAATTGTTTTTCTTTTCGCGGACCTCGAGTTCATCGATGAGAAGCCATGGCTTGAGGCCTTTGCCGCGGTGCCATGCGGGGATCTGGGTCATAGGGAGGGCTTCGATGCGGACATAGGCCACACCCTGTTCGTCGACGGGGATGACGAGGTCTGCCACCCGGGCTTCGGCATTGTCCTGCAAGGCGGGGTCGAAGGGCATTTCGACCTGACGAGGAGCGCTATAGTTGACACCGTCGGCCGAGAAGCTGACGATGACATGGGTGGGGGCGAAAGCCCACGCGTTGGGAGCATGTGCGAATCGGATGTGCAGCTGGTCGACAAGGATGGGCTTGGAGAGCTGGACGGTGACGGTGACGGGGCCACCGGAGAAGCCAGCCCAGCCGCGGTTGAGGTCGTCGATAGAGGCATGCTCGCCATCAAAGAGGAGTGTGTCGGTGCCGACATTGTAGGGGTTGCTGGGTGGGCGTGAAAAAGTGGTGGCGACGATATGGTCGTAGCTGAAGCGGTGGGTGGAAGTGAAAGAGGGCGGCGTGTCCTTGAGGAAGGCACGAGCCTTGACGATGGTGGTGGCGTCAATAACGAAGGGTTTGGTATAGATGGGCGACGCATCGGTGGGTTCGGTGCCGTCGAGGGTGTAGCGTATCTGTGCGCCAGGTGCGGCGGTGATGGTGACGGTGAGCGGCTTGGAAAAGCGTGCGGCATCGGCAAGGATTGAAGGCGGCGCGAGGATGCCGGACGATGTTTTGGGGAAGGAGATCGTCAAGAAGTCGGAAGGATCGACGCCGGCATAGGGACGGAGGTGGAGCGAGAAGGTGTTGTCGACGGCCTGGGGTTGCATGGTGAGGTCAGCGCCACTGGTCTGGAAGGTGGCCTGACGGCCAATGAAGCGGACGAAGAGACCGGAGTCGGCACGGAATGGGGCACACCAGCGCACGTCGGATCGGGAAAGTGGGTCGTGGAGGGCGGCACGCCAACTGCCGACGATGCCGGAATTGTCGGTAGAGAAAAGCACTTCGCGGTCAAGGCCGAACCACTGGATGCTGTCGAATGCGTGGGTAAGGCGGACGGCGGGGGCAAGGGCACCGCGATGATTGTCGGTGGGGGCGAGGGTGTAATCGACCAGGATATCTCCGGATGCGTAGAGCGTGGCGGTGGAGCGGACGTCGCACATGACACGCCCATCGGGCGAAGCGTAGCGGAGCATCGCGTCAACACAATAGGAATGGGGGTCGGGGCGGCGACGAATGACGTCGATGGTGTCTACGGTCCAGTCGCTGTGGCCCATGAAGAGCAACTGGAGGGGCATCATGCGGATGAGCGAGTCGGAAGTGGGCAGGGTGTCTTCCCCGTTGCGGAATGGGACGGGGGCCTGCTGGTGAGAGGCTAGCGGGAAGACGACGGAGCCTGCGTTGAGGTCGGAATGGGACATGCTGCGCTGGAGATTCTTTCGGGTGAGGTTGAAGCGGACATAGGACTCCTCCCCTGCCCCAAGGTCGAGCTTGGGCAGACGGATGGAGACCTTTTCGCTCTGCCCGCCGGGGACTCCGGTGGGGAGGTCGCCGGCGACAATGTTGGAGCGGCGGTTGGTGTAGATGACATAGTCGAGCCGATAGTCGGCCAAGGAGGTGAAGTGGTTGCGATTGGTGACGAGGAATTCACCCTCGTCGGGAGTACGGTTGACGAGACGTACGTCGAAGGGGCGGAAGAGATGGTTGAGTTCAGACTGCATCATGTGGGACAGCGGCCAGATGTCGACGAAACCGCCTTGGAGAGAAGGTTGGCTGCCGACAAGATTCCAGAGATGCTCAAGCTCGGGGAAGTTGTCGGCATTGACAGCGGCAAACAAAAGGATGGGTCGGTTGGAAGATTTGGCAAGGGTCTGCCGGAGCGATTTGTGCGAGGGGAGCTTGAGCCCGATGATGTCGGTGGACTCGCCATAGTCGGCACCGGCAAAGATGACGGGGCGTGTCTTGTCGAGGGCCTTAAGGCGCTTGTAGGCGGCGGTCATGCAGAGGCCGTTGTCGGGGGTATTGCCCAGCGACCAGAGGATGATGCTGGAATGGTTGCGCAGGCGGCCAACCATGTTCTCGACTCGACGCTCGAAGAGAGGAACCATGTTCTGGTCGGTGGCGACGACATAGGACTGGGTCGAGGCCGGGAGAAGGTTGGCGTCGCACACCACATAGAGGCCATATTGGTCGCACAGCTCATAAAAGAAAGGATCCATCGGCGAGAAGCGCGCCGTGCGGACGGCGTTGATATTATTGCGCTTCATGGTGACGACATCCTGGCGCATGCGCTCGCGGGAAGCATAGCCTTCGGTGTGGTTGAGGCCGTAGGTGACGCCCTTGAGGACGACGGGCTTTCCGTTGACCAGGAGCTGGGCACCGTCGATGGCGACGGTGCGGAAACCAAAGCGAGAGCCGACGACCTCTTCGACGTTCATTTTCTCGTCACGCAGGCGGACTATGGCGGTGTAGAGCGAGGGCGATTCGGCGCTCCACGGGGAGACACCTGCCCACGACCGGGAAAGGTCGGCCTGATTCTCGGAACGCTTGTCGAAGACCAGCCATCGGCCCATGCGGTCGAGCGTGTGGCCTTTGGGATCGAGGATTTCCACCTCGAGATAATACTTCCCTTTGCGGCTGGAATTGATGACGGTGGCGTCGACCGTCAGAGTGCCGGTTTGCGCCATAGGGTCATACGCGGCGTCAAGGACAATATCGGCGATGCCGGGATCGCTCTTGAAGAGGATGAAAGGCTCGCCGTTGAGGCCGAAGCGGAGGGCTGTGTCCTCGAGAAGAGCACCTTGGGATTGGCGAAGGGCCTCAATGGTGAGGGTCATCGTCTTGCCGTAGCGGAGGAACGGAGAGAGATGGAACTCGTTCCAATTGCGGGAATCGTCGGCGTAGCCTACAACCACATTGTCGAGCATCACGCGACATGCACGTCCGCATCGTACGTTGAGATGGACAAGATAGTCCTTCCATGTCTTCTCGACGTCAATCTGTCGGGAATAGAGAATGGAGCTGTCGGTGCGGCGCTGTTTCCAGCTGCCGGAAAGTTCAAGATAATAGGGAGAATCGCGATAGGCGAGCTTCTCAATGGCATTTTCATCTTCATAGGCCACCATATTGGCACGGGGCAGCAAAACGTTGGCCTCTTGCTTGGGTTGGGCAAGAGCGGCAGAAGCCAGAAAGAGGGGGAAAAGAAGGGTGAGAAAGCGTCGCATAAGGCAAAAAACAGATTATCTAGAAATGGAAAGAGACACCGGCGTTGATCATGTGGAGGGTGACGGCGTCGGCCAACATGGGCACATTGTTGATGTCGAGGCGGGTAACCTCGTTGGACTGAAGCACCTTATAGCCGATGTGCGCTCCGACGGCAAGGTTACGCCGGATGGCATAGCGTCCACCGAACTCGATGTTGCTGTAGAAGCCGCCTTGAGTGATCTGGATCGAAGGAGGCTCGCTGGAGGACCCTACGGGCATGGAGTAGCCCACCTGGATGGCCGTGTAGGGGGTGAGGCGCGAGCGCATGATGTTGGTGCGGAGCTCCATAAAGACGGGCACCTGCGAGAAGGCTCCGGTGGGATCGAAGACATAGCTGGCGCCCAAGCCGATGCAGATTTCCTTGCGGAATTGGAAACCGGCGATAACGCTGGCGCTGAAGGCATTGACTGTATCAACACTGCGGTTGACATTGGTGTTGAAAGACAGATCGGCCACCGAATAGAAACCGCGCCACTTGTACTCGATGTGCTGGGCCATGAGGCTGCCGGCAGCCGTCAGCATGACCAGCGTCAGAAAAACAATCTTCTTCATTGCTTTGAGAGGAAAAAACAGGTGGAGGGAGGCGGCACGACTGGCCGCCATCCTCCACCCTATTGAATTATTTACGAATTCATCTTTTTGAGGTTGTCGCTGATGATAAGCGTAGCCTCGGTGGCAGCTTGCACCTGTTCGACGGTGAACTCGGGGTTGATCTCGGTGAGGACGATGCCCTTGGGGGTGATCTCCATCACGCCCATCTCTGTGATGATCATGTTCACCTGGCCCTTAGCCGTCAGAGGAAGAGTGCATTTTTTGAGAATCTTGGGGTTGCCCTTGGCGGTGTGCTCCATGGCGAGGATAACCTTCTTGGCACCGACGAGCAGATCCATAGCGCCGCCCATACCGGGAGTTTTCTTGCCAGGAATCATCCAGTTAGCCAAATCGCCCTGTTCATCGACCTGCATGGCGCCGAGGACGCTGACGTCGACATGTCCACCGCGGATGATGCCAAAGGATGTGGCGCTGTCGAAAGTGCAAGCTCCGACAACGGGGGTGACAAAACCACCACCGGCGTTGATGAACCAAGGATCCTCTTTACCCTCTTCAGGGGTGGGGCCCATTCCGATCATGCCGTTCTCGGACTGCAAGACCACATTGACACCGGCAGGGAGATAGTTGGGGATCAGGGTCGGCAAGCCGATACCCAGATTGACGACATCACCGTCGTGCAGCTCCTGGGCTGCGCGTTTGGCGATAAAGGGTTTGATTTCTTCTTTAGTCATAATGATGAATTATTTTTTAGTTGTTTTTATTTCCATCCTCTGTTGACCATTTCCTGGGCGACAAACGAAGCCACATCGTCGGCATAGGTATTTGCGCCGAAACCGGCGTCGTAACCGAGCTCTTTGGCCAGCTCGTGACTGATACGCGGGCCACCACAGATGAGGATCACCTTGTCGCGAAGTCCCTCGGCCTCGAGCATTTCGACCAGTTCGGTCATATTCTTGATGTGGACATCTTTCTGAGTCACGGTCTGGCTGACAAGAAGGGCATCGGCATGGAGTTCGATGGCTTTGGCGATAAACTCGTCGTTGGGCACCTGGCTGCCGAGGTTGTAGGCATCGATCATGTCGTAGCGCTCCAAGCCATAGTGTCCGGCATAGCCTTTCATGTTCATGATGGCGTCGATGCCGACGGTGTGGGCGTCGGTGCCGGTTGAAGCGCCGACACAAACGATCTTGCGACCAATATGCTCGCGGATATACTCGTCGCACTCCTTCATTTCCATAGTGGTGCTTTCGACCTTAGGAACATGAATGGTGGTGTAGTCGACAGTGTGGGTCAACGAACCATAGCAGTTCATGAAGCAGAAGCCTTCGGTGAGTTCCTTCTGATAGACGACCAGGGGGTTCTCAAATCCCATCTTCTTCAACAGCTGCTTGGCCGCCTCTTCGGCCTCGGCGCCTGCGGGCACGGGCAGCGTGAAACTCAACTGCACCTTGCCGTCGTTCATGGTGTCGCCATAGGGCTTTATCTTGGTGAGATCTAAGGTTTTGTCGTAATCCTTAGCCTCCATTGAATACAAACCTTCGCTCATATCTCTGATTGTGTTTTTTGGTTAGTGCGTGTGGATGCCCATGCTTGACGCACATGGTGCATCACCACATTGATGCATTATTTTTTGCCCTTCATCAGTTCGACAAACGGATTGAAGTAATGCTGACCTTTCAGGGTGACACCGTCGAGGCCTTTACCGCCGTTCTTGGGACGTTTGACGTTGGCAAAGATACCCTTTTCAAGGGCGGTGAAGAGTCCTTCGCTCTCCATCGTTTCGAGCAGTTGGGTGGCATTGTGCAGCACCTCCTGGGCGCGGCTCTTGATGATACCGCCCTCCTTGAACTCGACCTCTTCTCCGATGTCGCGCATATTGTTGAAGATATACTTGGCGTTTTCGATCGAGAGGTAACGGTCGCTCATGAAAGGTGTATGGATGGCCTCGGTGGGCATACCCAACAGCTGCAGCCCCTGGTGGGTCCACTGGCCGATGACATTGAACAGGGCATCCTGGATATGGCCGCGGAAGATGTTGCCGGTCATAAACTTGGTGGGAGGCATGTATTTCAGGGGGGCCTTGGGGAAAATCTCGCGGATCATCTGCGCCTGAGCCAGCTCGTAGAGGAAACCGTTGGTGAGCATGGGGTCCATCTCGAAAGCATGGCCCAGACCCTGCTGCTCCTCGGGCAGACCGGCCATAAGGGCCAACTGCTCGTTGATCAGGTCTGAAGCCAGCACAGTGTGGGCCTCTTCGTAGGCATCGGCTGTGGTGAGGTAGTTGTCCTCGCCAGTGTTGATGATGACGCCGGCAAAGCCGTTGATGATGCGGCT
>CAKZZD010000050.1 GCA_937886715.1 uncultured Bacteroidales bacterium | reverse complement strand
GCACCGACCTGAAGTACATCACCGACATCATGCCCGATGCCGATGCCGAGTTCAAGGCTTTCGAAGGCCGCTACTTCGCCACCCCCAAGAAGATGGGTGCCCAGACCGAGGAAGCCAACATCAATGCCGGCCTCGCCGCCGCCAACCAGATTGCCGACTTCTTTAAGACCGGCAACAAGAAATTCCAGGTCAACAAATAAGAAGAGCACAGATGCGACTCTGCATCTTCAACCCTGAGCATGACCTTTGCCTGGCCAAAGGTCGTGCTCATTATGTACCCCCACGGTCGGCCATCGAATTCGCCCGCCGCGATGCCGATATCATGCAGGTGCTCTACCCCGATGCCCGCTGCATGAGTGTCTACGACCCTCTGTTGCCCGCCGTGTTGTCGGGTGGGCAGGCCTTCGGGGATGCCGTCACCGCCGTTACCGCCTGGGGATGGGATGCCGTGGTAAAGCACGAACTGCTCAAGCATGGCTGCCCAGAGGATCTGTTGCCCTCTGACGAGGATATCAATACCATCCGCCAGCTGCAGCACCGCTCTACCATCCTCCCCCTGCAACCCGACTGCCACGAGGTGACCTCCATCGACGGGATGCAGCTTCTGCTGCAACAACAGCCACACTGGGTGATGAAAGCACCTTGGAGCGGGGCTGGACGGGGACTGCGGTGGGTGCACGGACGGCTGACCGACATCGACCGCCAGTGGCTCTCGAAGGTGGTCGACCAGCAACGCTGCATCATCGCCGAACCAAACAGAAGAGAGGCCTGCGACAGGAGTGGAGCCAGCCCCTCTTCTGTGGCCGACGTGGCGCTGGAATACCGCGACGGACATTTCGCCGGATACTCCTTTTTCCGCACCGGCAGCGGCGTGTACAAAGAAAACGTGATGTGGCCCGACAATATGATCGTCAGCCACTTCAGCAGCCATGGCCTCCTGCAAAAAAAGCATGAGGTGGAACAATGGCTGACCGCCAATGTATGGCCCCTGTATGTGGGCCCTCTCGGTGTCGATCTGATGGTCTGCGTCGACGGCATCCACGTGGCCGAAATCAATTTCCGCCACACAATGGGCATGGTGGCACACGCTAAAATAGCATCATTATGACGTTCGTAGAATCGATTCTCCTCGCCCTTGCGCTTTGCATCGACTCGCTGGTGGTCTCAACAACCAGCGCTTTCAAAAGCAAGATGAGCTATCGCCGCGGACTGCTGATGGCCATCATTTTCGCCACCTGCCAGACGCTTTGCCCTCTTTTAGGAGCCGTGGTCGGCAACGTGGCACGAGCCTTCATCGAAGCCGTCGACCATTGGGTGGCTTTCGGCCTCCTGGCCGCTGTCGGTGGAAAGATGATCTACGACGCCCTACGCAACTCCGACAACGGTTCCAGCCTCGACGTGAAACGTGTCGGCATCATGTTCCTGCTCGGCATAGCCACCAGCATTGACTCGCTGGCCGTCGGCATCGGTCTGGGACTCGACATGGAGATGGCATCGGTGATCAAAGTGGTGCTCACTATCGGAGTATGCACCTTCGCCGCCTCGATGCTGGGCGTGCTGCTTGGCAAAAGAAACATCCCCGTACCCGAGCGCACCGCCTCCTTCATTGCCGGAGTGGTGCTTATCGGCTTGGGACTGCAAATCCTGCTTGAGCACCTCGGCGTTATCGCCTAGTCAGCCCCGAAATCGTCCCCCCTACGCTGTCCTCTCTTGCGCCTGTCACCGACGACAACGTGTTGACCCTGCCTTTCAGTCTGAGATACCCCAAGTAGGCAAATATCATTGCTTCTTTATAGTTGACAATCAGCTTGTCAGGAATGGTCAGTTCAACCATCGGCATAAGTGCTTTGAAGCGTTCAGCCAGATAGGCGTTGAAAGCCCCTCCTCCGGTGATCAGCATGCTGCCCACACCTTTCTCAATCACCACTCTGGCCACCTGCCGGGCAATATGCTCCACCACGGTGCACAGGCAATTATCCACACCTTCGTCCTCGTGACGGTCCAGCAGCGGACGGAAGCTGTCGGTGAACCATTCCTTGCCCAGCGACTTGGGCGGTGCGGCACGGTAGTAGTCCAGTGCGTCCATCGCATCCAGCAGCGGCTCCACCACCCTGCCCTTTCGAGCATGGATGCCGTCAGGATCGTAGTCCATTCCCAGCCTACCCGCAAGGTGGTTGAGCGCCATATTGCAGGGGCAGATGTCGAAGGCCACCCGCTTTCCCCCTTCCCGGTAGGAAATATTGGCTATACCTCCAAGGTTCAGGCAGGCGTCGTATTGGCCGAAGAGCGTCTCGTCGCCGATAGGCACCAGCGGAGCCCCTTGTCCACCCAAAGCCACGTCCAGCGTGCGGAAATTGCTCACCACCGGCAACCGCGTGGCGGCAGCAATGGCGTCACCGTCGCCTATCTGTGTGGTCAGCCCGATTTGCGGCTGGTGGAAGATGGTGTGCCCATGCGATGCAATGGCCTCCACCGCGACGTGCCTCTTGGCAATAAAGTCATTGACAATCTGTCCGAAAAGTCTTCCCAATTCCACATTTGCTTTAGCATATTCCAACGCCGACGAATGCTCCAGATTTGCCAGCCGGAGTTTCCATTCGGGCGGATAAGGCACCGTGTCGGCAGCCTCAATCCGGCAGCCGTCATCGTCCACTTCGCATAAGGCCAGATCCACCCCGTCGAGCGATGTGCCCGACATCAGTCCCAGTATCTTCATATCCTGTCGAGTATTGGTTTTATCACGCTATCCCGAACCACTTCGTTGTACACCTCCACCCCCTCCTGGTTCAGGTGGCAATCGTCGAAGTAGTGCAGCGAGTCGTCGAGCGCTGCCACCCGCTTGCCGACAAACGGCCCGTAGGCCGACATCTCCCGCTGGAAATCTTCCAAGTTGTCGTACGAGTCCATCAGCACCTTGGTGTCGGGCACTTCCACCAGCACATACGGCACGCCCTGCCGTTTCAAGTATTCCACACACCGCTGCAATGCAGCCCTCTGATTCTTCAAAGGGCGGATGGTCTGTCGTGGGTGCGCCTGGGGGGCGTAGTGCTCCATCGGGCGCTCCACATAGCCCCCCTGCACATACACGTTGCCCGCAATGTCGGCCGGCTCCTCATATTCGGCAAACGCCCGTCCCAGGCCATTGTGCAGCATCGCATACACCGCCGTGCAATACACTTTCGCGTTGTGCGACCGCACCACCACCGGTACCATCTCCCACGAGGGCCTCGAATTGCAGAGCAGGTAAAGTGTCGATTCGACCCCATCGTACATCATGATGTCGGGATGCACTTCGATCACCACCAGCCGCGGCGAAAGCGTCTTCAAGTATCTGTGCGACAAGGCTTCAGTCTGTATCGGGGTCTGGTTCGACGAGCCCATGTTCATCACCTTCATTTCCGGATACATCCGCGGGTCGAAGGTGCGGTACGAATGCGACGAGCCCATGAACAGCACATCCACCCCGTGCGTCGTATCCGCTTCCCGTAGCCGCGTGAAGGTGTGGTCCGCATGCCCCAGGCGGTACTCCACATTCCGCAGCTTGCCCGTACCGCCCAACAGCCATAGCAGCAGCACCTCGGCCACCGCAGCCACCGCCACAAAAAGGATTATATGTCGCACAAACCGTCTCAAAACTGGAAGTATATGAATGGCATTTCTGTTGTCTGCATGAAGGCCGTGATGATGAATATCAGGGCCACATACGCCGTCCATCGCACCCACCTCCGGCGCGGCTGCCGCGCAAATTCGTGCGCTTCGTCGCGGTTGATCCATTCCACCACGACCATCAGCGCCAACGCAGGCAGCAGGATCAGGTATTCACCGCCTACCGGCATCAGCTCCTCACCCCCGCGGAACCAACCACACAGATAGCGGAAGGCAAAGCCTATCGAGGGCGAGCGGAAAATCACCCACCCCACCGTGGCCAGACCGAATGTCAACGCCATCCGGCAAGCCTCTTTCAGCGTCGGCAGCATGCGCCCGGCAGCCACCGTGTCGCGATAGCGTCGGTGGCGCTTCAGCAACACCAGCGGCATGAACAGCAACGCATTGTACGCGCCCCAGGCCACATAGGTCCAGTTCGCCCCGTGCCATAGGCCGCTCAGCAGAAATATCACAAAGACGTTCAGCACCAGCCGTCCCGGCGACACCCGGCTGCCTCCCAGCGGGATGTACACATAGTCGCGAAACCACGTGGTCAGCGAGATGTGCCACCGCCGCCAGAATTCGGCTATGTCGCGGCTGAAATACGGCACGTTGAAATTTCTCCGCAACTTGATGCCGAACAGCTTCGCCGTCCCGATGGCAATGTCGCTGTAGCCCGAAAAATCGCCATAGATCTGCACCGAAAACAGCACCGCTGCCATCACCAGCGTGCATCCGCCGTACTGTGCCGGATCGCCGAACACACGGTCGACATACACCGCGCAACCGTCGGCCACCACCACCTTTTTGAAAAAGCCCCACAGCATCTGCCTCAGCCCGTCCACCGCCTCAGGATAGGAGAACCTGCGCTCTCGCTCGAACTGCGGCAGCAGGCTGCTGGCCCTTTCGATGGGACCCGCCACCAGCTGCGGAAAGAAACTGACATAGGCGAAGAAGGCCACCGCGTCGCGCGTCGGATGCACGTCGCCTCGATACACGTCGATCGAATAACTCAACGCCTGGAAGGTGTAGAACGAGATGCCCACCGGCAGCACCAGCCGCAACAACACGCCCTCCGCATCCAGTCCCAACAGCGCAGCCAGGCTGCCCGCAAAAAAATCGTAGTATTTGAACAGGAAAAGTATCCCCAGGTTCACCAGCACATTCGCCCACAACAGCCTCCGGGCCACATGTTTCGGTGCCGGCGCTATGAGCAAGCCACTCGCATAGCTGCACGCCGAGGTAAAGGCTATCAGCAACAGAAATCGCCAATCCCAGCATCCGTAGAAAACATACGACGCCAACAACACAAAGGCGTTCTGCCACCGCCAGCGGCGACGCAACAGCCAGTACACCAGGAAGACAACCGGCAGAAACAGCGCGAATTTGTACGAGTTGAACAGCATCTTTCCGAATGCAAAGATACGAAAAAACGACCATTCCACGCTGCCACCTTCACTTTTTACGGTTTCCCGTCTGTCCCGCCCCCCTGCCACACCCTTCGTTGGACGGTTGATATACGACTGTTGTACGAACATTTTTCGTACAACAGATGGAGAAGATGCGGTGGTGCCGAATATAAAAATATTGAAACAATTTAATAAAAAATCGTATATTTGCAGGGATGAGGATCAGACTATTTGTTGCTATCATATTGACAATGACCATTTTCTGCGCAGCACAAGCGCAGGAATTCCGCTGTAGTGTCAACGTCAACTACCAAAAACTGATGACCACTCAGCAGTCGTATGAATCTGCCGGCGACAAAAAAGTGTTCGAAAGCATGAAGCAGGCCATTGAAGATTTCGTCAACGGCCGCCAGTGGACCAATCTCACCTTTGAGCCCCAAGAACAGATCGACTGTTCCATCTCGCTCATCCTCAACCAAAGGACTTCAGCCACCGACTTCGTCGGCCAGCTGTCGATCCAGATGCGCCGCCCTGTCTACAACTCCACCTACACCACAGGCTTGTTCAACTATATGGGCCAGAGCAACTTCATGTTCTCCTACAACGAAAGCCAACCCCTCGACTTCGACCCGAACAACTTCTACGGCAACCTCTCGGCCACCCTCGGATATTACTGCTACATCATGCTGGGCATCTACTTCGACAGCTATGCCATGAACGGCGGCGAACCCTTTTTCGCCATGGCACAACAGGTGCAGCAGGCCACCGAAAGCTCCGGATATGCCGGATGGGACTCCAAGTCGGGCCGCAACCGCTACTGGTTCATGGAAAACCACACCAACGGCGCCTACGCCGAACTGCACGAGGCCTACTACAACTACCACCGCATGGGCCTCGACATGATGACCAAGGACCAGCCTCAGGCTCGCCGCGCCATCATCGCCGCACTGACCAACCTGCAGCACGTCAACAAGCAGCGCACCAACCTCCTGTCGGTGCAGCAGTTCGTCGACGTCAAAATCCAGGAAATCATATCCATCTTCACCCCCGCCCCTCCCGAGGAAAAACAGCAAGTCTACGATCTCATCAAGGAGATTTCTCCCATCAACAGCGCCAAACTGAAAGATTTCAATACAAAATAAAAACACCTTTAATATCATGACACAAATACCCATACAGAAAGATACGATCGATCGTATCGCAGCCGACAACAAAATCAAAAACCCCGGCAAGGCCAGCATCCGCGAAATGCGCAAGATGATCCAGGACGTGGAAAAGGAAACCGGCATCCGCTTCGTCAAAATGGAAATGGGCATCCCCGGTCTCCCCGCCCCGCAAATCGGCGTCAACGCTCAGATCGAAGCCCTCAAAAACGGCGTCGCCAGCATCTATCCCGAAATCTACGGCACCGCCGACTTCAAGCGCGAGGCCGCACGCTTTGTGAAAAACTTCCTCGACATCGACGTCACCCCCGACTGCTGCGTGCCCACCGTCGGCTCCATGCAGGCGGGCTTCGCCAGCTTCCTCACCCTCACACGCTACGACGCCAAGAAGACCAAAGTGCTCTTCATCGACCCCGGCTTCCCCGTGCAGAAGCAGCAATGCCGCGTCCTCGGCATCCCCATGAAGAGCTTCGACGTCTATGAATACCGCGGCGACAAGCTGCGCGACAAACTCGAGGAGGAACTCCGCGATGGCGATGTGGCCTGCCTCATCTACAGCAGCCCCAACAATCCCGCTTGGTTCTGCTTCACCGATCACGAGCTGCAGATCATCGGCGAAATGGCCAACAAATACGGCGTCGTCGTCATGGAAGACTCCGCCTATTTCCTCATGGACTTCCGCAAGGACTACAGCGTGCCCGGACAGCCCCCCTACCAGCCCACCGTGGCTAAATACACCGACCGCTACGTCATCATGATCTCAGGCTCGAAGAGCTTCAGCTATGCCGGCGAGCGCATCGCCATGATGGTGTGCAGCCCGAAACTGTTCAACATGGAATGCCCCGACCTGGCCCGCTACTACAGCCAGACCCAGCTCGGCCGCGCACTCATCTTCGGCACCCTCTACTGCCTCAGCAGCGGCACCGCCCACAGCGTGCAATATGCCATGGCCGCCATGCTTAAGGGCGCCAACGACGGCACCTACAACTTCGTCAAGGACATCAAGGAATATGGCGAGAAGGCGGGCATCATGAAGAAGATGTTCACCGACAACGGCTTCTACATCGTCTACGACAAGGACATGGGCGAAGACATCGGCGACGGCTTCTATTTCACATTCTGCTATCCCGGCTTCGATGGCGTCGACCTGCTCAACGAACTGATCCGCTACGGCATCAGCGCCATCAGCCTCGACATCACCGGTTCGCACAAACAGGGCATCCGCGCCTGCGTGGCCCTCGTGCAGCGCGACCAGTTCCCCGACCTCAAGGTGCGCCTCGAGCAGTTCCACAAAGACCATCCGGCGAAATAACTCCCCCCCCATTTTCTCGAAAACCACTCCCACATGATAAAAGAGGCCCCATGGGCCTCTTTTTTTTTCTTTATACTAATATGTACTCCCCCCACTCTCGGAGCCCGACGGTTCCAGAAAGGCGCATCAGGCATGTCCGATATGAAAAAAAAGTCGTATTTTTGCCTTCATTATGAAACTGCGACCATTCCACATTCTAGCCACCATCGCGCTGTCGGCCAGCATCATGGCCTGCGCTCAACACAGCTCATCCCCCACCCCCTACGAGCCCTCGGCAGGCACGGAAGGACCGCTGGTGTATTTCTCCTCCGACATCAGCGCCGAGTCGCTGCTGCGCATCTTCGAGGCCCTCGGCGTGGCACCTCACGGGCGCGTGGCGGTGAAAATCAGCACCGGCGAGTCGCAGCATAGCCACCATCTGTCGCCCGACCTCATCATGCCGCTGGTCGGGCGCGTCCACGGCACCCTGGTCGAGTGCAACACCGCCTATCCCCTCTCCAGCCGTGCCCACACCAAAAGCCACCTCAAACAAATCCAAAAGCGCGGCTACGGCACCGTCGACATCATGGATGCCCACGGCACCATGCGCCTGCCGGTGGCCGACACCTCCCACATCAAATACGACGAGGTCGGCAGCCACCTGGCCAACTACGATTTCATGATCACCCTCTCCCACTTCAAGGGACACGCCATGGGCGGCTTCGGCGGCGCGCTGAAAAACCTCGCCATCGGCATGGCTTCGCGCAGCGGCAAGTTCTATATCCATTCCGCCGGCGCCACCTCCTCCCATTGGAAAACAGCCGAGCAGGACGCCTTCCTCGAATGCATGGCCACCGCCGCCCACGCGGTGCACACCCACTTCCGCCAGCAAGGACGCAACATCGTCTACATCAACGTGATGAACAACCTCTCGGTCGACTGCGACTGCATGGGCCACCCCGCCAAGCCATGCATGAAGGATGTGGGCATCCTCGCCTCCACCGACCCCGTAGCCCTCGACAAGGCCTGCCTCGACCTCGTCTTCGGCCACGCCAGCGCCCCCGGCGACGACGCCGCTCCCCTGCAGCAACGCGTCAACCGCAAGCACGGCACCCACATCATCACCCACGCCGAGCGTCTCGGCCTCGGCAGCAGCCGCTACCGCCTGGTGGAGCTGTAATCCCCTCTCCCCCATCCGCCATACAGCGACACCCGTCTTCACCTCACCTATACTTTCGCCCTCCGAGCGGAGCAATTTTCGAGCAGACCCGGCGCGAAGTTAGACCAGACCTAGACCAGACCTAGACCAGACCTGGACATAAGCATCCATCCCGCCCCATATAGCATATTCACACACTAACGCATTAACGCATTCCTGTCAAAGTTTTTAGTTTTGGAGTTGAATCTCAGAGACAGACGTTTTCTCGCAGTGACATAATTCAAACACTGTTTCGGTAATCATTATTTCCTCAACAACATGCAGTCTTTATTGTAACATTTATTGCAACATTTATTGTAACATTTATTGTAAATCAGCTATAATCCAATAACCTTTTTTCTTTGATCCTTCTCTCGCAATCATCTCTATCGACGACAAATATGCGATATCTCTATAAACGGATTGTCGACTTACATTAAGTTTTTTTGCCATTTCAGCTTGGCTAACATGAGGAGCGTCTTGAATCAACTGAATAATTTGTTTCTGGCGAGCGGACAATATATTGAGCTCTACCATATCATTCAGGCTCTCCTTCTCTACATCTTGATGCCAATAAGGATGACAAGGTATGTCTATCAAGAAATAGGTCCTGTCTTCATCGGTTTCTATAACGGCCTTTCCTGAACCATTCTTACGTAGTTCCTCCTGGATGGTGGGGATGCCCGTTGCGCGGCCTTCTGTCAACTCTAGTTCTTTCAAGAACTCACCGAGACGACGATGTGTTCAAGTCGCCGACAGGAAGTGTTCATCCACTATTGCATTGGCCTATTGCCATGGCGCTCCCTCAGTATTAACTTCTGCTTCGTATTTCTGTAGCCGCGTAGTCCCACGATGGCCTCTGCTGCGCCTTGGGTCACACCGGCTTCTTCACATGTATCTGCGGCATCCGCACCGAATATTCCGGATCAATCAGCTGGCATTGCTCGATGATGATACGGCGACGGGCAATAGCTGGCTGTAAGCAATACGTATCGAACTCCTCCTGATTGACATCCTTTTCTTCTATCCAATGAGGGAACAGGAGTTTCATATAGGCAGTCGAGATTCGTTTAATGGCTGTAAAATCGCGCATATCGCTAGGGTCGTATTCAATCAACTTATCATATAGCCGTCCATAGCTGCTTTGCACGCGCATCAGGTGCATAATTTCTGAGAAATATTCAATGTTGAGTGTCCACCCCTTGTATATCATTTCTGTATTGATACGCGGCAATAACCAACCCTCAATAAAGCAATGGAAACGCTCTACCAAAGCGGATTCTCTAAACACATCAGGTAATTCATCAAAATATTTTGGAGAACGCGGCTTGAGATTTTCTGTCAATGGAATATTACCCATCAACATCATACCACATTCAGAAGTCAGGTTTTGGTCGGCAATTGACACTTTGCCCTGTTCAAGATATGATTTAAAAGCTCCTTGCAGGTCAGCGGGATCGGACATCTCTATTGTTTGAACCTCGTCGAGAACGGCAAAGTCGTGTTTCATCAATATACCCGGTTGTTTTTTTGACAGGTCGTAGAACATTTTGGCTCGTGTTATCTTGCCACTTCCCAACCAACCGTACTTGCTTATATTGTTGAAGACATACGATTTACCCGTGCTTTTAGGAGCCAACTCAATCATATTCAATCGCGGCTCCACGAAGATGAGCAGTCGTGTGAGGAACTCCAGTTTCTGCCGCATCCCCTTGAATGCATCTGGTTCGTATTCCATCGATGAGAGCATCAGGTCTATCCACTCTTCCAATGTGAAATGGCGTCGTGCCTCCTGGAAGAATTCGATGTTAATATCCGTAAAGGGTTTGAACGGCCGGAAATCCACCATTTCCACGTGGTTGGTCTTTCCATTGTCGTTTGGCATCAGGCATATTTTAATGATACCCCACATCTCGCCATCTACCAATTCCGGATGTTGGGAGGTCAGCCTCATTGGAATTACACCTTCACTCTCGTTAATTCCCTGTTCAGGTATTCCGAACCGACAGATGTTTTTCCTCAAATCAATATTTACAGTAAACCGAGTCAACAGCTTGACTTCCTGTCCTTCGTGCAACATTCTTTTGATATTGCCCTTTGGCATCATTTCCGTCAGAAAACGGCTCAACCCTCCCATATCCACATCGCTTCCCTGCGAGAATCTACGAAGAAGAAAGTCTTTCACAAAGGAGGGAAGGTTTCTACCCGAGAAAAGACTGTTGGTAGTGGCGCTATCCTTATAGATAGCCACATCTTTCAAATATGTCTGTATTTTTTCTGCTATTTCTTGTTTCATAACTTAGAAGTCAAATAAATCCTCATCTTTTACGGCCAATTGCAACTCCACATGGAAGGTCTCGCTGCGTAATCCTACACTTATCGTCACTTGTTTCACGTCGGGGTCAATATCAATACGCTCGCTGCAATAGTTCGCATCTGCCTTTTTCATTTTATAGTTCTTTCCGTTATAAAGCAGACTTGGCGTTTCATTTGGTTTCAACCCCACCAATGCCACTTCAAATACTGGATTGGCAGCATTGAGTGTGGTGGTTATCTGCTTTGCAACCCAATGTTTCGATTCCTTCTGGTCGGAAATGACGATGATCGGGACAAGAGCCTCTTCGGGAGTTGCACCACCGTGAGCGCCTGTTCCTTCTGCCACTTTTTTGCTGAGCGAATTGTGACGCAAGGCGACCAATTCTTTTCCATCATCAATTCGCAGGTAGTATTCGTCACCGACCATTCCTTTTTTGCATCCGGCACACCTGCCATAATGGTCACTCTCGATACCTTTCAAGTTGCGGCCTTCTACCATTTGCGACAAATACGTCATTCCATGATCACTAACGATGGCAATCTTTTGTTTTGGATATGCATCCAACACGGCGTTGATGGCTTTCCGCACAGCGACGATGTCGTCTATGATATATTGTGGGTATACTCGTTTTTGATGAGCCAATGTGTCAATATCGCCAATCTTTTCCAACAAAACGCCTCCCAATTGTTGCAGATCTTCTTTGTTGTTTGCTGTTCGCGTAGGCAGTTTTGCTCTAGCCACATTCACCTCGTTGAGATAGTACCCATCGTTTTCCCGTTCTTTCACCACCTGCTGTATCAACGACACCCAATCCAATCCCAACCCATCTATCCAAAAGTACACATTGATGTCGGTCCTCCCACTCATCATGGTTCTCACAGTCGGGAATTGGTCATACCATTCGTGGAACGACGATTCCGATGCGTTTATATCCGCAATCATTTTCTCCATATCCTCCGAATAAGCTCCAGCCAACTTGACGTATTTGTACTCTTCCATGTATTTGTTCAACCATGGCGTATCCGTGACGAAGTGCGAGTTGCTTAAATAATAATACAAATCCGGATATAGATTTTTCAAATCCGGTTGTGCAATATGGTTTGCGTTATACCACTCGATAATAAGCCGTTTTTCCACATCTGTCGCCTTGGTGAAAAACCGCAACGCGTCGGTATATCCATTTTTGCCGGCCATCTTGCCAAGTCGTTCAGCCAGCATCGACTGTGCTGTGGGCGACAGTACAATACCTCTGCGCGCGGCCTCTTCCAATCCTGCCCTGCGTTCGTCAATGTAGTTGTAAGCCTCCTTTCCGAGAGTGAAGATATGCAAAGCTATCTGCTCAAGGAAACGGGGTGTGGTATAGTCCTCCATTGTGGCCAACACTCGGCAAATATAGCCATTTTCAAAGAACTTGTCGCGATAATAGATTGAAATCAACCATCGGTCGAAACTGCTGCTGTTGTCGAACCACAAGCGGTAGAAACTGCCATACTCGGCCAGTTCAAATATCCCGAATCGCTTCGCAAAATAAGTGTCAAAATTGAAATCTTCCACACTTATTTCCGATGCCAGCTGTTCCCAATACGGCCTGTCGTTTTCGCAATACTTTGCCTTGGGCAATTTGACTTTCAGCGCATCGTGTAGAAATTCGTATGCGTTGTGGCAAGGACAATAGCTGAACGCGTTGTCGGGTTGTGCGTGATGCGCGTTGGCAAAGATGGCCGACGAGGTGCAGATGATGTTGGCTTTCAGCTCCGGATAGCGCCAACAACGCAACCATTCCGTTACTGTGGGGGCTATATTGTAGTGCCGTTCCACATCTTTCACACCGTAGGTGGTACCGTTGGTCAGTATCAGGCGGTAGTTCAGCTGTCGGTCGCTATTGTGGAAGTAGTAGATAAACGACTGGCTTTGCTCGCGGAAGCGTTCTGTCTTGCTCTCAAGCCCGATGATGGGAATGTATACCCTTTGATGGAATTCCACACCTTCCATCGAGGCTTCTATTCCACGGATTGTACCTATCAGCGCGTTGAACTCCAGGCGCGGCTCGCTGTTGTCGTAGAAACGAGCCAATTCCGAAAGCGGGGTAATCAACAGATGCTCGTTGCTGTGGGCGTGTATCGTTTCTCGTATTTTGCGTTCAAGCGTAGTATGGGTGATAAGCGTGTCGGGATACTCCTCGTCCATCCATTGGTCGATGCTGATGCACGTCATAGGAATACGGTTCTGCTGCTCTTCGATGAAACTGCAGCAATCACGGAAGTTGTCGAACAACACCAACCGCACCGGGAATCGGTCTCTCGTCGATGCCCCTACGCCCTTACGACTGCGGTCGTCATCCAACGCAGACATCAAGTCTGTCAGGTTTTCTACTTGCAGGAACATGACTTTAATCTTTTACCAACACTTCCAGTATATCCTCAATACCCAACTCTGTCAACCTATACAACAATCGTTTCGCTTCTTCCAACGTTCTTATTTCTTTAACTCTGCTTTGTGCTTTTCTGACCTTGTCCATTGTCACAGGTTTGGGATCACTAAACAGCTGCGGAAAGATTGGTGGCGTTGGAGATGTCGGAAGGACCGGCCGAGTTGGTGTCTCAGCAATGGTCGACAGCCTCCAATCCTTCAGCTTCTCTGCCACATCCGCCTCGCTCCACAAACCCACTTCCGCCTGCATATTCTGCTGGATGTATAATTTGGCTTCCTCTAGTTCGTTGGGCTTCAATCCCACTTTGTCTTGTGCAAATAGAAACTGTTCGTAGCCGTCGATGAAGTTGTTCTGTTTTTCGGTGACCGTTAGCAATCCGCGAAACTCGATGTCGTAGTTCTTCAACAAATCGAGCGTCTCCACCATCAACGCGGGATTTTTCATTCCGTCGGGTTCACAGATGCGTATCAGGTTGTCCACTATCTGGCAGAGGTTGTTGCGGATTGCTGTGTTGGGCATCGCTTTGCAATACTTCAATCCCCACAGCGGAGCGCCCTTCTCTTTCAGGTAGGCGTGTGTCAACGCCCATCGTGCATCGGTGAGACTGCTCACGTCATGATATTCTTTCAGCGTGTTCAGTTTGAAAAGTTTGATGAATCGCTCGGCAAGCTGACCTTCTTCTTTGGTTTGGAATTTGAAATCAAGTTTGTTTTTGTTTCCGCCGCCATCCCACACTCTGAAGCATTCCACCACATCTTCCACCAAGTGTTTGGCGGTGCGGGGCTTGCCGTTGAGGTCGAATATTTTGCCAATATACGGTCGCAAAGCAAATGCCAGCATACCCATTCCGGCATACGACGGGAAAAGGCCGTATGGCGGTTTGGTAAGGTCCTCAAATTGGTATGCCATGTTGAAGTTGGCCTGCTTGTCGGCATGGTCAATCTTTCTCTTAACGAATTTGCACACCTTCACCAGCGGATGCTCCGGGTCGACATCACTCTTGAATTGTAGGTTCTCGTCCACGCTGTCTTGCAGCAGGAACGGCACATGCATCGAAGGACCTTTGCAATGGTCAACGACTTCTTGTTTGGTGCTGTATTGCAACACGGCTTCTACCGTGGCTTTGGCAAATTTCTTTTCCCAGTAGGTCTTCGAGTATTTTCTTCTGATCAATTCCAATCCTTCTGGACCGGACGGGAACAATAGCGTGGCAACCGAGCTGTTTATAAACGATGAAAGAGTATTGGCGTTAATGGAGGTTGGTTCTCCACCCAAATAGAAGTACACCACACCTTTCAACGCGGCGTCCACCCAGTCTTTCACAATCTTGTCGGCATTCTCGCTGTGCGAGGTCATCTGGTCGGCAAATCCGTGCCGCTGGGCACATTGGGCATTGGCCTGGTATTCTATGAACCGGTCATACTCCACGTTGCCCATCGTCTTGTCCATCACCATAAAGACCACGTCGTCGAAACGTCCGTCGTTCAGTTTTGCCGCCTTGTCGGCAATCTCGCGCAACTGCGTCAGTTCGTCGCTGTTGCGTCCGAAGAACACGGCGAGCACCAACTCGTATCCCTGTGCTTTCTTGGCTGTACGTTCGATGCTCGACAGGAGGGTGTATTCGTTGGTATCCATTGAAAAGAGTTCCAGCCAGTACGGACGTGCCACATTGGCCAGCTTCCGCTCCATTATGTTGCGTGCTGTACTGGTCGAACGAAGTATGTTGTAGGTGTAGCGGAACTCGGTCAGTTTCAAGTTTTCCTTGATGCTCGACACCTCGGCCAGCGGCAGAGCGGAGAAGCGTATCTCGTACAAGCCAGCAGGCGAACGCTGTATCACACCCGTCTCGTTCATCCAGTTCAAGATATCCATCAGATGGTCTTCAACGGTGGTGCCGACAAATAGGCGGGCAATGTTCTCCTCGCTCGGGGTCACGGTTGCCGTGTTGGCAATGTTGTTGAAGGCGTTGAGCAGCAGTATGCCTTTGAACACGCGCATCGTGGCATCGCCCTGGTTGCTGACGGCTTTCTCATAGCTGTTGTAGCGCTCGGTGACCACACCAAATTTGCTCACATTCTGCTGCATCTCAGGGACTATGTAATCCCACAGGTAGTCGGCAGTCAGCGTCTCGCCTTGTTTGAAGGCCACAGGGTCGTTCAGGAAGTTGCGCACCGGGTCGCTGGCCAGGAAGTCGAACACCGAACGGCTGCTGCTGCCCACCTCGCGGGCGTAGTAGGTAGCCAGGTTGGCCGTCGAGGGGTGCATCGGGAACACACTCTTCAGGTCCTGCTCTGTCTCTGCCGGATTGGAACTTGTCTGCGACAGTTCGCGATAGAGGTCGCGGGCGTTGAAGAAGAATGTGGCAGATGCCGAAATCTCCTTCAGCGGACGTATCTGGCGGAACTTACGGCTCATAATCTTGAAGGCTGACACGGGTTCCATATTGTAGTGCATATAGTGGTAGCGTCCCATCGTCTTGGTGCGTTCCTGTGCGCTTAGGCGGTCGAGTGCCGAGGGGTGCGAGATGAAGAGGAAGTAGCTGTCGTTGTTCGAGTTCATCGCTTCCTCAGCCAGCAGCTGCAATTCCACAAGCAGCGAAGGACCGAGGTCAGAGTTCATCACGTCGGTGAACTCGTCCCACACCACCAGCAATCCGCAGCGGTCGCTCTTCTCGCGCAATTTGTCCTGCACCTCGAAGAACCAGCGTCCAAGGTTTTCCTGTTTCAGCCGCACACTCAACCCCCTGCGGCGGCAGGCATCCTTGGCTGTACGCAGCGTGGCGCTGTCGCAGTCTTTCAGCATCTTCACCAGCCGTTTGCGGTCGGGAGCCACCGAGCGCAACTCGCCATCTCCGGCGATGGTCATATCCCAGAAGTCGGCATTCTCCTCGATGTGCTGGATGTAGTTGTCGTAGTCGGTGCGGATGTCCAGTTCCATTCCATTGGCTTGCAAGGCCTTCTGTATGCGTGTCTGTAGCACCAGCGCCAGGTCCTCCTTGTTCGATATGCCGCATTGGCCCACGAGGGTGACGGGCAGCAGGCGCTTCTTTTCACGCAGCGAATAAATCTGCTTGCGCAACAGGTCGTATTGCTCATCCTTGTATTCGTCGTCCACCCATTGGCGTATGTCGTCCACGGGGTCGGAGAGCAAGTGTTTCAGCACGGCACCTGCGTGACTTTTGCCGGTGCCGTAGGTGCCGGCTATCCACAGCGAACGGTGCTTGTCGAGGTCGGTATTGCGCACGGCACCGATTGTCTTAATCAATATCTCGTTGAACTGTTGGTTGGGCAGGAAGGTCTCCCAGTTGCCGGCCTCCTCCAGCTCGATATTGTAGGCGGGTTTGCCCTCACGTATCTGAACTGCGTCCCAATAGGTCTTGATTGCCATAGTTGTATCTTTTATTATGCGGTTTTCAATCTGTTTCTTTTTATTTGTCTTCGCCAAAGAATCGTCGTGCTGCTTCCAGCTGCTCCTCGCGGGTCTTGCACTTGGAAAGGATGTCCTCAAGGCTTCCGGGCTTAATGTAGGTGTCCGGATTCCCCGTCTTCTTTTTTGCTGATTGAACACCGGCCTCCCCTTCTCCATTATCGATTATCTCCGATATCATTTTCGAGGCTTCCCGCTTTGTGAGGCCTTGTTCGGTGTAATCCACTCCTGTGGCGCGTTTCAGGTAGTTCAGCTGCCGAGTGGTTGCCGCTTCTTCCTCGCGAGGTGCTATGGAGGCATCCTCTTCCGCTTCCTTCAGCTCCCGTATCATCTTTGTGGCTTCAGCCTTGGTGAGGCCCTTATCGCTGTAGTCGATGCCCGTGGTGCGTTTCAGGTAGTTCAGCTGCCGAGTGGTAGCCTCGTTCGAGAAAGTCTTCTCGCCCTTTTCCTCCGCCTCTTGCTTTGCTTTGGCTATCATCTCCGAGGCCTCAGCCTTGGTGAGACCTTGTCCACGGTAGTCAACTCCCGTGGCGAGTTTCAATGCCCACAGTTGGCGTGGTGTTGCTTCTCCTTCCATATTGCCGTAGTTTTGTTCTGGTTCTGCTGCCATATAACCTACCGATTCTTTTTCAAATTCATCGCCAAAGAAGTGCTTTACGATGGCAGATCTCAAACGTATTCTGTATTTTGGATTCTGCAGCAAGTCCCAGAGTGCGTTGTCCAAATATGCGTAGTCTACATTGTCTCTAATATACAAACTAGACAATCCTTTTTCCTTAAGTGGTGTTTTTGTCTGTAGATGATAGAAATGTTCGGATTTAGAGTAGAAGAACGGTTTGAAGAAAGGAGTTGGAGTAATGTTAGGTTGATATATCTTGCTTATGCGTATATAATCTTTCTGAAGTTCTGCTGTAAAATAGATTCTATTGTTCTGAATCAAGCCTTTATCAATAAAATCAATAAGCGTAAGATAATAAATAGGTTTTGCATTTATTACTACACCTTTATGATTTCCTCTCGTTATTGAGAAGAATGCACTTTTGTAGAAACTATACAATGCACTCGTCATTCGCCAAGAAGAATATTTATTACGTTTTCGGAATTAACATCTTCTCTAAGTGTAATGTGGTCAAGTCCCATGGATAATTCTGCTATCAGAATTCTATTTGTATCAGAATTAAGTTCTCGTAATGCTTTCTCAAATCTTTGGCGAGAAATCCCAAATAATTGTAATGGTCCATTAGTGCATGTTTCACCGTAGAAATCTGAAACCCTCAAGGACTTTATTGAATTCGCGTCGGAGTAGCGATAGATGCAATATGCGATAGCAACGTTACTCACGTCGTCATATTCTCTACGGTAGAATACTTTATCTTCTGGTATAGCAAGGCCTAAAGTCTCCCCCAAAGGAGATTTGGTAAACATTTCTAGTAGCGCAATCAGAGCATTATCCCTTGTTGTATTAGACGCTTCTAAGGGAACTTCTATTAGTTCATCAAGCAGGCTTTTCCTATCATATCGTTTATTGGTTGTGATACTATTGACAAACCAATTTACAATAAATGAATTATATGACAAACTTATTAAAAGCAACTCCCAAACCAACTCGTAATTATCTACGTGTATTTTATTTAGTAGTTTACCAAACTTGCTGATATTGTTTTTATCGTCAATCACACCAGCATCTTTCAACCATCTTTTTGCACTATCTACCTGTGCAGAACCGAGGGAATTGTTGTCCCAGAAATCTTCTGGGGAGGCGAAATATTCATCTATCCATTCTTCCCTTAATCCAAATTTTTTGTATGCTGCTAATTTTGCGTTCATTTTTTTTGTTATAAAATTAACCATTCTTATTGAGTCTGCTGCCAGACATCCTTGATCATGAAATTCAAGGCACTTATGGCAGTTGATACACATATTTGGGTTTATTATTTCCTTAGTGAGAATATCAAGTGCCCCTGTCGGACACTCCGCTGTACATACTTCACATTTGACGCAATACGCAGATTTGTTTATTACACGTTTAATAAGATATAATAGTTTAGTGTTTCCTGCGTAATCTATTGAAAAATCCGTCGCATCATTTTCCTTCTGTTTAATTGCAAATGAATAGACTTTCCCATCGTATCTTAATTCTCCATTTCCATTATTTTCTGAGATATTGCCAATGGTTTGCATCCAAGTCTTAATAGGGATTGATGGATGCGATATTGTTGCAGAGAAAGAATGCTCCTTTTGAATAGTTTCAATATGTGGTTTTACTTTGTTCCCTAATATTTTCAACTTCCACCTGCGTTCTTTGATAAAATCCTTTGTGTCTTTTATTCCACTTTGTTGTGCCCAATGTTCAATTCTGCTGACAAAAGGTGTTAATTCATTCGGATATGTATTTTGCACAATCATGTCGTCCCATGCTGTAGAGAAAGGGCAAATGATGCACCCTACTCTTGCCTTGCCATCACGGTATGACTGGTTTATTGGAAGGCGAAATTTGAACAAATACAACATTATCTCCGTTGTATTCCATTCGAGAATAGGATGTGCATTGTAAATGCCAGTATGCTTTCCTTTCCCTGTTCGTTGATATCCTTGTCGTTTTAAACTCTCCTCCGATCTTACGCCGTCAAATGTAAGTATCTTATTTTGTCTGCCTTTCTCATGCAACTTATACATGTTGTATAAAGGTGCAGTTTTCATAATAGAACAACACCAACGATGGGTGTCGCTGGGGGTTCCTATCTTATCCCAGTAGTTGAGGACGCTTTCGTGGTTGCGGGCGGTGCTGAACTTCAATTCGGGGTAGAGTTTTCCGTAGTGCTCTTTCACCTGCTCATAGAGCGTCAGCGACGAGGGCAGCTCGTAGCCGGTGTCGCTATAGATCACCTGAAAAGCACTTGGCGGCAGCGCCCTCGTGCAGAGGTCGAGCACCACCTGCGAGTCTTTGCCACCGCTGAACGAAGCCAGGAAGATGTCCACCTTGGTTGTGTGTAGCACCTTCTTGCCTTTCTGCTCGGCTTCGTCCATCGGCATAATGTCGAAACTGTCGCAGTCCTCTTTCACCACGGCCATCTTCTGCTTGGTCTTCTTCTGCTGGCGGGCAGCAAGGGCCTCATAGTCGATGACGTTGGCCTCCACCGCACGGGTGGCACGGGTGTAGGTCTCGTAGGTGTCACGGATGAATTCGATAGCTTCACTCTCCAGCAGGAACATTGCCTCGCGGTTTTTCTCCAGCATCTTCGCCACATCCACGGGTTTCAGCGCCATAGGCTGCACACCCTCGGCCAGTACCACGGTGGCAGCATCGTAGATATTGGCACCTTTGGCCTCGAACATCAGTTCGCCACGATAGTAGTACTGCTTGTTGCAGGCCCACATCAGAGGCTCCTGGCAGCGGGGATATTTCCAGCCCAGCTTGTCGAGTTCCAGCAGGTCCAGTTCCTCGAAGAAAACCGGACGGGGCGACACCCCCAGCGTCTCGCGGGTCACCAGCGTTTGCAGCTTAACGCCGCCTGTATCTTTGTCCCAAACAACTTTGTGCACGTTGTTCTCTTGGTCGTCGTTTCATATCTCCGCAAGTCTCCGGACGGAAAGGTTCAACAATAAGAAAGGCATGAGACTTATGTGCTCATGTCCGTCAACTTGTGGGTTCTGCAAAACCTTTTCGGGAACGGGTAAAAACCATCAGGCTTTTCCATGGAACAAATCTCACGCCTGAAGGGTATACTGATTATAAAATAGCATACACAACAAGCGAAAGCAAAATGCTCCGTCCTCCCGTTTGGAAATTTGCAGATTTACAAGTTGGGACAGTTATCGCAATGCTTTTCTTGCAACGCTTACTTCACGCGCGTAAGCGAGTGCAAATATACACATTTTTGCTGACATGGAGGCAATAAATGTTGCACAGAGGCACAACAGGCTGGATATCACAAATGAAAACGCCCTATGGCCGAGTGCTCCGAGAGCAGCTGTGCCATAGGGCGTCGGGGTCGATTGTCGGCGATTTTGGCCCCATTGGAGGGCGAAAGGCTGCCGCTACGCCAGCGTCAGGCAGCCCGAAGGCTTTCTCCCGACGGTCATGACCCGCACATCGGCGTTGCGGTGGCCGGGGCACGTGATTTTTGCTGTGCCACCTAGATCGGAAGAGCACACG
>CAKZZD010000049.1 GCA_937886715.1 uncultured Bacteroidales bacterium | reverse complement strand
CTGTATGTTTTTGTTCGACGTTGCAAAATTAAGAAAAAAAAATGAAATGGCAAAATGATGAAGTGAAAAAAAACGATAGAGATTTCGGAATGGAGCATTCGGACAGGACGACCGGAATAGCATCCGATGCACCAGATTTGTCCAGTCCCCCATGGCATTGTCGGGCCCGCCACCACCGACGGATGACTGATGTACGGCTGCTGTACGACTGTTGTACGAACATTTTTCGTACAACAGTCGTACAACAAGCGTTCAAGAAACATTGAGCTAAGAGGGACGGTGTGGTGGGCTGACGGGGTACCTAAGGGAGGTGTATTATATAATATGAAGAGGGTGGGCATAAAACGATGAGGGCGGCATTGGTAGATGATGCCGCCCTCAGGGTGTTGTATTGGTCGTTGGCGCCAGGAGATTATTTGGCGTTTTCGGCGATGGCAATGTAACGGTCGATGTCGTTCCACTCGGTCGACTCTCTGTAGTTGTCCTTGATCTGCTGGAAGCATTCGAGGGCCTCTTTGTTCTTTTCGAGCATGAGGTAGCCCATGCCGGCTTTGAAGAGGGCGGAGGGGGTGGTGATTTCGTTCTTGTCGTTTTTGGCGGCCTGGAGGTAATGGCGGATGGCATTGTCGGTGTTGCCGAGTTCCATTTCGGCATCGCCCTGTGCCATTTTTGCGATGGAGCCGGTGAAGGCGTCCTTGCCTTTATATTTTCCGAGCCATTTGGATGCCTCCTGGAAGTTGCCTAACTGGAGGTTGGCAATGCCGGCATAGTATTTGGCCAGGTTGCCGGCTTTGGTGCAGCCGTATTTGTCGATGACGGAGAGGAGTCCGCGATGGGTGTCGTCGCCGTCGAGGGCTTTCTGGAAGTCGCCTTGGGCATACCACTGCTCGGCTGCAAACATTTCGCTGGCTGCGCGGGTCTCACGGGGTTGGAAATACCATTTGCGCAGGCCGAAGATGGCCAGGATGATGACGAGGATTGCGCAGAGGATGATGATCAGCGTTTTCTGGTTTTTTCTGATAAATTCCTCGGAACGGGAGATTACGGTTCCCATTTCGGTGTTTTTGTCTTCAGCTTGTTCTTTCATTATGGATGAGTGTGTTTTGTTATCTATGATTTCTGTCGAAAAAACTTTTGCAAAAGTACAACTTTTTTATGAATTGTGGAATAATTATTATCTTTTTATGATCCGCCACATGCGAGGTGCAAAATAATGTTAAGTTTTTTTTGTTTGAGTATCAGTTCTGTACAATGTTTTGCATTGTTAAATTCAAACAAAAATTTTTTTCATATTTATATTTTACATATCTTTGCACAGATTATTGGATAATGAAATTGAAAGGTAATTATGGATACAACGACTCGATATTTGGGTATTGACCTGAAGAGCCCCATTATTGTGGGCAGCTGTGGCTTGACGGCTGATGTCGACAAGATGGTCGAGATGGAGGCCTGCGGTGCAGGCGCTGTGGTGTTGAAGTCTGTCTTTGAGGAGCAGATTATCTATGATATCAAACGCAATACGCATGTGGTTGCCCCAACGGACAATTACGGCGACAGCTACGAGTATATTGCCAGCCATGTGGCCGACGATTCGTTGGAGAAGCATTTCTCGATGATCCGCGAGGCGAAACGGCGGTTGACGATACCGGTGATTGGAAGCATCAACTGCTTTTCGTACGAGAACTGGCTGACGTATGCTGTGCGTTTTCAGGAGGCCGGATGCGACGCATTGGAGCTGAATATGGCCATCCTGCCGTATGAAACATCGCTCTCGGCTGATGATGTGGAGCGTACGTTTACGCAGATTATCAATACTTTGCGTAAATCGATATCGATTCCTGTCAGCGTGAAAGTGGGCACCTATTTCACCGATATGGCGAAGCAGATGCAGCAGTTGTCGTGGATGGGTATCCAAGGCGTGACGATGTTCAACAAATCGGTGCAGGTGGACATTGACACAGAGTCGGAAAGCATGAAAAACGCCTCTTGGCTGTCGGCACCGACCGACATATACAACACGCTTCGATGGGTGGCCATCCTGAGCAAGAAGATGAGATGTGACATCAGCGCTTCGACCGGAGTGTACACATCGGACGATGTGGTGAAGATGCTTTTGGCCGGCGCGAATACCGTGCAGGTGGTCAGTTGCCTGTACAAGAATGGCGTCGACTATATCAAAGAATTGCAGCAGGGCCTGGAGAGCTGGATGGAAAAGAAAGGCTACGACAACGTGTCCATATTCAGAGGCAAGCTGTCGGTGCAGCCCACCGACAAGACTTCGGTTGCCATGCGCACGCAGTTCATGAAGTATTTCGCCGAGATTGTATGACGAACCATTAGACAAAAACCATTTTTCATTAAACACAAATACAATAATTTAGTATGGAACAGCAAGAAGAAAAGACCGTCAGCTTTTTTCGTTTCGAAGATTTGAGGGTTTACGGTAAAGCGACAGACTATGCCACATGGGTTACAAGACAGCTGACAGTTAATGCCAACGAGAATGAGAAGGCCTTGTCGAGAGCTTTCTGCCACTCGGCATACGACATTGCCCTTAACATTGCCGAGGGTTCCAGTCGCAGCAAAAGCCAATTTGATCACTATCTGAAGATTGCCAAAACTGCCATTCGGGAATGTGTGGTCTACACCGAGGTGGCCCACAATTTGGGCTCGTTCGACGATGAAAGGTACAATCAGTCGCGGGAATATCTGATGGAGCTGACCCGAATGTTGGGCGCATTGATAATCTCGTTGCAACGAGTGCCTGAACGGCGCCACGAGGGCGAATCTTCCGACGCGTATGCATCTTCAGACGACATGTCATACTGATACGGAATATGTATCCCACATCAATACAATTACCCTATACATCGACCGGCAATTTCTTCCTGATTGCCGGTCCTTGTGTGATTGAGGACCGGCAGAACCCCTTTGAGGTGTGCCAGCGGCTGGTGGAGATCACCCGTCGCCTGCAGATACCTTATGTGTTCAAAGCCAGCTACCGTAAGGCCAACCGCACAAGCATCGACTCATTCACCGGGGTAGGCGACAGGCAAGGGCTGGAAGTGCTGGCTGAAATACGGCAACGCTTCGGTGTGCCCGTGCTCACCGACATCCACAGTGAAGCCGAGGCGGCGATTGCTGCACAATATGTCGATGTGCTGCAGATACCGGCTTTCCTTTGCCGGCAGACCGATCTGCTGAAAGCCGCCGCCGAAACGGGCAAATGCATCAGCGTGAAGAAAGGACAGTTCCTGTCGCCCGGTGCCATGAAGCATGTGGTGGAGAAGCTGAAAGCCTTCGGATGTACCGATGCGATGCTGACGGAGAGGGGGACTACATTCGGATACCAAGATTTGGTGGTCGATTTCCGTGGGGTGCCCATTATGCAGCAAAACAGATTGCCGGTGGTGGTGGACATCACACACTCGCTCCAGCGGCCCAACCAGTCGGAAGGTGTCACCGGCGGCGACCCCGACATGATTGAAACTATCGGACGCGCAGCGGTGGCTGTCGGATGCGACGGCATTTTCATGGAGACGCATCCCGACCCCGCCCACGCTAAAAGCGACGGCGCCAACATGCTGCGGCTCGACAAGGCTGAACAGTTGCTTGAGCGACTTGTAGCCATTCGCCGGGCTGTTATTAATCTGTAGTCTTTTTATATGGAACTGAATCTGACCAAGCCCATCGTTTTCTTCGATCTTGAGACCACAGGAGTCCAGGTCGGGAGCGACCATATTGTTGAAATATGCCTTTATAAGGTGATGCCTGACACAACCAAGGACGAACGCGTCTACCGTGTCCGTCCTGCCGATGCACAAGGCAACACAGTGCATATCCCCGAGGCGACAACCGCCATTCATGGCATCTCCGACGCCGATGTGGCCGACAAACCCACGTTTGCGGAGCTGGCTCCTGAGTTGCTCCAGTTTATCGGTGATGCCGATTTGGCCGGCTATAACAGCAACAAGTTCGATGTCCCCCTGCTGGTTGAGGAATTTCTCCGTGCGGGGATAGACTTTGACCTTTCGGTGAGGCGGCTCGTTGATGTGCAAAACATTTTCCACAAAATGGAGCAACGCACCCTTAAGGCCGCATATAGTTTCTATTGTGGCAAGGATCTTGAAAATGCCCATACGGCAGCGGCTGACACTGAAGCTACCTATGAAGTGCTCAAGGCTCAGCTCGATCGATACGAGGGGGTGGCTTATAAGGACTTCAACGGCAAGACAAGCTGCCCGGTAGTCAACGATATCGATGCACTCAGCGCTTTCACGGCCAACAGCCAGTGGGCCGATCTTGTCGGCCATATCGGATATGATCCCCGTCACCGGGAGGTCTTCAACTTCGGTAAGCACAAAGGCAAACCTGTGGAAGAAATATTTGAACAGGAACCGTCGTATTATGATTGGATGATGAAAGCCGATTTCCCCTTGAGCACCAAGAAAGTGATTACTGCTATCTGGGATCGCCGCAAGCAGAAGAAGATCGACGAGCTGAAAGCACATTTCGGGCAGGGATGAACCTGTTCCGGTATACAATAATTATATATACGAATGGTCGCTGTGCCATTCGTATTTTCTATACGCAAAAAAGCCCCGCCAGAGGCGGGGCTTTTTTGTGATGTGTCGGAAAATCAATATTTGTAGAAACCCTCACCAGTTTTGCGGCCGAGGAGGCCGGCGCGCACCATCTTGCGCAGCAGGGGGTGAGGACGATACTTGGGATCGCCGAACTCTTTGTAGAGCACTTCCATGATGGCCAGGTTGACATCGTTGCCGATGAGGTCGGCCAATGCGAGCGGGCCCATGGGGTGGTTTGCGCCGAGCTGCATGCATTTGTCGATGTCCTCGGCACTGGCGATACCGTCGGCGAGAATGCCAACAGCTTCGTTGATCATGGGGATGAGAATGCGGTTGACGACAAATCCCGGGGCTTCTTTCACCTCAACGGGCTCTTTTCCGATGCTCTTGGCCAGATCGACAACGCATTTTGTCACCTCGTCGCTGGTCAGCTGGCCTCGGATCACCTCGACCAGGGCCATACGGTCGGCGGGGTTGAAGAAGTGCATGCCGATAAACTGGGCGGGGCGCTTGGTGCAGGCGGCGATTTCGGTGATGGAAAGCGAGCTGCTGTTGGTGGCGAAGATCGTCTCGGGTTTGCAGATGCTATCCAGTTCGGTGAATACGTCCTTCTTGAGCTGCATCTCCTCGACGGCGGCCTCAATCACGAGGTCGGCATCGGCAAATGTCGCATAGTCGGTGGTGGTGGTGATATTGGCCATCAGGGCATCGACGGCCTCTTGGGTCATTTTGCCTTTTTCAACCAGTTTTCCGTAGCCTTTGGCAATGGAGGCCATGGCCTTGTCCAGGCTGGCCTGTGTGCGGCTTTTCATGACAATGGGCATCTTGGCGGCGAAGGCTTTCACAATGCCTTTGGCCATCGTGCCGGTTCCGATAACACAGATTTTCATAATGTTGGATGTTTATTTGTTATTGTTGAATTGTTGATTATTGTCGCGGGTGGGCGATTTGCGCCATGTTTCTATTTGCCTTGGAATTCGTATTTTCCCTTTTCCAGGAAGGCCTTCATGCCTTGTTTTTGGTCTTCGGTGAGGAAACAACGTCCGAAGATGACGTTCTCGTTAAGGATGGCGGCGTCGGCATCCATGTCCCATTCATCGTTGATGCAGAGTTTGGCAGCTTTGACGGCCAGCGGCGCATTGGCGGCAATCTGGTTGGCCATTTCCAGAGCCTTGTCCATCAGTTCGGACTGGGGCACCACGGCGTTCACCAGTCCGATGCGCAGGGCTTCGTCGGCCTTGATGGGTTTGCCTGTGAAAATCAGCTGCTTGGCCATGCCCATGCCTACCAGGCGTGCCAGACGCACGGTGCCGCTGAAACCGGGTATGATGCCCAGTCCCACCTCGGGTTGGCCGAATTTGGCGTTCTCGGAGCAGATGCGGATGTCGCAGGCCATGGCCAACTCGCAACCGCCACCCAGGGCAAAGCCATTGACGGCAGCAATCACAGGCACATGCAGTGTTTCCAGTTTGCGGAACACCTTGGCTCCACGGGCACCGAAAGCGTTGCCTTCAAGCATGTTCAAACTTGCCATTTCGCTGATGTCGGCTCCGGCGACAAACGATTTTTCTCCATCGCCGGTCACGATCAGGCAGCGCAGGCGGTTGCAGTCGAATTGACTCAAATAGTCGTCCAATTCGTTCAGTATTTTGCTGTTGAGGGCGTTCAGACTCTTTGGCGCTGAGATGGTGAGTATGGCCACCATTCCTTTTTCCTCTATTTTCAGATGTTCGTACATATCGTGTTTGTTGTTTCTTTATTCGGGATGCAAAGTTACAAAAAAATAATCAATCTGCAGTCACTTTTTTCAAATCCAGCTCTTCTGCCATCTTGAGCATCATCTGCCATGCTGCGTCGCGGTCGTTGGGAATCTTGCCGTCGAGTATGGCGTCCTTGATGGCATCTTTGATGATGCCTATCTCGCGACAAGGGCCAATGCCGAAGGTGTCCATGATGTCCTGTCCGTTGACGGGCGGTTGAAAGTTGCGTATTCGGTCACGCTCCTCGAGCTCCACCAGCTTGCGCTTGACGAGCTCAAAGTTCGACCGGTGGCGCCGCACTTTGTCTGGGTTCTTCGACGTGATGTCGGCATTGCACAGTAGCATCAGGTCGTCAATGTCGTCGCCAGCCTCGAAAAGAAGCCGTCTGACTGCCGAATCTGTCACCTCGTCCTCCGCCAGTATGATGGGACGCATGTGCAGCATGACCAGCTTCTCGACATATTTCATCTCGCCGCCCAAAGGCAGCCTTAGCCTACGGAAAATGCGTTTCACCATGTGGCTGCCTTTGGCTTCGTGGCCGTGGAAAGTCCATCCTTGTTTGTCGCTGTATTTCTTCACGTGGGGCTTGCCGATGTCGTGCAGCAGCGCTGCCCAACGCAGCCACAGGTTGCCCGACATGTCGCTCTCGGCCACGTGGTCCACCACCTCCATCGTGTGGTAGAAGTTGTCTTTGTGTCCGCGTCCGTCGATTGTTTCCACACCCTGCAGCATCGCCACTTCGGGCAGCACTATTGTCATCAGACCGCACCGCATCATCAGTTTCAGGCCGATCGATGGTCGGGGCGAGAGCATGATCTTGTTGAGCTCGGTGGTGATCCTTTCTGACGACACGATGCCGATCCTTTTGGCATTGTCCGTAATGGCCTGGAATGTGGCGTCGTCGATGCGGAAGCCCAGTTGGCTGGCAAAACGCACCGCCCGCATCATGCGCAGCGGGTCGTCGCTGAAGGTGATGTTGGGCTCCAGCGGCGTGCGCAAAATGCCCTCGTTCAGGTCATGGATGCCCCCAAAAGGATCCACCAGTTCTCCGAAGCGTCCGGCATTCAGGCACACCGCCATTGCGTTGACGGTGAAGTCGCGCCGATTCTGGTCGTCCTGCAGGGTGCCGTTCTCGACGGCAGGTTTGCGGCTTTCGTGCGAGTAGCTCTCTTTCCGGGCTCCCACGAATTCCAATTGCAGTCCGTCGCGTGTGGCGAACGAGGCTGTGCCGAAGTTCTTGAACACGGCCACCTTGGGCTCTTTGCCCCCTTGTCCGACGGCTGTTGCCACAGCCTTGGCCAGTTCAATGCCTATGCTGACGTCGCCCCCGGTTTCCTTGCCCACGCACACCACATCGATGTCGGTGCAGTGCCGCTGCAGGAAATGATCGCGCACCACGCCGCCAACGGCGTAGGCATCGACACCTATGCGGTCGGCAGCAGCGCCGATTGTGTGGTAGATTTCAAGCCCGAGGTCGACATCCATACTCAATAGGTTTTGCGCTCCACCAATTCGCCGTTCTGGTCGTACACCTCCCATTCGCCTGTTCTCACGCCCTGGTGGTACTGGCCGCGGTAGTAGGGCACGCCGTTTTCGCGGAACACCACATATTCGCCCTCTTCCTTGCCACCTTCAAAGCGGCATTTGGCCTGCATGTTGCCATTGGCATAGTAGTAGACCCACTCGCCTTCGCGCACTCCGTTCACCGAGGTGCCTTTGCTGCGCAGGGCCATTGTGGTGTAGTATTGCAGCCATATCTGCTCTTGTCCGCGGTGGTAGCACACGGTCATCGGGTGCCCCATCTCGCTCACTTCCACCACTCGCATCGAGTCGTAGTTCTCCACCACCTCGCGACCGTCGGCACCTGTGATTTTCCAGTCGTGGCCGATGCCGGTCTTGTTGTCGATGCGGCATGTGGCTGTCACCGAGCCGTCTTCGGCCTTGAATTCCTGTGTCTTTTCGCGGCATCCCACGGCCAGCAGTGCGGCCGCAATCGCGATTGCTGCAAAGTGTTTCTTGGTCATTCTTGATCAGTTGTCGTTGTTTTCAATGTGCCGGACTTTCCGGCACAAACCCTCAGGCGGAACCTGTTTGCGCCGCCGTCGCACCTGTGGCGCGTCCCGGGTCAGAGCGAGTTGTAGTTGGGCGAGAAGGTGTCGCCGTCGGCTATGCGTCCCGATGTCAGACCCTTCTTGAGCCACTTGATGCGCTGGGCCGAGGTGCCGTGTGTGAAGCTTTCCGGGGTGCTGTAGCCACGGGCCTGTTTCTGAAGATAGTCGTCGCCGATCTTTTGGGCGGCATTGATGGCCTCCTCCAGGTCGCCGTCTTCCAGCGAGCCGAACATGGCGTTCTCGTGGTAGCCCCATACGCCGGCGTAGAAGTCGGCCTGCAATTCGATACGCACGCTGATGCGGTTCTTCTCGGCTTCCGACACGCGGGCCATCTGCTGGTGGGCCTGTCCAAGGGTGCCGAGCAGGTTCTGCACATGGTGTCCCACCTCGTGGGCCACCACATAGGCATACGCAAAGTCGCCGCCCGCGCCAAGCGATTTGGGCATCTCGTTGAAAAAGTCGAGGTCAAGGTACACGCACTGGTCGGCTGAACAATAGAACGGACCCGACGACGATGTGGCACCGCCGCAGGCGCTCTGCACACTGCCGTGGAACAGTACCAGTTTTGGGGGAGTGTAGGTGCGGCCCATGCGTTTGAACTCTTCCGTCCACACGTCCTCGGTGCTTGCCAGCACTTGCAGCGCGAAGGTCTTCAGTTGTTCCTCCTGTTCGGTGGGGGTGTATTCGCCGGTGGTGGCGGTCTGCGAGCCAAGTTGCTGGATCACATCGCCCGGATTGCCGCCCAGGAGCAGTGCCAATATGCCTGCGATGATCACGCCGCCGATGCTGAGGCCGGCCACTTTGCCGCCGTTGCCGCGGCGGTCTTCTACGTTTGTGCTTAGTCTTCTGCCTGAAAGCTTCATGTTGTTGAGTCTTTTTTATGATTAATGCTATTTTTAACGCCCGTGACGCTTTTTTATTGTGCCGGTGGAAAACTATTTTGTTCTTGCGACGTGTGTTTCCCGAAAAATCATTTTTCCACCTTGGTGCGGGCGTGTGCCGCAACGCATTTGTATCGGTGCAACTGCCTGGTTTCCACCTATCTTCTCCTTATCATCTCCCTACCAACTCCTACCATGGTAGGAGTTGGGTAGGAGTTGGTATGGAGAAGGTATTGAGGGACAGCGGGTTGTGAGTGCGGTCGACAACAATGGGATGCGGCCCGTCAGAGGGGGTGGTCCGCACTGCATGTAGGCCTCGCTTCGTTGGCTATTTTTTTTCTTTAGGGGGATATAATAAAAGCAGCGGCGGGGCGTTATACTAAAACCTTTTAACAATAAATAATATGACTCAAGAGCAACTTAAGTTCAACCCCAACCAATTGGTGACCTTCCTGGGAAAACCCATGAAGGAGTTCACCAAGGCAGATATCCTCAAGGTCATCGAGGAGTTCCAGATAGAGATGATCAACTTCCGCTATATGGCCGACGACGGTCGTTTGCATACGCTCAACTTTGTGATCCAGAGTATGGAGCATGCCGACGAGGTGCTGACCAGCGGCGAGCGCGTGGACGGCAGTTCCCTGTTCCCTTACATTGAGGCGGGCAACAGCGACCTGTATGTCATCCCGCGTTTCCGCACGGCATTCCTCGACCCGTTTGCCGAGGTGCCGACGCTGGACCTGCTGTGCAGTTTCTACACCAAGGACGGCGAACCGTTTGCCATGGCTCCGGAATACACCCTGGCCAAGGCGGCGCGTGCTTTCCGCGAGGCTACGGGCGGCATGGAGTTTGAGGTGATGGGCGAACTGGAATACTACGTCATCGCCCCTAAGGAGGATGAATATCTGCCCGAGGACCAGCACGGCTATCATGTGTCGACGCCGTTCTGCAAGTTTGAACATTTCCGCACCGATGCGATGCGCATGATTGCCGCTGCCGGCGGCGAGATCAAATATGGCCACAGCGAGGTGGGCAACTTCACGCTGGGCGACATGATGTATGAGCAGAACGAGATCGAGTTCCTGCCCACGAACCTTGAAACGGCTGCCGACCAGCTGGTGATTGCCAAATGGATGATGCGTACGCTGGCCTACCAGTACGGCATCACCGTGACGTTTGCGCCGAAGATCACTGTCGGCAAGGCGGGCAGCGGCATGCACGTGCACACCCGTGTGTCGAAGGATGGCAAGAATATGTATGTCGGCCCCGACGGTTTGACCGACACGGCGTTGCGCACGATGGCCGGCATTTTGAGCCTGGCGGGCTCGCTGACGGCTTTCGGCAACACCAACCCGACGTCGTACTTCCGTCTGGTGCCTCATCAGGAGGCTCCCACCAATATCTGCTGGGGCGATCGCAACCGCAGTGCCATGGTGCGTGTGCCGCTGGGATGGAACAAGGGCAGCGGCAACATGATGGCCCACTGCAACCCGCTGGAGAAGAACACCGAGGTGGACTTCAGTCACAAGCAGACCATCGAGTTGCGCACCCCCGACGGCTCGGCCAACATATACCTGCTGCTGGCAGGTATGACGGTGGCTGCTCGCCACGGTTTCGAAATGGAGAACGCCGTGCAGTATGCCCGCGACCGCTATGTGAGTGTCAACATCTTCGAGCATGAAGAGGTGCTCAGCCGCCTGGATGTGTTGCCCGACAGTTGCGCCGCCAGCGCCGACCTGCTGGAGCGTGACCGTGCGGTGTACGAGCAGGACGGCATTTTTGCACCTGCCCTGATCGACGGTATCATCAAGGGCCTGCGTTCGTTCAACGACCGCACCTTGCGCGCCGATATCGGCAACGATCCGCAAAAGACGCTTGAGCTGGTGGAGAGTTTCATCCATTGCGGCTGAGCGAGTGAACAGAGTATCGCTTTTGATTGGCGGCAACCAAGGCGACCGCCGCGCGTTGATCGACGCGGCGACGGCGCTGATTGCCGAGCGAATAGGTCCCGTTGTGGCAGCGTCGCGTGTATACGAGACGCTGCCGTGGGGCAACTTCGGAGAGGGTAGGGTGCAGCCCTTTCTCAACCGCGCCTTGGTGATCGACACGAAGCTGGATGCACAGGCCGTGCTCGACGAGGCACTGGCCATCGAGGCGGAGCTGGGACGGCGCCGTTCGCCCGAAACGGGGCTGCGGCTCTACCATTCGCGCCCGATGGATATTGACATCATTTTCTTCAACGACGAGGTGATCGAAAGCCCGACACTGACGGTGCCCCATCCGAGGATGCACCTGAGGCGCTTTGTGCTCGAGCCGCTGAATGAGGTGATGCCCCACTACAGGCATCCGCTGACCGGACTTACGGTGAGCGAGATGCTCGACAGATTGAAACAGGATGATGAGAAATAGATTATTGGTATTGTGTCTGTTGCTGTTGCCGTGGATGGCGATGGGGCAGAACTTCACGGTGAGTGGCACGGTGACCGACGCCCGCAGCGGCGAGACGCTTATCGGCGCCACCGTCGTCGATGCCCGCAGCGGCAAGGGCGCTGTCTCCAATCCCTATGGCCACTATTCGCTGACGTTGCGCAAGGATTCGGTCGACATCAAGGTGCAGTATGTGGGCTACGAGCCGCAGTTTTTCCGTTTTGCCCTGGCGTCGAACCGCGAGATCAACGTGCGGCTGGTGCCGAGTGTACAGCTCAACGAGGTGACCATCACGGCCGAGCGCACCGGCGATACGCGGTCGTCGCAGATGAGTGCCACGCAGATGACGATGGAGAAGATCAAGTCGGTGCCGGTGCTCTTCGGCGAGGCCGATATCATCAAGGCGTTGCAGCTGATGCCCGGAGTGCAGAGTGGCAGCGAGGGCAATAGCGGCATGTATGTGCGGGGCGGGGGTCCTGACGAGAACCTGTTTCTGCTTGATGGCGTGCCGCTCTACAATGTGAGCCACCTGGGCGGATTTTTCTCGGCGTTCAACACCGATGCTGTCAAGAATGTGACCCTCTACAAGGGCTCGTTCCCGGCACGTTTCGGCGGTCGCCTGAGTGCGGTGCTCGATGTGACGCAGAACAATGGCAACGACAAGGAGTTGCACGGCAACGCGTCGATAGGCCTTATCGCGGCCAAAATCAATCTTGAAGGTCCGATTGTGAAGGAAAAAACCACCTTCAGCATTTCGGCACGGCGCACGTATGCCGAGTTGCTCGTGATACCCACCATCATGTGGTTCAATGAGTTGGGCAATGACGATCCGGCTCCCGACGTGGTGAACAACGCCAAGTTCAATGCCGGCTACTGGTTCTACGATCTCAATGCCAAACTGACGCACAAATTCAGCGACAAGAGTCGCCTGTACGGCAGTTTCTATATGGGCGACGACAATGTCTACGGCAGGATACGCACCGTCACCTCGCTGGGCGAGGATATGTATCTGGGTTTCCAGAACCGGTGGGGCAACATGATCGGGTCGCTGCGGTGGAACTATGTGCTGACGCCGAAGCTGTTCATGAATGTTTCGGCATCCTACACGCAGTATCAGAACAATATCGTTGGGTCGATCGAGAAGGTGGCGGCCCGTGGCGACAGCATCGATTCGCGCATCAAGGGCGATTACCGTTCGGGCATACGCGAGATGACCGCCAATGTCGACTTCGACTACACGCCCACGCCAGAGCATTTGGTGAAGTTCGGAGCCCACGTCACCCGCCACTGGTTCCAGCCCGAGGTGGCCCGCGGCAGCGTGGACTATTACGACTCGATCCAGATGAACGGGGCTTTCCAGATGGACAGCGAGATATTCAATGCCGTGATCGTGGCCAACGAGTTGACGGCATTTGTGGAGGACGACTGGTCGATCAGCGAGGCCGTCAAAGTCAACTACGGACTGCATTTCAGCGGCTTCCATGTGGAGGACAAATTCTATCCGTCGTTGCAGCCGCGCCTGTCGGGACGTGTGATGCTGAACGACGACTGGTCGGTGAAGCTGGGCTACGCCTACATGAAGCAATATGTGCACCTGCTGTCCACCACCGGCATCACCCTGCCCACCGACCTGTGGGTGCCGGTGACGGCCCGCATCAGGCCCATGGAGAGCCATCAGGTGGCCGGAGGCGTGTTCTACAGCCGGTCGGGCATTGCCGACTTCTCGGTGGAAGCCTACTACAAGCAGATGAACAATCTGATTGAGTACCGCGACGGCGCCACCTTCTTTGGGTCGTCCGAGTCGTGGGAGGATCTCGTCTATGCCGGCCGCGGCTGGAGCTACGGCATCGAATTCCTGGTGCAGCGCGAAATAGGTAACCTCACTGGATGGATCGGCTACACCTGGAGCCGCACCATGCACCAGTTTGACCGTGAGGGGCAGATGATCAACAACGGGAATCCTTTCCCGGCCAAGTACGACCGTCGCCACGACTTGTCGATAGTGCTGTCGTACAAGATCAATCCCCGCATCGACGTCAGCGCCACATGGGTTTTCTCCACCGGCAACACGGCCACGCTGGCCACCCAGCGCTATCCGATAGCCTCCGACGATCCGGAGGACTACAATGCCGACGCCAACGGCATGGGCACAGGTTCGCTGGCCTATTTCGACGGCCGCAACAACTACCGCATGCCCAACTATCACCGCCTTGACCTCGGCGCCAATTTTCACCGCGTGTTCAAGGCCAAGGGGCAGCGCTTCAAGCCGCGCCGCACCATCAATGTGAGTGTCTACAATGCCTACAACCGACAGAACCCCTATATGATGTACCAGAGCGCCACCACACCTTACAACGGCTATTCCTCGGCCCTGATGCAGCTGAGCATTTTCCCGATTTTGCCCTCGGTGGCCTACACCCTCTATTTTTAATGTATGCCAATATGAAGAGAAGATACTTTCGTCCATTCATGATCCTCGCCATGGCGGTGGCCTCGTTGATGGCCGTCGCATGCGAGAAGGTGCTCGAGGTTGACGAACCGGCTAATCGCCAGATGGTGCTCAACGCCATCCCCACTGCCGGCCAGCGCGCCTTTGTCAATTTCTCCTATACGCGTTTTTTCCTTGATTCGAGCAACTTCCATCCTGTCGACGGCGCCGACATTGTGCTCGATGTCAACGGACAGCGCTTGCGCCCCGATTCGGTGTCGCGCTGCAACTATTTCTTTCCTTATGTCCTGCAGGAAGGCGACAGCCTGAGCATCAGCATCGATGCCGCCGGCCATCGTGTGCAGGCACACACCTATGTGCCGCTTGTTCCCGATGTCGACAGCATGGTGGCGGTGCCTTTTGTGAGCCCTTCGTTCAATTTTCTCACGGTCAGCTTCACCCTTTCCGACCATCCCGACATGGCCGAATACTACAGCATTGCTGTCAAGGAGCGCGACAGTGGCGCCCGTTTCAACGAGTGGACGCAGATGCTCGACACTGTTGACACGGTATACACCACCTATTTCCTCGTGCCCTATAACCCGGAGATTACCTCCAACGAGGTCAACCCCTATATTCCCCTTGGCGGCTATCTTTATTCGCGCATCATGTTCCTCGACCGTCTGATCGACGGGCAGAGTCCGAACATACAGCTGTATATCATGCAACTTGTCGACACCAATGAGGTGGAGCCTTTCAAGCATGAATACTTTGTCGACGTGGAGTCGATGACGCGCGAGCGTTTCCGCTACCAGCTGTCGGTTGCCACGCAGAACAGCATGACCAGTTTCTTTGCCGAGCAGGGCCAGGCCTACAGCAATGTCGAGGTCGACGGCGCGACGGGCCTTGGCGTTTTTGCCGGCAATGCCAAGCGCCGTTTCCACATTGACGAATCCAATGCCGTGACGCCCGTCATCCAGTCTTCTTTTGTGCCCGACGCGCAGCTGCTGCACCTTTTCAAGCGTCTACGCACTTTGCAGCGGCGCTAGCAGCCCGACGGCCCGGCGGTCCCGATGCATGTGATGAACGTCTGATGGACGACTGTTGTACAACAGATGTATGCCGGTCGGACAAAAAACGGTGTCGCCCAGGTGTGCTGCTTTGTGGCAATTCCGGGCGACACCGTTTCTGTTGTCGCAAGTGGGCAGGGCTATTGTTCGCAGACCAGTTTGTAGGTGTCGATGGCGATGGCCAGCTCCTCGTCGGTGAGCACCACGGCGGTGGTCACGCGAGCGCCGGGACGCGAGATGATGGCGTCGACGCCCGCGGTGCGGTCGTTGAGGTCCATGTCGATGTCGATGCCCAGCCACTCCATGTTTTCCAGAATGGCGTGGCGCATGAACCAGGCGTTTTCGCCGATGCCGCCGGTGAAGATGAGCAGGTCGCAACCGTTCATCTGGGCGATGAAGGCTCCGATGTATTTCTTGCAGCGTTGTGCGAAGACCTCGAAAGCCAGCGTGTTGCGCTTGTCACCGCGTTGCACGCCGGCCCAGATGTCGCGCATGTCGGGCGAGCCGCCTGTCAGCCCCACGAGGCCGCTCTTCTTGTACAGGATGTCGTTCATCTGGTCGGCGCTGAGGCCGGCTTTGTCCATCAGGTAGAGTACGGCTCCGATGTCGATGTCGCCACAGCGCGACCCCATCGTCAGGCCTTCGAGCGAGGTCATGCCCATGCTGTTGTTGACGCTCTTGCCGTGGTCGATGGCGCAGATAGAGGCACCGCTGCCCAGATGGCAGGTGATGATTTTCAGGTCTTTCCAATAGCGGTCGATCATCTTGGCACCCTTTTTCGCCACGAAACGGTGGCTGGTGCCGTGGAAGCCGTAGCGGCGGATGCCGTATTGCTCGTAGTATTCGTAGGGGATGCCGTAGAGATAGTTCTTCGGCTCGATGCTGAGGTTGAAGGCGGTGTCGAACACGGCCACCTGCGGGATGTGTGGCAGCACGTTGTTGATGGCCTCGGCGCCCATGATGTTGCCGGGGATGTGCAGCGGGGCGAGGTCGGTCAGCGACTCTTCCTTGTTGATCAGTTCACGGGAGATGATTTCGCTCTTTTTGAAATATTCGCCACCATGGGCAAAGCGGTGGCCGACGGCGCTCACCTCGTCGATCGATTTGATCACGCCGGTTTCCTTGTCCATCAGGGCACCCATCACCAGTTTCAAACCTTCGGTGTGGTTGGGGATAGGGCATTCGGTGGTGTGCTTCGTGCCGTGGCTCGTGTAGGAGAAAATGCCCATTTCGAGGCCGATGCGTTCGAGCAGGCCTTTGGTCATCACCGTCTTGGTGTCGACATCGATCAGCTGATATTTCAGCGATGAACTGCCGCAATTAAGAACCAGAATCTTCATATTTTTTCAACGTCAGTGTTACAAGGGTCTATTGTTTCAATCAGGAAACTCACGGGGCGGAAGCCGTCGTTGCAGCTGATCATAGCGCTGCGGGGATTGCGCATCCATCCGTCGTAGAAGTTGCTGCCGCCGTTGGCCAAGGCCTCGACGAAGCTGCGCATGCTTTCCCATGCGCTTTCGCACATGCTGTCGGGGCGCTGCCCGTTGTGGCTCACCCACGACTGGCCGATCCGCACGTCGCAGGCGTGCTTGATGGGGTTCTCATATTGCTCCATCAAGTCGGGGTAGACGGTCTGCCGCATGGCGGTTATTTTCACATCGTTGGCCATATCAAGTTGCAAAGATATGAAAAAAAATGTTATCGGCGTAAAAAATATGTATTATTATTATTATGGTGTTGAAAACCAGATTGCTGAAAAAGGGATGCCGGGGAGCGCGGGGAAGATGGGGGATGCAGATGGCGCAAGCCTTTCTTGAGGTGCACAAAATTTGTTAAAAATGAAAAATATTTTGCCGGATCGGAAAATGTTCGTATCTTTGCAGTCCGAAATATGGGAAGAAATTCCTCCGAATATTTGAGAAAATAATTATAAATCAAAAAGTTACAATGTACGCAATCGTAGAAATCGCAGGTAAGCAATTCAAGGTCGCCCAAGATCAGAAGATTTTTGTGAACCGTCTGCACAATGACGAGGGTAGCGAAGTTTCTTTTGACACCGTGATGCTTAAAGACAATGATGGCAACGTCGAGGTTGGCAAACCTTACATTGCTGGTGCTAATGTAAAGGCTACCGTCCTCCGCCACCTTAAGGGCGATAAGGTTTTGGTGTTTAAGAAGATCCGTCGTAAGGGCTATCAGAAGATGAACGGCCATCGCGACTATCTGACCCAGATTAAGATCGATAGCATCAACTAACAGTAGTGTCTAACCTTTTAAAAACATTATATTATGGCTCATAAAAAAGGTGTTGGTAGTTCCAGTAACGGTCGTGAGAGCGAAAGCAAACGTTTAGGCGTGAAGATTTTCGGTGGTCAGCATTGCATCGCCGGCAACATCATCGTGCGTCAGCGTGGCACCGTCCACAATCCCGGACAGAATGTCGGAATGGGCAAGGACTATACGCTCTATGCTTTGGTCGACGGTGTGGTGAAATTCCACAAAGGCCGCGAAGACAGAAGCTTCGTTTCCGTGGTTCCCGCAGAAAAGTAATTTTTTTTCATAGTTTTGCGATTGGTCTTCCCCTGGCATCTGTCATGGGGAAGGCTTTTTTTATTATGTTGAGGATTGTCCCTCGAGCTGCACCCGGACGCTTTCGGCGTGGATTTTTTCGAGCAGTTCGCGCATGAACGAGGCGTCGAGGCCGATGGCGGTGGCTTGCACGAGGCGGTCGTGGAGCACCGACTGCCATCGCTGCGACTGGAAGACGGGCATGTGGCACTGGCGTTTGATGTCGGCTATCTTGCGCGACAGCTCCATGCGTTCGGCCAGCAGTCCCACAAGCTGGTGGTCGATGGTGTCGATGCTGTCGCGGAGGGGCGCCAGCTGGTGCTCGGCGTCGGGGGTGCCGGCAGGTTGCTGAAGGTTGAGGCCGCCGACAATCCTGACCAGGGCGTCGGGGGTGATCTGCTGGTTGGCGTCGGTCCATGCTGTCGCGGGGTCGGGGTGCACCTCGATCATGAGCCCGTCAAAGTCGATGAGCATGGCGGCAAGGCACAGGGGCGCCACCAGTTCGCGACTGCCACCGATGTGGCTCGGGTCGCAGAGGATGGGGATGTCGGGCATTTCGCGGTGTAGCGAGATGGGTATCTCCCACAGGGGCTGGTTGCGGTAGTGGGGGCCGTTGGACTGTGGCAGGGTGCGTGGATTGTAGGTGGTGAATCCGCGGTGTATGGCTTTGATGTCGGTGATGCCCGATTGCATGAGACGTTCGATGGCGCCTATCCACAGGCCCAGGTCGGGACTGGCCGGGTTTTTCACCATGACAGAGATGCCGGTGCCGCGGAGCGACTGGCATATTTCCTCGACCATGAAGGGATTGACGGTGGTGCGGGCGCCGATCCATACGTGGCTGATGCCGTATTGCAGGCAGAGTTCGACATGTTCGGGCCGTGCCACTTCGCAGCAGTAGTTGACGGGGGCACCGTCGGCCATGCGAAGCGGGCTGTCGGCAATCTGCCTCATCCATTGCAGCGCCTGTTCGCCCAGGCCTTCAAATCCACCGGGACGGGTGCGGGGTTTCCACACTCCGGCACGGATCAATTGCACGTTGGGAATGGCACAAAGGGCTTTGCTGACATTGAGCAGCTGCTCATGGCTTTCCACACTGCAGGGGCCGGCAATCAGGTAGGGACGTTTGATATTTTCCATTTCGATTGCAAAGGTACAAAATATTTTTCAATGTTCGCCGTTATTAATTGTATGAAGATAAAATTTCTCAAATTGAAAAACTGGCTTCTTGTGACGGTGATGGGCGCGCTAGGATTATCTTCGTGCCACTGTCACAAGCAGATGGCCGAGCCTGAAGAAGATCCGGCGCCCACGGTGCGCGACCGTGGCGAGGTGCGCCTGATGTATGGCGTGCCGACGATGAACTATTCCATTCAGGGGCGCGTGCGCGATGCCGAGGGCAATCCTGTGAAAGATATCCGGGTGAATATGCTCGAGCGCAATATGGAGACCACTCCCGAGGGCGAGTTGGTCGGTGATCCTGAGAATGTGAGCCGCTATCTCAAAAGCACCGAGGTGGTGACCGACCGCAAAGGACATTTCGAAATCAAGAACAGCGGGCTTCCTCAGACCGAGGTGAAACTGCTGATTCGCGACGTGGACGGCCAGGAAAACGGCAGCTACCAGAATCAGGTGCTTTCGGTGCCGGTGCTGCCCGAGGATTTGGACCGTCAGGAAGCCGGCGGATGGAATCAAGGCACATTCAACAAGGACCTTGATGTAATAGTCGAAAAAAAATAACCCATTGGCCGCAGCCCATCGGATTGGCGGATGGGTTATCGAGAAAACACCATATTATTTTTTTTGAGTTATGAAAAGTATTTTGTCAAATTGGAAGCGCTTGCTGATTGTGGCGCTGTTGGGTATGCTGGGCTTTGCTTCATGCGAGGACGAGGATAGTAGGCCTGAGATGGCTTACGGTGTGATGGAGTGCCATTTCCAATCACTGGACTAGGCCTATGGGATTGTCGCTCAGACAAAGGTTGGGATTGGAGCTGCAGCGCAGCCTTCGCCACAACAATGCTCAACTGCATCCGTTGCGGACTTTGTTTTGGGAATGCACTCTGAGGTGCAATATGAGTTGTCGCCATTGTGGAAGCGACTGTAAGGTGTTGCCCGATGTGAAGGATATGCCTGCTGCCGATTTCCTTAAGGTGATTGACGGACTGACGCCCCATGTCGATCCGCACACGACATTCATTATCTTCACTGGAGGCGAGGCGCTGCTGCGCGATGATCTGGAGGAGGTGGGCTACCAGCTGAACCGTCGTGAGTATCCTTGGGGACTGGTAACCAATGGCTATCTGCTCGATGCCAAGCGGCTCGACAGCCTGCTGGCGGCAGGGATGCATTCGATCACCATCAGCCTTGACGGTTTCGAAGATCAGCACAATTGGATTCGTCAGCATCCGGGCAGTTTTGCCCATGCCACCGAAGGCGTGCGGCTACTGGCTGCAAGCAGGGGTTTCCTGTGGGACATTGTCACATGTGTCAACCCCCGCAACTATCAACTTCTGGGTGAATTCAAGGAATACCTGATCAGCCTCGGCGTCAAAAATTGGCGCCTGTTCAGCATTTTCCCCATGGGCCGTGCTGCCTCCGACCCTGAGCTGCAGCTTACCGACAGCCAGCTGAAGGGGTTGATGGATTTCATACAACAGAGCCGTGACACCGACCCGCGCATACGGGTGAGCTATGCCTGCGAAGGTTTCTTGGGCGAATACGAACAGCGGGTCCGTGACCATTTCTTTTACTGCCGGAGTGGGGTGGATGTGGCTTCAATCCGCTGCGATGGCGCCATCAGCGGATGCACGTCGGTGCGCAGCCACATGGATCAGGGAAACATCTATCAAGGCGACGACTTGTGGGATGTGTGGCAGAACCGCTTCCAGGTGATGCGCGACCGCAGCTGGGCAAAAAAAGGCCAATGCGAAGACTGTAAGGTGTGGCGCTACTGCGAGGGTTCGGGCCTTCATCTCTACGACGATGACGGCACCCTGCTGACTTGCCACTACAAGCGCCTTTAAATTATTTTTTGTTATCTTATTTTTCTTTCGTATCTTTGCTCCCCGTAAAGATAGGCATAGTTTGTCTGCATCCTTCACAGATATAGTCTAATAAACCATCCTTTTTTGACTCATGAACTGGAAAGAAGAATATAAAAGAAAAGTGTCGAAGCCCAAAGAGGCCATCAAAGATATTCACGACGGCGACTGTGTGGTGCTTGGCCACGCGGCAGCTGTACCCAAAGTGGTGCCTCAAGCCATGGCCGACCATTGTGAGGACTACAACGATGTGCTGATTTTCCACATGACCACCCTAGGCGACAATCCGCTGCTGCATCCGCGCTGCTATGGCCATTTCCGTCATGTGAGCAACTTCTTGAGCGGCAATTCGCGCGATGCCGTCAACCATCTGAACGGCGATTTCTTCCCCGCCTATTTCCACGACGTGCCTGAGATGATAGGCGACGAGATTCCCTGCGATGTGGCCATCTTCCAGGCCACCCCGCCCAACGACGAGGGCTACTGCTCGCTGGGTGTGAGTTGCGACTACGCCCTGGCCGCCATCCGTCGCGCCCGCTCGGTCATCATCGAAACCAACGAGATGATGCCTTTCGTGGATGGCGACAACATGATTCATGTTTCTCAAATCGACCACATCATCCCCTGCGCCTATCCGCTCCCCGAATTGCATGGCGATGCGCCCTCGGAGGTGGAAAAGGCCATCGGACGGCATTGTGCCTCGCTGGTGACCGACGGCGCCACCCTGCAGCTGGGCATCGGTGCCATCCCCAATGCTGTCCTCGCCGAGCTTGAGGACAAGAACGATTTGGGTATCCACAGCGAGATGTTCAGCGACGGCGTGACGGAGCTGATCAAGCGCGGCAACATCAACGGCAGCCGTAAGACCCTCCACAAGGGCAAGGTGGTGGCCACCTTCATCATGGGCAGCCGCGAACTGTATGATTATGTGGACGGCAACGAGATCATCGAGCTCTATCCTGTCGATTATACCAACGACCCCATCATCATTGCGCAGCAGTATCGCATGACGTCCATCAACTCATGCCTCGAGGTGGACCTCATGGGCCAGGTGGCCAGCGAGACTATCGGCATGCGCCAGTATAGCGGCATCGGCGGACAGATCGACTTCATACGCGGCGCCTCGATGGCACGCGAAGGCAAGAGCATCATCGCCATGCCATCCACAGCTGCCGGTGGCACCATCTCGCGCATCAAGCCGTTCCTCACCCCCGGCTCCGCCGTCAGCACCACCCGCAACGACGTGAACTATTTGGTCACCGAGTACGGCATCGCCCGCCTCAAGGGTCGCACCCTGCAACACCGTGCCGAGGACCTCATCCGCATTGCCCACCCCGACTTCCGGCCCATGCTGATCGAGGAATATGAGCGCCGTTTCCAATGTAAATATACTGAGTAATTAGCCCGCTATGTTCCAGTCCATCAATCTTGTCGAGATTTTCAGCACCTTCCTTGTGATGTTCGCCATCATCGACATCACGGGTTCTATCCCCATCTTTGTGTCGATGCGCGAGCAAGGCAAGGCCATCAAGCCTTTTCAGGCCACCTCGGTGGCGCTGCTGCTGTTCGTGGCCTTCTATTTTGTCGGCGACGGACTGCTGCACCTGTTCGGCATCGACTCGGCCTCGTTTGCCGTGGCCGGAGCCCTGGTGCTGTTCATCTTGGCGTTGGAGATGGTGCTGGGACGCGAAATTATCAAAAACGACGGGCCCACCAGCGGCGCCAGCGTGGTGCCGGTGGCTTTCCCACTCATCGCCGGACCGGGGGCCATCACAGCCCTCATCTCCCTGCGGGCCGAATATGCCACGGTCAACATCCTTATCGGCCTCGTGCTCAATATCGTGCTCGACTATTTCGTCATCCGTTTCCTCGACAAGATAGCCAACCGCCTGGGGGCCGACATCATCTATGTGCTTCGCAAATTCTTCGGTGTCATCCTGCTGGCCATGAGCGTGAAACTCTTCGCCGGCGGCATCGCGGGGGTCTTTACGGGCGTGGCGGGCAACTAGCGCCTCCCGACATACGAACTGTTAAATCATTCTGCAAAGCTGCGATTATTTTCCTGCAGATGGAAAAATATTCGTATCTTTGCAGCCGCAAATGTGGATAGATTTGTAATGATTGCAACCACTTGAAAAAATGCTAAAGCGTTGTTCATCTGTGACTTCATTCTCAAATCTGTTACATTTAGAAATCAGTATCAACTAACCTAAAATGTAACAAAATGAGTTATTTCTTCACATCAGAATCGGTTTCCGAAGGCCATCCCGACAAAGTAGCCGACCAGATCAGCGATGCGCTTCTGGACGAATTTCTGCGTCACGACCCCGAAAGCCATGTGGCTTGCGAAACGCTGGTCACCACCGGCCTGGCCGTGGTCAGCGGCGAGGTGACATGCGACGGCTATGTCGACGTGCAACAGACTGTACGCGACGTGATCCGCGAGATTGGCTACACCAAGGGCGAGTACAAGTTCGAGGCTGAAAGTTGCGGCGTGCTCAGCGCCATCCACGAGCAGAGCCAGGATATCAACATGGGCGTCAGCCGCAAGGCCAAAGTGGACCAGGGGGCCGGCGACCAGGGCATGATGTTCGGCTACGCTTGCCGCGAAACCGCAGAGCTGATGCCACTGCCTATCACCCTGGCGCATATCATCCTCATCGAGTTGGGCAAGGTGCGCCGCGAGGGGAAGCAGATGCGTTATCTGCGTCCCGACGCCAAAAGCCAAGTGACGGTGCAATACAGCGACAACGGCAAGCCCGAACGCATCGACACCATCGTCGTCAGCACCCAGCACGACCCGGACGTGGATCAGGCGCAGATCCGTGCCGATGTGGAAAAAGTGCTTCTGCCACGCGTCGTCAAGCGTCTGCCGAAGGAAACACAGAAGCTCTTCTCCAAGAAGGATTATAAGCTCCATGTCAACCCCACGGGCAAGTTCGTCATCGGCGGCCCCCACGGCGACACGGGCCTGACCGGACGCAAGATCATCGTCGACACCTACGGCGGTCGCGGCGCCCATGGCGGTGGTGCCTTCAGCGGCAAGGATGCCTCGAAGGTCGACCGCTCGGCGGCCTACGCCACACGCCATATCGCCAAAAACCTTGTGGCTGCGGGCCTCTGCGACGAGTGCCTCGTGCAGGTGGCCTATGCCATCGGCCTGGCCGAACCGGTGGGCCTCTATGTCAACACCTATGGCACGGCGAAGGTGAAAATGACCGACGGCGAGATCTCCGAGCGCGTCAAGAAGCTTTTCGACCTGCGCCCCTACGCCATCGTCGAACGTTTTGGCCTGAAGAATCCCATCTTCCGCCCCACGGCAGCCTATGGCCACATGGGCCGCGACCCCTTTGAGGGCGAGGTGGTGGTCTACGATGCCGCTGGCCGCCGTCGTAAGAAGAAGGTCCAGTTCTTCGGCTGGGAGAAACTCGACATGGTCGACGCCATCATGAAGGAGTTCAATCTCTAGCCTTCAGCGTCACTCGCCGCCCCTGATGGGCAGGCCTGTCCCGCACCTTCATTTGTACGTCCGGTGTACGCTTGTTGTACGACTGTTGTACGAACATTTTTCGTACAACAGTCGTACAACAGACGTCCATCAAGTGTCCATGGGCCGCTATGCCGGATTGTCTGCGTGCTCCCCGAGGAAGGTGCCTTCTGTCACAGCAACGATAGGCTAAAATTCGGCGAAAAACAAAGTTTTTGGGCCGCATTCAAAAAACTTTTGCTATTTTTGCACCCCAATTAGAAAGTTCAGGATTTATGACTAAGCTGAGTGTCAATATAAATAAAGTGGCCACCATCCGCAATGCGCGCGGTGGCAATACGCCCGATGTGCTGAAGTTCGCCGTCGACTGCGAACGCTTCGGCGCCGAAGGCATCACCGTTCATCCGCGTCCCGACGAGCGTCATATCCGCTATGCCGACGCCCTGGCCATCAAGCCCCTGATTGGCGTGGAATACAACATCGAGGGCAATCCGAAGGGCGTGTCCAAGAGCCGCCCCTACGGGTTCATCGACCTGGTGAAAGAAATCCGCCCCGCGCAGGTGACCCTCGTGCCCGATGCCGAAGGCGTGCTCACCAGCAATGCCGGATGGGACACCATCCACAATCAGGACTATCTGAAGGATGTGGTCAAGGAGTTCAAGCAGTGTGGCATCCGTGTGAGCATCTTCATCGACGCCAATCCGAAGATGATCGAGATGGCCGCCCGTACGGGCACCGACCGTGTGGAGCTGTACACCGAGAGCTATGCGCGCGAGTATCCCGCAGGCCGCGAGGCGGCGATTGCGCCTTTCGTCGAGGCGGCACGGGTGGCTCGCGACTGCGCCTTGGGTCTCAATGCGGGTCACGACCTCAGCCTTGAGAATCTGGCTTTCTTCCACCAGCAGATTCCTTGGTGCGACGAGGTCAGCATCGGCCACGCCCTCATCTCCGACGCACTCTATCTGGGTATCGAGGAAACCATCCACAGGTATCTGGCCTGCCTGAAGTAAAGCGTTTCTTGAAATACGCCAGCCACCATTGTGGCCGGAATGCCGTGTATTCCCCCACCGCAATCACTTGCCATGCTCGTCCTTGCGGTCAAGCCTCATGATGCGCACTTCCATGTCGGCACCAACCTGCAGGTGGCTGAGGCGGTTGACACGCCCTGTGTCCACAAATCCGCATTTCTCCATCACCCGCCTCGAGGCCACATTGTGCGGAAAGCAGTCAGCCCACAGCGTCCTGAATCCTTTCACGCGGAAACAATAGTCTGTCACCTCCCTGAGGGCCTCCGTGGCAATGCCCTGGTTCCAGTACGGCCGCGCCACCCAGTATCCGGCTTCGGCTTCGTCGGCGCCAATGCCGATGTTGCTCTCCGTATGGGTATAGTAGCCTATACAGCCGATGGGCTCTCCCGTGGCACGCCATTCTATGGCCCAGATATGGTCACTTCGGAACAAGGTGCGGATAATCTCCAGGCTCTCCTCGACGCAGCTGTGCGGCGCCCATCCCGCCAGCGGCCCCACTTCGGGATCCGAGGCATAGCGGTACAGGGCCTCCGCGTCGCTGTCGCGCCAGGGCCTCAGCAGCAGTCGCTCCGTGTGCAGTATGTCCATTGTCGGTTGCCTTTTCGGCTGCAAAGATACACCCATTTGTCCATTCACGCAAGCGAGTGGCGAAAACAAATTTGTCAGGTTCGGATATTTCACGTACTTTTGCAGTCTGAAAAACAACACTTCCGACGATGAAACACTTCTTGATAATATTGCTGCTGGCCCTCGTCTCGACAGCCTCGGCGCAGATTTCGGATATCAACCTCGGCCTCATCCCCACGCCGCAGCAGGTGATGGATGTCGACAGCAGCCGTATGGTGTCCCTCGGCAAAGCCAAGGTCAAGGAATTGCACTCGCGCGACATCATGTCTGACCATCCCAATAATGATCAGGCCTACTCCCTGATTTTCAAGCCCGGCAAGATAACCCTCGTCTACCACTCCGACGAAGGCCGCCGCTACGCCTATCTCACCCTCGCTCAGCTCAAGCAGCTCCACCGCACGGTCCCCAGCATGACCATCAACGACTGGCCTGTCTACCGCTACCGTGGCTGGATGGACGACATCAGCCGCGGCCCCGTCACCCACCCCGCCTATCGTCAACGTCAGTACGAGGTGCTCCATGCCCTGAAGTATAACTTCTCCAACTACTACACCGAGCACACCCTCTACCAGCCCGAGTTCCCCGACCTGGCCCCAGCCTACGCCGCCTGCCCAACGCTCCCCGACGAGGTCATCAACCTCCAGCTCTTCGCCCATGCCGAGAAAACCCTCCGCGTGCCGTTCTATGAGCACCTGATGGACGGCCGCGCCAATTTCAATCCCGACAATGAGGCCACCTACGACTTCCTTGCTCGCCGCATCGCCGGCGCTTTCCGCCGCATCCCCAACTCGCCTTTCTTCATCATCGACTGCGACGAGACCGAGCAACTCGGCACCGGTCGCGCCAAGGCGCTGGTCGACAGCAAAGGCAGCGACCAAGTCTATGTCGACCACATCAACCGCTGCTACGATCTTGTCAAACAGGCCGGCGACACCCGCGTCGTCATGTGGGGCGACATCGTCGCCAAGAACCCCGCCATGATGCGCCAGCTGCCCAAGGACATGACCTACATCATGTGGGCCTACGAGCCCCTCGACAGCTACGACCACCTGATACGCCCCTTCAAGGACAACGGCACGCCTTTCTGGGTCGCCCCTTCGCTCTCCCACAGCAGCAACATGATTCCCAACCCCCGGCGCTATATGAAGAACATCGCCAACATCGCCCGCGACGGCTGGAAGAACGGCGCCGAAGGTCTCATGAACACCTGCTGGGACGACAACGGCGAGGCCCTCTTCGACAACTGCTGGCACGGCCTCTTCTGGAGCGCCGAGATGGCATGGAACCCCATACGCACCGACGACCCCGAGGAGCTCCGCCGCCGCGAAGCCCAGTTCAACATGAACTTCGAGCGGCTGTTCTATGGCGCTGTCGACAACCCGGCGTTGCCCATTAGCCCCATTCAGCCCAGTGCCCCCTTGACGCAACAGCTATACGAGGTTGGCGCTCTCGAAAGCGACCCAGACATCGCCGACTGGTACACCTCCGCTGCCCTCCTCGAGCCCCTCCTGAATTTCAACCCCGACAATCTGTCGGACGCCATGAGCGACCGCTGCGACCGGGTGATTAAGAAAGTGATGGATCTCGACAAACGGGTCGATTCGGCCGCCAATCCGCACGCCCACTACGCGCTCATGCGCATCCGGCAGTCGGTGTTCAAGGCGGCGTTGCGCAAACTCGTCTACCACAGCCTGCATGGAACCGACCCCGACATGCCTTTCCGTTTGAAGATGATGCGCAGCCAATATATGACCTTCCTCATCGACCTGAAGAACGAGTACCTCCGCCTCTGGGACCAGGAGAATGGCGATTACGAGCGCTATATTGTATTGAATCGCTACAACGACCTCGCCCGCGAGGTGCTGGATCTCGACCGGCATGTCTTTATGGATATTCTTCCTCCTGAGGGCCAGCCTACCCCGATGGTGCAGCTCCGCACCATTTCAGGCAATAAGGCCATCCACTACACCCTCGACGGCAGCGAGCCCACAGCCTCCTCTACTAAATACGATGGCCCCTTCCCGTTGGAACGCTCGGCCACCATCCGTGCTATATCATATAATATATATGGTGAGGGCGTCATCAGCCAACAGTATCTTTTGAGCCACCTCGCCATGGGTGCCAAGATAAAGCTGAACACCCCCTTCGCCACCTACAAGGCCATCTACTCGGGTGGGGGAGAGGACGCCCTCATCGATGGCCAGCTGGGCTCCAACACCACCTACGCCGACGGCCATTGGCAGGGCTACTGGGGCGACAGCATCGATGCGGTGATAGAACTCCCCGCCAACACAGCGACGCAATCACGCATTAACGAAATCTCCATGCGCTTCATGCAGAACACCTTCGACTGGATACTCGCACCCACGCAGATCAAGGTCTTCGCCTCCGTCGATGGAAAGGAGTGGACGCTCGTCGCCGACCGGCACTTCGACATGGACCCTCGCGAAACGGGCATGCGCCTGAAGAACTATGTCGTTGAATTGCCCACCGACGCATTGGCGCAATCCCGCATTAGCGCAATCCGCGTCGTCGTCCCCAACCCCGGTCCGCTCCCCTCGTGGCATCCCGCCCCTGGCCAGCCCTCCTATCTCTTCACCGACGAAATCATCCTCCAATAGCCCCTCCCGCAGCATCCCTCCACTCTCCCTTCTCCAACAAAATCTTCGTCCTCGACCCTACATTCAAAATCAACAAGTTACAACCCCGACAATCACCTCAATCCCCTCTGTTTGAGGTGATTGTTGCATTATGTATAACGTAATTATCTGAAAATCAGCCCTTCCGACTGAGCCCCTCCAACCCCCCTCCAACCCCTCCCCATACCACCCCCTATCATTTTTCTCTCTTTTTCCCCCTTCTCCCCTTCCTTCCGTCCTCCTCCCAACCTCCTCCCGTCCTCCTCCCAACCTCCTTCTTACTTCTTACCTCTTACTTCAACCGCCCCGGGCCGCCTTACGTTTTCCACACCTCTAACCCGCCTATAGGACCCTTTTTATCGTATGTTTTATGTCTAACAAACATATAATGAGTGTTTTATATTGTTTTTTCCCTGTTTTTGTCCTTTTTTCCAATAATTGGCAAATTTTATACGAATAATCCATTTTCTGCCTCCATTTATCACCCCTGTTTTTATCATCATCAAAATTTTTTTTCTCATTATTAGTGTTGATTTTCAGCATTTATGAAGCAAATCTCGAAAAAAAATGAAAAAATATTTTGCCGGAATGAAAAATGGTTGTATTTTTGCATTCGCTTTCGACGGAGAGAGTGATTGTTGAAAAAGTTGTTGAAAAGCGAGCGATAATTGAAACGGATGAGAGAGAAGAGATAGCGTGTGTCGGGCGGC
>CAKZZD010000048.1 GCA_937886715.1 uncultured Bacteroidales bacterium | reverse complement strand
CTGTCGACCAAGACTGGGAGATCAGCGTCGTGCATCTGTGCCAGCATACCAAGAAGGATTCCTGTGAGCACATCGCCACTGCCGGCAGTGGCCATACCGGCATTGCCGGTGGTGTTCTCACGCTTGGGCATTCCAGGGGCATAGATTCTTGTACGGTGCGCCTTGGCCACAATGACGACATTGTGCCTGTCGGCCATGGCCTGGGGATCGGCATCGCCGAACAGGCGCTGATACTCGCGGGCGTGCGGCGTCAGGACAGGCGCCAGGCGGTGATGGAAATCGGGCATCGGCCGCTGCGCAAGGATGTTGAGTGCGTCGGCGTCGAGCACCAGCGGTGTATGCTCTGGAATACGGGAAAGCAGGCTGCGCAAAGCACTGCTCGCGGACACCGACGTGCCTATGCCGGGACCAACAGCAACCGCCTGATAACGGCCAAGATCAACGGTAATGGAGCTAAAGGCGGCAGCGGTAGCATCAATGTCAACCATAGCCTCGGGACATGCCACCTGCATAGGCCCGACGCACTGCTGCGGAAGGTGCACCGTCAGCAGTCCGCATCCCGACCGGAGGGCAGCACGTGCCGACAATATGGCGCATCCCATGCACCCATAGCGGCCAGCCACCAAAAGGGCGTGTCCGTAGTCACCCTTATGCGTTTCTGGATTTCTTGTTCCCATAATTGGATGGTTTCGGCACCCGGATGGGGAACCAGCTGCGGATGGGCTGGTCCAGCCCGAGGCCATTCATATAATTGTATGTCGCCAGACGCAAGGCAGCACCTACGGCATCGATGTCGTAGTCAAACTGGCGATCGGACTGTGCCGGCAACCAGTCAACCTCGTTGTTGCAGAAGGGATGGGGCTCCCACGAGGTGCGGCGCGCACCGAAGCGCTCGGGATGCTGTCCACTGGTGCTGTGGCAGGTCATCGCATAGCGGTGCCAGAAAGCGCTCTGCACAATGCCCTCGTCGAACATGCGACGCACCGTCTCAAGCGCGTCGACGGTCTCCTGAAGGGTCTCCGTCGGGAAGCCATACATCAGATAGGTGTGCACCATGATACCGGCATCGCGCAAATGGCGGCAGGCATCGACGGTTTGTTCCACCGTCACGCCTTTGTTCATCAGCTTCAGCAGCCGGTCGGAAGCCACCTCCAAACCACCGCTGACAGCCACACACCCGGCCTCGGCCAGCAGGTCGCACAGCTCGGCGGTGTAGGCCTTCTCGAAGCGTATGTTGCCCCAAAAGCTGACGGTCATTCGGCGCCGGAGGATCTCCGCAGACACCTCGCGCAATAGCTTCGGCGGCAGCGCCTCATCAACAAAGTGGAAGCCGGTGCGTCCCGTCTGGTCCACAATGCGTTCCATATGGTCCACCACCTGCGACGCCGGCGGCGTATGGTAGTGGGCGATATACGGGATGGTGGTGTCGCAGAAGGCACAGCCGGCCCAATAGCAGCCGTGCGCCATCATCATCTTGTTCCATCGTCCCTGGGTCCACAGGCGATGCATCGGGTTGGTCATCTCGGCCATCGACAGATATCGGTCGAGCGGCAGGTCGCTGAAATCGGGACAACATTCGGTGGATGCATCCGTCTCTTGCGGGGATAGCGCGGGACCTTCATGGAAGTGCACTTCGCCCGCTTCGCACACGAAGGTCCTCACCAGCGGGGCTCCGTCAGCGATGCGCAACATGGGCACCTCGCCGTCGTCAAGATTGATGTAGTCGGCGAATTCGAACACCCTCGGGTCGGACAGCTGTCGCCATTCTGTGTTCACGAAACCGCCGCCCATGGCCACCTTGCACTGGGTGTGGGCTTTGAGCCACTGGCCACATCGCAAGGCACCATAGAGGCACCCGGGAAACGGGATGGTGATGCCCACCATGTCGGGTTTGAATTCCTCCACATGCCGCTGCAGCAACGCCAGCATCACAGGCACCACTCCCGAAGGGGCAAGCTGCAGCTCGTCATACAGCGGACCGAACTCCGGGGCATCGTTGGAGAGAAACTCGGCATAGCGCACCAAGTCGAAGTGGGGATCCACCTCGGAACGTATACGGTCGGCCACCTGCTCGATGAAGAGTGTGGCCAGATGCATGGCCTTGTCGGTGGTGCCGGCCACGCCGAAGGGCCATTCCAGGTCGTCGACCTGCGCAAAGCGCGAACCCTCCGGCAACAACGAACGGTTGGCGATGCGGGGCGCCAGGGTGTCGTCCTGTCCCCTCAGGAAACGCTTTACCGGCCCGACCAGGCGCGACTCTTCCTCCATGCCGTGGGCCGCAAGCCATTTCTCCGACAACACCTCATCGACCATCTCGATGCCCAGGTCGACTTGACGCACCGCATGGCCGTGTGGGACCAAATAGCCCTTCAGCGCCGCGGTGGCAGGATAGGGCGTGTTCAGCTGTGTCAACGGAGGGGTGAGCAGAAGTATGCGCATGGTGATGAACGGAAAAGGCGGACTGCCGCTATCGCCGGATGGCAGCAATCCGCCTGGGATGGTCCTGTCTATGAGGATGGTTTATTCAAACGAACGGATGGCCTCCTTGATGAGCTCCATGGCGGCACGCAGCTGCTCCTCGGTGATCACCAGCGGGGGTGCGAAGCGGATGATGTGCTGGTGGGTGGGTTTGGCCAACACGCCCAAGTCGCGCATCTTCAGGCAGACATCCCACGCCTCCTTGCCGTTGTGCGGCTTGATGATGATGGCGTTCAGCAAACCCTTGCCGCGCACCTTCTCGATCATCGGGCTCTTGAAGTTCGACATCTCCTCGCGGAAGATCTTGCCAAGACGCTCGGCATTCTCCATCAGGTGCTCGTCTTTGATCACCTGCAGGGCAGCGATCGAAACCTTGGCGGCGATGGGGTTGCCTCCGAAGGTGGATCCGTGCTCACCGGGCTTGATGTTGAGCATGATGTCGTCATCGGCCAACACGGCGCTGACGGGCATCACGCCGCCACCGAGGGCCTTGCCCAGGATGAGCAGGTCGGGACGCACGCCTTCGTGGTCGCAAGCCAGCATCTTGCCCGTACGGGCGATACCGCACTGCACCTCGTCGGCCATGAACAGCACATTGTATTTCTTGCAGATGTCGTAGCATTTCTTGAGGTAGCCCTCGTCCGGCACATAGACACCGGCCTCGCCCTGGATGGGCTCCACCAGGAATCCGGCCACCTTCTTGCCGTGCTCGGCCAGGCATTTCTCAAGCGCCTCGGGATCGTTGTAGGGGATACGCAGGAAGCCGGGAGTCATGGGACCATAGTTGGCGTAGCTCTCGGGGTCGTTGCTCATCGTGATGATGGTGATGGTGCGGCCGTGGAAATTGCCCTCGCAGCAGACAATCATCACTTCATCGTTGGGGATGCCTTTCTTCACCACACCCCAGCGGCGGGCCAGCTTCAGGGCGGTCTCGTCAGCCTCGGCACCGGTGTTCATCGGCAGCACCTTGTCGTAGCCGAAATATTCGGTCACATATTTCTCCCACTCGCCCAGACAGTTGTTGTAGAAGGCACGGCTGCTGAGGGTCAGCTCGTGGGCCTGGTCACACATGGCCTTCACTATCTTCGGGTGGCAGTGGCCCTGGTTCACAGCAGAATACGCCGAGAGAAAGTCGTAGTATTTCTTTCCCTCACAATCCCACACGAAGGCTCCTTCGCCTTTCGCCAGGACAACGGGTAGCGGATGATAATTGTGGGCACCATAGCGGGCCTCCATCTCCATGAATTGCTCAGATTTTGTCATAACTCAATATATTAATTGGTTTCGTGAATGCTTTCAACTTCGAAAAGTTTTGCAAATATACACACTTTTTTCTGATATTCGGCGTTAATTTTTTAAACAGCACTTTAAGTGAAGAATGACAATGTCTTAGAGGTCTCCGATTTGTCCGTCGCCTTCGGCGGCGCCAAGGTGGTCGACAACATCAGCTACAGCCTTCGCCGCGGATGCACCCTCGGCATCGTCGGCGAGTCGGGCAGCGGCAAATCCGTCAGCTCTTTGGCGCTGATGGGGCTGCTCCCCACCAATGCCGCCGTCGGCGGCAGCGCCACCTTCTTCCCCGGCGAGGGCCGCCCCATCAACCTGCTCGACCTCGACGAACAGGGTTTCCGCGACATCCGCGGCGGCCACATCTCGATGATCTTCCAGGAGCCCATGACCAGCCTCAACCCCATGCAGCGGTGCGGCGCACAGGTGATCGAGATGATGCGTGCCCACGGCGAGCATGACCTCGACGCAGCACGCCGGCGCACCCTCGACCTCTTCAACGAGGTGCAGCTGCCACGGCCCGAAAGCATCTTCAGCAGCTATCCCCACGAAATCAGCGGCGGCCAGAAACAGCGCGTCATGATCGCCATGGCGCTGGCCTGCAACCCCGACATCCTGATTGCCGACGAGCCCACCACCGCCCTCGACGTCACCGTCCAGCATGCCATCCTCCAGCTGCTCAAACAGCTGCAGCAACGCCACCGCATCTCCATCATCTTCATCACCCACGACCTGGGCGTGGTCAACCAGATCGCCGACGACATCGCTGTGATGTACCGCGGCCACATCGTCGAATACGGCACCGCCGACCATGTGCTCCACCACCCCAGCCAGCCCTACACCCAAGGACTCCTCGCTTGCCGGCCGCCCCTCGACAGCCGCCCCCTCAGGCTGCCCACCGTCCAGGAGTTCCTCGACGGCACCTACAGCGCCGGCGGCGACAGGCAGCCCGAGCCCCTCCCCGACCCCGCCATACCCATCATCTCCGTGCGCAACCTCGACGTGACCTACACCCTCAAGAAGAACATCTTCGGCAAGCCACTACAGACGCTCAAGGCTGTCGACGACCTCTCTTTCGACATCTTCGAGGGCGAAACCCTCGGCCTTGTCGGCGAAAGCGGATGCGGCAAGTCCACACTCGGACGCGCCATACTCCGCCTGATCGACCATTCCGACGGCACCATCGCCTACCGCGGCACGCCCCTCGACCGGCTCGACGCTCACCACATGCGCACCCTGCGCACCAAACTGCAGATCATCTTCCAGGACCCCTATTCCTCGCTCAACCCTCGCATCACCGTCGGCGACGCCATCGCCGAACCTCTCGTCGTCCACAACCCCTCACACCTCGACCGCACAGCCCTGCACGACCGCGTCATGCAACTGATGCAGCAGGTCGGCCTCCAGCCGGAATGGTACCACCGCTACCCTCACGAATTCAGCGGCGGCCAGCGGCAGCGCATCTGCATCGCACGCGCACTCATTCTCAACCCCGAACTGGTGATTTGCGACGAGTCGGTATCCGCCCTCGACGTGTCGGTGCAGGCCCAGGTGCTCAACCTGCTCAACGACCTCAAACGCCACTACCATTTCACCTACCTCTTCATCACCCACGACCTTGGCGTGGTGAAATACCTCTCCGACCGCATCATGGTCATGCAGCACGGCCGCATCGTCGAATCGGGCACCCCCGACCAGATATTCTCCAACCCCCAGACCGACTACACCCGCACCCTCATCAACGCCATCCCGCGCCTGTAGCCCCCCACTCCCCGCAGCAAATAAAACAAGAGGCACCCACTGAAGGATGCCTCACGCATTACCAAAGTTATGATGAGAAAGATTATCTTCTCTTCTTGCTCTCGTTCTTCGCCTCCACCGTCATCGTGGCATGCGGCACGATCATCAGGCGCTCCTTCGGAATCAGCTTGCCCGTGGCCTGGCAGATGCCATACGTGCCATTCTCAATGCGGATCAGCGCCGCACGCAGATCGCGGATAAACTTCTGCTGACGGGCGGCCAGCTTCGAGTTCTCCTCCTTCAGCAACGTGTTGCTTCCCTCCTCCAATGTCTTGAACGTGGGCGCCGTGTCGCTGACGTCGTTCTCACTGCCGGCAACGGCCTGCTGCAACATCTCCAAGTCCTTTTCCGCCTTGGCTATCTTGGCAAGTATCAACTCCTTGAACTCCTGAAGCTCCTCTGGCGAATAACAATTTTTCTCCTGCGTGTTTTTTGCTTTCTTTTCCATAACACTCGAATTTGGCGACAAAAATATGTATTTTTTCCCTATTGGCGGAGAAAAACATTTCAACACTTCTTGTTGATATCGCCAAGATACAAGTCTATCAAACCGTTAGGCGCAGCCACCCGGATGGTTTTATGCTCGCGGTCCACCTCTTTTATCACCTCGTCGACAATCGGAATCAGCACTTCGACACCGTTTTTCATGATCTGGAACAACGGCTGCGCCGGATAATCGATCACACTGGCTATCGTACCCACATCGCCATACTCTTCGTCAACCACGTCGAAGCCTACCACCTCGTGGAAATAGAAGCGGTTGCCGTCGAGCTTCGGCAGCAGCTCCAGCGGCAGATAAAGGTCACAGCCCACCAGCATCGACACCTGCTCGGGCGTGGCATCCTCAAAGGTCACCACAGCCTTGTTGCCCGTCATGCTGTCGATATGGAAGAAATAAGGCACCAGGCGCCCCTTCACCTCCACATAGGCCGAATCCAGCTCGGCATAGTCCTCCGGCGCATCCACGTCCAGGAAAAGCACCGCCTGCCCCTTCACGCCCCACATCTTCGTGACGCGCCCCAAATTGTAACATTCTTCAATAGTCATGCTTCTTTCACCTATTCATAAATAAAAAGGAAAGTGGAACACTTCCGTTTCCACTTTCCCGATTGTTCTTTCAATGCTCAATCCATTAAGCTTCGGCAGAAGCCTCAGTCTCGGCAGCGGGGGCATCGCCCTCGGCATTGGCAGCAGCTTCGGCCTCAGCCTTGGCGGCAGCTTCTGCCTCGGCAGCAGCCTGACGCTTGGCGGCGATGGCGGCAGCCTTGGTCTCGTTCACCTTCTTCTCGGCCTCGAGACGGGCTTTGCGCGTATTGCGGGCATTGTTCTCCACCTCAGACTTCACGTTGGCAATCTTGGCCTCCTTGGCCTGCAGCCACTCGTTGAACTTCACATCGGCCTGCTCCTGGCTGATGGCACCCTTCTCCACTCCGATCTGGAGGTGACGGCGAAGGAGAACACCTTTATACGACAGGATGTGACGCACAGTGTCGCTGGGCTGGGCTCCGTTCTTGACCCATTCAACAGCGCGGTCGAAGTTCAGGTCAATCGTAGCGGGATTCGTCAACGGATTGTAAGTGCCAAGCTTCTCGATAAATCTTCCATCTCGAGGTGCACGACCATCCGCAACAACGATGTGATAGAAGGGCTGATTCTTCTTACCATGACGTTGCAATCTAATTCTTGCTGGCATAACTTGTTGTTTTTAAATTGTTTATTAAAAATTGTTGATCGTTAATCAGACTGCAAAGATACACACTTTTTTCATTCCCCACAATTTTTTTTCATTTTCCTGCCCCAAAGTCTCTTTTTCCTCCTCCCCATCCCTCCTCCAACTCCACCCCGACAACCGATATCATTTATCGAAAAACGATAAATTTTCGCCATTTTTTACTACTTCTGCAACTCTCTGCCCCTCAACACCTTCTCCTTATCAACTCCTACCCAACTCCTACTCCCCTCCAACCCTCCTCCAACCCCTCTCCATCTCCGGCACTGGATGACAAGCTGTTGCCGACCCGTTGCCGACCTGCTGCCGACCTGTTGCCGACCTGCAAGGGAAATTTGGCAGAATGCGCTTCGAAGAAAACGGTTTGTCTCCTTCGTGGGCCTACAGGGTGACTGCCTGCACCTTGTGGTCGCCGATCTTGAAGGTGAATGTCTGATAGGCAAAACCCGACCACTGGCTGAGGTCGATAATGCACAATGTGTCAGCCAACTGCGAAGCCACCAGTAGGCCACGCCGGTCGTAGACGCGCACCTGCTCGCCTTCGGCGCCGGTGATAATCAGCCAGCGGTTGTCGGCCACCATGACATGCGCCTTGCGGGAACCGACGGACGGCACATACCGCTGGATATCCTCGTCGGCATCCAAGGGGTCGAGGGCAGGAAGCCGCTCTGGCACTTCCAGCTTCTCGCGCACCGCCTTCGCCACTTCGGCCGGCGCCATGGCGGTGTCGGCCGGCACGGGCGGAGCCACAACCGGGGGCGCAGCCGCGGGGAGGGTGTCCACGGGCTCTTCGTCGGCTTGGCCGCCGCCGAAGAGGCTCTCGCGCCATTGCGGCACCACGGCCACAGCCACCAGCGTGGTGAGGAGGAGGGCGAGGAGCAGGAGGGCTACGTTTTTCAACTTCTGGGTCAGGCGCCGCATGCGCTGATACACCGTGTCGCGGCTGACACCCATCGCAGTCCCGATCTCATCGCCATGGTAGCCTTCCAGATAGAGGCGCACCATGCGCTGATCGTCAGGGCCAAGGGCGGCGAGGAGGTCGTCGATCAGCTCGCTGCGACGACGGTCGTCGTCGGCAGCCAAAGTGTCGGAAAGGTGGTCGGAAAGGGGCAACATGTCGGGCGTCTTGCGCCGGCCCATCTGGTAGAACACCGAGCGGGCTTGCCAGCGCACCCAGGCGCGCTCCTGCCCGGCAGCCGAGTGGGGCCGCAGCTTGTCGTAATTCTCCCACAGCGCAAGCGACACCTCCTGCAACAGGTCCTGGCATCTGTCGCGGTCGCCGCCGGCGCGGTTCCAGCACATGCGCCAGAGCATATCGCGGTGGCGCATCAGGAGGGCGGTGTAGGCAGTTTGGCGTTCGGTCATAGTGGAGCGTCGGATGTCAGTAATAACGTGGATGTCCTTATATAGTACACATTTTCCGCACCGAATCTGACAAGGCTATGCTTTTTTTTCGTCGCAAGGGCGTTTTTTCCTCCGCAAGGAAAAAAAATGAAAGGCTTCTGTCAGATTGCAGTCCGGCGATGTGTATTATATTGGTAGACATCCCTTTTTGATTCATCACAAATCCACATCATCATGAAACACCGACTCTTCAAACGTCTGCTGGCGGGACTCATTCTGATTGTCCTGAGCCACACGGCATCGGCACAATCCTTTAGGGTGGGCCGAATCTACTATCATGTGCTGTCGTCCACCGGCCTCACGGTGGAGGTGGTCATGGGCAACAGCTTCTACAGCGGCAACATCACCATTCCCTCCACCGTGACCTACAACGGCACCACCTACACGGTGGTGGCGCTGGGCGAGATGGCGTTCTATGGAGCCACCCTTTCGGGCGTAAGCATCCCGCCGACGGTGACGCGGATCGGCGACCAATGTTTCCTGTTTGCCACAGGACCGACCACCATCACGCTGCCGGCATCGGTGGCGGAGGTGGGGATGCAGGCACTCGCCTCCTACCGCACCACAGCCATCCTGGTCGACGACAACAACCCCCACTTCCGGTCGGTCGACGGGCTGCTGTTCAGCTGCGACACGGCGACGTTGGTGGCCTGCCCCACGGCAAAAAGCGGCACGCTGGTGTTGCCGCAGGCCACAAGGCACATCGCACCCTGCGCGTTCAACTATTGCCAGAACCTCAGCAGCGTATCGCTGCCGCAAGGGCTGGCATCCATCGGCACCGCGGCATTCATCTACTGCAGCCGCCTGAACGACGTGTCCCTACCGTCGTCGGTGTCACATATCGGAGCCAACCCCTTTGCGGCCTGTGCCGCGCTCGACCGTCTGTCGCTGGAGGAGGGCAACACGCACTATTTCATGGAGGATCTGGCCATCTACACTGCGGGTGGCGACACCCTGGTGTCGTGCCACAAAAGCGGCGACACGCTCCGCCTGCCACCGACGCTGCGCGTTTTGAACGGGCTGGCATGCAACTCCGATATCCGACACGTGCAGCTCCCCGACAGCGTGTCAACCATCGGCGAACAGGCCTTCATCCGCAGCTCGCTGCAAAGCATCGACCTGCCCGACGCCCTGGCGACAATTGGCGACCTCGCCTTCCAGGGCTGCGAGGGTCTGGTCCGGGTGGGCATGCCGCCGACGCTCGAGAGGATGGGCTATGCTTGCTTCGAGGGGTGCGCCAGCCTGCCGTCGATCGTCATCCCCAATGGCTTGCACACCATCCCGATGGAAGCTTTCTATTTCTGCGAATCGCTGTCGCAGATCTCCTGGGGCGACGCGGTGTCGGTGATCGACTCGTTCGCCTTCGGCGGTTGTGCCTTCACCGAGCTGGAGCTGCCCGCCACGCTGCGGTCGGTCAGGATGGGGGCTTTCGCAGGCTACGACAACCCCACGTTGAGGCGCGTTTCTTTCACCGCTGCCGTCGACACCGTCGAGCCCGAGACGTTCACCGACCAATCGCTGGGCATGCTGCGGTTTGCGAACACCGTGCCACCCGTCACCACCACCGCACCGGAATATGGCATTGTGGATTACGGATGCCTCTATATGGCCACCGTCGACAGTATCGCCATTCCCTGCGGCAGCCGCTCCGCTTGGCTGGACGACGAGTATTGGGAGATGTTTGCCGACCAATATGTCGAGGACTGCAACGGCATCGACGATCAGCCGGAGCTGGAAGTCAGCGTCTATCCCAACCCGGCCGCCAACAGGTTGCACATCCGCTTCGCCGACAACGGGAGCAGGCGGCGCATCGAACTGCTCAACACCCTGGGTGCAACGGCATGGGTCCACGAAACCGACGGCAGCAGCGCCGACCTGGTGGTGGGCCACATGGAGCGCGGCGCCTATCTGCTCCGCATCGTCAGCGCCAACGGCACCGCAACGGCGAAAGTGATCCTGCAATAAAGCCAGGACCGCCTAACATCAATGCAAATTCATGCGGAGCCTCCGGGCGCCATCACCCAAACAGCCATGGGGCAAGCGAAAGTTGCCCCATGGCTGTTTTTATATGGCAATTATCAACTTTTAACACTTTTGTTCCAAAAAAATTATATTTTTGCATAGTGGACCACTAGGGTTCCTAAACAGACAAGATAGTCGTTTCCAGGCCATTGCACTCATTCAATCCCTAAGCATAATGCAACACGTTCCGAATATGAAAAACATTGCTCCTCCCGTAAGAATAGCCCTCTTGCTCCTGCTCCTCAGTCTCGTTGGCGGCTCTGCCTTCGCTCAGGACCAGCACAAGCGCGAGCGCAAAAAAAACCTCGTCGTCAAAGAGTGGAACACCAAGGCCGGCTCCCCCACCCCGTTTTTGGACAATGTGGTGACCTACGACGAACACGGCCGCAAGATCGAAGAAATCGAGTACGCCTCCTACGGACAGAAGAAACGCACCACCTACAGCTACGAGGGCAACAGCACCAAGTGCAAGGAGCAGGTGGAATACGACGACAAGAACAAGGCCGTCCGCATCAAACGGTTCGAGTACAACGACGACGGCACCAAGAAGATCCAGCGCAACTACAAGCCCAACGGCAAGCTGGAAAGCACCAAATCGTTCGAGTATTCTTACAAATAGCGCCGTGGACACTACGTTCGGACATGGCGGCACCGATGCAGGCTACTTCGCCCCACCTTCAGCTTTGGACCGGATGGCACCCATCGGCCTCGACGACATGAAGGCCGTGCGCCTGATGAACCGCGTCGACCAGAAGTATATGGCCTCTGCCGACATGCTGGAGGCGCTGCTCTCTCGCATCGACGCCGACTACTACGTGCAGCATATCGACGGCAACCCTTTGGCACCCTACCGCACCCTCTATTTCGACACCGACGACCTGCGCATGTACACCATGCACCACAACAATAAACTCAACCGCCAGAAGCTGCGCGTGCGCACCTACCGCTCCACCGACACCACCTTCTTCGAAATCAAGAACAAAGACAACAAGCGGAAGACCCGCAAGGTGCGGATTCCCATCGACGTCTCGCTGTTCGACAGCTGCCTGGAGGTGCCGGAGGTGTCGGCTTTCGTCAACAGCAACACCCCCTACCCTGTGGCTACGCTGCACCCATGTCTGGAAAACAGCTTCGAGCGCATCACCCTCGTCGACAAGGGCATGAGCGAGCGCATCACCATCGACCGCGGCATACGCTTCCACAATCGCGCCACCAATATCGACGCCGACATCAGCACGCTGCTCGTCATCGAAGTGAAGCACGAGGTGGGTGCGCCGATGTCACACATCGAGAAGGCTCTGCACGAATTGCATATCCTGCCCCGCCGCATGAGCAAATACTGCATCGGCACCGCCCTCACCGACCCCGCCGCCAAGCACAACCGCTTCAAGCCCAAGTTGCTCTACATCGACAAAATAACACATCAAGTCCATTAACCCCTTCAACCCCACATACATCATGAAAACATTACGCATCATGGCCCTCTTGGTGGCGTCGCTCCTCACCGCCACAGCCTCCTTTGCCCAAGACCTTGACGACGACAATTTCCTCCCCCAAGCCGTCACCGCCACCGACGACGATGCCGATTTCGAATCCGCCACCTCGGCAAGCGATGCCCTTGCCGACGAGAGCGCCGACATCGCGGCACGTTTCGGCAACGCCGAAGAGCAGACGCTCGACTTCCTGGGACTGCCTATCTTCGACAAACCCCAGTTTCTGCGCATGCTCCTCCTCTTTGGCATCAACCTGCTGGTGTGCTGGATCATCACCCACTTCTTCTACTATCGCAAGAGTCACCGGCGCGACTACTATTTCACCTACATGCTCTTCTCCACGGCCATCTTCCTGATCCTCTACAACCTGCAGAACATGAAGATCGAAGTGGGCATCGCCCTCGGCCTCTTCGGCATCTTCAGCATGATACGCTATCGCACCGAACAGCTGCCCATCCGCGAGATGACCTACCTCTTCGTGCTCATCGCCATCAGCATCATCAACGGCGCCGGCATGGCCACCAGCTACGCCTCGTTCATCGCCGCCAACATCCTCTTCATCGCCATCATCTGGGTGCTCGAGGCCGCCGGCATGTCGAACCATAAGTCGCAAAAGATCATCACCTACGAGAAAATCGACCTCATCCGTCCCGAACGGCACGAGGAGCTTCTGGCCGACCTCCGCCAGCGCACCGGACTCGACATCGTCAAGGTGCAGGTGGGCAGCATCGATTTCCTTAAAGACATCGCCTTCCTCAAGGTCACCTACATCTCCGACGACCCCGAGCCCAACGACATCGAGATGATCACCAAGTTCAAGAAAAAGTGAAACAATCGTAAAAAATGTTTCTTACAACCCTATCTGATTACATCAACGCCAACGCTCCGATGAGCAACATCCCCGAGCTGCTTGGCCAGCATCACGACAACCCTCTCGGGCTGCACCCCCTCGCCATCCCTATCTTGCTGCTTGTGCTGGCCATAGCCATGCGCATCCTCTACCGCTACATCGGCAAGCACGAGCGCCACGAGCTCTACCCGCTGCTCTACGGACTCTGGTGGTTCGCTGTGGCGGCCACCTACTACTACTGCTTCTCGGGCGACCTGCCCCTCTTCACCGATGTCGACCTCCAACGCTCCGAGGTGTGCGTCGGATGGTTCTGCCAACGCCAGGTGGTGGGCATCGGATGGTCGGTCGTCGGCGTAGCCCTGCTCAGCTTCACGGTCTACACCATGATCAGCATCCTGCTCCATGTCATCGCCCATCAGAGCGACCGCATGGGACTTAATGAAAAGCAGTGGCGCGAGTGGAACTGGATCATCGCCACCATGCTTCTCGGAGCCTCCATCGCCGGCATCGCCGACAATTTCATCCCCATCACCGGCGTGTGGATCATGATTGCCTACCACGTGGTGGTATTCCTGATGGTGATGGCTAAACTCATCGTCGACACCTGCCGCACGCACCTCTTCCTCCGCTGCCTGCTGTCTGCGAGTTGCTTTCTCGTTGTCTTCGAGGCCGTCACCATGCTGGCCATCGAGTGCATCGAGGGTTATATCTACCTCTTCATACCCATCGTGGGCCTCTTCATGTCGGCCGATGCCCGCTACAAGAAAAGTGCCAAAATGCAGCACGAGCATGAACCAGGAGACGGAAGGTGTTGAACGGACAGAACTTTTCCGTACCTCGCAGAGCTGGGATGGGACGGAACTGCCCGACTACCTTCTGGGGCGCCCGGAGCTAGTGGCCACGAAGTATGTCTTCCCCGCTGGCTGCAAGCTCGGGTGGCACAACCACGAGGTGATGAACTTCGGCGTGCTGACTCAGGGCGAACTGACCATCGTGGCACAAGACGGCACCGAGAAGACCATCCACGAGGGCGAGACAATTGTCGAGATGGTCGGCACCGTCCACCACGGCGAGAACCGCGGCCCCAAACCCGCCATCCTCTACATGTTCTACCTCTCGCAGAAGGATATGCCCCTGTCGATACAACACCCCGAGATTTCTTAACCAAACAACAAGGACACATGAATAGGAATATTATTATATTGCTACTCATCATGCTGTTGGTCGGTTGTGGCCGCCAGCCACAGACGCTTGACGACGTTAAATCGGAGTATATCGCCATCGACGATGGGGTCAAAATACACTACAAGATATGGAACAAAACCGCCAACACGGAGGTTAAGACCATTTGCTTTGTCCATGGGTTCGGGTGCGACATGAACACTTGGGAGAAGCAGTTCGAGGCTTTCCGCGACGAGGATGTACGACTCCTGTTCATCGACCTGCCCGGCTACGGAAAGAGCGACAAACCGGTGACAGACTACACCTTCGACTTCTTCGCCCAAGCCATCGACGGTGTGCTGAACGTCAACGGAATCAAGGATGCGGTCTTTGTCGGCCACAGCCTCGGAACCCCCGTGTGCCGCCACACGCTGATGACCACCGCCCACGGAGGCGCCTTGGTGGATGTCGACGGGGTCTATTGCTTCTACGACGGCACGGAAACAGCAGAGTACATGGAGGCTGTCGAGCAGTTTGGGCACTCCTTCGACGGTCCCGACTGCCGTGAGGTTATCAAGGGCTTCGTCTCGTCATTGGCTGGGAATGAGACTCCACAATGGGTGACGGACTATGCGATGTCTGTGATGCCCGAAACACCTCAATATGTGGCTTCCAGCACTATGCAGCATCTTGTGGAAAGAAAGTGGTGGCCAACCGACCAGCTTTCCATTCCTGTGATGGTCATCTGCACGCAGAACAGCGGACTGGAAGCCGACAACGAGCAGAAAATGCGGGCTCTATACCCACAGCTCGACTATACCGAGCAGACCACCTGCGGCCATTTCATCCACATGGAGCAGGCGGAGATGTTCAACGAGAAGTTGAAAAAGTTCATCACAATAAACGAGAAAGAGATGCCGATAACAGTAAACATCAAGTATACCGGCGTTGACGGCAGCGCCTTGAAATTCGCCGAAGAGATGACCGCCAGCGGCACCGTCGACGCCATCCGCGCCGAGGAAGGCAACCTGCGCTACGAGTATTACCAGTCGCTCGACGACCCCGAGACCGTCCTGCTCATCGACAGCTGGGCCAGCCAGAAAGCCATCGACCGCCACCACGCCACCCCCATGATGGCCACCATCGCCGCCCTCCGCGAGAAGTACGACCTCCACATGACCGTCTCCCGCTACACCACCGCCGACCAGCCCGAGAAAGACGAGCGGTTTATCCGGAAATAGTCGACAAAACCCCGGCTCATTGTTTAAAGGAAACGGGCACCCTATTTATGTGTCCCGATTGATATTCTGGCTTCATTCGCCGTCTTCCTCCACCATTATCCTTTTATATTCCTCGTCAACTTGATAAAGTCGAACATCTTCATGAGATGAAACGTCTCTGTTTTTCTTGAAATTCTCCGCCTGTTCAAAGATGGCCTTGAACACCTCGTCGCGTGTTTGGGGAGGATAGCCATGTTTAGCAAGTGTAAGAATTATCTGCACCTTCAGCTGTGCCTTGATGTCTGCCTTTTTATCCCAATCAATATATTTGGTATTATCGTCGACTTCACCCTTCACATCCTTTGCAATGGCAATGTACTGCTCTTCTGTGTATTTTTCGGCAAAGCCGTATTGCGTAGCCACCGACTTCAGTATGTCATAGAAGGCTTTCACCTCGATATTGGGGATGCCGTCGGGCAATACGCTGTCTTTCTTGATTTCCTCGAAGAGGTCGGCCAGCTGTTTGGCTACCTCCGTCACAATCTCGTCTGCCAACACGATGTCGTCCGAGCGGTCGTTGTATTTGTCTATGATGCCGTTCAGCCGTTCTGTGAAGCTCACAGCTTTCACCTTGTTGACCTTCTTCACGCTGTCGATGACCCTTTTCAGCAGTTGCTCCATCAGCTTCACCTTAGTGTTCTTGTAGGGCAGTTTCTTCAGCTTCTCCATATACTGTGTAGCCAGCAGATCAATTTGTTCGCTGTTGTCGAGCCGCATGGTGTTGATGGCAACCACCTCTTCCGAAATCAGCGCTTCGTTGACAAGCTTCAGCACATGGCGGTTCATTTGCGAGGCGTCGGGCGAATCGCCGGTAGTGGTCTTGTAGATGACAGAGCGCACTCCTGTGAAGAAATGAACGTCGTCCACCTCCGTCTTCTCTATCCGCTCGTCGTTGTTGCACATATTGTAGGCCGACTTCATGATGGTGGTGTGCTTCATAAAGCGCTTTTCCGTCTCGTCGGTCTGTTGCATCCGCTCGGCCGCCATCTGTAAGGTGTCGAGTTGTTCAAGCGGTGTACCCGTGAAGAATTTTTTATAATCGAATCCGTGGAACATACGCCGCAACAGGTCGAGTTCGTCTTTGAACAGCTTGACGGCATTGTCGATAGTCTCCACTGGCGTTTCGTTCTGTCCGCCATTGGCGTATCTCTTCATCGCCTGGTTGAACTTCTTCTTGATGCCGAGGTAATCGACAATCAGGCCTTTGTCCTTGCCGGGATAGTTGCGGTTCACGCGGCTGATGGTCTGGATGAGGGTGTGCATCTGCAACGGCTTGTAGCAGTACATCGTGTCGAGGCAGGGCACGTCGAAGCCCGTAATCCACATATCCACCACGATGGCAATCTTGAAGATCGACTTCTCTTCTTTGAACTGCAAGTCCAGCTTCTTCCTATCTTCGTCGGTGCCGAGCAGGTTGTACAGCTCTTCGGGGTCGTCTTTCTGACGGATGAAGACCATCTTAATCTTCTCCATCGGTTTTATCTTCTCGGCCTCTTCTTTGCTGAGATCCTCGCCGTCGCCGCATACCTTCACCTCCGCCCATTCGGGGCGCAGGGCGACAATCTCCTTGTAGATGGCGTAGCCTATCTCGCGGGTGGCACAGACAATCATCGCCTTGCCTTTCACGGTGCTGCCCTCTTCCACACGTCGTTCATAGTGCTGTATGAAGTCCACCGCTAAACGATGGATAAGGTCGGGACTGTTGAGCAGTACGCTCATCTGGGTCATCGCCCGTTTGCTTTCCTCTATCTGGTAGTCGGTCGAGCCCTCTTCGGCACATTTGTCGTAATAGGCTTCTATCTGCTTGATGAGCTCGCTGTCGGCGAAGACGTGCGAGGCGCGCCCCTCATACATGATGGTCTTGGTGATGCCGTCGTTCACGGCCTCTATCATCGAGTATTCATCCACGATGGGGCCGAAGACCTCGAGCGTCGGGTCGATGGGTGTGCCGGTAAAGCCCACGTAGGTAGCGTTGGGCAGCGAGTCGCGCAGGTATTTGGCGAAGCCATACGAGCGGCGCACACCGCGGTCGGTAATCTCCACCTTCTCCTCCAAGCCCGTCTGTGAACGGTGCGCCTCGTCGCTGATGCAGATGATGTTGGCGCGGTTGGATAGCAGGTTGATGTCCTTGGAGAACTTCTGTATGGTGGTGAGGAACACACCGCCGCTGGTGCGTCCCTGTAGTTTGGCCTTCAGGTCCTCGCGGCTCTCCACCTGCTCTATCACGCTGTCGCCCACAAACTGCTTGGCGTTCAGCAACAGACGCGACAGCTGGTCGTCCAAGTCGGTGCGGTCGGTAATAAGGATGATGGTAGGGCTGCACAGGGCTTTGCTCTTCATCAGCAATCGCGACAGGAAGAGCATCGTCAGCGACTTGCCGCAGCCGGTAGCGCCGAAGTATGTGCCGCCCTTGCCGTCGCCATTGGGGTTGAGCTTACTGTGGTTGAGGATATTCTGGTACAGGGCTCGGGCGGCGAAGTACTGCGGATAGCGGCAGATGAACTTGCGTTCGTCTTTCGAGGTGTCGGGGAAGTAGATGAAGTTGTGAACGACATCGATAAGGCGGTCCTTACGGAACAATCCCGCCACCATAGTCTTCAGCGAGGGAATGCCGCTGTCGGCCTTGTCCTTGGCGTTGACCTTGCGCCAGGCGTAGAAGAATTCGTATGGGGTGTAGAGTGTGCCGAACTTGTTGTTCACACCGTCGGAGATGACGATGAAGGCGGTGTATTTGAACAGCGCCGGGATGTCGCGTCGGTAGCGGATGGTCAGCTGCTTGTAGGCGTCTTCGATGGTGGTGTTCTGCTTGATAGCGCTCTTGAACTCGAACACCACGACAGGCAGGCCGTTCAGGAAGATAATGGCATCAGGGATGCGATGCTGGTTTCCTACGATGTCGTATTGATTGACAACTTTGAATATGTTATGTTTCTGCTGACTCTCTTCGAAAGCGATGGGTTGGATATAGAGGTTCTGCCGGGTTGCGTCCTCGCGCTTCAGCGAGAAACCATCCATCAGCAGGTTCATCGTGTGGCGGTTCTCTTCATACAGCGAGCCGCCCATCCGCTGGGTGATGACGCGGATGGCCGCCTCCACCTCCTGCTCGGTGATGCCGTCGTTCTTGTAGCGGCTGTGCAGATAGGCCGCAAGGTCGTCGCGCAGCACCACCTCATCGAGGTTGCGCACGATGTCCTCGCCCTTGATGTAGTCATACCCCTGCTCCTGTAGCAGGGTGACAATCGACATCTCTAATTGGCTTTCGTTGAAGTATGGCATAATGCTATTCTCCTTTCGTTAAATTGGCCGACCCATTTTACTCTCAATCGGGTCAACAGCTTCGATTCTGGTATATGACGTATATTCGTTCAAACGTGACTTTTTGGCATCGCGTTCGTTTAGCAGTTCTATAACTTCATCGATGGTAATTTCTCCCTCGATATTCCTTCGGGCAAGTTCAAGGAGATAGTCCGACACCTGTAGCCCATCGACAGCCTGCAAACCGATAGCAACGCTCCATGCCTCCGCTCTTTCACGTTGTGCCGGATCCCCTTGGCGTATATACTCGTCAAAATTTATATATCCATCCTTCATTGTCTTATCTTTAAATTATCACATTTTTCGACCATAATAATATCAAAAAATCACATTTTTCACAATTCGATTTATTCAGTTCTCCTTCTATGTCCCTTTTACGATCCTTCGGTGATCCTTCGACGATTGTCCTACAGCTCGTCCTCCGTCTGTAAGCCGATGGCGACCTTCCAGACCTTGGTTAGTTCCCACTTATGCGGTTCGCTCGCAAGGAAATACTTGTCAAAATTGTTCATATTTCCTTCCAAAAATATCATTTCTCTGTCATTTCACCTTAAATCATTTAACAATACCGATACTCGAATATTCAATATATGATTCTTTATGAAATTTATTCATCTATGTTTGCATCCTCAGCTTCGTCTATTTTTAATTTAATTTTGTTTAGCAGTTCCTTTATTTTCTCTTTCTCAATTTCTTCAAATCCATTAAAATCAGGTTCATCTATAACATTATTATCTAAAAGTTGTTTAAGCATTTCTAAATAGCTAAAAGCCTCTGTGGTTGTGCCTTTTTGTATTAACACATTAATATCACCATTTTCTGTTCTTGTAAAAATCAGTTTCATGTTATTTAAATCTTTTTAAATTGTATTTTTTTACTCGTTTTTTTATTGATGATTTCCCTCCATCTGTAATTGTGGCTATTAAGTCCAATACAGATTTATCGCCAATATATCCTTCCAATGGAGCAGATTTAATTGTTATTTTACCAGCATTGTTTTCACAATAAATAATTGTTTGAGCATCTGCCATCATTGGGATTGTCGCATTATGGGAAACAAGTATTATTTGCTTTTTGTTTTTTACTTGTTTGATGGCATTTACCAAACCTTCATTTATATAATTAGTGGCTAGATTATCTTCTGGTTGATCTATGATAATCGGAGCAATATCATCTGTTGCTCCAAATATTAAATCTAACAAAACAGATGTTTTCCATCCAGCACTAAGAGAGTCAAAGTCAATGCCATCTTTAGTAGTAATTTTGTATATGGTTTTATTTTCCTCATACATTTTATTGTACACCTTATTCACAAAGTCGTCATATCCATCGACCTTAGGCCTCTGTTTGTAATTTATCTTGTATAAAGACTGAGGCGTAACTGATTCATACGATTGAAGAGGAGTTTTTAAATAGTAATTAAACACATCGATGATTTTTTGTTTTGACAAAGAAAACCTATTTTGAATGTATAGTTTATGATTCATTGATGTCGTTTCTCTTGATTTCGCAGCAACATCATACTTGGATATTTTATCAAGAAGCAAGTCAAATTTTCTTTTGGCAATAATATATTGTTTGATTAATTCCAATAATTTAGTCTGTTGCTGTACTTTTGTTTGGTCCTCTTGATTTTTTTCTCTCAATTCTTCATCATATTTTCGGGATTCATTTTTAATAATCTGCGAAATATTATCTCCAATAAGACCAATCTCGTACAATTTTTTCAATTCATTTCTTATTGTTTCAATATGAATTACATCTAAATCAGCAAATGGGTTTCTTGCAATCAATGATTTTATTTCATCAAGAATCTGAATATGATTCCTATAAATTTGGCTATTGTATGCAATTTTATTTAACGAAATCTCGTCAGGCACTAATGGTTTGATTATATTTTTAGCAGTATCATTAATAGTATAAATTGAACCAACATTCGGTATTAGGGATAATTGTGATTCGATATCTTCCAAATGTTCAACTGAAGAAATCAAATCGGAAATATCAGTTTTAAATTTCCCCATTTCCTCATTGATTTGTCGCTGAAAATTAATATCAACCGGGAAAAGTCGTTTAATAATATCAATGTCTTCAATTTTGTCAGACGTATCAATGTTAACAACTTTCATGATATAATTTTGGGAAATATAATGTGGACAAAAACCAGAGGGATTTATTACATCTATGTTTTTCACATCGTATTGTCTGTAGCTACTTTCTTCAAATGAGTCATTTGCAAGTTTTTTCGCAATAGAATCTACCAATAATGTTTTTCCGCTAGAAGAACCTCCAATAACAACATTTAATCCTGGAGAGAACTTGACATCTATTTCAATTTTTTCGTTTGAAAGTGTTGCACTTTTTATAGTTTCAGACCATATTGATGGTTTCTCTTGTGAATAAACAAATCTTGATGATTCTGATAATGACAACCTTAACCCATCAAACGAAGGCTCTGCAAACATCCATGTTGGAATATGGGGTAACGCATGGGAGTCCTTCGCTTGGGGATAATTCTGCGGATTATAATTATCTGTACATGTTATTAGATTTACAAATTCATTAATTCCCAATCGTTTAAAGTAATCAATAGTTGTTTCCAAACCTTCTTTCGCTCTCGCCGTATATCCTTCGAACTGGTTGTAATAAATACTCCGCTCCATAGTGGTGTCAAATTTAACTCCATCTGGTATTGATGTATCAAACGTGGCATGTGATTGCCCCCCATGAGGCAATAAGATAAACTCATAATCATCAAAATGCTTAATTATAACCTCTAACGTTGGTAGTTTTTCGTCCATCTTTTCCACCTGCTTTGCTGGATATAAGATGTCCAATATCTTGTTTATATCATCAATCACATCTTCTGATATGATGCTATTAAATATGATATGGCAATGATATGCAGGTGATTCTTTATAATTTTTGACATGTAACTCGACACCCAATAACAATCTTATATTCTCTGGAAGTGCAGCTAAAGCTTTTTTGTAGGCATCTTTATTTATAGTATTATGGTCTGTTAATGATATTAAACACATTGCCCCTCTCCCAACGTCATTAACTTTTGAAAATAGTGTAGTGACGTCATAATTAGTATTCAAACTATCAGGGTTTTCCGATGTGTGAATGTGTATGTCAATATATATTGGCTCCATTTGTCTCCCTACTATTTTATTGCCCCATCCTTGCCAATAGCAAAGACTGTAAATCATTTATTTTTTCGTTTTCCATACCATATAATATAATTTGATTCAAAATATCTTTATAATAATTACTAAAAGATATCAAACTATCTATTGTTGGAATTGGTATTTGTTCTTCTCTTAACAATGATTCTAAATCTAAATTATTAATACCATTAGAACTGTTTTCATACCTAAACATGAGACCCTTGCTGTAGAATCTTTTTAATGAAGCATATAAAAAAGTATCATAGTGTTTTTTTACAATAATAAGCTTACAAAAATTTGAGCAAATTAAGTCTTTAGAAATATATCTTAAGAAATGGTCAGATACATAAAAAGCTCTTCCTGTTGACTGTGTTGGTGTTCCTCCAGATATTTCAATTACAATATTACCGTCTTTTAGTTTTCTATTGATTAAATTCTTAGGTAGAATATATCTTCTCGGCATTGAATGTGTATTTCCTCTTGAAACAATTGGAATGTCAGCTCCTCGTACGCAATAGACTTCTGTCGTGTAATTATCTATTGGTTCATCTTTACCCCAATCACCACCAAGAATACTGTCACATAATTCATAAAGATTACCCATTCGCCAGCCTTGGGGGAGGTTTTGTTTGTCGATGTTGTCGACGAAGGTTTTGCGGTAGAGGGCTTGGGCGGTGGCTTCGAGTTTCTCAATCATCTGATTGTTGAGGCGGATGCGGCGCGTCAGCGTCTCGTATTCCGACACGATTTCCCGCTGCCGCTCAATGCTCGGAACGGGAAGTTGCATATCCAATAGGGCCTCTTTGTCTAATCCTCCCCTGACATCCGCATCGGTATAAAACCAAGCATTGCGGTCAAACTCCTTACGGCAGAACCACATCATAAGATATTCGGGCAACAACTCGTCAGTTTTGGTTACCTCAAACACAAAATAGGCCGGCGAAACAATGATAGGGTTGTCATATGTCTGCATTGCCATAGGAATCTTCTCATCCCGTCCAACGTGCATTAGGTTACAGGCAAACTGATTCTTGGAGACAAGTTTGTATGTTGACAAGTCTGTCCCAATGACATTAGCAACTGAAGGCATAAAATGTTTGTCAATATTAATGCCCATCGGATCCGTCACCATCAACTCCCGGTTGCGGACATTCACCTCCATAATATAGTCACCTAAACGCAGATATGTCATACTCCTATTTTTTTTACTTTCTTAACTTCTGAGTACAAAGTGGATTTAAAAATCTTTGCATTAGGGACATAATTGAGTATCCGTTCTTTTATCAGTTTAAACTCTGCATCATATTTTACTCTTTCAATTTGAGACGAAAGACTTTCATTGGCCTTATTCATGGGATGGAATGTGTATCGTATTATCATATCAACGGGAATAGGAATAAAGAGCACACCATCTTTCAAATATTCTTCTATCGCCATTTGGTCTTTTGGTATTACAAAAATACGATATTCATTCTCATAATTAAATGCCCATCTTTTTAACGACATTACTCTGACATATTGTTTGTCGTTAAAACCATCAAAATATTCATGGAAATAAGGGCTTGATGGCAAATATAGACCATCTATTTCTTTCCTCTTAAGTTTGTAGTCAACTTTGGAAAAATATAAATCACATGTATGCTCTCTTGCAAATTTATCCAAGCTCAATAAGAAATCAATGGTCCGTATTGATAATCTCAACAAAGGCTCATTCTCCTTTTTATATATTTTCCATGAAGCTTCTTCGTTGAGATTGTCCATTCTGGCACAAAAACAATATATCTTAGGCTGTTTATAACCATCTAACATCGTATAGTCCGTATTTAGGAATTTTGTTTCATACGGGTCGTACCATAAATCTGGAGAAACAAAACCTATTTGATGAGGCTCTTTTTCAATGATATCAAGAACCCTACTTGCCGGCATATATTTATAAAGTGTGTTTACAATTTTATCACAGTTAACTAATTGTAGCGACAATGCATCTTTTAATTGTTGGTCTGTTATTTTTATAGTTGCCATATGCTGTTTTATTAATCATCTTGTTTGTAGTAATATGAATTTATTGTTGCCAATTCTTTCCAATATTTGCAAAACTGGAAAGAATTGGCATGTATTTCATTATGATTCCATACTCCTAATTTCTGCCTCAATTTCTTCAGTTGTCGGCAAGGCAGACCTGTAGTCGGCGGTCAACTGGTCGTAAATCTTCATTGACGACACTCCTATCGGCGAATTGACACTATGCAAGGTGTATTCGGCCACCACATCATTTTTATCCTTGCAAATCAACAGACCGATGGTGGGGTTGTCACCTTCGGTACGCATCAAAGCATTAACTGCATTGACATAAAAGTTAAGTTGTCCAACATGTTCGGGCTTGAAGACAGTTGCCTTGAGTTCTACCACAACATAACAATGCAGTCGGACGTGATAGAACAACTGGTCAATATAAAATGTTTCATCCCCGACTTTCAACTGTATTTGATGGCCATAGTAGGTAAATCCTTTGCCAAGTTCCAGAAGATATTGCGAGATGTGTTTATCTAAATGTGCTTCCAGCTCCCGCTCCTGCATTTCCTGACGGACACCCATAATATCAATTATGTATGGGTCTTTGGTAATCTGTTGGGCAAGGTCGCTTTGAGGTTTTGGAAGAGTGAGTGAAAAATTGCTGACAGCCTTGCCTTCTCGTTCAAAGAGGTTGCTGTCTATTTGCCAATCAAGAACAGAACGGCTCCAGTTGTTTTCCACCGTCTTATGTATATAGAACAGGGCCTTGTCCATATCCTTACATCGTTGCATAATGAGAATATGATGCCCCCAAGGAATGGAGAAGAATTCATTCTCAAATTGCGAAACAACCTGTTTCGTATTTGTATCTATTTCGGACATGGGCTGTGTCCGAAATGGCTTTTCGGAAGGAGATGACAGGCGCGCTGCTTGGGATAATTTCAATTGCGAAACAAGTTGTTTCGTATTTATAAAGTATTGATTATAATAATTATGCCATTTGCATATTAATTGTAAGTTTCTAATGGAGAATCCCTTCATTTCAGGGAATTCAGCATTCAAATCCTCACTGAGTTGTTTCAAAAAACTGTCACCCCATTTGGCATTCTGCTGTCTCTCCACAATATCGCTTCCCATCTGCCAATAGAGCTGTAGCAGTTCGGTATTTACTTTTACCGCTGCCTTGATTTGGCTCTGTCTGATACGTTGTTTAAGCTCGCCAAGCCAATGCTTATAATCTGATGTCATTATTTCCATATTTCAACGATTATAATGAATAACCAAGTTTCTCAAACAGGTCTTTCAAGTCTTTTGTACTTTCTTCTTCTTGTTGCAGCAGATCGCGCAGGTCGGCTTGCAACTCTTTCATCTTGGCATCGAAGTCCACCTGCTCGTCGCGGTTGCGGAACTCGATGTACTTGCTGGGGACGAGACTGTAGCCTTTCTGCTCTATCTCTTGGCGGGTGGCGGAGTAGCAGTATTCGGGCTCGTTTTGGTAGGTCTGCTCGTAACCTGCTCGCTGCCAGTGGTGATAGGTGTCGGCAATCTCGCGTATCTGTTCCGGCGAGAACTGGATGTATTTCTTCTCGAAGGGCTCGCCTTTCTGCCGCAGGTCGATAAAGAGCACTTCGCCCTCGCGGTCGCGGTAGTGTACCTCCTCGCCGTTCTTGGTCTCCACGTGGGCTTTCTTGTTGTTGTTCAGTATCCAGAGTGTGACGCTGATGTCGGTGGAGTAGAACATATTGCGCGGCAGGATGATAATGGCCTCCACCTTGTCGTTATCGATAAGCTTGCGACGTATGGCCAGCTCGGTGCCGTCGGCACTCAGCGCACCGTTGGCCAGCAGGAAGCCCGCCACACCGCGGGTGGAGAGTTTTGACAGGATGTTCAATATCCAGCCGTAGTTGGCGTTGGAGGTGGGAGGTACGTCATAGCCGCTCCAGCGCGGATCAGATGTGAGCTGGTTGGCATCGCGCCAGTCCTTCTGGTTGAAGGGCGGATTGGCCATGATATAATCGGCCTTGAGGTCGGGATGGTGGTCGTTGTGGAAGGTGTCGCCCTGACGGATGTCGGCCGAGATGCCCCGGATGGCGAGGTTCATACGCGCCAGCTTGAAGGTGGTGTTGGTGTTCTCCTGTCCATAGACGCTCACGTTCTTCATATTGCCGTGATGGGCCTTGACGAACTTCATCGACTGCACGAACATGCCGCCCGAGCCGCAGCAGGGGTCGTAGATCTTGCCGTCGTAAGGCTCGATAAGCTCAGCGATGAGGTTGACTATCGATTTGGGCGTATAGTATTCGCCCTTGCCCTTGCCTTCGGCGATGGCGAACATGCCAAGGAAATACTCATACACGCGGCCGATAAGGTCGTTCTCGGCATCGGCGACGGTGTCCAGCTTGTTGATTTCGTCGAGCAGCGAGGCGAACTTGGTCTTGTCCAAACCGAGGTTGGAATAGTAGTTGTAGGGCAGAGCCCCCTCCAACTGCTTGTTCTTCTTCTCGATATCGACAAGCGCGTCATCTATTATCTGGAAGATATTTGGCTGCTTGGCGTTCTCCATAATATACGACCAGCGGCACTTGGGCGGAAGATAGAAGACATTCTCGGCCGTGTAGAACTCCACCTGGTCGACATACTCCTTCAAACCCTGCGCTATGAGTTCCTGCTGCCGCTGCTCGAAGCGGTCGCCCGCATACTTGAGGAAGATGATGCTCAAAACCACATGCTTGTATTCTGCCGGCTCGACAGCCCCGCGCAGTTTGTTGGCCGACTCCCACAGAGCCGCTTCCATACTCTTTGACGGTTTCTGTTTTGACTGATTAGCTATTCTTGGCATATCAAAATTTGTTCTACCTTATTAACAAAATGCAAAAATACGCTTTTTTTTCTGAAGTGGCAAAATCAATTTTATGAACCCAATGTGACTTTTTAAAGGCATAAGTTCTATATAAAAAAACATGCAAAAAGGGCATCCCGCGGGATGCCCTTGTTTATTGTGTTAGTTCTCACTTCAGATTAGTGGCGGCGGCCATTGCCGTTGCCACCGCTGCGGCGCTCGCCACCGTTGCCGCCATTGCCACCGTCACGACGGGGACCACGGTCGCGGCCACGATCACCGCCGCCGTTGCCTTCGCGGCGCGGACCACGGGCGGGCTTCTCCTCCACGTAGCCTTCGGGCTTGGGCAGCAGGGCCTTGCGGCTGAGCTTGATCTTGCCGTTCTTCTCGTCGAAGGCGATGACCTTCACCTGGAACTCGTCGCCCACATGGATGAGGCCTTCGAGGGTGTCGGGATGGCCCCACTCATACTCGCTGATGTGCATCAACCCTTCCTTGCCGGGCAGGAACTCCATGAAGGCGCCGAACTCGACAATCGAAACCACCTTGGCGTCGAACACGTCGCCCACCTCGGGCACCGTGCAGATGTCCTTGATCCACTTGAGGGCGGCGGCGATGTCGTCCTTGTTCTGCGAGGCAACGTCGACAATGCCGAACTCGCCTTCCTCTTCGATATTGATGATGGTGTTGGTCTCGGCCTGGATCTTCTGGATGACCTCGCCACCCTTGCCGATGACGGCACCGATAAAGTCTTTCGGTATGCGGATCTGCTCGATGCGGGGCACAAAGTCCTTGTAGTCCTCGCGGGGCTGCGGGATGGTCTCGGCAATCTTGTCGAGGATGTAGAGACGTCCCTGGCGGGCCTGCTCGAGGGCCTTGGCAAGCACGTCGTAGCTCAAGCCGTCGACCTTGATGTCCATCTGGCAGGCGGTGATGCCGTCGCGCGTGCCGCAGACCTTGAAGTCCATGTCGCCGAGGTGGTCCTCGTCGCCGAGGATGTCGCTCAGCACAGCCCACTTGTCGCCCTTCGAGATCAGACCCATGGCGATACCGGCCACAGGCTTGCGCAGCTTCACGCCAGCGTCCATCAGCGCCATGCATCCGGCGCAGACGGTGGCCATCGAGCTGGAGCCGTTGCTCTCGAGGATGTCGCTGACCACACGGATGGTGTAGGGGCATTCAGCCTCGGTGGGGAGCACCTCCTTGAGGGCGCGCCAGGCCAGATGGCCGTGACCCACCTCGCGGCGGCTCGTGCTGCCGCTGCGTTTCACCTCGCCAGTGGCGAAGCCGGGGAAGTTGTAGTGCAGCAGGAAGCGGCGGGTGCCCTCGATGACGGCACCGTCGATCTTCTGCTCGTCAAGCTTGGTGCCCAGCGTGCAGGTGCTCAGCGACTGCGTCTCGCCGCGGGTGAAGATGGCGGAGCCATGTGCCGAAGGCAGGTAGTCGGTCTCGCACCAGATGGGGCGTATCTCGTCGAGCTGGCGGCCGTCGAGACGGGTGCGCTCGTTGAGCACCATGTCGCGCATGGCCTCGCGCTCGGTGTCGTGATAGTAGCGGTCGATCATGAACTGCACCTCGTCGGTGAGGGTCTCCTCGGTATAGTTGGCGTCGATGAACTCCTGCTTGATGGCGGCAAAGCCGTCCTCACGCTCGTGCTTGTTGGCGATGCCCTGCTTGCTGAAGTCGTAGCACTTCTGGTAGACGGCGTCGTGGAGGCGCTGGCGCAGCTCCTCGTCGTTCACCTCGTGGCAGTATTCGCGCTTCTCGGTCTTGCCGGCCTCCACGGTCAGCTCGTTGATCACGCGGCACTGCACCTTGATGGCCTCGTGGGCGGCCTTGAGGGCGTTGAGCATCACGTCCTCGCTGACCTCCTTCATCTCGCCTTCCACCATCATGATGTTGTCCTCGGTGGCGGCCACGATGAGGTCGAGGTCGGCACGCTCGATGTCCTGCATCGGCGTGTTGATGACGTACTGGCCGTCGAGGTAGCTCACGCGCACCTCGCTGACGGGGCCGTTGAAGGGGATGTCGCTCACGGCGAGGGCGGAGGCAGCAGCCAGGGCGGCCAACTGGTCGGGCATGGTGTCGTGGTCACCGCTGATAAGGGTGATGCTCACCTGCACCTCGGCGTGGAAATTGTCGGGGAAAAGCGGACGCAAAGCACGGTCGACCAAGCGGGCGATGAGGATCTCATGCTCCGAGGGACGGGCCTCGCGCTTGAAGAAACCGCCCGGGAAACGCCCCATGGCGGCATATTTTTCCTGATAGTCAACGGTGAGGGGCATGAAGTCGACGTTCTCGCCCACCTCTTTCTTCGAACAGACGGTGGCCAGAAGCATCGTGTTGTTCATGCGGACCACGGCAGCGCCATCGGCCTGTTTGGCCAGCTTGCCGGTCTCGATTTCGATCATGCGGCCATCGCCGAGATCGAATTTCTTAGTGATAATGTTCATTGATTTTATTGTTTTCGTTTACTTTACCGCAGCCTCAGGGACCGTCCCTGAGACCCATAAAAGTGTTAATATTCAATTATCTATCTCCTTCGGCGGACATCAAACGACCGGCAAAAAGAAAGTGCAAATATACTACAATTGGCCGACATGGCAAAAAAAAAATTGCCCTGTCTTCTTCCACTAACGTCCACAATGTGAAAGCGCAAGGCCTTTTCCTCGCCCCCGGTGTTGAAAAAAAAATATGCCCCAAACTGCCGAAAATGGCAAATCAGGCCTTATTTTAATATATACCCTCCGGCGGAAACCGCCACCCGACGGAGAGCTTTTTTTCGCCACATGGAAAGAAATGCGTATCTTTGCATTTCAAAACAGCCCTCTGCTAACACCTCATCAGCATGACCAAGATCAACATCATCCGGCCACCGAAAATCAGCGTGGACAAACGAAAGAGCTTCCTCAATCAGCTCGTCATGATCATCGTCGGCACCACCATCTCGCTGGGCTTCACCATCGCGGCTGCCAAACTGACGGATCATATCCAGCGCGTCAAAGACCGCCGCCTGTCGGCCCTGATGGTGATGAGCAACATCGAGTCGTTCGCCCGCACCATGGAGACACGCTCCGACAATATGGCCCCCGCCGACAGCCTGGCCGCATGGCTGATGAGCAAACCCCTCGGGGAACTGGAGCAGATGCCCGAGGCCGAGCTGAAAAACCTGCTGGACAGGGTCACCACTGTCTCCATCCTGGCTCGCGACAAGTCGGCGGAGAACATCTTCTCCAACAATATCGAAACCTGGAAGAATGTGGGCAATGTGAAGTTCATCGACCTTGTGGGCGCCTGCTTCTCGGCTATGGAAAGCGTCGAAGAGGACTATAACAATTGGGTCAAAGACATCACCGCCACCGAGCGGGAAATAAAATACCACCCCGACAACTACGAGGGAACGTCGATACCACTCAAGATACTGGGCGACGAAAAAATGCGACGCCTGTTGAAAGGCATCCACAACCGACGGTGCTGGCTACGCTATGCGGCAGCGTCGCTGCGCTACTACAACCTGCGAAACATGCAGGCCATCGGCATCTCGGAGGAGGAGGTGATGGAATTCACCGATGGCCGCGAAAAGGATGATGTGAACACGGCTCCGGCTCCCATCGCTACCGACTACTACACCGCCCCCATCAGCCCCGACAGCCTCACCACCCTCTCCCATCTCAACGCCCGTCTCGACAGCATCATGGGGCGATCATCTGCGTTGTAATTTCTCTCCAATTGTTTTAGCGGCACCAAAGTGGGACTGACTGCCCGCCAGCGGCATGCGCCACGCTTCGCTCTTCGCCTCGCTGCAGCATGTGGCAGAGGATGACGACTGCCCGGAATACAAACATGAAGGGGAAGGCCACGTGCACAAGGTGACCACCCCCTCGTTTTTCGACCTTGCCCTCAAGGCTGCCTATGCCTTCTCCTTGGGGAAAAGCTCACATATCGAACTGAGCCTCAGCGCACAGGACATCTTCAACAGCTATCAGCGCGACCTTGACAGCAGCCCCGGGCGCGATGCCGCCTATATCTACGGACCCTCGCTTCCACGCACCTTGCTCGCGGGAGCCAAGCTGTCCATATAAGTGGTTCTATGCGAACATCCATCTATCAGAAATGATGGTTCGCCAAGGACACCGTTTTTTCAGCGTCCTTGGCGAACATCATCCATTTTTCAACGCACCATCACTTTCTGGCTGACCACGGCCTTGGGCGTGGTGACGGTGACGATGTAAAGCCCTGCAGGAAGCGACGAGATGTCAAGATCCACTTCGTCGGCACTGAAGCGGCCACAGTCCATCACACACCGGCCATCAAGGGTGGTGACGCTGAGGGAGAGGATCGTCTCGCCAGCCGACACATGAAGCCTCCCTACGGCAGGATTGGGATAGAGGGCCACGACGGGCTGCTGCACGTCATCGATGGCCACCGGCCGGCCCGAATCATCGGTGATATAGCCGCTCTTGGTGGTGTTCACCACGCTGCGACCCGACGTGACGCTGCTCCCATAGTGGGCCACAAAGGCCACCAGGTAGCACTTCTCCGGCCGCACGGTCGCCGGCAGGTTGTAGGTATAGGTTCGGCGGAAGGTGCTGCCAGCAGCCGTTGAACCCACCACGCCGGCATCACCCCACACGTTGGTGAGCGAGGCGCGTATCACATGGTCGTGCCGGTAGCTGGTGTTGTTAGTGTAGCCGTTGCTCTGGAGGCCTATCACGCTGTCTTCGCACAGGTAGAGCGCCAGCCGCGGATGGTCCAGCTGCATGTCCGACAGAAACTGCCCGAACACCGACACCCGCAATTCGCCTCCTTCGCAACTGATAGTGTCTATCACCAGCACCAGAGGGTCTTGTTGCGAGGTTGCTTGCGACAGCTGATAATGGATGGTGGTGGCTCCGTCTACCATATGCACCGGACCCGGGTTGCCGGTGGAATAGCGCATGTCGCGGTCTATCATCATGGCGGGGGCATAGGTGTTGGTGCCATAGAGCGCCTCAAGCTGCACCGACTCGGGGATGGTCATGGCATCGTTCTGGAATCCCGCATGATGCGACACCCAGGCCACCCTGTCTTCCAGCCCTTCATAGGCTCCCTCCAAATGGGTATGCCCGGCCGGACAGTTGCCGCAGTACGACGAGGTGAAGTTCTCCAGCAACGCCATGTGAAGGTTGCCGGCCACGGCCGTCACTTTCACGTCGTCGACAAAGAGAAAGTAGCTGCTGCCATGGTTGATGAAGGCGATGTGTACCGTCTGTCCGGCAAACTGCCCCAACGGCAGCTCTATGTGGTTCCATCCGTCAGTGGCGCCATTGCTCCCGTCGAAGGTGTAGTCGGCCAGGGTGACGGTGAAATTTTCTTTGTCGACACCTGTCGTCGACACTGCGATGCGCAGCCGTTCGGGTTCCGAGGCGTCAATGCCATAGGCACGAAACGAGAGCTTGTAGGTGGCATCGGGCAGCATCACGCCGGGGGTCACCAGCCACCGGTCGCACGCGGTGCCGGCCGTAGTGCCGGAAACCGAGGCGGCAGCCTTGTTGTGGGTCTCCACCTGCGACACCACCCATCCTGTCCCGAATTGCGTAAATCCCGACATGTTGGTCAGATTGTCGCTATACATGATCCAGCCGTCGGGCAACGGCCCGATCTCGTCTACAACAGCGATGCCCTCAAAATCTTCCGACAGCAACGTCTGTCCATGCAGTGTGAATGCCGACATGGCAACGGTACAAACCGCCGTCAGTATTTTCTTGATAGTAGTCTTCATATGATATTTGTATTTCTTCCCTTGCAGCTAAAAAATGACAGAAGATAGGGTGCAAATCAAGATCCTTCAATCTTGTCGTCCCTATCTTCCGTCATCTTTTTTATTGATTATTATTCACGGCACGGATGCTGCCGGATGGACAGCACCGGGCCACAGCAGAGCTAAAGGGCATGCTTGCTGTTGATGCCGGTGGGGTAGTTGATCACTTGGAACCAGTCGTAGATATGAATGGTGATGGGCAGGGTGACATCATTGCCGTTGTTGACATACTCGGCATAGTCGCGCATCGTGCCGGTGGCCGTAAGGTTGACGATAGAGGAGGTAAGGTCAAACTCGGTCACATTGACAGTCAGCTCTGTGGAAAGGTAGTGCGGCCACTGATGACCGGTGCTGTCGGTCACCATGTCGTTCATACCCATCACAACCTGCGCCTGCACGGGCAGATCTGCGGTCTGCACCTGCGTGCCAGTCTCAGGTTTGACATACATGTAGAGTATGGCTCCAGAGGCGTTCTCGTCGGTGAGGACGGTGAACTGCTGAAGCGCGATGTTGCCTGCCATCTCCTGACCGAAACTGAGTGTGGCGAGGCCCGTCCAACTCTGATCTCCCAGCGTGAAGCTCACATCAGGGGTGATGTCGGGAGGTGTGGGCCGCCCGGGATCAACAGGGTTATCTCCACCCACAGTCTTGAAATAGGCCGTATAGGTAGCATCGCCATTCACCGTGATGTTACGGGGGTTCTCGGTGTTGCCGTCGTTCCAACGGTCGAACTGGTAGCCCACCTCTGGGGTGCCCCAGATGCGGGTGGTGGTGCCGGCGTCAAAGTCGCCGCCGCCATAGGCCTTAC
>CAKZZD010000047.1 GCA_937886715.1 uncultured Bacteroidales bacterium | reverse complement strand
TAGCTCATCTGGTAGAGCATTTGGTTCGCAATCAAAAGGTAGTGGGTTCGAGTCCCATATACTCCACAGGCAAGGGGCTGGAAATGAGCTCCTTGCTTTGTTTATTGCAAATTTGTTGACCAGATTCCAAAAAAAGTATGTATATTTGCAAATTATTTTGTCAATCAATATGAGCCACAAAACTGCAATAAAGATTTACGAGTATTCGTCGTATGTGCTGATAATCGCGGCCACGGTGATTTATTTTGTGCTGAAGAGCCAGGGCCTTGCGCTGACGATGCTTCTGTTGGCTTTGGCCATGACGATGCGGATGCTGATGGAGCGCCACCGGTACCGTTCGTGTGAGGAAGAGAACGACGAACTGCGTGAGGACTTGCGCAAGCTCACGTTGCTGCTGGCAGAGGAGAAGAAAAAACGCGGCAGCTCCGTTCCAGACGACAACAAATCAACAAATCAATAAACATCAAGTTATTTATGGCAACAACAACCGACATTAAAAACGGACTTTGCATCAATTTCAACAACGATATTTATACCATCGTTGAATTTCTTCATGTGAAACCCGGCAAGGGTGCTGCCTTTGTTCGTACGAAAATGCGCAATGTGAAGACTGGCCGCATGCTGGAGAACACTTTCCCCAGCGGCGCCAAGATTGACATTGTCCGCGTCGAGCGTCGCCCCTACACCTATCTGTACAAGGAGGGCGACATGCATGTCTTTATGCACACTGAGACCTACGAGCAGATCTACATTCCCGAAGCTATCATCAATGCTCCCCAGTTCTTGAAAGACGGACAGTATGTGGAGATCACTGTTGAAGCCGACACAGAGACCCCGCTGATTTGCGAGTTGCCCCCGTTCATCGAGACCGTGGTCACTTACACCGAGCCCGGTTTTGCCGGCAACACGGCCACCAACGCCATGAAGGATGCCACCGTCGAGCCCGGTGTCCAGGTGCGAGTCCCCCTGTTCATCAAAGAGGGCGAGCGCATCAAGGTTGACACCCGTACGGGCGAATATGCCGAGCGCATCAAGTAAAAGGGCGTTTATTTTGATCAGAAAACATGATAGAGACGTGCCATGTGCGGTGCGTCTCTATTGCTAAAGCATGAGTATGAAGAAGTTAATGCTGATAGTGGCAGTGGTTGCTCTGTGCGTTTCATGCCATACCCGTAATGAGGAAACCTCCGCGACGCCGCAGAAGATTGATTATGCCCAAGTGGCTGTACCCGAGTTTAATGCCGATTCGGCTTATGGCTATGTTGCGGCACAGCTTGCCTTCGGCAACCGTATTCCCGGCAGCAAGTCTTGGGAAGGATGTGGTGATTATCTGGTGCGGCAGATGAGCCTCTGGTGCGACACGGTGATGGTGCAGACATTCAAATCCACATTGTGGGACGGGACGGTTGTGCCGGGTCGCAACATCGTGGCATCCATGTCTCCCGATGCCGAACAGCGCGTGATGCTTGCCGCCCATTGGGACAGCCGTTTGTGGGCCGACCATGACGGAGACGAGAGCAAGCACCGGCAACCCGTGCCTGGTGCCAATGACGGTGCTTCGGGGGTGGCCGTGCTGATGGAAATGGCACGTGTGATGAAATTGATGCCTCCGTCTGTGGGAGTGGACTTTGTGTTCTTTGACGTTGAAGACCAGGGTATTCCCGAATGGGCCGATGTTTATGAAGACAACACGTGGTGCAAGGGTTCGCAGCACTGGGGTAAGAATCGTCATGTGCCATACTATTCCGCAGTTTATGGAATCCTTCTTGATATGGTTGGTGCTCACCAGCCGAGGTTCACCAAGGAGCAGGTTAGCCGCCACTATGCACCCGGCCTGACAGACAAGCTGTGGGCGGCTGCGGCTGCACTTGGCTACGGCAATGTCTTTGTCAACCAATCGACCGATCCGATCCTTGACGACCATCTGTATGTCAACCAGTTGGCGGGCATACCTATGGCGGATATCGTACAGAATAGTGTTGAGGGCAACTTCTTTACCCATTGGCATACCACTACCGACAATCTTGATGCAGTCTCCCCCGAGACGCTTCGGTTGGTGGCCAATGTGGTGCTGAAAACCATCTATGCCGATTACCCGACAAAATGAGAAAGATTCCCGCTCTGATAGTGCTGTTGTCGCTGCTGGCTGTTGGCTGTGATCCCTACCAATGCAGCACCCCGTTTGGTGAGGGGGGTCAGATCGACTTGTCCCTCCCCGAGTTTTCTCCATTGTTGCATCCTGGTGGAGCCGTCACCATCAACCGTGGCCATAAGGGCATTTTTGTCACGAGGGTGAGCTATAGTGACTTCGTGGCTTTCGATTGTGCCTGCCCTAACGACAACGAGGTGGCGCTCAGACCCGATGAGGAGTGGGGGAACAGTGTGCTTACATGTCCGACGTGCCGATCCCGTTTCAATGCTCTTGACGGTACGCCTCTTGACGGTTCGGCCACTCCGTGCATGCTGTATCAGTACGGCACCTCTTTCGACGGGCACTTCCTTGACATTTATCCCTGACGCCAGGTGTCCAGCACCTCGGGATAATCTATTTCTTTTAGGAATTCCATCGCTCCTTCTGTCAACATAAGATCGGATGGAGAGTGGGCATCGGTGCTGACAATCACCGGGATGCGCATATCTTTCATTTCGCGGAGCAATCGGCGTGAGGGGTAGTAGTCGTTGTGCCGACCCTTGTAAATGCCGCGGGTGTTGACCTCGCAGATGAGACCGCACTCCTTGATCAAGTGCAGCGTTTCGCGAGCCAGGTCGAGATACCATTCTTCGTCCTCGCTGAAGTAGCGTCCTCGGTTGTGCATGGCTATTTTGTCGGGATGGCCCACAATGGTGGGCTTGTTGCGGAGGATCATGTCGTTCTGTTGGTGGAAGTAGGCCTTCACACCACGGCGGATGTCTCCGCCGAAGTGTCGCTGCAGACCTTCGTCGTAGGTCTGGTAGCGACTTCCGTCAATCATCCACAGGTCGTCGCCCGATTGTGGCACGCAGTCTGGAGCCGGAATCAGGTGTACGCTGCCGATGGTATATTCAAGGCCTCCTTTTTCGACCAATGGGGCGAAATCCTCCTGCATCCCAGGGATGTAGTCAATTTCCAAGCCTAGGTCTATGTCGATACGTCCGGCATATTCTGCCTTCAGTTGGCGCACTTCGTTGCAGTAGTCCAGATATTGGTTGTCTTTAATAGAGAATGTGTTGTTGAAGGGGACAGGTGCATGTCCGCTGAAGCCCAAAGCGCTGAAGCCGTTGGCGAGGGCGGTTTCGACGTATTCGCGCAATGAGCCATTGCCGTCGCAGTAGTGGCTGTGAGTGTGGAAATTAGAACGCATAAACTATACTGAAAGAGAGGCGAAGGTTTCCGACGGGATTATTATATCCGGCGTATGTATATTCTACTTCACCAGTGAATCCGAGACCGTTCATGGTGGTGTAGGTCAGACGGGGCTGCACACGCCAAAGGTATGCCATATCGTGGCCGCGTCCGAAGTAGGTGTACTGCATGGTTGGGTCGGTTTTAAGGGTTGTTCCGTCCATGTTTTTGGCATATCCAAGAAAAATGCCTGGACGCCAGTGGCCTTTGTTCCTTTCAATGTCGACCCACACTGTGTTGAAGTGCCAATCCTCGGCAATAAAATCCATAGAGCCAATATCTTGTGCCAAGATATATCCACCCATCGAGCATCCTTCGTAGAGGCTGTTGTTGATGAGAGTCTGTGCCTTGATGGCGATGCCGTCGAGCGTCAGGCTGCCGAAGAGGGAGTGGGTCATCGAGGTGTGTAGCGAGGTTGGAGCGGCGGTGCCGGAGGTGTTCACTATGGGCTGGATGGTTTTGGCGTTGACGGCGACACCGATGAACAGCGGTCCATGGCGGTAACGCAACTGTCCGGTCAGTTCGGGCAGCAACGAATGACGGGCAAAAAGGGTGCTGCTGGCTGGGGTGCCGTTGAGCAGGCCTTGGCTCATATTGTCGAGTTGCCATTGTGCCACGGCCACGGCTTCGAAACCGTGGCTGAGGTATTCGTAACGAACCTGCGGTTGTCGGGCGTAGGGATGGAAGGGTGCCCCCATGTTCAGTGGATTGGTCATGGGCATGATTTCGTGGATGACCATCGCGTACCAGTACTGGCCGGCCAGAAGCCGATGGTGTTCCCACTGTATGTTGATGTAGGCATGCCTCAGTCGCAGATTGTTGATGGAGGCGTTGGTTGAGCCGGTGAAGTCGCCTTCAACATAGGCCGATGTGTTGGCTCCCAACATATCGGGGCCGTTGATACGGAGACCGAGGCGGGCCGTGATAGCCAGCATATTGGCTTGCCATCCGTCGTTGATGTCGTGACCGAGGCTGTCGAGGACGATGGGCTTGGGATAGAACAGCATCATGTCTTCGCGACCGCCTACCACCGAGCGGCTGTCGGCATAGTAGTGGGGGTTGACGAAGCCGTGCCAGTCGAGACTGAAGCCTTGGGCCGAGGCGGTTCCGAAGGAGCCTATAGATACAATCGCCGCCAGAACTAAGATTTTTCCTATCTTTTTCATTTTTTGCTTCCTCCAGCCAGTGCCAGAATCAGACCGAGGGCCACGCCAAGCAATGCGGCAAACAGCACCTGCAGATTTGCGGGCAGGATGAACGTGATGGTGTGCGCCGGGAACCAGAACAGGGGGATGGTCTTTTTGATGACGATGTTCCATTGGGCATCCCAGTTAAGGGTGTTGAATATCTGGCGCATTTTCATGGGCTTCAGAAGACCGGCCACCGTGCCGCCGTTCATCGTGATGTGCATGTCGGTGCACTTGTGGAATGTCATCATGACCGGAGCGAAAATGCTGTTCATCAGCACCGATACGGCAAAGGCTATGCCGACTTTGCCCCACGTCAATTGGGGTGCGGCAAAGGTGGCTTGGATAGTTGGCAGGTCACTGATGCCAAGCGAGGCAAGGAACACCGGCACACCGCTTTTGAAAATCACCATTGCCATGGCGATACACATGCCGAGGAATCCCCAAACCATCATTCGAGGCACGATGCCGAAGCCCTTTTTGTTGTACACACCTTCGCGGATGCGGAGGGCCAACATTTCACCCAATGTGGCCAGGATGGCGAATTTGAAGAAGGCCATGATGTAGGGGTGGGTCGCTGTGGCATGGTTGAACCAGTCGAAGAATCCTGTTGCGGGGATGAAGAAGGGGGCCAGCACTGCCGCAACGCAGGCTATCATTATCCAATCTGCTCGTTTCATATTGTGTGTTTTTGCGTTAAATTTATATAACGCAGATGGACAGTGGATTATTGCGTGGGGGAGGAGAAAACCTGTTTTGTGGATTCCACATCGAAGTGCAACACTGTTGTGCAAAGATAGGAAGAATTTTTTTGTTTCGGGGAGGAGAAATTCAAAAGTTTTCTGGGTCGGAGGTTTGCTCCACAGGGTCGCAGTCCATAGCAGAGCTCGGTCTGCACATGGAGGATGTAATCGTCAGACAGAGTGGAGAAATCGGTGCCGCCCAGTATGTATTGCTGGATGAGCTTGTTGGTGTTTTTGACCAGACCTTTCTCCCAGGGCAACAACTCTGCAACTCTGCAACAACTCGGTGTTCGACGGTGCAAATTATTATATGCAAATCGACAGGTACCCTGAAAGACTCCATAGGGGATTTGTAGAGGGCACATGCGCGATGAATCTCTTATATTAGCAACTCTGCTTGACAAGAGATGCCTAATTCAAACTTACAAATCCTATCAATCAAGCGAAATAATAATAGGTTTTTCCGCCCCTTTTAAATACACATTCAGAGAATGTTCTTTTATTGGATGTATTTCTCGAATATCGTATCGGGTCGCTGCAGACAATATATCTAGCACACGCATAGTATCAACCTTTGCAGAATCCATTGCAAGAAGTCGGAAATCCGTAATATCCTTGTACCATGCATTTAAGAAAACCCAACCTTGATTTGAATCATCAGCCATCATTAATGCATATAGATTATATCCACTGTCGTCAATTCCCCTAAAAAACAATGTGCACCTATCAAAAAGGGCCATATTATTTTTTGTCAGAGAACCGTTATCTGAGGAACCACATGAAAGCATTAGAAAAATGGATAAAAGCAAGACTTTATTTTTTTTCATATTGTTACCTCCATGATTATCTTTTTATGGCACCATATTTATACCTCTGAGCATGATTGAATCCGCATTTGATTGAAAACTGGTCGTCTTTTGAATCGAGTTGACGTTTATAACCATTTTCTTTACTGTTAAAAATACTATTCCAATGAGCTCCCAATTTTAATGCAATAAGGGGAATTCCCAATGCATTACCTGCTGCCCCGAAAAGAAAGTTGCCAAAATTTTCTGGATTGTGAGCCACACCATCAATCAAATAAATGGACTTGTAGGTATCAGACCCATACATACTTGGCATGCCCCCTTTTGCTTTCTTTGAAAAGTCAAGTTCTCCCACCAATCCAACACCCTCTTCTCTTGCGTATCCGTATTTACGCTTACGGTTATCATCACTAAATGCACCTGCATCACGAAGCATCGTTCTTATATCACCTTCCTGTACTATTTGTAATTTTGTAATTTTGCCTTCCGAGATAGCCACAGGATCATTAATAGGATCTGCAAAAGTAAAAGTATATGGATTGCCCGAGGGCTGCTCATATCTTCCGACATGCTCACCTTCTGCTATTATTCTATGTGAATAATTGCCGTATTTATTGAAGACTAATGTGTCCATACCATCTGGGTCCATCACCTTGATAGGGTTTCCCATGCAATAGTTGTATGGTGAAATATTAGGGTACTTGTCAGCCATCGGGTCAACACTCAGCCACATCGTCATCAGCTCGGGGTCCATATACCTCGCGCCAAAATAACCGTAGCCGGTTTCCTCGTCCTTCTCTTTCCCGGTGAAACCAAAGGGGCAAAACCGCATGGGTTGAGTACGCTTTACTCCATCAATTGTTATGGTGTTCATAGATCTTATTCAAGAGAAGATGAGGCTATGGATTACTAACTATCTTTTTTCCAGTTATTGAGTGCAACTCCGAATGTCTCGCAGGCTTGCCTTTTGCAAGAATTCACATCATCTTGTAAATAATCTGCGATACAGTCTCCATGGGAGTTATACACATATAAGTAAGCACCTATTTCTGGCAAATCCTCTTCGATTACCAAACTCAAATCTTTTATATTAGATATGTATTTCATGCTTTATTGCTTAGGATATAATCTATGGGTAGGCGTTGCATCCTTCCAATTCCCATTCGGTGTTTTTCTTTCCAAATGCATATGAATCTTATCGCCTTGTGTATTATTCATATCGATTCTAAATTTTCTTAGATTATCTTTTGATGTAAATACTGGGTCCCCGTGTTTGTTGACCTTGCAGTACCCCTCTCCTAACCATTCTCTAATATGGCTAGCCGTTGTCGAAACATTTGAGGAAGAATGACTGATGGAAAGGGACTTGGCTTTATGCTTTATGAATGCTTTGCCAGCACCTTTGGCAACAGCCTCTGTTCCTCCTGTTACGACAAATAGTGCTGCGTCCACAACTGCTTCCGTAACGGGATGTCCCCAAAAATCTGCTGCACTCTGATGAATGCTTTGTACCAAAGGATTCCTCATGGTGCGTTCAAAATCAGTCAGAGATTCTGAAACAGAGAGTTCCCGCAAGGGTTTTGACGAGTGAGTATTACCATACTGGTCGCCATAGACGAATTCACCATCGCTATTCGTCATGCTGGCGGTTTGTCCATATCGCGAGTATTCTTCTCCTTCGTATGTGTATTTTTCTGCAGTACTATTGAACCATCTCACCTCTCCTTTGCTATTAATATACCAGTCGTCATTATCAATAGCTTCATTCCCATCTGGATCCACCAGCTTTACAGGATTCCAAGCGCAGTATGCATACGGGCTAATTGACGGGTACTTGTCAGCCAGCGGGTCAACGCTGAGCCACATCGTCATCAGTTCGTGGTCCATGTACCTTGCGCCAAAGTATCCGTAGCCTGTTTCCTCATCGCGTTCTTTCCCGGTGAAGGAGATGGGGTGGATCCGCACAATTTTAGTGCTGCTTGCGTCCTCTGTTTTATGTGCAGGTTGGCTCATATACATGTCGTTTCTTAGATTATTTATCCTATGTCAAGAAACCAGTTTCTTACCTTGGACAGTCCTCATTTTCTGAATACCGCAATTTCGGCAACTTGATTTTTTTTAACGGCACTCCTTCAGGAAAACCTGGATCAATAGTTTTTGTTGTAAAAAAAATTACGCTGCTATCATTTTCAAAGTGATAATCAACAACCTCATTATCACCAACAAATCCAATAAATTGCAGATAACGATTTGAGTCGGTCAAGTAATACCCATATGTATTCCCCGAAAAGACGCCACCCTTGGCCATTTCATAACACTCTAAATACAATCCTTTTTTTAAGGTTTTTGTTCGTAAGAAACGTCCTTCTGATTTGTCTTTAGAGGTACAGGACAAAACTACTATAGCCAACATGAAAAGAGGCACAGAAAAACGAAACAGTTTTTTCATCGTAATTCCTTTTTTGCGTCACCCATACCCATTGTATTAAAAATGTAATCACGCTTCCTGTCTCCTGATCTAAGATTAAGAGGCGTCAATAAGCTATTGGCTCTATAAAGGCCATCAAATACTCTCCAATTTCGGAATGACTTTACTGTTTCTGCTAGTCCCGCACCCTTGCATAATATGTATTTCCCAATTCCAGCCATAATACCCGTATAACCAGCATGATAATTACCCACATCTGCTGCATTTGCATTAGAAAAACGACTGCATGAAAAAGTGGTTTGCGTTCCGTTTGTTTTGTCATATTCCCAAGCCACTCCCCAGATGGTTTTCTCGTTATTCTTTAAATCCCAATCGCCTCCAGTATGGACTTTATCATAATATAACGAGTATTTAGAGTCTCCCCGAAATGTTTGTGCAATTGTCGAGCTCTCCTGCAATTTATTTTCCATAACACTTGTAATGTCTATTTCCCCTCCCAAATCGCCAATATACAATCCCGTTCCACCAGTATTTCCTAATACTTCTCTCTGATGGTCAATTTGAGCTTTTGTAGTTCCATTTGTATGAACATATACACCATCATCACCATCATCATAATGAGTAATCAAATATCCATATTCATCAATATGTTCTGATATTTCTTCTCCGTTTGGATCAACTAATTTAATCGGATTCCACGAACAATAGGCATACGGACTTATACTTGGATACTCGTCCGCCAGCGGGTCGACACTCAGCCACATGGTCATCAGCTCGTGGTCCATATAC
>CAKZZD010000046.1 GCA_937886715.1 uncultured Bacteroidales bacterium | reverse complement strand
GGCCGACGTGGCGCGCAGAGAGGGGGCGGCGGCGGTAGCGTTGCCGGAAGGGTGGTGCGGATGCACGGCGCACCTCTACCTGTTCGCCACCGACTATCGCGGACGTGCGTCGGCCACGGCCTACGGCGGCAGCGTGGCGTGGGAGGAGGCGCCGGCAGCACAGGCTGTGGCCGCGCCTGCCGGCAGCAACGGCGATTTTGCATTTGGTGCAGGAAAAAGTGCCGATGCACCTCCGTTTGTTGAAAAAATGCTACCTTTGCAGTCGCCATTGTGAAGGCATTGACGCTATGGATATCGAATTGTCAGGACATTACGGCTACCGGAGGATTGTCAGATCGGTGTTGCCGAGCATCGGAATGGTGCTGGTGACGTCGGTGTATTCGATAGTGGACGGATTCTTTGTGTCGAATTTTTCCGGCAAGACGGGCTTTGCGGCCGTCAACCTGATGATGCCGGCGATGATGCTGATCGGTGCGTTGGGTCTGATGGTGGGCAGCGGCGGTGCGGCGCTGACGTCGAAAATCAAGGGCGAGGGCTATCCCGAGAAGGCCAACCGCGTGTTCACCATGCTGGTGCGTTTCACGCTGTGTCTGGGCGTGGCGTTGGGGGCGCTGTTTGCACTGTTCTGCCGTCCGCTGGTGGGGTGGCTGGGTGCCGATGGTCCGATGGTGCACGAATGCCTGGTCTACGGGCGGCTGTGCATGATCGGCATGCCGGGATTTGTGCTGCAGATGGCCTTCCAGTCGTTCTATATGGCTGCCGAGCGGCCGCAGCTGGGCACCCTGATGTCGGTGGTGGCCGGGGTGGTGAACATCGTGCTCGACGCTGTGTTTGTGTGGCTGTTGGGGTGGGGCGTGGCAGGTGCGGCGCTGGCCACCTCGATGTCGCAGATTGTGGGCGGGTTCTTCCCGGTGTTCTATTTCTGCTCGCGCAGCAACAAGGGGTCGCTCAGGCTGGTGCGCTGCCGCACCATTTGGAGCTATGTGGGCAAGGCCTGCAGCAACGGATTGTCGGAGTATGTGGGCAACATCGCCATGAATGTGGTGAGCATCTGCTACAACATACAGCTGATGCGCTATCTGGGCGAGGACGGCGTGGCGGCCTACGGGGTGATCATGTATCTGGCCTTTGTGTTCGCGGCCGTGTTCATTGGCTACAATATCGGCATCACGCCGATCATAGGCTACCACTTCGGGGCCGTCGACTGGCGCGAGCTGCGGAGTCTGTTCGGCAAGACGCTGGTGCTGACGGGGGTGATCGGGGTGGTGCTGACGCTGCTGGCCGAGCTGTTCAGCGAGTCGTTGTCGAGGCTGTTTGTGGGCTACGACGAAGCGCTGCTGGCGCTGACCACGCGCGCGATGCGGATATATATGCTCTGTTTTCTGATCTGCGGATGGAACATGTTCGTGTCGGCCCTGTTCACCGGACTGAACAACGGCATTGTGTCGGCAGTGGCGGCCTTTGCGCGCACCTTGGTGTTCGAGCTGGCGGCGGTGTGGGTGCTGCCTTCGGTGGTAGGCATCGACGGCATCTGGTGGGCCGTCAATGTGGCCGAGGCGCTGGCGCTGCTGCTGTCGGCGGTGCTGGTGGCGAGATATGCCCCGAGGTTGTTGAGGCGAAGCGCAAGGAGTTGACCGATAGCGGGTTGCACAGTGGCACGCATTTTGTTGAAAGAATGTTTGTGCGAGGGGGCAATTTTTGTTTGCTGCTATTCAGGAAAAAGTTGTATCTTTGTACGTTTGTTTTGCATCGGAAACGATGGCAAAAGATTGTGTGATAATATAATATCGAAGAAATTGTAAAAATAATATGGCGAATATTCTGACCAAACTGTTCGGCAACAAGAGTCAGCGCGACTTGAAAGAGGTGAAACCTTTCCTCGACGCTACGCTTGCCGTATACCCCAAGATTGAGGCTCTGGACAACGACGCTCTGCGTGCCAAGACCATAGAGTTCAAAGAGAAAATCAAGTCGGCCATCGAGACCGAGGAGAACGAGTTGGCCTCGCTCCGCAAGCGTATCGAGGAAGAATACGACATGCCTGTCGACGAGAAGGAGGGCCTCTACAAGCGCATCGACGAACTGGAGAAGCACAGCTACGACAAGACGCAGAAGGTGCTCGACGAGATATTGCCCGAAGCTTTTGCAGTGGTGAAAGAAACGGCCCGCCGCTTTGCCCAGAACGAGGTGGTGGAGGTGACTGCCACCGATCACGACCGAGACCTCAGCGCCAGGCTGTCCAATGTGGAGATTGTCGGCGACAAGGCCCGATACAAGAACCACTGGATGGCCGGCGGCAACGAGATCACTTGGGATATGGTGCACTACGACGTGCAGATCATCGGCGGTGTGGTGCTCCACAGCGGCAAGATTGCCGAGATGGCCACCGGTGAGGGTAAGACCCTCGTGGCCACGTTGCCCGTCTACCTGAATGCACTTCCCGGCAAGGGCGTGCATGTGGTGACGGTGAACGACTATCTGGCCAAGCGCGACTCCGAGTGGATGGGCATGCTGTTCGAGTTCCACGGCTTGAGTGTCGACTGCATCGACAAGCACGAGCCCCACAGCGCCGAGCGCAAGCGCGCCTATGATGCCGATATCACCTACGGCACGAACAACGAGTTCGGTTTCGACTATCTGCGCGACAATATGAGCCGCAATCCCGACGAGCTGGTGCAGCGCGGCCACAACTATGCTATTGTCGACGAGGTCGACTCGGTGCTTATCGACGATGCCCGCACGCCTCTTATCATCAGCGGCCCCACAGGTAAGGATGACGATGAGCAGGAGTTCTACCGCTTCAAGCCTACCATCGAGAAGCTCTACAATGCCCAGCGTGTGCTGGTCACCCAGCTGCTTGCCGAAGCCAAGAAGGGTATCGCCGAGCATCCCGATCCCAAGCCCGACGAGGAATGCGCCAAGCAGCTCCTGCGCGCCTACCGCGGCTTGCCCAAGAACAATGCCCTGATCAAGTACCTGTCCGAAACCGGCATCAAGAGCATCCTGCTCAAGACCGAGAATTTCTATATGCAGGAGCAGAACAAGTACATGCATATCATCGATGACGAGCTCTATTTCGTCATCGACGAGAAGAATCGCCAGGTGGAGCTGACCGACAAGGGTATGGAATTCCTCACTTCGCTCGGCGAGGATCCCAATTTCTACCAGCTCCCCGACATAGGCAGCGCTATCGCCGACATCGAGAACAACCCCGACATGACCCCCGAGCAGAAGGCTGAGGCGAAGGACAAGGTGTACAACGATTTCGCCATCCAGAGCGAGCGCGTCCACACCGTCGACCAGCTCCTGAAGGCCTACACCCTCTTTGTTCGCGATGTCGACTACATCCTGACGGAGGACAATCAGGTCAAGATCGTCGACGAGCAGACCGGCCGTATCATGGAGGGCCGGCGCTGGAGCGACGGTCTGCACCAGGCTGTCGAGGCCAAGGAGAACGCCAAGGTGGAGGCTGCCACCCAGACCTATGCCACCATCACGCTCCAGAACTATTTCCGCATGTACAAAAAGCTGGCCGGTATGACCGGTACGGCCGAAACCGAGGCCGGCGAGTTGTGGAACATCTATAAGCTCGATGTGGTCGTCATCCCCACCAACAAGCCTATCGCCCGTGTCGATATGGACGATATGATCTACAAGACCAAGCGCGAGAAGTTCAAGGCCGTCATCGACGAGGTTGAGCGTCTGGTCGGAGAGGGCCGTCCCGTCCTGGTGGGCACTACCAGCGTCGAGACTTCCGAGTTGCTCAGCAAGATGCTCAAGATGAAGCGCATCCCCCACAATGTCCTCAATGCCAAGCTGCACCAGAAGGAGGCTGAAATCGTCGCTCAGGCTGGCGAACCCGGCCGCGTCACCATTGCCACCAACATGGCTGGCCGTGGTACCGACATCAAGCTCAAGGGCGATGTGCGTGAGCGTGGCGGTCTGGCCATCATCGGCACCGAGCGCCACGAGAGCCGCCGTGTCGACCGTCAGCTCCGCGGCCGTGCCGGCCGTCAGGGCGACCCCGGCAGCTCCCTCTTCTTTGTCTCCCTCGAGGACGACCTCATGCGCCTGTTCGGCTCCGAACGTATCGCCCAGGTGATGGACCGCATGGGCCTGCAGGAGGGCGAGGTCATCCAGCATTCGATGATCACCAAGCAGATTGAGCGCGCACAGAAGAAGGTTGAAGAGAACAACTTCGGCATGCGTAAGCGTCTGCTCGAGTACGACGACGTGATGAACAACCAGCGCACCGTCGTCTACAACAAGCGCCGCAATGCCCTCTATGGCGACCGCCTGTCGATCGACATCAGCAATATGTTCTACGACACCTGCGAGCTGCTCTATAGCGACGGCCACGACTGGGAAGAGTTCAAGCTTGAGGTCATCCGTGTCTTCGCCCACGAGGTGCCCATGAGCGAGCGCGAATTTCTTTCACTCCACCGCAAGGATGCCATCCAGCTGCTCTACGACCAGTGCTACAATGCCTACAAGGAGCGCATGCAGCGCCTTTGCGAGAGCGCCTGGCCTTTCATCAAGAATATCGCTGAAAACACGCGCTATATCAACGTGGCCTTCCCCATCACCGACGGCAAGAAAGTGCTCAACGTCGTGGTCCCCGTGCAGAAAGCCTACGAAACCCACGGCCGCGAGCTGCAGCTCTCCATCGAGAAAGGCATCACCCTTGCCATCATCGACGACCTCTGGAAGGAGCATCTGCGCCAGCTCGACGACCTGCGCCAGAGTGTGCAGAATGCCGCCTACGAGCAGAAGGATCCCTTGCTGATCTACAAGTTCGAGAGCTTCAAGCTGTTCGAGAAGATGCTGCTCGACGTCAACCGCGAGATCACCTCCTTCCTCAGCCGCGCCCAGTTGCCGCTGCCCGACGAGAACAGCGTGCGTGAGGCCCGCCAGCAGCAGACCGACCGCCGCGGCATGCGTGCCAGCCGCGACAATTCGCTCGACCGCAGCGCCTCGCAGCAGCAGCAGGCCATCGACAATTCGGCGCAGCCCAAGGCCAAGCCCATGCCCGTGCATGTGGAGAAGAAGGTGGGCCGCAACGATCCATGCCCCTGCGGCAGCGGCAAGAAATACAAGAACTGTCACGGCAAGGACGCCGAATAGTCCCATCCTTGCCAGTAACCCCAATGGGGGCGCCCTGCATGCAGGGCGCCCCCATTTTTTTATCTCCGCCCGACCCCTCCCTCATGCCGAAAAATGCGCCAATGCCCGTCTCCGTGCCAACTCCTTGGTTTCCACTTATGATCGCCTTACCAACTCCTACTATGGTAGGAGATGATAGGGAGATGGTAGGGCGAGGGTAGGGAGGTGGCGCGGTTCGGAAACGGGGAAAGTCTGCCAGGCGGCAATGGCAGAATGGTCGCGGGTGAGGGCGGCGCATGGAGAGGAAAAGGAAAAAGGGACGCGGGATCAGTCGCCTACCAGGTCGCGATACACCTCGTAGTAGGCGTCGGCCAACTGGTCGGTCACCTCGAAGGGGTGGCCTTCGACACCGATGACGACTATTTTGTCTTCCGGCACGCCGGCGTCGAGCAGCTCGACGCGCGCTTTCTCGTCGACGGCGATGATGCGGTTGGAAGCGCGGAAGGCATAGTGCAGACGGGTGCGCCAGAACAGGCGGTCCATCAGCGAATTCTTGTTGTGGTTGCTCAGGCCGTAGTAGGTGATCACGGTCTTGATGTCGCGGTCCAGCCCGTAGGGCAGCTCGGAGTTGAGGCCGTGGTAGAGCTTCACTTTCACCTGTTCGGTCTTGATGATGGAGTTGAGCGAGAAACGGAGCCACAGCGACGGCAGCAGGCGCGAGAGGCCTGTCGGGACGTAGGTGCTCACGTTGGAGTTGCCGCTGAAGTAGGTGCGGTAGGCGCGCTTCACGTTCTTGGTGAAGAGCATCGCACGGTAGCCGTTGATGTGCCTGTCGGCTATGCGGGCGATAAGTTCACGAGAAAAGTCGCCGTGTTGGCGGCTGTTGCGGAGCGGATTGTTGGATTCGTACCCTACGAGCATGTGGTTTTGTGTGTTCGCCGGAAAGTTTTTGTCCACTCCGTCAGCGCTGAGTTGCTGACATTTAGGGAATTATTGATTTGCCGGTGCGTTAATAATAATGCAAAGATACGGATTTATTTCGTATTTTTGCAAATCAATTAAGAAATAATAACAATATGCCAGAAAGAAAACCCGAAGAAGCAAGCGTTTTCGCCGCTTTGAGCCGCGAGCAAAAGGAGCGCCTGTACGAGAATGCGTGCCAGCTGATCAGCGAGCGCCGCCGCGACCTGTTCGACCGCCTCTCGGCGCTGCGCACGCGGCATATCAGCGTGGTGCTGGAGGATGTCTACCAGAGCCACAATGCGGCTGCGGTGTTGCGTTCGTGTGATTGTTTCGGGGTGCAGGATGTCCATGTGGTGGAGGGCCGCAACGCGTTCAATCCGGCCGGCGATGTGGCTGTGGGCAGCTCGAAGTGGGTCGACTACTACCGCTACCAGAATATCCACGATGCCTATGCCCGGCTGCGTGCTCAGGGCTACCGCATTGTGGCCACCTTGCCCCACGAGAACGACACGATGATCGGTGACCTGGACATCAGCCGTCCCACGGCGCTGGTGTTCGGCACCGAACTGACAGGGCTGACGCAGGAAGCCATCGACGGCGCCGATGCCTATGTGAAGATCCCGATGTACGGTTTCACCGAAAGTTTCAACATCAGCGTCTGTGCCGCCCTGAGCCTCTTCTGCCTGACGGAGAGGATGCGCAAGGACGAAAAAACAAATTGGCGTCTTTCGGACGAGGAACAGCTTGATTTAAAGCTCAATTGGTGCATCGAAACGATCCACGACGGTGCCACGGTGATGAAAAAACTTGCCGAGGAGGTGTAGAAACAAATATTTTTTGTATTTTTGCGGCTCGTAACAAGTGTGGGAACTAATAAAATAACAAACACAATATGAAAAAGATAATCGCACTGGCAGCGGCTGTGATGCTGTTCCAGGGAGCGCTTTGGGCGCAAAAAGAAAAGGCTGTGGCCGAAAAGGACGTCAATGTCAACTATGTGAAAGATTTCCAGCGTCAGGTGAAAGACGCTTCGGAGGTGCAATGGTGGTTGGTGGATTCGGGCGTGTTCAAGGCCACCTATCTCGATGCGGAGAAGAGCCGCCAGGCCATGGTGTTCTCGAACAAGGGCAGCGAAACACACTATTATGTGGAGCGCCAATATTATCCCGCCGCCATCAAGGACACGGTGAAGTCGATGTTCCCCAAATACAGCATCGACGATGTGTGGGTGCGCAAGGTGCGCGGCAAGCTGACCTATCAGGCGCGCATTTCGAAGCGCAGCGGCTTCCTGTGGTGGAAGAAAGAGGTCGACGCCAAGCTGCTGAATTTTGAAGTGGACGGCAAGTTCGTCAATGTGATGTGAGCTTTCCGGAGGCTGTAGAAAAAGAGAGGGCCCCGAAGCGGATGCTTCGGGGCCCTCTCTCTCTTTTTCGGTGTCTTGTTTGCCGAATCTTATTTCACGATAAGCTTGCGGACGATGCGGCGGTTGTCGTTGGAGAAGACCACCGTGTACTGGCCAGCGGCAAAGCGGTCGGTGCGGATGCTGAAGGCGATCTCGCCGGCGGCGTTGATGTGGCTGGTGTGTACGGTGCGGCCCGTGGCGTCGATGATGGTGACATCGTAGTCAGCACCGTCGTTGAGGTCGATGCGCACGGTGGCGGCAGTGGTGGCCGGGTTGGGGTAGAACTGGCCGAAGAGCTGCTCGGTGGCCTGCTGGTCGATGGCCAGGGGTTCGGCATCGTCAACGGAGGTCCAGCTCTGTCCGAAGGTGAAGGTGATGCTCTCCATCGGCATGGGGGTGGTGTCGAAGTCGAACATGGTGCTGTCGACAGCCATGCCGGGAGCTTCGGTGAAGGTGAAGTAGCCGCCCTGCGAGGCCGTCATCGGCTTGGTGATGGTCTTGCCGTTGTTGGAGGTGGCGCTGATGTAGTATTCGTAGTTGTGCTGACCTTCGGCGGCCAGGCTGAGCTGCAAGCTGCCGCTGAAGCGGTTGCCGTTGGCGGTGAGACTGGCGGTTTGCCATTCGCCGCCGTTGATGCGGTAGATCACCTCGGCGTGTTCGATGCCGCTGCGGTTGGTGATGATGGCGCTGACGGGGATGTCGGTCATCTCACCCATTCCGATGATGCCATGGATGTTCTTGTGCAGGATGCGTATGGGATTGTCGGCAGGAATCTGCTTGGTGATGCAATGGATGGCGCCGCCCGAGCCGTCGAACTCACGCACGTCGACAGGATAGATGGTGTAGCCGGGGTAGGCCTGTTTCAGCTGCTCGATGTTGTCGCGGTCCCATTGTGCCGAGGGCTGGCCGTTGACGACGTTGGAGAAGCAGGGCTGGATGATCAGGTTGTTGACGAACGTGTGGTTGGAATAGGTGCGGGTGTACTGGTTGTTGTAGACCGTCTGGCTGGAGAAGTTGTTGCCGAAGTTGTCCTTGGGGAAGGGAATGGAGTCCATGGTGTAGTTGCGTCCGAAGATGGACTGGTAGGAGCACAGCGAGTCGATGTTGCGGCTGCCGGTGCGATAGTCGGTCCAGGAGCTGTAGGCGTCGGGCATGATGGAGAATACGAAGCCGTTTTCGTCCCACATGTCGGCATAGAGGTCGATGTGGCCGGTGCCGCCGTCGTACTGGTAGGCAGGCAGGATGTAGGTGGCGCGCTGGCCGAGCAGGTCGTGCAGGGCCTGTTTGACCTGGTTGCGGCTGAGGGGAGTGGCGCGCTCGTAGGTCAGCGAGCTGATGTTTTCGCCGTCCCAGGTGAGTTGGCCGTAGATGTCGGAGTTGGTGCTGTAGATCTGGTCGCTGGAGAACACCATGCCGGCACCGTCAACCAGACAGTTGCCGCCTTCCCATTCCACTTTGGTCATGTAGTTGGGGATACCCATCTGCTGACGGATGATGGTGGGCAGCGAGTCGTCGAGCGCACGGCCGGGATAATAGGTGAAGTCGAGCATGGCCAGGCTGTCCTGGTCGCCGTAGTAGAAGCAGATGGGGCCGCAGTCGCGGTACCAGAACGAGTTGCCGGGGCCGGCGATGAAGCGCACGTTGTCGTGGCGCAGTCCCATGCGCTGCAGTTTGCGCTTGACGATGCTGGTGTCGGCCCAGAGTTCAACGCGCACCCAAGCTTCGGCGCCGCCCTGCTGGATGGCGTCCATCAGGTAGAAGCTGACATTGCCGAAGGTGGAAGTGGTGTCGATGTTGCTTTTGTAGGGGCCCATGCCGCGTTCAGCCCAGTTGTTGCCGGTGAACTGGTAGTATTGTGCCCATCCGTGGACGAGCGGGTCGGCCATCCAGTAGCCGGTGCCTTGGCTGTAGAGGGGCGAATAATCATAGTAGGGTGTGACCACGATGGCTTTCACCTCCTCCCATTCGCCGGGGAACCACACGCGGTCTTCGGGCAGGTCTTTGGTGAGGTCTTTCGGTGCGGGGGTGGCGACGGCGCTCAGGGGGATGTTGCTTTCAGAGGCCCGGTTGGAGATGTCGCGTTTCTGGATGGTCTGGCGATACAGACGCATCATGTCGTCGGTGGGCCGGTTGTTTTGGGCGATGGCGGTCGTCGAAGCGATGATCGCCAGAGCCAAGATGATATTCTTTTTCATTGAGGTTTAGTTTCTGGGTTTGAGGGAGAGAATCTCGCGGGCTTCGTCGCTGGTGGCAACCTGGCGGCCAAGCAGTTTGGCCATGCGCACCACTTTGTCGACGAGTTCGCCGTTGCTTTTTGCCAACACGCCGCGTTCCAGGTAGAGGTTGTCCTCAAAACCGACGCGAACGTTGCCGCCCATCACGATAGCGGGAGCGGCCAGAGTGAAGGCGTTGCGGCCGATGCCGGTGGCGGTCCAGGTGCTGCCGGCGGGAATGTTTTTCGACATCCACACCAGGTTGTCGACAGTGGCGGAGGCGCATCCCAGCACGCCGAGCACGAAGTTGAACTGCATGGGCACCAGCGGGAGCGGTTTGCCGTCGGGGCCAGCCACGCCAAAAGCGCTGGGCACCTGACCTTTGCGGGCCATGTGCACGATGGTCTCCAGGTGGCCCATCTCGAAGCATTCGTATTCGGGTTTGATGCCTTTCTCGACCATGCGTTTGCCGAAAGCGCGCATGGTGGGCATGGTGTTGTCGAAGATGTCGTCGCCGAAGTTGCAGGTGCCGCAGTCGAGGGTGGCCATCTCGGGTACGGGAGTGGTGTTGGTCGAGTCGAGACGCTCGTCGGGAGTCATGCCGACAGCACCGCCGGTGGACGGGATAAGGATCACATTGGGGCACTCTTTGAGGATGGCCTCGGTGCACTCCTGGAAGCGGACGTGGCTCTGTGTGGGGGTGCCGTCGTCTTCACGCACATGGAGGTGGACAATGGCGGCACCGGCGTCGACGGCCGACTTGGCTTCGCGCACGATCTCCTCTACGGTGTAGGGCACATTGGGGTTCTGTTCTTTCGTTACTTCTGCGCCGCAGATGGCGGCGGTGATGATAAGTTTGTCCATGATTTGTATATTATTATTGTTTTCAGTCGTTGTACAGTTCATGCAATTCCACCTCGTAGATGAGGGGAGTGTAGCCCGGGATGGGGCCTGACCCCTTTTCGCCGAAGGCAAGCTGGTAGGGGAAGTAGAAGCGGTAGATGCTGCCGGCATTCATCAGCTGCAGCGCATCGATCAGGCCGGGGAACATGGGGTGGCCCACCACATGCATGATCGGTTCACGCTTGCCGTAGGTCTGGTCGTATGGCTCTCCGGTGAGGAGAAGGTAGCTTTTATAGTCGAACAGGATGCGCTGCGCCATTACGGCGTTGGGGCCGCTGCCGGCTTTGATCTGCTCATAGTAGAATCCTGACGGGTGACGCTTGGCGTTGGGATGGGTTTTGCCGATGTTTTCAAAAAAATCATTCTGCAGGCGGTCCACCTCTTGGGGCGACATGGCGGGTTGCTGTGTCACCGTTTCTTCCTTGTTGCCGGTACCTGCCAGACTCTGCATCAGCTGGGCATATTCTTCGTTGCTGAAGCGTTGCTCTTTGCCGTCGAGGATGTTGCGGATGGCCATGATCACCATTTCGGTGTTGAGGTCGTTGACGGGTGCCTGTTTCAGGCTTATGCCAATGTTTTCGCCCAGCGCCCACGAGAGGGTGTCGCCTTTCGTGGCCAGGGTGTCGGGTTGTTTGCCGGCGCATCCGGCAACTGCCAGTGCGGCCAGGCCGATGAGTAGTAGTCTCTGTTTCATGATGTTTCTTGTAGGTGTTGCTATTTTCCTCGTCCTTGTATGATGATGATCACGGTGTAGAGCAGTATCTTCAGGTCGGTGGTGATCGACATATTGTCCAGATAGAGCAGGTCATAGCGCAGGCGCTCCACCATCTCGTCCACGTTTGAGGCGTAGCCGTATTTCACCTGTCCCCACGACGTGATGCCGGGCTTCACCCGCTGCAGCAGCAGGTATTCCGGTGCACGGCGCACAATCTGGTCAATGTAGTATTGCCGCTCGGGGCGCGGGCCCACAAGGCTCATCGTGCCCTTGAACACGTTGTAGAATTGCGGTATCTCGTCCAGCCGCACTTTCCGCATGAAGCGCCCGAATGGAGTGATGCGGGGGTCGTTGTCTTTGCTCAATGCGGGCCCTTTGCTTTCGGCATCCACATACATCGAGCGGAATTTGTGCATCTTGAACGGCTTGCCGTGGTAGCCCACACGTTCCTGTGTGAAGAACACCGGCCCCGGCGAGGTGGCTTTCACAATGATGGCCGTCACCAGATACACCGGCGACAGGATCACCATCGCCAGCACCGAGATCACCACGTCGAAGATGCGCTTCACCGAGTATTGCCACTCCTCCATCAGCCGGTTGTTGATCACAATCAGCGGCGAATGGAATATCGACACCTGCTTGATCGATCCCACGATCAGGTCGTGGGCGTCTGGCGTGATCTTGATGATCAGGTCGCCGCAGCATTCCAGCGCCATCAGGATGTCGTTGATGCGCCCCTTTTCGTTGTCTTCCACCGCTATGATGGCTTCCTCGAAATGGTGCTCGTCCATCAGCCGCTTGATGTCGCCGATGCTGCCCAGGCAGGGCATCACCTTCTCCAGCTGGGCCGAACTCTCGTCCCCATCTGCCTGGCTGTCGATGGTCACGAAGCCCTCAAACAGGTTGCCCGAATAGGTCTCTTGGTTCTCCAGGTCGAGGTAGGTCTGGAAGGCTTTTCTCTTGCTGCCGATCATCAGCGTCGGAAAGCCGATCTGCCGTGTGTGCACCTTGTGCACGGTGCGCGACGTCAGGATCAGCCTCAGCGAGTAGGTCAGCGCGAAGTGCACGCAGAACAGGAACAGGAACGATCCGTAGTAGTTTCTGTACGTCCGTATGTTGTCGTCGATCAGCAGCACGAAGAATATCACCGTCACGCCGATCACCGATGCCGCCAACGTCTCCAGCAACTCTTTCAGTCGCGCTTTCCTCAGCACATTGCGGTAGGCCCCTTGAAGGGTGTACAGCGTCAGCCATCCCATGGGCACCAGCACCAGTCCCAACCAGAAGTTGGCATCCCTGAACACGCTGTTCACGTCAGTCAGTCCCGTCTGTTCCTGAAACATTTTTCTGAACAGGAACAGCAACGCCCACGACACCATTGCGCTCAAGGTGTCGCAGACGATGTATTTCAAAATCTGTTTTTTTTCCAAATCGTTGTTTTTGTTTTTTGGGTCACCCTCTTCTGTCCTTCGGTCGGCACACTCCTGTTTTCTTGCAGTCAGCTTATTGGGTCACCGGCGTCGTCACCACCCTCACATTGTCTATCCGCAGGTCGCCTCCTTTGCCGTCAGCACCCGGCAACGCGTGGAAGAGCAGCCGGAAGTTCTTGTTGTGGTTGAAATACGACCAGGTCCGTCCCAGGTTGATATACATGTGTTTCCATTGTGTGTTGTCGGGGTAGACGTTCATCACCGAACGGGTGTCCAGGTTGGTGCCCTCCAGGCGCGACGACACCATGTACACACCCATCTCCACATCGCTCTTGATGTCCAGTTCCAGATAGAGCAGCAGCGACGGGTCAGTCACCGTGAATGTGCGGTCCACGCTGAAGCGCACCCCGTTGCGCATCGTGTCGTCCACATGCACCAGCCCGTAGCCGTAGCCCGTGCAGGCCCCGTCAGGGTCCATCGGTACCCATGTCAGCACCGAGTCGAACAGCAGGCTGCCCTCGTTCGGCTCGAAAGGCTCGTGCATCAGTGCCCGCGCATGGCTCTCGTGCGTCGTCGTCAGCGTGCCCAGGTCCAGCGTGTCGCCCGACGTCAGCGCCACACTGTCGATCCTGATCGGATTGTAGTATGTGTAGAAGGGTAGGGCGTTCACCTTGCCGCTCTGCATCACGGCCGGATACAGCTTCACATAGTCGTACACCCCATCGAACAGCACCGGCACCGTGAACGGCATCCGGAACAGCCCAATCGTATCTTCGCTGGCTGCACCCACCCTATGCGCCGCCACATACGCCGCCACGATGTCGTGCGTATAGAATCCCTCGTCGGTCGACAAGGCGCCCTGCTGCGGTTTCACCAGATGGATCCCTTCCACATGCAGGAACGATGGCGCCACGAAGTTTTCGTCGTTGTCGCATCCCGCCGCCAGCAGCATCGCCAGCACCACTGTCACTATATAGCGTCTCTTCATGCAGATCTCCTTATTGTTGTTTTTTTACTTACACATCCTCGTGGCAGCCCTTTCCCGCAGTCCCGTCGTCGCTTCTGCCACTATGAATCTTTTAAACGCCGCTTTCTTTAAAATATTATTCTGCAATCAAAATATTTTGTGTATTTTTGCAACCTCAAAACGCATCCATTAATTTCTACCGCCATGAAAGAACTCGCCATGCATGTCTACGACCTGATGGAAAACTCCACAGCCGCCGATTCCACCCTCGTTTCGCTCACCATCCGCGACAGCCTCAAGGACAATATCTTCCATTTCACCATACAGGACAACGGCCGCGGCATGACGCCCGAATTCCTCGCCCGCGTCACCGACCCCTACACCACCAGCCGCACCACGCGCAAGGTCGGCCTCGGACTGCCTCTGATCAAGATGAACACCGAAAACTGCGGCGGCGGCATGAACATCACCAGCCAGGTCGGTGTCGGCACACGCCTCGAATTCTGGTTCCAGCACAACCATTGGGACCGTCCCCCCATGGGCGACCTCCCCGGCACCCTCGTCCTCCTCCTCTCCGCCCATCAGGACATCCACTTTGTCATCACCTACACCACCGACGTCGACACCTTCCAGCTCGACACCGACGAGCTCCGCGAGGCCCTGGGCGACATGTCGCTCAACGACATACACATCATCAACTACCTCCGCGAGATGATCACCGAAAACCTCCGCGAGATTCAGGCCAACGAATAAGACTGGCGTATTCACGCATCCAAAACCAGCCCCATGACTCGCATAGGCGTTCTCTCCGACACCCACGGCCACCTTCCCCCTCAGGTCTTCTCCTTCTTCCGCGACTGCGACGAGCTTTGGCATGCCGGCGACATCGGCCCCGATGTCCTCGACCAGCTTCGCCAGTTCAAGCCCGTCAGGGCCGTCTGGGGCAACTGCGACAGCTTCAGCCTCCACTACGAGCTCGACGAGCAGCTCTTCTTCGAAGTCGAGGGCCAGCGCGTCCTCATGCGCCACATCGGCGGCTACCCCGGTCACTATCCCTACCAGCTCCGGCGCACCCTCCAGCTTGCCCAGCCCGACATCTTCGTCTGTGGCCACAGCCACATCCTCCGCGTCATGTACGACAACCAGTACCGCCTTCTCCACATCAACCCCGGCGCCGCCGGCATACAGGGATTCCACCGCACCTCCACGCTCGTCCGTTTCGTCCTCAACCCCGAGCCTTCTGCCCTCGAAATCTGCGACTTCCCTCGCGTTCCCGCCTCCTGACCCCATTCCCCGTCACCACCTTTTCCCGCCCTCCGGCAGTTCAGCGACTGTCGGATGCTTGTTGTACGACAGACGTACATCGATGGTACAAAAGTCGGATGCTATGACTGCCGTTGGGCGATGACCACACCGGCGATGGCGATGACCACGCCTCCCAGCTTCAGCCACGAGAAGCTTTCCTGCCCGATGAGGATGGCAGCGGCCAGCGAGAAGATCGGTATGGCGTTGTTGAAGATGCAGGCCTCGCTGGCGCCGAGTCGCCGCACGCCGACGTTGTAGAACACATAGGCCAGCGTCGAGCAGCAGATGCCCAGGGTGAGCAACAGCAGCAGCATCTTGGGCGAATAACTCAGCAGCGGCAGCTGGCTGCCGTCGGTGATGAGCATCAGCGGCAGATAGTAGACGAGCCCCAGCAGGTTTTGGTAGGTAGTGATGGTCACGGGATGGTAGCGGTCCACAATCTTCACCAGCAGCAGGGTGTAGACCACGGCGATGACCACGGCGCCGGCAAGGAAGAGGATGCCGCGCAGGTTGCCGTGGAGGCCTTCGTCGCTGCCGATCATGACGATCACGCCGATCATCGACAGCGTGACGCCGATGAACAGCGGCATGCGGATGCGCTGCCGGTAGGCCAGCCACATGCCGAACGGGACAAACAACGGGATGGTGGCCACGATGACCGAGGCCAGGCTGCCGCTGACGAGCTGCACACCGCTGGTCTCGCACAGGTTGTAGATGAACGGCTCGGAAAGGGCCAGCAGGAGAAACCATTTGATGTCCTGCCGGTGCACGCGCTGCAGTTTCCCCGTCAGCGCCAGCGCGGGCACCATGACGAGGGTGGCGACGGCCAGCCGGAAGGTGATGAGGATGGTGACGGTCATGTGTTCTTCGCTGAGGAAGAGCTCTTTGGTCATGATGAAGCTGATGCCCCAAAAGATGGTGGAGAGCACAAGGAGGACGTAGACTAGAGCTTTGTTTTTCACGAGGCAGGGGGCGTTGGTGGAAAAAAAAGGTCAGAAGGGATATCCTATGCCGAAGTTGGTGACAATCTGGCGGAAGGTCCAATGCGGCGGACGGAAACGCATGCCGGCGTCGTAGCCCGGGTCGTAGAGCGGCAGGGCGAAGTCGACGCGGATGGTGGCGATGTTGACGTTGAGGCGAAGGCCCAGACCGATGCCGGCGGCGATTTCTGAGGGCAGGGTGCCGAGGTCGATGTTGCCGCCGGGATACTGTTCCGAGGGGTTGAGCAGCCACACGTTGCCGAAGTCGGCGAACACGGCGCCCTCGAAGATGCTGGCGATGGGGAAGCGCTCCTCGAGGTTGACCACCAGCTGCAGGTCGCCCACACGCTCCAGGATGTCGCCGTTGCTGTTGTAGCTGCCCGGACCCAGATGACGCAGCTGCCAGGCGCGCATGGTGGTGGGGCCGCCGCCGAAGAAGCATTTCTCGTAGGGCATCGCCGACGAGTTGCCGAAGGGAATGCCCAAGCCCAGCATGGCGCGCACCACAAACGATGAGCGGCTGCCGTGGTAGATGTAGCGCGACACTTCGCCCTGTGCCCTGATATACTGCGAGAAGGGCACGCCAAAGATATGCCGTATGCCGTTGGTGTCGGTGGGGCTGCCGGCCAGGCGGCCTATGCCGGCGAGCACGTTGCCGGCGGTCTCGAATGAGGCGTGCACGTGGGTGAAGTTGTCGCGGGTGCCGTATTTCTGGTTGCTGTAGGCATAGTCGTAGCGTGCGTCGAGGATGAAGTGCGAACTGTACTGGTATTTCAGGCGGAGGTCGTTGATGATGCGGTTGGCAAAGTCGTCGTCGAGGTTGAGAATGCGCACATAGGTGAACTCGAGCGGCAGCAGCTGGTGCTGGTGCGTGGTGCGTTTCTGCGACCACGAGTAGCCGAACGAGGTGCTTGCCAGCACACGCTCGAAATAGTAGTGGTACTGGTAGCTGCCACCGAGGGTGATGAGGGTGTGGGGCTTGATGCGCTGCCACACGATGCCGCTGGTGAAGGGCAGCAGGAACTGGGGCATGTCAAGCGTGGCGTCGAGGCCCGCCTCGAACGAGCTGAAGCTGTCGTGGAAGCCTGTGCTGCCGTTCTTGAAGATGAACTTGGGCAGTTCGATGAGCAGCGACCCCTTGATCTTGAACAGTTCGGCACCGCCGAAGAGATTCTTGTGCTGGTATTCGATGGCCGTTTCAACGCCGAGGTTGCCGCCCGAAACAAAGTTGCCGCTGTCCTGCAGGCTGAGGGGCGAGGCGTTGGTGAGCTCGACGCTGAGGCTGACGCGCTGCTGGTTGGAGCGGATAAGTCGCACGTGGGCGTCGACCAGGGGAAGGGTGTCGGAGGACGCCGGCGATTCGGTGAATTCGATGTTGATATATTTGAAGTTGCGCAGGCTCAGCAGCGAGTTGTAGGTGTTGGTGATGTAGCGCGGCCGGTAGGTCATGCCGGGGAAGAGCATCATGGTGCGGCTGATGGTCTTCGGGCTGAGCGTCATGGGCTTGTCGTAGATGAACTGGTAGTCGATGCTGCTTCTGCGGCCCGGCGTGGACTGGATGAGGGTGTCGAAGACCGACTCGCCCGAGCGCAGTCCTGCGGTGCTGTTGGGATAGATGAATATGTTGTTGATGTGGTATACTTTCAGGCCGCGGCTGTCGACAAGGACGTCGATGCTCAGGCGGTTGTCGCTGTAGGTGGTGTCGACGAGGAATGTCACGCGGTCGGGCGAGGCGTGGTAGTAGCCGGCTTCGCGCAGGTTGCTGACGATGCGCGAGCGTTCGGCGCTGATCTTCTCCTGGTCGTAGGGCATGCCGGCCTGCAGCGGCGAATCGTCGCGCCAGGTGCGCAACAGCGCCTGCACGGCGGGATCCTCGGTGTGGTAGACCACCTCGTCGACCACACGGCGGCGGGTGGCACGGACGTGGTAGGCGATGGCAATGTTGTGGCCGTCGATGCCGAGGGTGTCGAAGGTCACCTTCGACGAAAAGCATCCTTTGGCGTCGAGCAGCTGTTTCAGCTGGTCGGCGGTACGGTCGGCAAGACCCTCGCTGTAGATGACCGGCGCTTGGCCTATGCTGTGCCAATAGTTGTTCCAGAGGTTGCTCGTGGTGTCGGTCATGAAACAGTACATCCATTTGCCGACAGGCGCCCATTTGATGCCCAGAAACTTGGTGTTGGGTTTCTGCTTGTAGTAGTTGGTGGCGTTCTTCAGAGCCTCCTTGACGTCGGCCGTGACGGGACTGTCGTCGGCCATCTTCACGTCGAGCGCCACCTGGTGCAGCACATGCTGGTCGGGCTCCACGTAGCGGCCAATGGTGCAGGCCGTCTGCGTGAGGAGGGCGACGATCGCAAGGAGGGTATGGAACAGTCTATTTTTCAATGGTCTTCAGGATGATATCGGTGCTGCCGAGGTTGCGCTGCATAAGTTTCAGACAGGCGTCCGAGGCGACACGGTAGACCTCTTCGTCGGTGAACAATTTCCGCAGGAACGACACATCGGGGTGCTCGTCTACCGTCATGCCGCCGCCTAATTCGAGAATGTCGTGTGCCTCCTGGAACTTGTGCCAGTTGGGGCCGAAGACGACGGGCTTGCCGTAGGCCACGGCCTCCAGTATGTTGTGTATGCCCACGCCGAAGCCTCCGCCGATATACGCCACGTCGGCATACCGGTAGAGTTTCGACAGCAGGCCTATGTTGTCGATGATGAGCACCTTTCGGTCAGTAAAGTCCCGAGGGTCTTTGGAATCTTTGATGGCCGAATACCTCACGCTGTCGGGGAACAGCCTCTCTATCTGCTGCAGGTGCTCTTCGTGAATCTGGTGCGGAGCGAGGATGACCCGTTCGGGGAACCACTCCTTGCTTTCGCGCAGACGTGCCAGCAACTGCTCGTCGGGCGGCCACGTGCTTCCGCATACGAGCACCTTGCCATTGTACCCTTGCAGGAACCCCTCTGCCACCTTGTCCCCCTCGGCGGCGGTGGCTATCTGCTGCACACGGTCGTAGCGCGTGTCCCCAGCCAGGCTGCAATGCGCTATGCCGTGGGTTTTCAGCAGCTGAAGGCTCTCCTCGTTCTGCACGAAGAGGTACCGGTAGCAGAGGCCCAACTGCCGGAGGAACCATTTGCCCCATGGCTTGAAGAAATATTGTCCCGGACGGAAAATCGATGAGAAGAGATAGGTGGCGACATTCCTGCGGCGCAGCTCGCCCAGATAGTTGTACCAGAAATCGTATTTCACGAAGAAGGCAATGTCGGGGCGGGTCGCGTCGAGCAGGGCTCGGACGTTCTTCGGGGTGTCGGGCGGCAGATAGCAGATGGCGTCGGCCAACGGGTAGTTTTTCCGCACCTCGTAGCCCGAAGGGGAAAAAAATGTCACCATCACCTGATGGTCGGGATGGGCGCTGCGGTAGGCCTCAAGCACCGGCCTGGCCTGCTCGAACTCTCCAAGGCTCGACGCATGGAACCATGCCGTGGGCCGCTCCGGATCAATCCCCTCTACGGCCTGCCGCCATGTGCGCCAGCCGCGGGTCATTTGCCGTGCCTTCTGATGCCCGAAATGCGCCGCCACCCTGATGCCGGCGCTGTAGAGCCTTATCCCTAATGTGTAAAGCTGTCGCATCAATAGTAGTAGTAGTCATAGGTGGTTTTGCCCATCAGCGGGAACATCCATGTCAGACGTACGCCGTAGATGAGGTCGAAATAGCGGTTCTTGTCGGGCCCGTTCAGCCCCATCACGTTGTCGATGACATACGGGCGCGACGACCATGTCCACATCTGCGAAATCTCGAAGGTAAGCCGGAAATTGACGTATGTCGACAGGTTGTTCATGTAGTAGCCACCCAGGCTCTCGGTCAGGATGATGCCGTTTCTCAGGTGGTCGTACAGCTTGGCATAGTCGCCGCTCAGCTGCATCACCGGCGACTGGTCGAAATCTTGATAGAACACCGTCTTCTGCGTCACCCAACCGCCGCTCACCTTCAGCAGCAGGCCCGAATTGGGGTTCTTGGGCGTCAGGGTGAACATCTTGGCCAGACCCAGGCGGGCGGCCACATTCCGGTTGTAGAACACCATGTTGCCGTCATATCCGCCCCAGCCCAGGGCCAGGTGCTCGGGCGAGAACACGTCGCCCATCCTCTCGTAGCGATCTTTCAGATTGTCGCTGTTGCTGCCGAACCACATGTCCGCATCCAGCGTCACCATCCAGTTGCTCTTGTATTTATAGTCGCAGTTGATGCCGAAATTCAGATACGGCCCCGCATACAGGTCGCGCACATTGCCTCCCGTCATCCCCGTGCTGGTGTTGCCGTAGCCCGGCGACAGCAGCCCGAACGAGAATCCTATCACATGACATTCCAGTGTGTCCACCGTCAGTTTCACCTGCGCACCGGCATTGGCCGCAAGGCCTATCAACATTCCGATTATCAGTGTTTTTCTTGCTAATGACATCTTCTTCAGTCTAAAAAATTTCACCACGTGAAATATTTTGTGTACTTTTGCACTCCATTTTTAACGATACTTATTATTAAATATTGCATACAACAGACAAAAAATTATGGCAAAAGACTTTCCCAAACGCAGTGAGAACTATTCCGAATGGTACAACGAACTTGTGGTCCGTGCCGACCTCGCCGAACAAAGCGCCGTCCGCGGGTGCATGGTCATCAAGCCCTATGGCTATGCCATTTGGGAGAAGATGCAGCACCAACTCGACAGCATGTTCAAGGCCACCGGCCACCAGAACGCCTATTTCCCCCTCTTCATCCCCAAAAGCTTCCTCAGCCGTGAGGCCGAGCACGTGGAAGGCTTCGCCAAGGAGTGCGCCGTGGTCACCCACCACCGCCTGATGAACGACCCCGACGGCAAAGGCGTCGTCGTCGACCCCGCCGCCAAGCTCGAGGAAGAACTCATCGTGCGCCCCACCTCCGAAACCATCATCTGGAGCACCTATAAGAACTGGATCAAGTCCTACCGCGACTTGCCCATCCTCTGCAACCAGTGGGCCAACGTGGTCCGTTGGGAAATGCGCACCCGCATGTTCCTCCGCACCGCCGAATTCCTCTGGCAGGAAGGCCACACCGCCCACGCCACCCGCGAGGAGGCCGAGCAGGAAACCCGCCGCATGCTCGACGTCTACGCTGAGTTTGTCGAAAAATACATGGCCGTCCCCGTCCTCAAAGGCCACAAAAGCCCCAACGAGCGCTTCGCCGGCGCCCTCGACACCCTCTGCATCGAGGCCATGATGCAGGACGGCAAGGCCCTCCAGGCCGGCACCTCCCACTTCCTGGGCCAGAACTTCGCCAAAGCCTTCGAGGTGCAGTTCCTCAACCGCCAGAACCAGCTCGAATACGTCTGGGCCACCTCCTGGGGCGTCAGTACCCGCCTCATGGGCGCCCTCATCATGACCCACTCCGACGACAACGGCCTCGTCCTGCCGCCGCACCTGGCCCCCATCCATGTGGCCATCGTCCCCATCTGCAAGAGCGACGATCAGCAGCGCCAGCTCGACGAGCACATCGCTCCCATCGTCCGCGCCCTCGAGGCCAAAGGCCTCGTGGTGAAATACGACAACCGTCCCGAATACAAGCCCGGCTGGAAGTTCAACGAATACGAGTTCAAAGGCGTCCCCGTTCGTCTCGCCATCGGCCCCCGCGACCTTGAAAACGGCACCTGTGAGGTCTGCCGCCGCGACACCCTCGAGAAAGTCACCATGCCCATCGAAGGCATCGCCGACCATGTCTACGACCTCATGGAAACCATCCAGCAGAACCTCTTCAAGAAAGCCGCCGACTTCCGCGCCAGCATGACCCGCCGTGTCGACACCTGGGACGACTTCAAACGCGAAATCGAGAAGAACGGCTTCCTCCTCTGCCATTGGGACGGCACCCAGGAAACCGAGGAACGCATCAAGGAGGAAACCAAAGCCACCATCCGCTGCATCCCCTTCGACGCTCCCGAAGAGGAAGGCCGTTGCATCTACAGCGGCAAACCCTCACACCGCCGCGTCGTCTTCGCCCGCAGCTACTAGAAAAAAGCCTCATCGGGGCGCCTCTGTGCCCCGATGTGCCTATCAATATCAGGGGGCGGCCGCGCTTTGCGCGGCCGC
>CAKZZD010000045.1 GCA_937886715.1 uncultured Bacteroidales bacterium | reverse complement strand
AGGCCCCATCATGCAGGGCATGGCGGCCCCCATCAACGACCTCAGCCGCGGCTGCTCGGTCGACGATGTGGTCAACGTCGTCGCCATCACCGCCACACAAGCCGCCGCCAAGCGGCAATAATCACACCGCACGGCCTCATACGCGAGGCGGGAGAGTCCGCACCTCCAAAGGTGCACCTCTCCCGCCTCGTTTTTTTTTGTCTTCCCCTTTGAGTGCCCTAGCGTATCGCCTCGATCGGCACACTGCTGTCCATCGTGCCGATGCGGGTGTCGCCGGCATGGCGGTTCACCCCGGTGTAGGCCAGCGAGGCATCCTCATAGCGCCGGAACTTGAGTATGGCATCGTTCATCTGCGCACGGTTGAACACCCCCACGCGCAGCAGCAGGTCGAAATCGTCGATGGTCAGGCCCGTGACGCGCTCGAAGAGCCTTGGCTCAAGCTTGCGGATCACATCCTCAAGGCTCTCTTCGCGATAGTCGGTCAGATACATAAAAATGGGAATGCGGGTGGCGAACTTCATCAGCTTTTCCTGCACCTCGCGCCGCTTCGAGCGATACTCTTTTTCCGCGTCGCTGAGCTCCTTTTTCTTCTTGTTGTCGGGTTTGTCGCCCATATCGCGCTTCAGCTTGCTGATCCTCTCGGCACGGTTGACGATGTGCTCGATGATGTCGCTGCCCATGGCGCGGAAGCCCTCAATCTTCATGATGGTGGCCAGCGCCTCGGGATTGTCCAACACACGCTGCAGCGTGGCATTGTCGACATTGACCAGCTGCGCACTGTTCCACCTGCGCGCCAGCAGCGTGCCGCTGGTGCCGTTGTCCACAAAGTCGAGTATCTCGGTGGCGTTCACACGTTTCATCGAGCATCCGTCAAACTGCAGAATAGGCAGAAAGTTGATGAAGTCGTTCACCTTGTCGGTGATGCGGCGGTTGCTGTCCACATCCAGCTGGTTGGCATAGGTCACCACCTCGCGCAGCGCACGGTTGGGGGCAAAATCGAACACATAGCAGGTAGGCTTCAGAATGGTCCGCTTTGCAGGATCGTCCTTGTCGGCAGCCGTCCACGGGCTCTGCACACGGAAGGCGGTCTGGAAATAGGTCTCGGGGCTGGAACAGTTGCGCAGCATCAGCAGCCCGCCCAGCGGGCGCAGGGTGACGCCGGTGGTCAATTTGCCGCAGGTGAGCGTGATGGTGCGCGTCGTCAGCGGGTTGTCGCCCATAGCCTCGCGCACAGGGCCGAGGGCCTCCACGCCGATGCCGGCCTTGGTGCCGCTGCAGTTGACGATCCGATAGGTTTGGTAGAATCCGTTGGCCGGCCGGTGCAGCAGCGCCTCCATGGCGTCGCACGAAGACACATTGGGCAGAAACCACATCGTGTGGGCGCACAGGTCGAGCAGACGCGTGTCCTCGAACGGCAATGGCGGATGCTCGTTGAGGGGCGAGCTGCTGTCGCCATAGATAGGGGTTTTGCCACGGATGATGTCGAGCCATTTCTGCACCGCCTTCTCATGCACAAAGGAGGCCGCCTGCTTCCCTTTGGCGGGCTCGGCACGGAAAAACTCGTTCAGGTCGAAGCCGTCCATATCCCACTGCTCGATCATTGCTCCAAGGTCCTGCGGCATCTGGTAGGTCATCATCACCATTGTGGGCATCTCCAGATAAGGGCCGCCGACAGCCTCCTTGCGGGCCTGCTCGTCCTGATAGGTCCAGTTGAAAATCTGGTTCTCCATAAACTCGCCCGTGGCCAACGCCCGGAACGGCGTGCCGCTGAGGTAGAGATAATGCTTGCCGGTGATGGGCACATCGCCGTCGTCCCAGGCGCGGCCGCCCTCCACATCGATGCCACTCTCCAGCATCACGCTGTCCTCCTCCATCTGGCGCCGCTTGGCCTCGGCGTCGCCAAGGTCGAGCAGGCTTTTGGCATTGTCGTTCCAGGCACCAAAGTGGTACTCGTCGAGCACAATCAGGTCCCAGTTGATGCTGTGCACCCACTCGTTCTTGGGCTTGATGTTGCCGTACTTGTCGCGGCCGAGGTAATCCTGAAAGGATCCGAACACCACCAAGGGGGATGCGCCATTGCGGGAACGCGTCAAAGCGTTGGCGGCATCCACCTCGCGGCTGCTGTAGTATCGCCATCCGTCGAAGTCGCGGTGGCGCAGCAGATCGTCGCGCCACGAGTCCTCGACGGCGGGCTTGAAAGTGAGCACCAATATCCGCTTGGCGCCCATCTTTTTTGCCAACTGGTATGTGGCAAAAGTCTTGCCGAAGCGCATCTTGGCGTTCCATAGATAGTGGCTCGGACGGTCGGGCTCCTCACTGTCCATTTGGGCGAAATAGGCGGCCGTGTCGTTCACCGCCTTCTCCTGCTCGGGACGCATCCTGTAGTCGAGGTCACGCACCGTTTCCACGTGCATGTCGCGGTGGCGCACCGCCACGTATGCCGCCTTGGCCTCGCGCAGCGAGCAGCGGCACCACTCGCCGACAAGCTCCTTGCCCATGCGCCGCAGCATGGCATGCAGGTCGTCGTCGCTGAAGCTCTCGCCGCTGCCGTCGGCATAGAAAGCGCTGTCGTGCCACAACAGGTGGTAGGTCTTCCACGGCTCGGTGATGGGGTGCTGCTCGTCGATGCGTATGTTCACATCCTCGCGCTTCGTCTGCCCGATCTTGATCCAGCCGGGAAACGACGTGTCGTCGTACATATAAATCTGCGGCACCGCGCGCCGCATCTCGGGTAGTATCTGTTCTGTTGTCTGCATAAATGTCTGTCAATGAGTCGTTGCCGCATATCCCCTCCAACCCCTCTCCAACCCCTCTCCATCTCCACCCCAAAATTTTTCGGACAAAGGATGGCGAGGGGTTGGAGGGGGGTTGGAGGGGCTCAGTAGAGGGCGTTGAATGTCAGCGATTTACAACAATAGCCATAAATTAGCTTGTTTAATAATGCAACTTTTTGGTTCTGTGGTGTTTATATATATGTCGTTATCAAATGTCGATGTGCTGTCAATCCATCGGACGGATCATACCCTCGATAAAGGCGATCTCGTCCTCCGTCAGGCCGTATTTCTTGTAAAGCATCTCGTCCGTCCACGGGTGGGAGAAATCCTGGAGAGGCGGGGATATGTCTCAGCATGCCAGTGCCGGAGGCACTGACTCTCAATAACCCCGCACGCAGTGTGGGGCAATAACAACGATGGGCGACATGCGTCTCGAAGAGATGCGCTCTCTTCCCCTGCACAATTATTCCGTTCACTTTTCGTTATAAAATAATGAGTTATATTCAGACATACTATCATATTGTATTCCGCACCTATCAGAGTGAACAAACCATCACGCTTGATCATGAACGAGAACTGTATGCTGTCATCATGGAACAGACCAATAATCTTGGAGGCAAGGTGTTTCGTATCGGTGGTATGCCCGACCATGTGCATATCTTTGTGTCGCTGCCGTCCACACTGTCGATAGCGCAATACGTGCAGTCTGTCAAGACTTTTACAAGCAAATGGATGAAGGCAACCCCCATGTTCCCGAATTTTCGAGGCTGGGGACACGAGTACGGCGCCTTCACCTACAGTGTACGCGACAAGGAGACGATCGTCAACTATATCAGAAATCAGAAAGAACATCATCAACGGGTTAGTTTTGCAGACGAGTACAGGGCTCTGCTGAGAGAATGGGGAGTGGAGATAAAAGAGGAGTACTTTCTCAAGGACTGACCATCTGAGAGCGCGTGCCGCCGGCACGCTGGTCGCACAGGCATGTGCATCACCCCACACTGCGCCCTGACGGGCTTGTGCGGGGTTACCGAGAGTGAGCCTCTCCGAGGCTGTGATTGGCGCTGTCATCGTCATACCGTGTTACTCCATCGGGCGGATCATACTCTCGATAAAGGCAATCTCGTCCTTCGTCAGGCCGTATTTCTTATACAGCATCTCGTCCGTCCATGGATGGGAGAAATCCTGCAGGGGAACGAGTTGATACACATGCCTTGGCCCATTTTGTGTTTTCTTTTTAATGGAAACCAAATATCGAAAGAATCTAGTTTTAATATAACTAATGACATTCAAGCATTGAACTTTATCAAAATTATGATTATAGCCAATTACAAGATAAGTTTGAGAGCATACACTCCCTGGTTCTCCATAAAATGGTTCTCCTAATACCTTATCGTCATTACCACTACCAGCAGCAGCAGGAATAAACACTTTGTAAAGAGGTATAGCCTGCCTATTTTTTGATATTTGCAGTTCTGATACCCACCCAAAAGGGATATCATTAAAAGATTTACTTATGTAATATTTGATTGGGTATTCAGATGTTTTATGCCCATGATATCCTTTCCAACTAGATGTCAGAGTTTCTTTATTTGTAAAGAAATCTTTTGGGCTGACTAATGAAGAAAAATTACAAATATCATTTTCAAAATACCTGCCTTCCTTTGCCATAATACGCTCTATAATTGAATATGCCCTTGGATCTCTAATTACAAATCCTGACCCTGTAGAGTCCAAATAATTATAGCGTTCAGACACTTCATTCATAACCGGATAATAGAAATAATGGCACTTACCATTATATGTATTGCACCAAAGAAAGTATTGCACACCGCCCTTAATTGGCTGAGCCAATGTTGGAAAAAAATCATTGGAGTCAGCATGGTCATGCATTTCAACTATTTTATTTGATCTTAGCATAGAATCGACCCACTCGTCAGGAATACCTTCTGTACTACGCGTCATCCAACGAGATGGAATTACCATAACAATATATTTTGGATTAACTTTCTCGGCCTGTACCATAAAAAGATGATATATCGATTTGGCTTTTGAGCTATTACCACCTTCATTACCAACATTCATCTGGTATGGCGGGTTGCCTATGATTACGTCGAATTGCATATCTTTATGGAATATTTCGTTGATTGATTTATGAATAAAGGGATAGGCGTAGGTCTCGCGGCTGTCGGTGCGGAGGTACTCGCCTTTGCTGGCGCCGCAGTGTTCGCAGCGGCCTTGGGCGTTCCAGGTGTGGAGGCAGCGGTCGTATCGGAGGTTGCCCTGTACGTCGCGGAAGGCGGTGCTGACGCTGTAGTCGCCGTTGGCGAGCTTGGAGCAGTAGAGTGTGCGACGGCTCATCTCGGCGGTGAGGTCGGTGCAGGCGATGCCGAAGACCTGACGGGTCATGATGTGGTCGATGCGCTGCTGCAGGTCGGGAATTTCCGCCTCGAGTCCAGCCAGCAGCCGTTTGGCAATCTCGCGCAGGAAGACGCCGCTCTTCGAGCAGGGGTCAAGGAAGCGCGTCCGGGGGCTGCGGAAGAGCTCCTGCGGCAGCAGGTCGAGCATACGGTTGGCCAGCTCGGGCGAGGTGAAGACCTCGTCGCTGCTGAGGTTGGCCAGGCAGTTCAGTATGTCCGGTGAATAATTCATGATGAATGCGTTAATGTGTCAATGTGTTAATGTGTTAGTGGCTGACGCGGTTAGGCTTGGGTGAAAAGTTGAGTGTAATGAACAGGCGGATATGACTTTATGGGTTCGTCAAAGCTCTGCGCCTCGCCCTGCTCGTCGAAGAGGGAATACTGGTGGGTCTGGTTGACGAGGAAGTCGAACTGGAAGTCGCGCCGGGCGAACTGCATGCTGCCGGCGATGGGTGTCCACTCGCTGAAGGTGATGGGCCTGCCGTCGGCGGTGCGATAGGTGAGTGCGTCGCCGCAGACGATGTTTTTCTGGAGCATATATCGCAAACTCTCCGTATATCCATTAGAGCAGCCTTCACCGCCCTTTTGCGCTATCACTTCGGCAAGCAGCCGCTGACGACATATCGCGGCGTTGTCCTCGAGCAACTCGATGCCATAGCAGGAACCCACGGCGATGAGGCTGCGGAATTCCCATTCGGTTTGAGACCTGATGTTTTCAATAAGTGAAAGTTTGCGGCGCAGGATTTCGATAAGGAAATTGCCGTCGCCGCAGGCGGGCTCGAGGAAGCGGCTGTCGAGCCGGTAGGACTCGTCGCGCACCAGGTCGAGCATGGCGTTCACCTCGCGTGGATTGGTGAACACCTCGCCGTGCTGAGCCACCCGCTGGCGGCTCTTGATTTGAGATTTAGGGTTTTCGTTACTTGGCATAAAAAATCGTGGAACTTTATCTTACGCCATCTTAGGTGTTCCACGACCTGCCAAGTATAAGTAAAGCCCACGATACCTCGTGAGCGTTTACCGCTTTACTAACTTGGCTTGATTTGTGGAACTTCAAGATGGCTAGATGGAGCGAAAACGCTTTATAATATGTCTTTAAACTTTATAGTGCTTCTCCGATAGGGGTTGTTTGGTTAATATCTGATGATTTACGGATGCAAAGATACGAAGAATTTGCCATACGGACAAAAAAAGGGGCAAAAAAATGGCGACGTGGAGGACGGGACGAAGGGTGTGAAAGGTGAGTTTATATGTGAAATGGTGAGAACGTAGGATAGTTTTGACGAAATCGGGCCACGAGGGCTTATATTGTTTGGTGTCGACGGGCGGACAGGGAAGCGAGGCACAAATCCCGGGCAAGTGCGGAACCGACCGGTGCGGAACCGTCGGCAAAGGACAAATCAACAAATCAGTTTAACCAAACAAAAAAACATTTCAATTATGGGTAAAATCAACATGGGAATCCTCGACGGATTCGAAGGCAAAGTGGGAACCGTGGTCGGCTACAAAGTGCATGGCAAAGCATTCATGCGGGCCTATGTGGGCAAGATGGCCAATCCGAGAACGAAGGCACAGATGCTGGTGCGCGAGCGCTTCGGCAAGATCATCAAGATGAGTTCGGCGATGAAGAGCGCCATCGACCTGGGCTTTGCAGCGGTGGCCAAACAGCACCGCCACACGACGGGCAATGCGTTCGTGTCGGCCAACATAGCAGCCATCGACGAGCAGATGGAGGTGAAATACAACCAGCTGCTGCTGGCACAGGGCAGGCTGACCACACCGAGCTTCGGCAGCGCATCGGCCGCAAGCGGCAACAATGTGACGGTGAACTTCAGCGGTGCCGGTGGCGACGACGAGGGCGAGAAGAAGGTGTATCTGTTCGTCTATTCGGAAGAGGCCATGGCCGGCAAGCTGAGCGCAGGTGCCGACATCGCGACGGGAAGCGTGAGCGTGCAGGCGGACGGCAGCTGGAGCGGCTCGACGGTACATGTGTGGGGCTTTGTGGCCGGCAAGAACGGTGCCAGCGAGAGCAGCTACATCGGAACTGTGGAAATCGTCTAAAAGCGGGAGGAAAAGATGAGCAAAGAAAAGATCGATCCCGAAAAGGTGCAGAAATGGATCAAGGTGGTAATAGCGGTGCTGTCGGCGCTGGCAGGCGCGCTGCTTGAAAACGCCACCTCGCTGGTGGGAGGGTTTGTGAACCTGATGTAGCCAGCGGGGAAAAAGAAAAGCACGGAGCCATCAGACTCCGTGCTTTCTTTTGATATTGTCGGGGTGAAAAGACTCGAACTTTCGACCCCTTGCACCCCATGCAAGTGCGCTAGCCAACTGCGCCACACCCCGAACAATAATGGGTGATTTCGCGATGTTTCCTCTTTCGAAATCGGGTGCAAAAGTACGAAGATTCCGCAAATTGACCAAATTTTTTTTCAAGAAAAGTGCAACAAACCGGCAGAGAAGCGATGTATCAAACAGTTACAGAACGACACAAAATGAAAAATGCCGGCACAAGAGTGCTGACAATCGGGATTTTTGAAAGCGAGAATGAAAGAAAATGGGGCAAACTTCAACGCGAGATGACGACCACCAGACGCGACTGTCCGGAGGCGGTGGCATCGGAGACCGGCGAAGCGTTTTCGAAGGTGAGGCGCACCGACGACGGAAGCAGCGGCTGGAGATGGCGCTGGAGCGAGAGGAGGCGGCTGTCGGTGAGATAGCGGTTGAAGTTGGGGTTGTCGGTGAGGTCGTTGCTGAGCGAGAGCGTGGCGCTGAGCGTGGGATTGTCGACGAGGAACTGCACCAGAGGTGCCAATTGGTTGCGGCCATAGGCGCTGAGCTCGACATCGGCGTTGGGGCCGAAGAGGTCCATGTAGATATGGCGACGGTCGAGCTCGATGCGGTCGAGGACCACGTCGCGGCGGGTTTCGGAGATGATGCGTTCCGGGTCGGCAGCGGCCGTGTGAATGGCATAGCGATCGGCAAAATGGTTGGCGATGCGATAGAGGATTTGATAGTCGGCATCGGAACGTAGATAGAGACGATAGATGCCGTCGTTGTCGGTAGCAGTGCGGCAGACCGCCATGCCGTCGGACGACACCTCGATGGCAACATTGGGGATGGCCACGCCCTTGGCATCGGACACGCGGCCCCAAAGCATCACGCCGTCGGGCATGCCGGGAAAGGCATGGAGAGTGGTGACCGAATCGCGGGTGCGGGTGACAAAATAGCAATAGGCACCGGCCGTGTCAACGGCAAAATCAATATTGTCGAGGCCAGGGATGTTGAACGGCAAGCGCTGGACGTGCGAACGTCCGATCTGCAGCATGCCGACGGTGTCGCCGGTGACGCGGGTGGAGATGAGTTGGGAGGAGTAGATGTTGAAATGGAGCGGATCGGCCGAATGTCCATTGGAGGCGAAGAAGAGCATGCCGCGGTAGAGCGACGGCGCGACATCGTCGGCGGAGGTGTTGAGGCGCGGACCGAGGTTGAGCGGACGCTGCCATTTGCCCTCGTTGAAGACCGAATACCAGAGATCGTAGTCGGAACGGTCGGGGTTTTTGCCACGGGAAGAGAAGACCATGATCCGGCCGTCGGCGGTGAATGCAGGGTGCTCGACCGTGTAGCCCCCAAGATCGACCTTGTCGACAGAGGTCTTCGGGCGCCCGCTCTTGGTGGTATCGGTATGTGCGCAATAGAGATAAGAATGGCCGCGGCGGTCGGGGCGGGTGAAATAGATGTCGCCGGAGGGGTGGCGCGTGACAAAGGTCACGTCGGAATGCAGCTTGACAAATTGCGTGTCGGCGGCATAGGCCACCACCTGGCCGTCAATACGGCCGGCATTGAAGAGAATGCCGGAAGCCTGGCATAGGAGCTGGTTGTCCATCATCATCACGGACCCGGTGTAGCCCTGGAGCTGCACAGAAGGACGCGCGTCGGCCTGGAAGGCAGACTCCTGCGCGACAACGCAAAGCGGCATAAGGCAAAGGGCCAAGAGGAGGACGGACTGTTTCATGGCTGCGGGATTTGTGGTTATGATTCGGGGACGATTGCCAGCGGCAACGCCTGGCTCATCTCGTCGATATAGTGGAAGGTCAGGTCGCTGATATATTCGGGCTCGATATCCTCGATATCGCGCTGATTGTCTTTGCAGAGGATGATATCGGTGATGCCGGCACGCTTGGCAGCGAGGATTTTCTCCTTGATGCCGCCGACGGGCGTGACATCGCCACGGAGGGTGATTTCGCCCGTCATGGCCACCTTGGGGTTGACCTTGGCATGGGTGAAGGCCGAGACCATGGCGACAAACATGGTGATGCCAGCGGAGGGGCCGTCCTTGGGGGTGGCACCTTCCGGAACATGGATATGGACATTGCTCTCCTCGATGAGCTGGGAGGAAACGCCGAAACGGGAGCAGTTGGACTTGAGATACTCAAAGGCCAGGGTGGCCGACTCTTTCATCACATCGCCGAGGTTGCCCGTCATGGAGAGGGTGCCCTTACCCTTGCTGAGGGAAGATTCGATGAAGAGGATCTCTCCCCCGACAGGCGTCCATGCCAGACCGGTGACAACGCCCTCACGAGGATAGCGCTGGGAAGTCTCGCTATTGCGAATGGGAAGGCCCAGCACCTGCTTCAGCTCGTCGGGGCGTACCTGGGCGGGAACCTTTTTGGAAGATTCGGCCAAAACCACACGATGGCGCACAAGCTTGGAGAGCTGCTTTTCGAGCTGGCGCACGCCACCCTCGCGAGTGTACTGGGATATGATGTCGCGGAGCACATCGTCGGAGAATTTCAGCTTGCGGCCGTCGATGACATTGTCGTGCATGATGCGGGGGATGAGGTGCCTATTAGCGATCTCAATCTTCTCTTCCATCACATAGCCGGAGAAGTCGATCACCTCCATACGGTCGAGCAAAGCGGGCTGAATCTGACTAAGGTTGTTGGCAGTGGCGATGAAGAACACCTGCGACAGGTCGTAGTCGATGTTGATGTAATTGTCGTGGAAATGGCAGTTTTGCTCCGGGTCGAGCAATTCGAGCAGCGCGGAGGATGGGTCGCCATGGAAAGAGTTGCCCTGCACCTTGTCGATTTCGTCCAACACGAAAAGGGGGTTGGAGGCGCCGGCCTTGATGATTTCCTGCATGATGCGGCCGGGCATGGCACCGACGTAGGTGCGGCGATGTCCACGGATTTCGGCTTCGTCGTGCAAACCGCCCAGCGCCACGCGGCGATAGGGCCGGTTGAGGGCTTCTGCAACACTGCGACAGATGGAAGTCTTGCCAGTGCCCGGAGGCCCGACGAGACAAAGCACCTGAGCCTTGGAGCGCAGGCCTTTTTCCTTCTGACGTTTCATCACAGCAAGGTATTCGATGACACGCTCCTTTACCTTTTGGATTCCAAAATGGTCACGGTCGAGCACATAGCGCGCCCTATCGAGGTCATAGTTCTCAAACTGGCAGAAGTTCCACGGCAGGTCGAGCAATGTCTCGAGATAGGACAACTGGACAGTATAGTCGGCCGACATGGGCTGAATGCGGGAAAGTTTCGTCAGTTCCTTTTCGAAGGCCTGCGCCACTTCGGGATTCCAATCTTTCTTCTCGGCCTTGGCGCGCAACTCATCGATATCGTTGCTGGACCAGGGGTTGTCGGTGCCGCCAAGTTCTTCCTGAATGACATCCAGCTGATGACGGAGAAAGAACTCGCGCTGCTGACGGTCAAGCACATCCTTGGTCTTGTCGTCGATTTCGCGGCGCAGATCGTCGATGCCCTTCAATGTACCGAGCTGTTCCATCATCATCGCCACACGATCGCGGTAGCTGTCGCAAACGAGAAGTTTATATTTCAGGCCGGTCTCCTCGTCGAGATGAGCAGCAGCGAAATTGATAAAAATCTTGTCGCTGCCGATGCCCGAGAGCATCGGGGCCAATTCCTCGTCCTGCACACGGTGGCGCATCAGGTCAGTATACTGCGTACGGAGCAGCTTCATCTTGCGCTTGAAAGCGGCTGTCTGCATGCCGTCGGTGTTTTCGGGGGCCAGAGCAACCCTGCCCACCATATAGGGGTCGTGTGACGACACCATTAGCGAATGACAGCGGGTGACACCCTGAAGCACGACAACCATAGTATCGGAGCGGATCTCGAATACTTTCAGCACACGGGCGACAACCCCCACAGGGAAGAGGTCGAGATCGCTGGGATCGTCAGAATCGTTAAACTGGGTGAAGACAGCCACATGACTGCCGGTATTTTTACGAACATCCTCAAGGAGCTTCCGCGCCTTGGGCCTACGGGCCGCAATAGGCATGAGCACTCCGGGGAAGAGCACTTGGTCCATCACAGGGAGCACCGGCAGCTCCGACTCTATAGTGTCGTCAGAGAGCAGTGCATCCTCGTCGGCCTCGTCGATCACAGGCACAATGTCGGCCCTAAGATGGCCTCCCGAGAGAAGCATATCAGACAACTCATCCTTCCAACCTTTCTTTCCGTCCATATATCGGTATCTCAATTAGTCATTTATAGATTATAATAAACGTAAATCCAGACGCTTTTGTTTCATTTTGGCCCATTTTACTCTTGCAAATAGACCCTCTTCACCCGCGGTGCTACAGCCGTCAGCAACTCATAGGGGATGGTGTCGGCGGCCGAGGCGTTTTGCTCCAGCAGATTGCCGTCACCGAAAAGAATGACTTCATCGCCCTCCTGAACATGGTCGATATCTGTCACGTCGACGAAGCACATATCCATACATACATTGCCGATGATAGGAGCCACTTGGCCGTTGATCATAACGTGACCATGTTCACGGCCAAGATGCCTGTTCCAGCCGTCGGCATAGCCAATCGGGATGATTGCAATGCGAGAATCGCGCTTTGCAATCCAGCCCATGCTGTACCCGACCGAATCTCCGGCAGGGATATCCTTCAACTGGGAGACCCTCGTCACCAGGCGACTCACCTCCTTCAACGAATTCTTCACGCTGGGGTTGGAAGTGATGCCATAAAGACCGATTCCCAGACGGACCATATCCATCTGATAGTCGGCGAAACGCTCGATTCCAGCCGAATTAAGAATGTGGCGCAACGGGCGATCTCCATCCTGCAGTTCAGCAACCCTGGCCACCAGATCGCTGCTCCATTTGTCGAAACGGCTGAGCTGATTGTGGGTAAAACCGTCAAGGCTGGGGTCGTCAGCGCATGCAAGGTGCGAGAAGACACTTCTCACCTTCAGAATATCTTGAGAATCTGACAATATCGATATCAACTGGTCAATATCCCCGTCGCCAAAGCCAAGCCGATGCATGCCTGAATCATATTCAATATGCACGTTCACCTTCTCTTGCGACATCAGGCGGGCACGCTCGGCAAATTGCTTCAGGATCCTGAAACTATAGATATCGGGCTCAAGATGATAATGGAGCATATCGTCGAATCCGACAGGTTCGGGATTCATCACCATGATGGGCAATGAGATTCCGCCTTGGCGCAGGACAACACCTTCGTCAATATATGCGACAGTCAGATAGTCGACCCGATGATATTGCAACGCATTGGCCACATCGACCGTACCTGTTCCATAAGCAGAAGCTTTCACCATTGCCATCATCCGGGTGGTGGGGCGCAATTGTGACCGGTAATAATTCAGGTTGCTTATCATGGCACTCAAGTCAACCTGCATCTCCGTTTCATGCGATTGACGCTGAAGCCAATGCGCCACCTGCTCAAATCCGTATACACGGGCTCCTTTGAGAAGGATTGCCTCCCCCGAAAAAACATCCAATGAGCATTGGTGCAAAAGATCCTGAGTGGTGGGGTAAACTACCATCGCCACACCATCAAAAAGGTGTTGGTTACGGCGGACATCCTCCCCCACCGCTATCAACTTATTGATTTTGTGTTGATGAACCAGATAGGCCAATTGACGATACAAGCCGGTAGCATCACCTTCCGAATGGACAAAATCACTTATGATCAATGTCCTGTTCCGATCGCGAGCCACATGGTCAAGATAATCCAAGGCTATAGACAATGAGCTGAGGTCCAGCGAATAGCTGTCATTGACCAACATGCAATCGTTCACAGCATCCATCATCTCAAGACGCATTTCCAAAGGCCTCAACTTGGCACATCTCTCAACAATCTGATGGCCTTTGTAGCCGACCAACAGCATCAGGCTGACACAATGCATCACATTCTCCAACGAGGCCTTGTCGGTGAAAGGAATAGTCAACACAAAATTCTCATCACCACAGACCACAGAGATCTTACTCTCCCCACCAACAACGCTGACAGACCTAACCTTCACATCACAATCATCGCCTCTTCCCCAAGTGAACTTCGCGACATTTTTCAGGTCTTCCGAACTGTCAATCTCCGAAGCCACCACATTGTCATCTCCGGAATATATCAGCGTGTTGCTATTACGGAAAAGACGCAGCTTCTCCGCCAGCTTTTCCTTTCTGCTGGCAAAATTCTCATCATGAGCTTGTCCCAAATTGGTCAAGACGCCTATAGTCGGACGGATCACACGCTCCAGCCTGTCCATCTCCCCCTTTTCCGAGATACCTGCTTCAAATACTGCAAGCTCGGTCGAGGCCTCAAGTTGCCACACCGACAATGGCACGCCTATCTGGGAGTTGTAGCTGTTTGGGCTCGAGGTCACTTTCATGTCCTCACACACCATTTGGGTAAACCAGTCCTTTACGATGGTCTTTCCATTACTGCCAGTGATGCCAACCACCGGAATGGAATATTGCGACCGCCTATAGGCAGCTATCCGTTGCATGGCGGCCACCACATCGTCTACATACCAGATATTCACATCCGTACAGCTCCCCCGATAATCCTTCGGCACTACAAAATTGCGCACTCCGCGACCATACAGTTCATCAATAAAATTACATCCATTGTTGCGGGCCGTGGGTATGGCAAAAAAGAGCGTACCCTCCGCTCCAAAGAAACGTCGGCTATCAATCAACAAATTGACAATCGATGCTTCCGGATAAGACACCTCACTCCTCAATGGGAATATTATATGTTCAACTTCTGAAGCTTTCATACTTTTTTCAATATATGGTATCCCAACGAGCACTCCAGGCACCTTCGTGCATTGCAATACGTCTTTCTAAGATGGATCATCGCTTGGCTATGGGACGCATTCTCAGGCGTTATGCCAGCAGCCATCCACTCCCTCACCACTCGGTTGTTTTCTGCCGGCAACTGTGCCAGCAGATCCATTGCCAGATCCCTGTACTGCTGTTGATGGTGCTCTATTCCGTATGCCATCAACAACGGAATCCATGCATTAATGATTATAATCACCGCCTGCGACCTTCCCAATCGTTTCACCGACGCGGCGCCAGACTGCTGCACATCAAAATTATAATGCACATTCCAATAGTCTGAAGCAGGCTGGTCGAACACGGATATCAACTCTTCCACATCAGTGATTCCGAGCATCTTGTCGAAAAGATTCTGATGCTTCGCTATCATTCCGGAAAACTGACTGATTCTCAACGTCGGAAACGATGCCGGCCTGATACCGTGCAAACGCCACAAGGATGGGTCGATCGGACGCAATCCTGCACCCTTCGCCAAGGCTTCATAGTCGGATTGCAGCAGTCGGGGATACTCATCTTCAAAATACTGGCTCAACAAACCTGCCTGGCCCATCAGCAAAGCCTCCAGACGGGTTCTGTCATCACGCCACCGCGACAACAGCTTGAGTGGCGTGGCCTTGGCCACCAGCTCAAAGGGCAACGCATTTACATTGCCGCCATAATACCGGGCCAGCAACTGATAACATACTGTCTGCCAGTCGCCACAGCACTCGGACAATAGTTGTCTGATATTGCCGGTCTTCTCCTCCACCCGCTCCACCGACATGCGTTGCAGCCACTGTTCGACCACAATTTTACTCATCTGCGGAATGCTGTCGACACATGGTATACCGCTTTCTCCCGGCGCGGCCAGCATCGATTCGCAACGGGCTATCAATCGCTCGCTCAAATATTTCGACAATTCCAATGTGGCTGGAGAGTGTCCGTCGGGAAGTTTGATCTCTGCATCGTGGTGATACACCACATGCAAAACCACATTCTGGTATCTTGGATCCGTCGAATGCCGGTGCTGTATCCAATCCGATGAATTGACATGGATCTCCACATTCCCGGCCCATTCCACATTTCCTATGACCACTCGCGCATTGAAAAAATCAGGGCCGGCCTCCCGATTCAGTTCTCCTGGATACAGCACCTTGACGGCACTACCATCAACAGCCGATAAGCCATCCATCTTATCGAACAGTTGATGTTGCCATACATATTGCAGTATCTTTTCTTTCATCTTGAGCTGTAGACCCTTATCCTTCCTCAACTGAACATTTCTTTCATCTTGTCGAAGAAGCCCCTCTCCTGCTTCGTCGGATTGGGTTTGAAGTTGTTATGGTCTTTCAACTCTTCAAGCATCTTCTTTTCCTCCTTCGTCAAATCCTTTGGCACCCAAACATTCAGGCTGACAAGCAAATCGCCCCTGCCATAGCCGCCTGCTACAGGAAGGCCCTTGCCGCGCAAACGCACCACTCGGCCGGAAGGCGTGCCGGGGTCGATCTTGATTTTCACTTTCCCGTTCAAGGTCGGGATCTCAACCGAAGCTCCCAATGCGGCCTCACTGAAAGTGATGAATGCATTATAATACAGATTGGCATCCTGACGCTCAAACGTGTCATGCTCCAGCTCTTCCACGAGAATGATCAAATCTCCGGGCACTCCGCCATGCGGTGCCGCATTGCCTTGACCCTGCATGGCCAACTGCATCCCGTCCTGCACTCCCGCAGGAATATTAATGGTGATTATCTCATCGCTCTTCACAATTCCGTCACCATGACAATCATGGCATTTGGCCTTGATGATACGGCCTTCACCTCCGCAATGGGGACATGTGCTTTGGGTCTGCATCTGGCCCAAAATCGTACGTTTCACTTCCGTCACCACGCCCGTTCCATGGCAATGGCTGCACGTCTCGAAGCTGTTGCCTTTTGCACCGCTGCCTCCACATGTCTTGCAGGGCACATACTTGCTCACCTTGATCTTTTTCTCGCAACCGCGGTCGATTTCCTCAAGCGTCAGCTTCACCTTGATACGCAGATTGCTTCCACGCATCACACGGCGCGTCGTGCCGCCTCCTCCAAATCCCGAAAAGCCGCTACGGAACCCGCCACCGAACAAATCGCCGAACAAGTCGCCAAACTGCGAGAAGATATCGTTCATATTCATGCCGCCTTGGCCATAAGCGCCCTCCATGCCGGCCATGCCGAACTGGTCGTATCGGGCTTTCTTCTCAGGATTGCTCAACACATCGTAAGCCTCGGCTGCCTCCTTGAATTTCTCTTCAGCTTCCTTGTCCCCGGGATTGCGGTCGGGGTGATATTGGAGAGCCAATTTGCGGTAAGCCTTCTTCAATTCTTCCGGAGTGGTATTTTTGTCCACTCCAAGCACCTCGTAATAATCTCTCTTTGCCATAATTTCCTGTCTGTTTTTTGGGAGTCATACACAAAGCGGCATCAGCATGCCACCACCACCTTGGCGTATCTCAAAACCTTGTCGTTCAAATAATAGCCTTTCTCCACCACATCTATCACCAGGCCTTTTTGCTCTGGCGACGATGAAGGCACTTGCGTGATGGCTTCATGCAGGTTCTCATCGAACTTTTCTCCCTTCACCTGCATTGCCTTCAGTCCCTTCTGCTCCAATATTTTAATCAACTTGTTGTATATCAGCCTCACACCCTCATCTTCTGTCTTCATATTGTCGAGGGCTCTTTCGAAATCGTCAATCACCGGCAATATGGCCTTCATCATCTCCCTGCTGCCGTTCAGCAACAAGTCGGCTTTCTCCACATTGGTCCGTTTGCGATAGTTCTCGTATTCTGAATACAAACGCAGATATTTGTCATTCAGAGTGGCCAGTTTTTCACCCATTTCCTGGAGCTTGTCTGTTTCCGTAGCCTCTTCTTGCAGTGTCTCTTCTGGGGTCTCGGTCACTTCTTCCACCTGATCCACAGGCTGTTCGTTTTCTTTTTTGGGATTATTTTTGTCTACTTTGGTCATATTCTTGATTATTTTAGATACATATTCCTATATATGCAAAAACTCTGCCATTGGCAGAGATTGCTGACATTTTGTCACCACACAAAAACATCTTCCGGTTTCCTCGGCCGTTTGAAGGACAACCATCGGAACCCTTGAAGCCTTTTTTGCGATTCCGGCACTGCATTCACTGGATAGGTCTGCATGTCCGGATTTTCGAAAGTCACCACCCTCGACGGCGCTCGCGTGCTGTCGAAATAGATGCGCATGTCCGTCCCCACTCCAACATTAGCCCCTAGCAAATAGCTTCTGTCCGTCGTGTCGGTTTCGGTGATGTAATACACCATTTGGGCATTCCCCAGCACATCTGCATAGTCGGGCTCTCCTCGCTTGAAATACACCACACCCTTTCGGCCCTTCACCTGATTGAATTTGTCAGCGTCGACCTGTTCGATGGCAAAGCAGTTGTCATTCAACACCGCTTGTTTCACCCCCGTTGTGTCGTGCTGCACGCTGATCGTATCAGCCGTGCATTGATAATGCTCATACCACAGTGCTGGCGACCCGAACATCGTCATCAGGCTGTCCTCTGCCCAATAATGGGCAGAATCGCACATCGCCTGGGCATCCTTTCGGTACATCTTCACGTGATAGTTTGCCCTGACCGCACGCAAATTGTTTGCGCTGTCGAGGAAAAGGCTCACCGTATCAGCATGCAGATAGAGCGAATCGCCTTCATCCACAAACACCACCAAGGCGCTGTCGGTGACGAACGAGCAGTTGGAATCTTGACGTGTTTCGCCATAACCTCCGGTACATGTGATATCGTTCACGCTGTCCACAATCACCACATGGCCGAAAGCCCTGCCGTACTGCTGGTCATCGCGATAGTAAAGGGTGTCGCAATCTATCGAACGGCCTTCATTGTCGACATGCGACGCTTTGTACGACACCGCATATCTCGTATCCGTCTGATAGTCGCCCAGCTCGCTGTATATCCTCGACTTGTCCGACACGATATTGGTCGGACTGGAAAAATGGGCTATTTTGGTTTCCGTATTATACAACAGAGTGTCGGTCGTCAGCGTCGACGACGAATCGGTCAGATACACATCATTGTAGATATAGAACTGTTTCTGTCCGGCACGGTACTCGCCCTGCTCGCTATACAACAGGCGGTTTTCGCTTGTGGCATAGCCCCACTCCGTATAATATGCCGTCGAGGCATCCCGTTCATAGGTCAAGTGGTTGGCCAGCAACGTGGTCCGTCCGTCAATCATGATCACCGTATCGTCCCAGATGTCAAGCACCCTCGTGTTGCCGTCATAATACAGACGCTCGCCATAGATATACGTCGTGTCGGTCAGTTTGATAGCCACATTCACAAATGCCTCGAAACTGTTCTCCTCCACATCGAAATGTGCCGAGTCGGATGTGAGGGTCATACCCTCATGCGAAGCACGGACGCCACCAAACAACACCCAAACATTACCGTTCGTCGACGATCTTGCGCCCATACCCGACGTGTACTGGATAATCTTCTGAGCATCCGACACGCCAGCCATCAACGACAGCACTATCAATAATAATACCTTCTTACTCAAACCGCGGCAAAAATAGCAAGCGACTTCTAAAAGGACAGCCCTGAAGCGGTGATTTTAGAAGTCGCTTACCGACTTGTTACATTGTCATTTTATTTCGTACGCGAACCGAGACGGTCCATTGCGCAACGGAAGCCAATCCAGGAAGTCGACTTGTCCTGATCGTAATAGCGGCGGGTGCTGGCCTGCAGATAGTAGGCACGATCCTTCCAGCTGCCACCCTTCACCACGCGCACCTTGTTGTTGACCAGCGACACCGTGGGGTTCTCCTTCTGGTTGTCAGAGGCGCGGCGATACATATTGTTGGTCCAAGTGTCGTCAACCGACATCTGCGACAGCTCGCTCTCTTCCTCCTCCTCATCTTCCTCATAGCTTTCCTCTTCATACTCATACTCGCCATCTTCGCCTTCCTCCTCATCAGCAGCGCGCCATCCGTCGGTACCCAGATTCGAAGCACGGTCACCATCGAGGTAGTTCACGTTGTTGGCCTGACGATAGTTGCGGCGGTTGGCGTCGAACTCAACATCCTTACGGACAATCAGTCCATCCTCGCCAATCATCACCTCACCGTCCTCGTCCACCTCATAAGTGCGGTAGATATTGCCACGGAAAGGATCCAGATCATCAGCACCCACAGGGTTGACAATCTTACGGTACACATCCATGCACCACTCGCTCACATTGCCGGCCATATTGTACAGACCGTAATCGTTCGGGAAATACCATTTCACCGGGCAAGTATAGTCCCAACCGTCGTTCAGGTTGCCGGCCACACCCATAGCGTCGCCGCGGGTGCGCTTGAAGTTGGCAAGGAACTGACCGTAATATTTCTTGTTGGCCGAACGCAGGCTCTGACCGGCCCACGGATAAGTCTTATGCTCCACCACACGCTCGTCGTAGGTGTTGCCGATCATACCCAGAGCGGCAAACTCCCACTCAGCCTCGGTTGGCAGACGATAGTACGGATAGAGGATACCGTCAGCCTGGCGCACATTGCGCTCCTCGCCGCCATTGGTAGGATTCAAGTCGGGAATACCCTTCTTGGTCTCGCCTTCATAACGGCCTGCCAGATACACATCGGTCTGGAATGCACCCGTACCGATATTCTCCTGGTCGAGCATGATGATACCCATATCAATAAGCACCTTTTCGTTCACACGGTCGGTGCGCCATGTGCAGAAAGCCTGAGCCTGCTCCCAGGTCACACCCACCACGGGATAGTCCTTGTAGCTCGGGCTCTGGAAATAATAGTCCACAAAACCCTCACGCCATGCCAGCTTGTCGCGCCATGCATTGGTGTCGGGATAGATGGCACGCACCTTCTCGGGATACTCTTCGCCATAGGCGCGCTGCATCCAATACACAAACTCGCCATACGACTCGTTGCTCACTTCCGTCTCGTCCATATAGAACGACGACACCGTGACTGTATGCGCCACATTGTCCCACTTGTAGCGGGCATCTTCCGAAATATGCCCCATCACAAACGAACCGCCCTCAATGAAGACAAGTCCGGGAGCAGTGCCCTGCTGCGTACGGTCGGACACATCATATCCGCCCCATGTCGGATCGTTCAGGTTCCAACCCGTGGTTGCCGACTTGCTGCTCTTGTTCCAGCACGAAGTCAGCATCAGCATCGATGCCAAAATCAAGCATGAAAATCTGACTATTTTCATAGATTTTTCTATTTTAATGTATTATTCTATTATTAACGTAACAATTCCTTTTTTGTTTCACCCTTTCATCAGAACGACGGACAGCGTATGGCCTTCACCTTCTTCTTGTGTTCGGGCACAGGCATCAGCAGTCCAAGCGAAATCTCATGCGTACCAGCTGTGCTGTTCGCAATCTTCGACACCGTGACATCATAGCTGTAGCCGATCTTGAAATAGTCGTACTGCACACCGGCCATGAAGATGAAAGCATCCACATTGACAGTGCTGTGGCGGAACCACACGCCCACCACAAACGGCTGCCAGTCAAGATTGACGCCATAATTGAAAGTATGGCCGCCACCTTGATACTGATAGATCAGATTGGGATTGATGATCGGGGCGCCAAGGCCAAGCGACGACTGGCGGCGGCTCTCTTCAGCCACATTGATCAGTCCACCCCCGTGCACAGTCAGTTTGATGGGCACTCGGTCCTCAGAATAAAATGCCTGGTTGGGCTGCGTCAGATGCGAAGCCGCAAGTCCGGCATACCACTTGGATCCCGACATCAACACACCGGCATTGAAATCAAGGCTCCAACGCGACAGCTTCTCAGGAGGAGCCGGCATCGTCGTAAAGGAAAAACCCAACTCGCGGTCAATCTGCTCCGGAAAACGCAGATACTCGTCCCAACGCAGATGATTGTTGACAAGCGATGCCTGCAGTCCTGCGCTGACAAAGAGGTCACGGGCCAACTGGAAGCGGAACGCATACATAAGGCCCAGATGGCTGGTCGACAAAGCACCATGGTCACCCACACGGTCGGTCAAGAGAATCACGCCAAGACCGCCATGCAGATCATCAAAATACTGGTCGTACGAAGCCGACACCGTGGTATATGCACTGACCAGTCCCGGCCACTGGGCACGATAGCTCATCGACACGCGCGGAGCCACGGCCGAACCGGCAAAACCAGGGTTCAAATACAGCGGATTTGCATAGAACTGTGAAAACGGCACATCCTGCGCTCCCACGCTGAACGCCATCAGCACAGCAGCTCCAAACAGCGTACCTCTTAGTAGGGTTTTCAACTTTCTTTGAATCATATTATAGGCCTATATTCAAAACGCAATATTACGATTTTTCTTTGATACAAACGCGGTTTCGTCAAAAATATTTTGCAACATTCATAAAATCAAACAATTTTTTTTCAGCCAAATCCTGCCGCGTTGCTTCAAAATCCGGTTTTGGCATCCATTTTTTTCAAAAATTCACCCTCTCCCCTACTGCTCCCCTCCATCCTTTCTCCAAGTAGTTCGCACCCATGGAACACCGTCGAACCGCACCGCCGGCGCTGTCCCTCGCTCATCTCCACATGCCGCAGACCGGTGCACATCGAAAACGCCAGCATTCCGACGGAATCAACCGTAGCGGGCAGCACCAACGAATCCATCGCGGCGCAATAGGCAAATGCCCCCTCACCTATTGCCTTCAGCTCTCGGCCCATGGCGATCGATTTCATGTTGCGGCACCCGTTGAAGGCTTGCGTGCCGATGCGGACAACCCCATCGGGCAGACATATCGAGGTGATCGAATCGCATCCGTAGAAGGCGTAACTGTCAATAGCCGCCACACGATACTCCTTGCCGGAATGCGTCACCGTGGCCGGCACCGCAATGCCTCCCTTCGGCTTGCCTGCCCCATAATAAGGCCAATCCCTTTCGGGGTGCGTCAGCGTAGCCGTCACACCATCGGCATTGACACGATAGCACAACGACACGCCCTCCGCCGTGGCCGACACAAAACCACATTGCGCCGACACCGTCGGTAACATCCATAGGACAAGTGCAATAGCCAAAAGCGAACGTTTCACAAATGCCACATTTTTACGATGCAAAATTACGCATTTTCCCTCACCCGATTCCCCTCTCGCAAAAAGACATTTCAACAGTCGAATGTGAATACTCCGTCCATCCATCCAGCATAGTGATCCGACGCTCCAACAATCCGCTAACTACCTGACTTCCACATATCAACTCCATACCAACTCCTACCCAACTCCTACCATGGAAGGAGTTGGGTAGGAGTTGGTATGGAGAAGGTATTGAGGGAGAGTGGATTACGGGGATGGAAAAAAGGCGTCCGGAGGGGCGGGAAAACAGGCTGCGTCGAGCAGGAAAAGATGCGATTGTGGAAAACTATTTTGTGCCATTCGGGACATAATTCGTATATTTGCATTTTGGATTTTGGGACAAGATTCGTATGCTTGAATTTTGGATTTTGAACTGCAAAAAAATGTTTACGATGAAGAAAGAAGCCTTGTTTGTCGGCCTGGCAACCGTGGTGATGCTTGCCGGATGCGGCGGAGAAGCGCCGGAGCCGGAGCCCTATGGTGCCGTGCCCACGGCCGACCAGCTTGCCTGGATGCAGATGGAAACCAACATGATGTGCCATTTCGGGCCCAACACCTTCACCGATGTGGAATGGGGCGACGGGGCCGAGAGCGAGAGTGTGTTCATGCCGACCGACCTGGACTGCCGCCAATGGGTGGATGTGGCGTTGGCGGGAGGCCTGAAGGGTATCGTGCTGACGGCCAAGCACCACGACGGTTTCTGCCTGTGGCCCAGCCTGTTCAGCCGCCACACTGTGGCCCAGAGCCCGTGGCGGGACGGCAAGGGGGATGTGCTGCGCGAATTCAGCGATGCCTGCGAGGGCAGGATCAAGAAGGGATTCTACCTGTCGCCGTGGGACCGGCACGACCCGTCGTATGGCACCGATTCGTACAATGAAGTGTTTGTGAACACCCTGCGCGAGGTGCTGAGCGGATATGGGAGTGTGTATGAGCAATGGTTCGACGGGGCCAACGGCGAGGGTCCTGACGGGAGGAAACAGACGTACGACTGGGAGCTGTTCAACCGGACCGTCAAAGAGTCGCAGCCGCATGCCGTGGTGTTCAGCGATGTGGGACCCGGATGCCGCTGGGTGGGCAACGAGGAAGGCCGTGCCGGCGAGACATGCTGGTCCACCCTGAATGTGGCCGGCCACACACCGGGTGCAGGCGCCCCGGCGCTGGATAAGTTGACACAGGGCGAAGCACACGGCGCGGCATGGGTGCCTGCCGAGGCGGATGTGTCGATACGGCCGGGATGGTTTTACCACGAAAACGAACAGCCGAAGAGCGTGGACGAGCTGATGGAAATCTACTACAACTCGGTGGGGCGCAATGCCCTGATGATGCTGAATGTGCCTATCGACCGTCGGGGCCGGATTGCCGCCGAAGACTCGCTGCGGCTGGTGGAATTCCGCGCCGAGCGTGAACGGGTGTTCGCACACGACCTGGCCAAGGGCGCCATCGTCAAAGGCAAGCACCGAAAGGGCGATGTGTACGCAGCCAAGAACCTGACCGACAGCAGCTACCACAGCTACTGGGCGCAGGACGACGATGCCTCCACGGCAGAAGCCGTCGTGGAATGGCCGCAGGCGGTGCGTTTCGACATGGTGGTGCTGCAGGAGTACATCCCGCTGGGACAAAGGGTGTCGGGCTTTCACCTCGACTACCGCGGCCAGGACGGGCAGTGGCACATGCTGGCAGAAGGAACCACGATAGGCTACAAACGGATAGTGCGCACGGAGAGCGTTGAGGCCGACGCGCTGCGGCTGAGTGTCGACTCCGCGCTGGCCACCCCAATATTGAACCGACTTTCAATCTACAACAGCCATGAATAAGAGAACAATCAGCATGATCCTGGCGATATGGTGCGCGGCGAGCGCCACTGCACAGTCGCTGCCTCAGAACTGCTTCACGTTGCCGATGAAGACGGATGTGGCGCTTTCGGCCACCTTTGCCGAATTCCGGGCCAACCATTTCCACGGAGGGCTCGACATGAGGGTGGGCGGCGTGATCGGGGTACCGGTGTACGCCGTGGCCGACGGATATGTGTCGCGCATCAGCATTTCGCCGTGGGGCGGCGGAAAAGTGCTGTTCATCAAACATGACAACGGATACACCAGCGTGTATATGCACCTGAATGATTTCGCCGGTGCCATCGGCACATGGGTGAAAGAGCGGCAATACGACCTGCACGCGTACGCTTTCACCGAGGATGTGCCCGAAGGCCTCATACCGGTGCGCCAAGGGCAGCTGGTGGCGCACTCGGGCAACACTGGCGGCAGTGCCGGCCCACACCTGCACTTCGAGATACGCCATCCCGAGAGCGGCAAGCTCATCAACCCGCTGCTGTTCGGCCTTCCTTACCGCGACGGCATAGCGCCCACAATCAGGGGGATACGCATCTATCCTTCGGATGCCGTGTCGACCGTCAACGGAAGCCGCGAGCCCGTCATGCTGGCCGGCGACACGGTGCTGGTGGGAGGTTCGTGCTACCTGGGTGTATATGCCACTGATGCCGCAGAAGGGTCGACCAAAAAGAACGGTTACGACCACATGGAGATTTCCGTCGACGGACACCCGTTTTTCAAATACACCACAGAGGCCTTCAAGAACGACTCGACACGGGTGGCGAACGCGCTGATCGACTGGAAACATTACGGCAATACACGCGAAGCCTACCTGCTGACGCGAGGATTGCAGGGCATTGAAGGACAATGGGTTCCGCTGAGAAAAAACAATGGCCATTTGGAGTTTGACGTGGGGTCGAAGCACAGCGTCACGGTGAAGGTGTACGACCTGAAAGGCAACATGACGGAACGGACATTTTACGTGAGGAGCGTGCCGCCGGCCAACTTGCCGATGCGGAGCGACGTGATTCACGGCGAAGAGGTGATCTACAGCAAAGCCTACCGCCATGTGGGCAACACGCTGCGCGTGGACATGGAGGCCAAGACGCTGTACGACAATGACGAGATAGCCTACCAGACCACGACTGCCGCGGGATGTTTGTCGCCGGCATATACGATCATGCCCGTCCGGCACCAGATACCGCCGCACAAGAGCTACAAGCTGTCGGTCCGCGAGTCGTCGAACATCAACGTCACATCCGACAAAGTGACGATAGTCCGCATCGACGGAAGCCGCAACATTGCATACAAGACCACCTATGCCGACGGATGGTACACAGCGGAGGTGAAGGACTTCGGCACATTCGCGCTGATGGCCGACACAGAACCTCCAACGGTAGGGGCCATCAATTTCAAGGAACAGAGCCCATTGAAGACGAAAGTGCTGAAAGTGAAGATACAGGACAACCTTTCGGGCATTGAGACATACCATTGCTACTTGAACGGGACGTGGATACTTGGAGAATACGACGGGAAAAGCAACACCCTCAGCATCCACGTCGGGGGACAACTGAAAGCAGGCAGAAACGAATTGCAAGTGGACGTGTATGACGGATGCAACAATCTGACCCGCAAACGGTTTATGCTACAGCATTGACGGCGATACAATATATTTTTTTCGGCCGACACAATAATAAATAGAGGGGAGCGTTAACTAAATAATAAAAACAGACCTGTCTAAACCATGAAAACAGCAAGAACACTCATCGCCCTAATCTTCATAGCCAGCGCCTTGAGCGCCGGTGCACAAACGGGACACGACCTGCAGGACGACGGACTGCACGGCACGGTGAAACGCATAGATGCGATGATGTACGAGACACACTATGACCTGAACGACAATCTGGAGAATGGTGACAGATTGGAACATCTGATCACAGAATACAACGACCGAGGCCAGCGCCGTCAGATGGTGTACCTGTCTGTTGCCGAAGAGGTGATATTCCGCACCCGCTACAAACACGACGGATTCGGGCTGACCACCTTGGAGCACATTGTCGACAACCACGACCGCGTGGTGGGCAGGACATACTACATCTACAACAGTGACCTGGTGTTGACCGAAACCTATGTGGAGGACGAAGAACGCCAGATAGAGAGTCGCCTGCTGCTCAAACACGACGCCTTGGGACGCATCAGCCAGCGCAGCTACAACGACCATGTGAACGATGTGTTCAAGCGCGAGGTGTACACCTTCAATCCCGACGGCACGATCAACAAGGCCGTCATCTACGACAGGTCGAAGACCAAGGTGCAGGAGAAACGATGGGAATACGATGAACAGGGAGAACCGACAAGCTATACCCTCTATGACTATACCGAAGAGGAGCCGGAGATGTTCATCACACTGTACGAGCGCGAATACGACTCGCACGGCAACTGGATCAAATGTGTTGAATATGATCTGCTAGGCGACCGCAAGATACCTACCTACACCACCATCCGCACGATAGAGTACTTCTAATGCACAAGTCAGGATTTGTCAACATTATCGGCAACCCCAATGTGGGCAAGTCGACCCTGATGAATGCCCTTGTCGGCGAACGGCTGAGCATCATCACCAGCAAGGCGCAAACCACGCGCCACCGCATTATGGGAATCGTCAATGGCGACGATTTCCAGATTATCTACACCGACACACCGGGCATTGTCAACCCCCACTATAAGCTGCACGAACAGATGATGGGTTTTGTCAACAGCGCGCTTGTTGACGCCGACTTGTTCCTGCTGGTGACCGAAATCGGAGAGACTTTCAAGAACCAGCAAGTGCTGAGCAAGGTGATCAACTCAAACACCCCCATACTGCTGATCATCAACAAAATCGACCTTTCAGACCAAGAGACCATCCGTGAGAAGATTGCCTATTGGCAGGAGACCATCCCACGGGCCATCGTCATACCGGCTTCGGCCACCGAAAGGTTCAACATCGACAAAATATTTGACCACATCATCGACCTGCTGCCGGAACATCCCGCCTACTTCCCCAAGGACGAATTGACGGACCGCTCGATGAGGTTTTTCGTGAGCGAGATTGTGAGGGAAAAAATCCTGTTGTACTATCAGAAAGAGATTCCGTACAGTTGCGAGGTGGCGGTGGAAAGTTACGAAGAACGCGACGGCATCGACAATATCTCGTGCATCATCTTTGTGGAACGCGAATCGCAGAAGGCCATCATTATCGGACATCAGGGGAAAGCCATCAAAAAGCTTGGCATCGAAGCCAGGAAGGACATTGAGGAATTCACCGGAAAACGCTGTTTCCTGAGTCTACACATCAAGGTGCTCAAAGACTGGCGCAACAGCGAGCGGGCACTGAAGAGTTTTGGCTATTCGCTTGACGATTGACATTGCCAAAGCCGCATCCATTTCTACTACATAGACAATAAAAACAGAATCCGTCCGTTATACTTTCGAAGCGGACGGGGACAGATGTTGCCGTGACGCAAACAGACAACACAAATAGCACAGAGCCATGATCAACATTGTCATTTTTGGAGCGCCCGGCGCCGGCAAGGGCACGCAGGCACAACTGCTGGCCGAAAAATACGATTTTCTCCATATCTCAACAGGTGAAATGCTGCGACAGGAAGTGGCCTTAGGAACGCCCCTAGGCCAACGGGCAAAGGCCATCATGGACCGCGGCGACCTTGTGGGCGATGACATCGTAGCGGGGCTGCTCGCGCGAGCCATTTCGCTTCGCAGCACATTGCCCTCGCCCGATGCCGACCTTGATCCTATTGATATCGAACGCAAGGGAATGCCCCATCGCCCCGAAGGTTGCATTATAGACGGCTATCCGCGCACCGTGCAACAGGCCCAAACGCTCGAATTCCTGTTTCGAAAACTGGATAGGAAGATTGATTGTGTGGTGGCCATCGACGTACCGCGCGACGAATTGGTGCGCCGGATACACGAACGTGCTGCCATAAGTAACCGAAGCGATGACAATGAGGATGTGATCCGCCACCGAATTGAGGAGTATGACCTGAAAACCCAGCCCGTGCTTGACTACTACCGCGTTTCGGGGCTCCTTGTCAGCGTCGACGGAAGCGGCGAGATAGCGGAAACCAACACCCGCATCGTCAATCTGATTAACCGCAGGCTTGGATTATAAAAAGGCTAAAGGGCTTCGATGGCCTCCAGCATTGACCTTATCAACAGAAGAAAATCATGATAGTGCCCAAGGCCGCAACTCTCGCATTTGTCGTCGGGGCTGTGGTATCCGCCATAGGGGCCTCCTAGTGTGTAGATAAAAATGGCAGGACACAATGAAGTGAAGTGATAATGGTCGCTGTTGGGTGCGTTGTTCCTCCGTCCAATCTTTGCGGCATAACCATGTTTGGCATTCACATCATCCAGGATGTCAACATATTGCCTAGTCCGATCATCATTGGCATTCACTACCATGAGGCCGTCGTCGCCACCACAGAACAGATCAATATTCACCAACAGCTTCACTTTTTGAAGACTGACAAGAGGCAAATCGGCGAAGAATGAGGATCCAACCAAGCCCGATTCTTCGCCTCCAAAAAGGAGGAAGACATAGGTGTAATGGTGAGGCTGTTGGCTATATATGCGTGCAAGGTCCATCACGGCTGCTGTGCCGCTAGCATTGTCGTGAGCACCAAAGAATATAGTGTCACCACTCATGCCAAGGTGCTCATAGTGCGCAGTGAAGACAATCATGGAGTCGCTACTTCCAGGCAGATAGCCACACACATTCTGGCTTCTGTAACCTGACTTGACGATGGGGGGAGTCGTCCGTGTCATAGGAAAACGGAAATACTGGTAGTAGTCCTTACACAAGGGCTTCACTCCGATGGCGCGAAATTCCTGACGCAGATATGCGGCAGCTATCGAATCGCCCCTATGCTGCATACCCCGGCCAAACATAGAGGGCGAAGTCAGATCACGAATCATACGGCGTGCGTACAGACTGTCTTGTGCCGCCATGGGTAAAGACAATCCAAGCAACAGGAGAATTGTTACCACATGAAATACCACCGAACATGTTGTCTGATGGCGATGGATACGATCTTTTTTCATATACTTATCAACGGGCTCTAGCGGATATTATTGTCATAATCGAAAAAGAATGATGAACAAGGCTATCCCATCCTCTACCCCTTGCTCGTCAGTAAATTAAGTCGGAGTGGCTAGAATCCTGGAAGGGTGAGCCAGAGGGTGGGGAGGAGAAGGAGGAATCCGATAAGGACAAGCGCAAGAATGAATTTCCATACCCAGCGGAACCATGTGCCGTAGGGAATTTTCGCCATGCCAAGAACACCTATGAGGACTCCACTGGTGGGGGTGATCATATTGGTGAATCCATCGCCAAACTGAAAAGCAAGAACGGTGGTTTGCCGTGAGATGTCGATAAGGTCGGCAAACTGCGTCATGATGGGCATGGTGAGGGCCGCCTTTGCTGAGCCACTGGGCATGATGACATTGAGGAGAGTCTGGAAGAGATACATGACGGCGAGGGAAGCCACTTCGCCAGTCTGGGCAAGGCTACGGGTGAGACCATAAAGAAGGGTGTCGATGACATGACCGTCTTTGAGGATGAAGATGATGCCGCTGGCGAGCCCCACCACGAGGGCGGCTGAGAGGATATCCTTGCAGCCGGCAAGGAAGAGTTTGGCAATGTTGTCAGCCGACTGGCGGTCGAGGATGCCGGCGATGATTCCCATGGCCAGGAAGAGGGCTGAGATCTCGGCGATGTACCAGCCGAATTTGAGCACGCCGACCACAAGGGCGACGATGGTGAGGAGAAGGAGCAAGAGGATGAGGATCTGTCGGGAAGAGAGGTTTGCCTGATCGCTGGACTGAATACGCTCGCGCCAATAGTCGTCGATTTTATGCACAGGACTGCGTTCGGGCACGGCTTTGACTCTGTGGGCGTACCATAGCACGAAGGATATACCAATGACCGTAAGCACCACCCAGCAGAAAAAGCGATATTCAAGACCGGAAAAAAGAGGGATCCCCGCGATGCCCTGTGCGATGCCGATAGTGAAGGGGTTGAGCATGGCACCAGCAAATCCGACATGTGCGGCCACATAGCACATACAAACACCGACGATGGAATCGTAGCCCATAGAAATGGCCAGAGGAATGAAAACGACGACAAAGGCGATGGTTTCCTCGCTCATGCCAAAGATGGCGCCGAAGAGGCTGAACATGACCATTACGAGGGTGATGATGATGTTTTCGACCCCCAGTTTCCGTATCAGCTTGAATCTGCTTAAACGCTGCACGCGTCGCAGGAACGCCATTACGCCGACATCGATGGCGTGGCTGTTGTTGAGAATCCAAAATGCGCCACCAACCATAAGGATGAAAACGATGATGTCGGCCTTGTCAACGAAACCGTTGAAAAAGGCAGAGAATATCTGCCAGGTTTGTGGCGCGGCATCGACACGATGATAGGAGTCGGAGACGACCACCTCACGACCATCGACAGACTGACGGACATACTCGCCTGCGGGCACAATCCAAGTGAGCACCGCAGCAAATACTATCAGAGCGAAGACAATCGTAAATGTGTGGGGGATTCGTTTCATGGTGACGTTGGCTATAGGATACTATCGTGATGAGCCAGCCAAGAGTTGCGATAGCGGTGGTCGTCGCTCACGTCGGATGCGAACCATACAGGGGGCAGGAAAGCGTCGGCTGAGGCCTGGTCAGGAAACTCAACCTCGACCAGACGAAGTCCGTCATGGGTACCATGAAAAATGTCAAGCTCGGCTGTCAGTCCACCGTCAAGGGGGATTCTGTATCGTGTTTTGAGAACCATATTGCCATCACATTTAGCTTTCAGCATCGCATACTGGTCCCCAGAGAGGGAGAATTCCTCCTCACGGTTGACAATGGCGGAGCTGTCGGAATGCAATTTTTCCTTGACAGTGAGGATGAAAGAATCGCCGACCCTGCGAACACGCAGGGTTGGCGATGTACAGAGGTAACCTTGCTCAATCTCGGCGTGAGGAAATGACTCGAGGTTGGCAGGAAGCTTTGCGACAAGGAATTTGCGCTCAATCTCCATCAGAGCGTGGCGAGACAGTCGGTGACGTTCTTCTGGATGCGGGCCTCTATGTCGGCACATTCATCAGCTTTGCGGAAAGGCTCGCCAGTGATATGCTCGTAGAGTTCAATATAACGGTCACTGATACTGTTCACAATCTCGTCGGTCATTTCTGGCACCTGTTGGCCTTCTTTGCCTTGGAAACCGTTCTCCATGAGCCATTCGCGGACGAACTCCTTGCTCAGCTGGCGCTGATGTTCGCCACGTGCCAAACGTTCTTCGTAGCCATCGGCATAGAAATAGCGGCTACTATCGGGTGTGTGGATTTCGTCGATCAGGTAGATTTTCCCATCGCGCTTTCCAAACTCATATTTGGTGTCGACAAGGATGAGGCCTTTCTCGGCAGCAATCTTGGTGCCACGCTCGAAGAGTTGCAGGGCATAGCGCTCGAGTTGGTCATAGTCCTCCTTGCTCACCAGTCCGGTGCGGATGATCTCATCACGGCTGATATTTTCGTCGTGCCCTTCGTCAGCTTTGGTGGTGGGAGTGACGATGGGTGTGGGGAATTTTTGGTTTTCGACCATGCCCTCAGGAAGAGCAACACCACAAAGGGTGCGGGCGCCGGCTTTGTATTCGCGCCAAGCAGAACCTGCCAGATAGCCACGGACAATCATCTCGACACGGAAACCCTCACATTTGAGGCCGATGGTGACCATCGGGTCGGGAGTGGCAATCTTCCAATTAGGGAGGATGTCGGAAGTGGCATCAAGGAACTTGGCTGCAATCTGATTGAGGACCTGCCCCTTGTAGGGGATGCCTTTAGGGAGAACCACATCAAAAGCAGAGATTCGGTCGCTGACGACCATAGCCAAATACTGGTCGTTGATGTTATAAACGTCACGCACTTTGCCCACATAGAGGCTTTTTTGACGAGGGAAACTGAAGTTGGTTTTTAATACGGCTTTCATATTGTGTTGCAATTAATTATCATTGTCGTTCTGATCGACCTCCATAGCAAAGAAGGAGAAATTAACTTTTCCATAGGCACGATGCTGCCAAAAATGGGGATGTTCGGCAAAGGAAAAATCACGCGGATGCTCAAGGATGAAGATTCCGTTGTCGGAAAGGATATGGGAGTCGAAGACAAGGTTAGGCAATGCAGGAAGGTCATCTAATGCGTATGGAGGATCGGCAAAAGCCACATCGAATTTGCGGTTAGCCCGTTTGAGGAGATTGAAGACATCGGCCCGAACCACATGGATATTGCGGACATTGAAGTCGGCAGCCGTCTTCATGATAAATTCGGTGCATTTGACGTTGATGTCGATGGCAGTCACCTCCCATGCCCCACGGGATACAAATTCGAAGGAGACTGCACCTGTGCCTGCAAAGAGATCCAACACCGAGCAGTCCTCATAATCGATATAGTTGTTCAGAATATTGAACAGGCTCTCACGAGCCATATCGGTTGTGGGACGTACTGGGAGCGTTTGCGGCGGGTTAAGTCGGCGCCCTCTGAGATTGCCGGCGATGATTCGCATTGTGGAGCTGTCTACATTAATATTAGAGCATGCCGGTAGGTGTGCACCCCAATGAATTGGGGTGAGGAGGAATCCACCAGGCCGGAGAAAAGAGTGACCTTTGGAAAATAGGGATTGACAAAAGCGTAGCGTGAGCGGTCGACATCGCCACAGAGTAAAAGTTCAGCATTGGAAGTGTCAACGCCATAGGTCTTCATCACTTCGACAATATGGTAGAGAGCATCCTTGTCGTCTGCGACCTTAAGCGTGTTCCCATACTGGTAGCGGCCGTTTCGGAATATGTCAATGTCAAGCCGTCCCTGACGCCAAAAGAGAAGCATCACGGGATGGCTATCACTGCGCTGGCAGAGAGCTTCGACAGCGACCTTAGCATGTTGATGCTTAACTATCAAACCCGGCAAAGCGATCTTGAATGCGGTGGTCAACATATCATTGGCAGAAAAGACTGCCGTTGAGGCCAACATATCACTATGGAAGGTATGGATGCCGCTGGCAGTTGCCCCTACTAAATTCAGATAACTGCGATTGGCACTGGAGTCATAGAGATCATCGGGCACCCAGACGCTGTCGTTGCTCAACACGATCAACTCGATAGACCGATAGGAGAGCGGGCGGATATTCACGCTTGTAAAGAAAGCCTTCACATCGTTGATCACGGAGGTCATAGTTACAGCATGCATCCCGTCAGCCTCCCCAATAGTCAATAGATGTCCATCAGACGACACTTCGGAAAAAGAAAATCCATTTGGCATAAGGCAAATGGATAATCTTTTACCGTAAGAAGTAGTCGCACTCGATGTAGTGATCAAGGTCTTACTTCTATACGACATAGGGTGAATTATTCAAAGTTACCATCGGTGACAGCCTGAGTCATGTCTCCAACTTTCCAACCAGCATAGCGGCCAGCAACTTTTTCAATTTCGGCGATCTTATTGACAACCAACTGGTGATCCATATCGCCAAGAAGTACTTTCAGAGGCACCTTGCACTCGAAGACGGGGACAAAGAATCCACTCTTCTCCAACATACCGGACTGAAGTTCGAATTCATTTTGCTCTCCCTTGGGATAAGGAACATAACGAAGGTTGGTGATTTCGGCATCAGTCATCTGACGGGTGTGACCATTGGCATCAAGGATAGGCAGTTTGCCGTCTTCACGCAGTTTAGCGACAGGATTGACGCAGACTTCCACACGGGAAATGTATCCTTTACTGACAGCCTCACTCTCTGAGATTTCGTTGATGTCGACATCCGCAGGAATGACGTTGCGGTTGATCACCTTGCTGACAATTTTCATGCTGTCTTCGTTCATAAGACGACCAATAAGGGTATCGAAACTACCCGTATAGGTGCCATAGGTGACTTTGTACGCATCCTCGAGGGTGCGTATGGCTTTCAGTTTGTCGGCGCAGGCGTCACGGCGCTTGTTGTACTCGTTTTCGAAACGGACAGGAGTCATAATGCTGTTGTAGAGCAGCACAGCGAGGGCCACTATAGCAAGGCCTAGGACAATTTGAATGATAGTTTTACCTTTCATATTCTGAATTTATTTTGTTGCAATGCATCTTTTAATTTCAATTGCAAAGATACGAATAAATTATTGAACTACTGCAAGAAAGTTTCAATTAATTTACAAACAGACACACAGATCACTAATTTATAAACAATTAAGACATCAGGAAGGACGCTCACGATGTACTGTTTCGACTATAATATCAGGATAATTTGAGCGGAGCCAGCCGGACAATTGCTCAGCACAATAAACAGAGCGATGCTGCCCGCCGGTGCAGCCGAAATGAACCTCAAGATGCGTGAAATGGCGTTCGAGATACTTGTCGACACTCTGGGCTACAAGTTGTTTGGCATTAGAGAGGAATGCGGCGACAGAGGGTTCATTGGCAAGGAATTCAATGACGGGATTGTCTTTCCCCGTATACTGGCGATATTCCGGGTAGCGGCCAGGGTTAGGGAGGGCACGACAGTCGAAGATGAAACCGCCGCCGTTGCCGCTGGGATCGTCTGGAAGACCTTGTTTGTAGCTGAAGCTGCCAACACGGACGGTGAGGGAGGACGGAAGGACCGGGGATGTAGGGGCACGGTCGACAATGGCGCTCCACACGCGCTGTAGCTCGGGGAGATCGACAGGAAGGGGATGGTTTTCTACGACCCAACGGAGGTTGGAAATTGCGAGGGGAATGCTTTCGAGGAAATAGGGTTTGCGTTCGAAATAGCCCCGATAGCCATAGGCACCCATGGCCTGCATGATTCGGATCATGACATAGCCCCAAAAATGGTCGTACCAGGTGGCTTTGTCGAAGGGGTTGGGTTGGAGCGGGGTTGGAGCGGGGTTGGAGCGGCCCAGCAATTTGTCAAGATAATACTGGAGGAGTTCGGTGCGGGCTGGTTGAGGGATGTCGCTCTTGGCGCTGTAGAGGAGCGAGGCGGCATCGTATTGGGCCGCGCCTCGCCGCCCGCCCTGATAGTCAATGTAGTAGAGTGTCCCGTCGTGGATCATGATGTTGCGGGACTGGAAGTCGCGATATACAAAGAAGGAGGTGTCGGCCTGGAGGAGGAAGTCGATGAAGTTGTTGAAATCGTTTTCGAGCCGTTCTTCGTCGAAGGGGATGTATGCGAGTTTGAGGAAATAGTATTTGAAGTAGTTGAGGTCCCAAAGCATTGCCCTGCGGTCGAATTCGGCGCGGGGGAATGCCACTGAGAAATCCAGGTCGCGGCCGGCGATCTGGATGGTTGCCAGGTCGGCAAGCGCTTGTTTGTAGAGGGTGAGCATTTCGGCGTCGAATCCCCCACCCTGCCGTTTTTTCTCAAAGAGATGGAGATAGAGTGTCTCGTCGCCAAGATCTTGTTGGAGATAGCAGCGACGGGTGGGGTCGATTGCGTAGATTTTGGGCACCGGGATGCCTTTGTCGAGCATGTGGCGGGAGATGGCGAAGAAGGCTTCGTTTTCGCGTATGCTCTCGCCTATGGCGCCTACACATTGGTGGGAGGCGGAACGCAACCGATAGTAATGCCGGTTGGAGCCACCGCCGTTAAGGCAGTGGCTCTCAATGCAACGCTCGCCGGCCCATTGTTCGAAGAGCGCAAGCAGTGTCTGCATTTATTCGGCGTTCTGTTCGGCGACGGATTCCTCTTCCTGCTGAGCCCGGATTTCGTCGATCATGCGGCACTTGCCGGAGAATACGGCGCCGGGTTCGATGCTGAGTTTGTTGATAAGGATGTCGCCACGGACTCTAGCGGTGGAGTGGAGCGAAAGGAGCTCTTTGACAGAGAGGTTGCCGTTGACAGAGCCGATGATGTTGGCGTTCATGCAGAGGACGTTTCCGTTGACCACGCCGGTGTCGCCGACGACGAGCTTGCCGTTAAGTTCGATGTTACCCTGCAATGTTCCGTCGAGACGGAAATCGCCTTCAGCCTTGATGTCGCCCTTGATGAGGGTGCCATCGGTGATCATGTTAAGCGGACTGTTTTCCATTTCCATTGTTTTTGCCATAAATGTTTGTTATTAAAATATTTAATTCATTTTATTAATATAATAGCGCTGGAAGAAGGGCATATAAGCCTCGGGGCGCTTGCGGTTGTAGAATGTGGCGTAGTTCTGGGTTGAGATGGCGAATACGGTGTAGTCTGTGTCTGAGTAGGCGCGGAGGGGGCTTTCCTGCTGGCAGAGGTGGCGGTAGTAGCCCATGGCCTGGTCGGCTGTCATGAAGCGGTGGATGTTGATGATTTGGGTGGTGTCGGTGAACATGAATGCATCGACTTTGTATCCGCTATTGGTGTAGTATTTGGTGTTGAAGTCGGCAATTTTGTATTGCATTTCGGTGACGTTGAGACGACGGTCGTTGATGACGACAACCACGTAGTGCTGCTGGTTTTCGCGGTAGCGGTAGACTTGGGATTCTTCAGGCAGTTCTTCTTCATCATCTTCAGCGGGTTGTGCCGTCGGCAGCCGGGAGGCTATCGGGCTCCGGGAGATGTCGCGATCGGTGATGGATTCGTCGCGCTGGGCGATGGTGGATGTGTCGCTGTTAAGCCGTTCGATTTGAGCGAGGGCGAGCGGATGGATAGAGTCGGTGGTGGATGTGCGGTTGACGATGCCTTGGAAGATGCCGAGGGCTTCGGTTTTTTCACCACGACGTGTCAAGGCCAGAGCTTTCCAATAGCGGAAACGTTCGAGAGCCGGATTGTTGCCATAGACTTCTTCGCTTTCGTCGGCGAGTGCGATGACGCTGGTGTAACGGCGCTGGGCATAAAGGGTGTAGAGTTGCTCATAGTCTTCCTCGAGGCGGCGGTCGCGACGAAGGAGTTCCTTGTAGTATTCGTTGTCGCGGATAAGATTGGCGAAATCGCTGTCGGGGAATCCCATGAGGACCATGTCGCGATAGTAGTTGGCCTGTGGGGTGTTGCCTTGCTTGTCGTAGATGCGATAGAGCATATAGAAGGCCTGTACTATTTCGGGATGAGAGGTATAGTTGTTGGCCAGACGAAGGTAGCAATCGAGGGCTCGGGGCGTGTTCTGGATGCCGTCGTAATAGATATAACCGGCGTTGAGCAGGCAGAGAGAAGTGAGGGAGTCGATAGAGTCGATGGCGCGCTGTGACCGCGGCAGATCTTTCAGATAGTAGGCGACATTGTGGGGGTCGGAAGGATTGCCGTTGGGGTCGTTCTTTTTGGTGTCGGCAGATGCGTCGACGCTGTCGGTTTTGGTCTCTTCGTCGTCGGCGAGGTTGTCGTCCATGAGGCCGATTTGGCCCGACAAGGGCTTATGGGACAGGAACCAGTAGTCCTCGAGCACACGTACGCCCCAGCGCTGGCGGAAGGTTTCCTTGCCTTTCTGGACGGTGTTGGGATTATAGAAATACCAGTCGCCTGTCAGGGTGTTCTGCATCGCTTTGGCTTCGGCCTTCATATCCTCGATGAGGGCACGCTGCCGGGCTTCTTCTTCGCGGCGATTAAGCGTGTCGATCTTGGCCTGGATCAGCGCCATCAGCTCGGTTTCGGGCAAAGCTGCGACGGCCAGGAGGCTGTCGCTGTGGGAGATGGCACGGGTGTAGTAGACCAGTTCGGTGAGCATATCGTGGCGTTGTTTGACGAGCTTGTATGCCGGAAAATCTTTGGTGATGCACTGCATAGCGGTGTCGTAATAGAGCTGCGCCTGGTCGTAGTCTTCATAAATGTCGAAGAGCACCTCGGCGAGCCGGATTGACGATCGGGCCTTCTGTGCACGGTTGGCAGTGGCATGGGCGACGCTGAGGCGATAGTTGTCGCAAGCTTTGCGTGCATCTTTGACGCCCATGTACATTTCCCCCTTGGCATAATAAATCTGGTCGCGAAACTCAAGATTTTTCCGGTCGGAGAGCATCGCGTCGAGCTGTCGTTCCAGACGGGCCACATCGGTATGCTGCATATCTGCGCATGAAGCTTCGCCGAGACGGGCATTGAATTCCATGACATACTCGGGGCCATATTTCAGGACTTCGTGGTAGTATTTCGACGCCACAGAGCGCTTGTCGAGCCGCTGATATATCTGTGCCATCAGGAATGTCAAGCGAGCCTTCACGGTGCGGTCGGAGGTGGCGTCGATTGTATGATGGATATACTCGACACACTTTTTGAACTTTGACTGAGGCAACGTGGCCTCCACCATGGCAAGATAGAGCTTGTCGGACTGGTTGCGGGCAAAATTGCCTTTGGAGAGGCGTTGGACAAGCTGGTCGAGGGCGGCCTCGGCTTCGGCATAGCGCTGCTCGCGGGTGAGGCATCTGGCCATCAGCACAGCCCCTTCGTCGCCGGCACGGGTGCCCGGGAACTGTGAAATCAGAATGTTGCAGGTGTTGGCGGTGGCCACATAGTCCTGCTTGTAGAAAGAGCCGTAGGCCGTGAGAAGGTAGCACTCCTTGATATATGGGACATGCTCTTCGCCCTTGACATAAATGCTGTGCTGCTTGATGCCCTTGACACCTTTTTCGATGGCACGGTCCATTTCAGGATAGATGTTTCGTGCATCGTCTGGGGTGCCGAGTTTCTCAGGAGGCAGAAAGGCCGTGTAGTCGTCGATGGCCGATTTGAAAAGTTTTTGCTTACCCGCCTTGAGACTCTCGTTGCCATTCCACCAGACGTTATAGTGGCAAGTGGTGTTGTGATAGCGGATATTCGCCCACTTGGCTTTCTCTGTCGAGCAGCCAAACAACAGCATCGAAGTGATACCCAGGAGAAGAATATGCCGTATCTTGAGGTGCATCAATATATCAGTTTGTCAGACGTTGAAGCGGAAGTGCATGATGTCGCCGTCCTGCACAACATAATCCTTACCTTCGACCGAGATCTTGCCAGCCTCGCGGCATTTGGCTTCGCTACCGAGGGCCACATAGTCGTCGAACTTGATAACCTCGGCCCTGATGAAACCTCGCTCAAAGTCGCTGTGGATGATGCCGGCGGTTTGGGGGGCCTTCATTCCTTTGCGGAAAGTCCAGGCGCGACATTCCTTTGGGCCCGCTGTCAAGAAGGTCTGGAGGTTCAGCAAACGGTAGGCCGCCTTGATCAGGCGATTGACGCCACTTTCGGACAAGCCCAGATCCTCGAGAAACATCTTCTTTTCCTCGTAGGTTTCCAGCTCGGCGATGTCGGCTTCAATAGCAGCTCCGATCACCAACACCTCGGCCTGTTCGTCCTTGACGGCCTCACGGACTGCGTCAACATACTTGTTTCCAGTGACAACAGAAGCCTCGTCGACATTGCAGACATAAAGGACCGGTTTGGTGGTGAGGAGCATGAGGTCGCGAGCCACTTCGGCCTGATTATCGTCGAGCTGCACGGTGCGGGCACTCTTGCCATCAAGCAGGGCCTGACGGTAGAGGTCCATCACCTCGACAAGTTTCTTAGCACGTGCATCGCCTCCGGCCTTGGCCTTTTTCACCTCCTTCTCATAGCGGTTCTCTATAGTTTCGAGATCCTTGAACTGGAGTTCAAGATCGATGGTCATCTTGTCGCGCACGGGATCGACGGTACCGTCGACATGGGTAATATTGTCGTCGTCGAAACAGCGCAGCACATGGATGATGGAATCACAGTTACGAATATCTGCCAAGAACTTGTTGCCCAGTCCTTCACCTTTGGAAGCGCCCTTGACCAGACCGGCGATATCGACGATCTCCACCGTGGCGGGCACCACGCTGGCCGGCCGCTCAATTTCCACAAGTTTCGCCAAACGTTCGTCGGGGACGGTGATGACTCCCACATTGGGTTCGATTGTGCAAAAGGGGAAGTTGGCTGCCTGCGCTTTGGCGTTGCTCAGACAGTTGAAGAGGGTCGACTTGCCCACGTTGGGCAGACCCACAATACCGCACTGGAGGCTCATATCTCTTTTTCGATTAAATATTGGTTACGGGTAGTACTATTGCGGCAAACGAGTTCGCCGATAAATCCGGCGAGGAAAAGGATGACACCCACAAGGATGAACAACATGGACATATAGAACCAGACACTGTTGGTCAGGGCAATGCGTCCGGCGATGCGCATGATGAGCACCACCACCAGGGAGATGAATCCAAAGAGGAACGACAACGAGCCCACCGCACCAAAGAAATGCATGGGCTGCTTGCCGAACTTCGACATGAACATGATGCTCATCAGGTCGAGATAACCGTTGATGAAACGGTTCATACCGAACTTGGTGACGCCAAACTCACGCTTGCGGTGCTGTACCACCTTCTCGCCAATCTTGCCGAAACCGGCCCATTTGGCGATGACAGGAATATAGCGGTGCATCTCACCATAGACTTCGATGCTCTTCACAACATCGTGGCGATAGGCCTTCAGACCACAGTTGAAGTCGTGGAGCATGATGCCACTCATACGGCGGGTGGTCCAGTTGAAAAACTTCGACGGGATGTTCTTGGCCAGCTTGGAGTCGTAACGTTTTTTCTTCCATCCGCTGACCAGGTCGTAACCGTCCTCTTTCACCATACGGAACAACTCGGGCACCTCGTCGGGCGAATCCTGGAGGTCGGCATCCATCGTGATCACTACATCGCCCTTGGCCTCATTGAAGCCGACATTGAGGGCGGCCGACTTGCCATAATTGCGACGGAACTTGACGCCCCGATAGCGGGGATTGTCGGCATGCAACTTTTCAATAATGTTCCATGATTCATCCTTGCTGCCGTCGTCAACCATGACGACTTCATAGTCGAAATTGTGTTCTTCCATCACACGGTCGATCCATTCTGCGAGATGGGGAAGCGATTCTGCCTCGTTGAAGAGGGGTACTATAATCGAAATATCCATTTATATTACACTGTTTTGATTACACTTATATGGTTTTATTCCTTATCTTTTTGACGAAGTGGGGGCTTTTCGTTGCGGAAACATATCGCGGCTATGAAGGCGGCGAAAGAGCCCAGAAGGGCAACCTCGACGAAAGCGACGATGGCCCACCAGAAGGCCCAATAGTGCATTTGGGGGTCCTGGAGTGTGATTTCGTTCGGAGTCATCGTCACGGTGAAGAGCACCGTTTGCTGGGGGGACAAAAGGCCGACAACGCCCAATGCGATCGCATAGACAAAGGCGGCCACAAAGGAGAGGCCGATGCCGAAGAGGACGGCCTCCTTGAAGGTGATCCGCTTGTCAGGCAATGCGGCACGATAATAGGCAGTAAACAGGAACACTGCCACGATCAAGACCGCATCGACGATATATGAAACCGGACTCGACATGGGTGATCCCATCAACAGGCGGACAATCGCGTAGGCCACCATCAAAAGCCCCGTCATTGCGCCACAGCGGAGATAGGCTTTTCGGTAGTTGCCATGTATGGTTGACTGATATCTTCGGAACGGTTTCATGGGGTTATAATTCTATCTGACATTGGCCTCCAAGGCTTCTCGTATCATCCGCTTCATCTCGAGCGTGCGCTTTTCCACCACACCCTGTTTCTCTGGCCGGTAGAGGTCGGCATAGCGCACCTCGCCCAGGGATATTTTGGGCTTGGAAAGCGATCCTTTTATATCGACTCCGACCTTAGCCAGCAGGGGGTTCTTCAGCAGTTCGATATGATAATTGCATTTGTTGTCGAGCGAATGCTTTCCGGCGGCGCACAACTGATAGTTTCCGATATTGAGGAGGAAGGGATAGACCTCAATCTCCTTGCGGAAGCAGGTCATCTCCACATCAAGGCTGTCGATACGGATCTTGTCGTCGGCATCCTTCCAACTCTTGAACTGCATCAGCTTGGCAATCTGGGCGATGCTGTTATTGTCGAGCACCACGAGGTCCTTGCCGCTGATGGCAGCCGAGCCGAGCAGTGTGCTCATTTTGGGCTGGTAGCGGGCATCGAGATAGCTCTCACCGGCAAGATGGAAATTGGCATTGCCGTTGAAGGCTGCCAACATAGGCACGAGGGTGTCGACGCAGGGGATCATGTCGAGCAGCTCGTCGATCTGAATGTCGAGCAGGTGGAAATCTATAGCAGCAAAGAGATTGTTGGGGCGCGGAGAACGATAGATGGCGGTGAGCTGCATGGTGGCGGCCTTGCAGACGAAGCCCATCTGGTCGAGCACGGCGGTACCGTCGTTGATGGTCAGGTTGCCGGCCACGTCGCTCAGGTCGTTGCCGAAGGCGACACTGCGCTTGATGTGGGTGTGGAGCGTGACATCGATATCGCGCGGGACGATGAATGGGTTGGCTTCGGCAGGCACGTTGTCCTCCTCGCGCATCGTTTCCAGGCTGTCGGCATCAGAACCCGTGCCGCTGACCATGCTCATCAGCTGGTCGACATCGGTATAATTCGAAGTGAAATTCAAATCGCCATTGAGCATGCCCTCGCCACTGAGCCACGGCTCGAGATTGTGCACCGTGCCATAGAGCTGGAAGTCGGAATGGCCCACTTTCACCTCGGCCGTTTTGATCTGACACAACTGGGGATTGTATTGGAAACCGAACTGCGAGAGTCGGATGGCATCGGGCAGCTGGGGCATGTAGAGCACGGCACTGTGCATGTCGATGTCCACGTCGGGATTGAATTTCCGCAAAGGGTTGCTTTGTGTGGAGTCCATGCGCATAGAGCCTTTCAGCTCGAGGGCACCGAGGGAAACCATCATCGAGTCGATGTTCGCCTCCGACTCACCCACCGAAACCTCAAAAGCTGCCGCCAACTGTTGCACCAGCGGATTGTTGATGCCCACATGGATGTCCGGTTTTTCGACCGAAGCCTTAATAGCGTTCATTTCCACATCAAGCTGACGCCCTGAGATGTCGGCTCCGGCAAATCGTCCGGCAAACTTCCTGGCTGGAAGCTGCAAGTCCACATCGAGGAGAGGGGCCGTAGCATGGACAGAATCATAAGTGACGTCAAGATTGTGCAGCTTGACTGTCCCGTTAGCCAGCATCTTGTCGAAATGCTGCGACTGCAGCTGACTCATCTTGAATTTGGCATCCAGATTCACGTCGGCCCTGCCCCCGGCCTGCAACGGCATACTGTCGGGCAGCATCGGACGCAGATCGGCCAACTGGAGGTTGCCTTTTAACTTAGCGTCGATCCGCATGTCGCCCAAGAGGTCGTCGACACGACCGGTCAGCGCCACGTCGGTTTCTCTGGTATGGGCCTTCAGCGAGTGCACCTCGACCGCAGACTCGCCATTGGCGGAGAGGTCGATGTCGGCAGTCATGTCGGCCGAAATACGGTTGATTTTATAGGGCAGCATATCCGGCTTGTAGAAACGGCCGTCGGCCAGAACCACCTTGCCGTTGATCTTGGGGAAAGTGCTGTCGGTGAGCGAACCCACGGCAGAGGCGTCGAGCCTCACCTTGGCGTCCATGTCCATCCCTTTGGCAAAGCCGGTGAATTTCTGGGGCACAATCTTCAACAGCGGCGCCACCTGCCACGAACCGACAGTGGCCACCGTCGCATCCACATGCATCGGATGGTCGTCGGCAGCCAGCTGCACGTCGCCTCCAACGTCCAGGGCGAAATCGTCCACCTTGAGACGACCGTCACCGATGTGGAACTTCATGCCGTCAAGGTCGGCATTAAATGGAGCTTCAAGCGACAGCAGATCGTGCTTGGATTCCTGAAGGTATGGGTTGACAAAATCGGTGCCGGCGGCGTTGACCGTGCCTTTCTCCACACACAGCGAAAGATGCCCTTCCACCGCTTCAAGGTCGCCGGCCCCCTTCAGCGCAAGCTCCACATTGTCGAGGGCGGCTTTCATCTGGGCGGCACCTGTCGAGTCGGCCTTGGTATAGGCGATATGGTCGCCGTCGATATCCACATTGGCATCCACCCTGCCCTCACGCAGCGTGCCGACCACCGAAAGGTCCATGTTGCCCACCGCGGCATGCAAGCCGTTGGGCACACTGCCGAAAGTGGCGTCGAGCCGGGTCACCTTCACTTTCTTGATATCCATATCCGGGAGGTTGGCCAGGCTGAAACTGCTCTCGCTCTCGGCGGTGTCTTCCGAATGGGGGAATATGTCGAAGTTGCTCTCTCCGGCTGCATTGACAAACAGCGAGGCGTCCACGTCGTCGAGCAGCAACTGGTGCACCATCAGGTCTTTCTCTTTCAGGAAACGTTTGAGGTCGACCCCCAGCGTAAGATTGCCGATGCGGGCCACCGTGTCGCTCGGAGCCTCGTCGATCGGGTTGATCACATACACATTGTCGATCTTCAGCCCGGCATCGGGGAAGGTCTTGAACAGCGTCAGGTCCACCTTGTCGAAATGCACCTCACTGGTGATATATTTCGCTGCCAAATCGTTGACGATGCGGGTCAGCTGCGACGGGGTGAACAGCAGCCACAAGACAACAATCGCCGCAAGCAGCACAACGCCCAGCAGCGAACCCAACGAAATCAACGCTATTTTCCACCCTTTTTTCATATCACTCCTCTTTCATGAATGAATAAGTGATTCCGTAATCATCCTTCCACTTCATCGCCGAAGCCGAAATCTCGGTGACGGTGTACACCTTCGGGATGGCCTGGTTGCCTTGGATGCCGGTGAAAATATGCGTCAGCACATCGCCGTCCACACTCCAGGTGAAGACCATGTTGCTTTCCTCTTCGGTGACGTCGTCGGCCACATCCCACGTCACTCCGGTACCATTCGCGCGATAACGCCAGTATTCCTGCGTGCCCGTCTTTTTCCACAGCCCGTATAGCTGGTCGGCACCGACAGTGATATGAGTGACATCAGGGCCGCATCCCGTCAGCAGGACTGCGCCAGCCACCATCGCCACCAGAGTGAGAATTATACGTTTCATGATCTTCTCCTAATGCTTATTCCGACAGCACGTACACCTCGGGAAGGGTGCGCCCGTACTCGTCATAGTCCAGGCCATAGCCCACAATGAATTCGTTGCCTATCTCGCGTCCGATATAATCCACCTTGTAGTCGCCCTTGAATGCCTCCGGCTTGAAAAACAGGGTGCATATCTTCACGCTGCGCGGATGCAGCGCCATCACGGCGTCGATCATATGGCGCATCGAAAACCCCGAGTCGACCACATCCTCCACAATCAGCACGTCGCGGCCCTCCACATTCGGCGGGAAAGGCAGCATGCAGCGCACCTGACCCGTGCTCGTCATGCCCGAATACGAAGCATAGCGCACAAACGACACCTCGCAAGGAATGGTCAACCGCCGCAACAAATCGGCCGCAAACATATACGCACCCGTCAGGATGGGACACGCCACCAGATCACGGCCCGCATAGTCGCGGCTCAACTCGGCGGCCAGCCGGTCGTTGATGCCGTCAATCTCGGCCTTGGGGATATACGGCTTGAACTGCTTGTCTTTTACGGTAATCATACGGTTCAACTCAAAATGGCGCAACAGTGCAATATATTTAATGTCTAATAATCCTTCTCCACCTCCATCACCAGGCGCATGCCGTACAGCTCGCACTTGCCCGAAGGCACATACCAGCCACGGTCGTACACGGTGCACGCCGACGAAATGCTGTTATAGTGTCCGCCCCTCAACACGCGGCTGTCGCCACGCTTCGGTCCGCGCGGATTAACCTGGGGATCCGGACTGTACTCCCCTACCCAGTCGAAACACCACTCCGACACATTGCCGTTCATGTCGTACAGCCCCAGCTCGTTCGGCTCGCGGCCGCCCACCTGGTGGGTATGGCCGTCGCTGTTGACGCAATACCAGCAATAGTCGTCCAGCGTCTTGCGGGTGCATCCCGCGAAAGGCAGCACCTTGCTCCGCATGCCGCCGCGGGCGGCAAACTCCCACTCGGCCTCCGTCGGCAACCGGAATCGGTAGCCCGTCATCTGGCTGAGCAGCACGGTGAACTGCTGTGCCTCCTCCCACGTGATCTGCTCCACCGGCAGCGAATCGTTGCCCTGAAACTTCGACGGATTGTCGCCCATCACCTCGCGCCACAGCCCCTGGGTCACCTCGAAGCGGCCTATGAAGAAATCGTCCACCTGCACCAAGTGCTCCGGATACGATGCATCATAGTGCACCTTCACGCCACGGGCGGCGTTGCTGCCCATGACGAAATCGCCTCCCGCAACCCAGACCATCTCGAAGCGCGTGCCTCCGCGCAACTCGACAATCACGCTGCTGTCCGCTGCCTGCTGGGCCTTCACGCCCAACGGCAACAGCGACAATATCATCAACAACTTCAGCCGGCAACGCATCGTCCCTAAGCGTTCATATGGTCGTCGCTCCACTTCTCCGGGTTCGAGCGCCATGCAGCCAGGGAATCAAGATCGGTCGGGCGTACATACTCGTTCTCTTGAGCCACCTTCACAAGGGTGTCATAGTCGGTCACCGTCACCAGCTCCACCTTCTCCTGCTCGAAATTCTTCGCGGCCACCTCAAGGCCATAGGTGAAGATGGCGGCCATGCCTTTCACATGGCAACCCTTCTCGCGCAGCGCCTTCACGGCAATCAGGCTGCTCTTGCCGGTCGAAACCAGATCCTCGATCACCACGACCGACTGGCCCTCGTGCACCTCGCCCTCAATCTGGTTCGTCAAACCGTGGTTCTTCTGCTCCGAACGCACATACACGAAAGGCTTGCCCAGCTCCTGCGCCACCAGCGCGCCCTGCGCGATGCCGCCCGTGGCCACACCGGCAATCACGTCCACGTCGCCCCACGTCTCGTTCACAATATCCACGAAACGCTGGCGGATAAACGTGCGTATCTCCGGATACGAAAGCGTGACACGGTTATCACAATAAATAGGCGACTTGCGCCCAGATGCCCAAGTAAAGGGATGTTCGTTGTTGAGCTTTACTGCTTTGACAGTCAATAGGAATGCGGCCGTCTGTGCGGCCATGTCATTATTTATTATCATGCTGCAAAAATACACATTTTTTTTCATAAAAATAAAAAACTTCTGCACACATCACGCAAACCGCTCACTATCAAAGACAAAAAAATATCCGCCGACCTCCTGTCCAACTCCCCTCCTGCCCCTCACCTTCATGCCATGAAAGAAACACACACGCCCCTGCCGCCCCATCCCAAAACACCCGTTTCAGCCCCACCCGATCCACCCCTCACAGCCACCCGATCCACCCATTTTTTCCGACCTCCGTAACACGCTGCCAATCAATACCATCTCCTTATCAACTCCTACCCATCTCCTACCCATCTCCTACCCATCTCCTGCCATAGTAGGAGTTGGGTAGGAGATGGTATGGAGAAGGGATTGAGGGACAGCGGATTGGAAAGGGTGGCGAAAAGGGTGCAATTAACTTTTTTTTGCTGTTTCATAAAAATAACATATCTTTGTAGGCACAATTTCAACTGCGAAATTCTAAAAATTTACTGTATATGAAAAAATTAGCAACCACTTTAGCGCTCATGGCCATGCCCTTTTTGGCGACGGCCAGCGAGGCTGATTTGAAAATGCCGGAAGGCTTTGCAACCAACCCCGACACATCGATCCTGTATTGGGGATTTGCCGTCGTGCTGCTGGGTCTGCTCTTTGGCTTTTGGCAATTCAGCAAGGTGCGCCGCCTGAAGGCACACAAGTCCATGCTCGAGATTGGCAATGTGATTTTCAAGACTTGCTCCACCTACCTCAAGCAGCAGGGCAAGTTCCTTCTTCTTCTGTTTGTATTCATCGGTGCCGCCATCGCGCTTTATTTCGGTGTGCTTGAGAGCAAGCCGCTGGGCGATGTGCTGCTCATCCTCGGATGGACCGTTGTCGGCATCCTGGGTTCGTACGGTGTGGCATGGTTCGGTGTCCGGATGAACACCTATGCCAACGCCCGCATGGCTTTTGCCTCGCTGCGCCGCCGTCCGCTCGACCTGCTGAACATTCCGCTCCGCGCCGGCATGAGCATCGGCATCGTGCTGATCTGTGTGGAGCTGGTGCTGATGCTTGTCATCCTGCTCTTCATGCCCGAAAGCCTGGCCGGCAGCTGCTTCATCGGCTTTGCCATCGGCGAGAGCCTCGGTGCCTCGGCCCTCCGCATCGCCGGCGGTATCTTCACCAAGATTGCCGACATCGGAAGCGACCTGATGAAGGTAGTGTTCAAGATCGGTGAGGACGATCCCCGCAACCCGGGCGTCATTGCCGACTGCACCGGCGACAATGCCGGCGACAGCATCGGACCCACCGCCGACGGTTTCGAGACCTACGGTGTCACCGGCGTGGCTCTGGTCAGCTTCATCCTTCTCGCCGTGCCCGACCCGTCCATGCAGGTTAAGTTGCTGGTGTGGATTTTCGTCATGCGCATCCTCGGTATCATTGCCTCCGTGCTGGCCTATTACATCAACGGTGCCATTGCGAAGGCCAAGTACAATAAAGCCGACGACATCAACTTTGAGCACCCGCTGACCTCTCTGGTGTGGATCACCTCTATCCTGAGCATTTGCGGCACTTTCCTGGCCAGCTGGTTCATTCTCGGTGGCCTGGGCCACAACTGGTGGCTTGCCCTGTCGATCATCATCAGCTGCGGCACCCTTGGAGCCGCCCTTATCCCCGAGTTCACCAAACTCTTCACTTCGCCCACCTCGAAGCATGTCAAAGAGGTGGTCAAAGCCAGTGAGCAGGGCGGTGCGAGCCTGAACATCCTGAGCGGCCTGGTGGCCGGCAACTACGGCGCCTTCTGGACCGGCATGGTGTTCTTCGTGCTGATGGTCATTGCCTACTTTGCCTCGAGCGCTTTCGGCCTCGGCGATGTGTTCGGTGTCTACTATTCCATCTTTGCCTTCGGCCTTGTGGCCTTCGGTATGCTCGGCATGGGTCCGGTGACGATTGCCGTCGACAGCTACGGTCCGGTGACCGACAATGCACAGTCGGTCTACGAGCTCTCGCTCATCGAGGACGACATCGAGAAGACCACCCAAGAGGTGGAAAGCGAGTTCGGATTCAAGCCCGACTTTGAGAAAGCCAAATACTACCTTGAAGCCAACGACGGTGCCGGCAACACCTTCAAAGCCACTGCCAAGCCCGTGCTCATCGGCACTGCCGTGGTGGGAGCCACGACGATGATATTCTCGCTGATCCTCATGGTGCAGCAGACCCTCGGCATCCAGCCCGAGAGCATCCTCAACCTGCTCAACCCCTACAGCATCCTCGGCTTCATCCTCGGCGGATGCGTCATCTACTGGTTCACGGGAGCTTCGATGCAGGCCGTCACCACCGGTGCCAACCGCGCTGTGGAATACATCAAGGACAACATCAAGCTTGATGCCAATGCCCCCAAGAAGGCCGACATCCAGAAGAGCCAGGAGGTGGTGAAAATCTGCACCAACTATGCCCAGAAGGGTATGATCAACATCTTCATCGCCATCTTCTGTTTCGCGCTGGCATTTGCATGCCTGTCGAGCCCCGACAGCATCGGTGGCCAGAATGCCGTCTGCCTGTTCATCTCCTACCTCATTTCCATCGCCGTCTTCGGACTCTTCCAGGCTGTGTTCATGGCCAACGCCGGCGGAGCTTGGGACAATGCCAAGAAGGTGGTCGAGGTCGACATGAAGGCCAAAGGCACCGACCTGCACGACGCTTCGGTTGTGGGCGACACGGTGGGCGATCCCTTCAAGGACACCTCCTCGGTGGCCCTGAACCCCATCATCAAGTTCACCACCCTCTTCGGCGTGCTTGCCATGGAGATTGCCATCAGCGCCAACTTCCGCGCCCTGGCGCCCTATTTCGGCGTGGCATTCCTGTTGATTGCGCTGATCTTCGTCTATCGCTCTTTCTACAAGATGCGCATCAAACAATAACGGAGTCAGCTTCAGCATACTGACAAAGAAACGGGCCGGCATAGCGCACAACATGCCGACCCGTTTTTCTTGCAACGCCTGTACGACGAACCTCGGGGCTGGCGGCATTCGTCATTATTGTTAAAAAAAGAGAGCATCATGAAGTTTTTTTATTGTGTATAAAAAAAAATGTGTATTTTTGCAGCGCTTTTTATGAAAAAACCATTATGGAATTAAAAGGAATCATATCTCAAATCATTGGCGCAGTGGTTGATGTCACCTTCCCCGAAGGAGAGAGTTTGCCCGACATCTACACTGCATTAAGCGTACATCGCCCTGACGGCACCACCATCATCCTCGAATGTCAGCAGGACATCGGAGAAAACACCATGCGGTGCATCGCCATGGACTCCACCGACGGGCTGCAGCGCGGAATGGAGGTGCTCTCGCTCGGAGAGCCCATCTCGATGCCCGTGGGAGAAAACATCAATGGCCGCCTGTTCAACGTCATCGGCGAAACCATCGACGGCATGCCCACCCCGGAATGCGACAAGCGCTACAGCATCCACCGCGACCCGCCCAAATTCGAGAGCCTCAGCACCTCACAAGAGATACTCTACACCGGCATCAAGGTGATCGACCTGATCCAGCCCTTCCTGAAAGGCGGCAAGATCGGCCTCTTCGGCGGTGCCGGCGTGGGGAAAACCGTTCTTATCCAGGAGCTCATCAACAACATCGCCAAGAAGTATTCCGGCATGTCGGTGTTCACCGGTGTCGGCGAACGTACCCGTGAGGGCAACGACCTGCTGCGCGAGATGATCGAGGCCGGCGTTATCAAGTACGGCGACGAATTCATCAAGAGCATGGAAGAAGGCAGCTGGGACCTCAGCAAGATCGACCAGGCCGCTCTGAAAGACTCGAAATGCACCATGGTCTTCGGCCAGATGAACGAAACTCCCGGCGCACGTGCCCGTGTGGCATTGGCCGGACTGACGTTGGCCGAATACTACCGCGACGGCGACGAGAAGACCGGCGGACGCGACATCCTGCTCTTCATCGACAATATCTTCCGTTTCACGCAGGCCGGTTCCGAGGTCAGCGCCCTGCTGGGCCGTATGCCTTCGGCCGTGGGTTACCAGCCCACGCTGGCCACCGAGATGGGTCTGATGCAGGAGCGCATCACCTCCACCAAACGCGGATCGATCACATCGGTGCAGGCCGTCTATGTCCCTGCCGACGACTTGACCGACCCCGCCCCCGCCACCACCTTCGCCCACTTGGATGCCCAGACCGTGCTCAGCCGCAAAATCTCTGAGCTCGGCATCTATCCTGCCGTCGACCCGCTCGACTCCACCAGCCGCATCCTCACGCCTGAAGTGGTCGGCGAGGAGCACTACAACACCGCCCAGCGCGTGAAACAGATGCTGCAGCGCTACAACGAGCTGCAGGACATCATCGCCATTCTCGGCATGGAGGAACTCGGCGAACAGGACAAGCTCGTGGTCTCGCGCGCTCGCCGCGTCCAGCGCTTCCTCTCACAGCCCTTCTTCGTGGCTGAGGCATTCACCGGCCTTGAGGGCAAATTTGTCAACATCGACGACACCATCAAAGGATTCAACATGATCCTCGACGGCGAAGTCGACTACTTGCCAGAGCAGGCCTTCCTCATGGTGGGCACCATCGAAGAAGCCATCGAGAAGGGAGAAAAAATCCTGGCAGAAACCAAATAGCAAGCCATGAAAGTCATCGTCTCAAAGCCAGACAGCACCCTCTTCGAGGGCGAAGTGAAGCTGGCTCAGCTTCCGGGCACAGGCGGATTGTTCGAGATCCTGAACAACCACGCGCCCATCATTTCGTCGCTCAAGGCCGGCACCCTGAGGCTGGTCACCCAAGAGGGCGACGAACAGCAGTTCGAGATTCGCGGCGGCGTGGTGAAAAGCCAGCAGAACGACCTGCTCATCCTGGTGCAATGACCATCCTGCACAACGCGCTTCTCGACGGAAAGGCTGTCGATATCATCATCGACGGCAACATGATACAATCCATCGGCGAGCCCCGCACAACCGACACTTCCGCTGTCGATTGTACGGGGCTTTCCATTTTCCCGGGCCTGATGAACATGCACTCGCACGCCCCAATGACCCTCTTCCGCGGCCTGGGCGACGACCAGCCCCTCGACGTGTGGCTCCATGACTACATCTGGCCTGCCGAACAGCAACTGACCGACCAACTCGTCTACGAAGGCACCCTCAAGGCCTGCCACGAGATGATCGCCTCGGGCACCACCTTCTTCAACGACATGTATTTCCGCCTGCCGGCAATAGCCCGCGCCGTGGAAGACAGCAAGATGCATGCCCGGCTGGGATACAACATCTTCGGCGATGCCGAGGAGCTGGATCGTTCCGACGTGGTGGAGTTGCTGATGCATCCATCTGCCAGGGTTGAATATTCCATCGCGCCCCACTCCATCTACACCGTGTCGCCTACGGGACTGCGCCGTTGCGCCGACATGTGCCAGCGGCTGCACCTGCCGATGCACATCCACATGAGCGAAACGCAGCGCGAAGTCGACGACTGCATTGCCACCCACGGCTGCCGTCCGTGGGAGCTGCTCGACCGGCTCGGCATCCTCGACCAACTGGGTGACAGCATCATTGCAGCCCACTGTCTACATCTGAGCGACCACGAGATAGAGCTCATCGGGCGACACGGCATCACCTGCGTCCACTGCCCCAATTCGAACCTCAAACTGGGGTCGGGATTTCGTTTCCCGATGACCGAGCTGGCCGATGCCGGAGCCCGCGTGATGCTCGGCACCGACGGCGCCGCCAGCAGCAACAACCTCGACATGATCGAGGTGATGAAAATCTCCGCCCTGCTCCAGAAAGGATGGCGCATGGACCCCACCTCGACCCCGGCAGCGGCAATCCTCAACATGGCCACCGGCGGTCGCTCCATCGCACCCCGCCAGCGTGCCGACCTGTTCCTTGCTCCTGTCAAATCGCTGAGCGACCTCGTCTACGCCTCCCATGGCGAAAGTGTAGCCATGACCATTATCGACGGACAAACCGTATACCGCAAATGAAACGCCTCATTGCCCTCATCTGTCTCTTTGTCCTTGTGGGCTGCAACCACCACAGGCACGACGACAAGGCCATTTTCCGCTACAACGAGAGTGCCGGCATCGCCACCCTCGACCCCGCCTTCGCCAAGGACCAGAGCATCATCTGGGGTTGCCGCCAACTCTACAACGGGCTCATCCAACTCGACACCAACCTCGACGTCGAGCCCTGCATCGCCAAAAGCTGGTCCATCACCCCCGACGGCCTGACCTACTCGTTCGTTCTGCGCGACGATGTGCGATTCCACAACGGGCGGCAGGTGAAGGCCTCCGATTTCGTCTACAGTTTCAACCGCATCCTCGACCCCTCCGTGGCCTCGCCAGGTGCCTGGATATTCGCCGATGTCGACAGCACCAACGCCTTCTCGGCTCCCGACGACAGCACTTTCGTCATCCGTCTGCAACGCCCCTTTGCGCCATTCCTCAGCATGCTTGGCATGGCCTACTGCAGCGTGGTGCCTCGCGAAGTGGTGGAACAATACGGCAAAGAGTTCCGCAGCCACCCCTGCGGCACCGGTCCTTTCCGCTTCCAATACTGGAAAGAGGGCGTCAAACTGGTGCTGCGGCGCAACGACGACTATTTCGAACGCGACTCCTTGGGCAATGCCCTGCCCTACCTCGATGCCGTCGCCGTCACCTTCATCGTCGACCGCCAGACCGTCTTCTTGGAATTCATCAAGGGCAATCTCGACTTCATGAATTCGCTCGACGCCAGCTACAAAGACGAAATCCTCACTCTCACCGGCGACCTGAAGCCCAAATATGCCAACCGCATCCGCATGGAGTCGACGCCCTACCTGAACACCGAATATCTCGGCTTCCGCATGGACGGCGACAACGACTCTCCCCTGCACGACCGCCGCATCCGACAGGCCATCAACTGCGGCTTCGACCGCCGCAAAATGATGCGCTATCTGCGCAACAATGTGGGCTTTCCCGGTGTCAAGGGCTTCGTCCCCATGGGCTTGTCAGGCTTCGACACCAACAGCCACTACGGCTACGAATACAATCCCGAACGGGCGCGCCGACTGCTGGCCGAAGCGGGCTTCCCGCAAGGCAAAGGCATGCCGAAACTCAAACTGTCGACCACCGCCAACTATCTCGACCTGTGCAAATACCTCCAGCAACAGCTCGGTCTGATCGGCATCGACGTGCAGGTCGATGTCAACCCGCCGGCCGCTCTCCGTGAGCAAATCGCCCAGGGGCGCTCCGAATGGTTCCGTGGCTCATGGGTGGCCGACTATCCCGATGCCGAGAACTATCTGGCGCTCTTCCACACCCCCAACCGCGCTCCGGCCGGCCCCAACTACACCCATTTCTCGTCGCCGGCCTACGACCGTCTCTACCGGCAGGCCCGCATCGACAGCGATCCCGACCGCCGCCGCAGCCTCTACCGGCAGATGGACAGCCTCGTGATGGATGAAGCCCCCGTCATTGTGCTCTACTACGACCAAATCCTCCATTTCACCCATCCCTACGTCACCGGCTTGCGCAGCAACGCCATGAACACGCTCGACTTGCGCTACGTCCGCCTCGACAAGTCATCCCAGCGCTAATTCCGCAGTCCGCATTCCACTTTTTTTTTGCTGTATGCAAAAAAGTGCGTATTTTTGCACATCGGAAGATCGGAAGCATGAAGCACTTGGTTCTTTGGATGATGCCGCTGCTGCTGGCCTTGTCGTCGTGGTGCTGCTCCGAGGCTCTGGCGCAGGCCGTGGTCAGTCCCTGCCCCGAAATCCTCATCGAGCAGTAATACGACCATGTACCCCTGCGGCAATACCGCATCTACAGCTGGGACACCGTCGTCACCTGCGCCACCAACACCATCGTCCTCACCGCCGAGCCCTACCTCCCCGTGGAATATTTCAACGGCATCTACACCGTCGAACAGGTGCCCTTCGACCCTCCCGACCCCTCCTTCTCGCGCGGCACTCGCATGCCCATCACCACCGACGACGATTTCTCCCCCTCACCCACCGACATTCCCTTCGCCTTCTTCTTCTTTGGCGTCCGTAAAACCAATTTCCGGCTGGGAGCCAACGGCCTGGTGACATTCGCCACCGACCAGTTCACCGACGGCTACCCCACCTGCCCCTGGCTCTACTCCGCCCCCATTCCCTGGCCCGACAACACTCCGGGGGCGCCCACCCCTCTGGCCAGGATGCGCGATGCCATCTACGGCATCTATGAGGACACCCACCCCCTCGCCTCCTACATGTCCGGCAACCAGGGCATCTACTACGGCATCCAGGGCGAGTTCCCCTGCCGCAAAATCATCTGCAGCTGGAACGGCGTGCCCCCCTATGCCGGCAGCAGCAACCTCAACAACCGCTGCTCCTACCAGATCGTCTGCTACGAAGGCTCCAACATCATCGAGGTGCATGTCCGACGCCGCGGCGTCGACCTCACCTGGCAAAACGGCGTGGGCATCATCGGCATCCAGAATGCCACAGGCTTGCCTCAGGAGAACGACCCCAACCCGATGTCTTCCACCCATTTCGTCGCCGAAGGCTCTCCGGCCGCTTTCTTTCCCGAAGGGCTCAACACCTTCAACACCCCCCTCGACAGCGTCGCCTACCGATTCACTCCCCAGGGACACACCAACACCATGTGCGAATGGTACCGCATCTTCGACGACGGGCGCGACTCGGTGGTGCTCGGCGAGGACATGGCCGGCCTCAACGATTCGCTGGCCTGCGGCTATTCCGTCCCCCTCAACCCCATGGACCCTGCCGACCCCGACCACCCCACCCGCACCTCGGCCATCGTCAAGCCCACCGAGCCATCGAAATATGTGGTACACCTCAAGTTCCGCAACTCCAACAACGACTGGTACGACCTCTACGACACCATCTTCATCGGAATGGACACTTCCAACGACCTCAGCATCAAGCTGCACGGCAACAGCTACGACAATGGCCACCGCCTCGACATCTGCCGCGGCGACGAGGCCTTCGCCGAGCTCACCCATCCCCCACTCCAGGTGCCCGTCAACATCCGCTGGAGTGCCGACCGAATGCTCTATGGCACCCTCGTGCCCTTCACCGACAGCCTCCTCCTCACCGACACCACCGGCCTCCGCGTCGCCCTCCTCCACGACGAGTCCTACTCCTCCTCCTACGGCGACAAGACTGACTCCATCTGGCTGCGTGTCTCCGTCGACTTCATGAGCGGCTGCAGCAATTTCGACTCTGCCCTCATCCGCATCTTTCCCACCTTCGACACCGTCGACCGCGTCGGCATCTGTGCCGGCGAAACTTTCACTTGGGGCCACAACGGGCAGACCTACACCCAATCCGTCAACGGTCCCTCGGTCACCCTGCACACCATTGCCGGCTGCGACTCCGTCGTCAGGCTTGACCTCACCGTCTTCGACAGCACGCGCTACATCGACATCGTCGACGACTGCAAGCCCTACCTCTGGATCAACGGCGTCACCTACTCAGAATCCAACACCGCCACCTTCGCTTCCGACACCCTCCACCTCGTCAACCAGTGGGGTTGCGACTCCGTGGTGCAGCTCAAGTTCACCCTGCATCCTCTCGAGGCGCGCATCTACTCTCCGCGCGACAAGTACGATTTCGACCACCTCGAGGCCCTGCTGACCGACGTCTCCATCGGTGCCGGATCCCACATCTGGCTCCTTCCCGACGGCTCTGAGTCGCAACTTGACGAGCTCCACTACAACATCCCCGTCGACCTCGACTCCGCCCTCATCCGCCTCGTCGCCTTCAGCGAATACGGCTGCGTCGACACCGCCTCACTCCTGCTGCTGCTCAACAAAGAGTCGTTCTGGGTGCCCAACATTTTCATGCCCGACAACCCCGACGGCAACAACCGCTTCGGCTCGGTCAGCATCCGCACCCTCCAGCAGCAGATGCTCATCTACGACCGCACGGGCCGCCTCGTCTTCTCCTGCGACGAACCCGACTGCCAGTGGGACGGCCGCGACCGGCAGGGCCGCCCCTGCCCGCAGGGCGCCTACGTCTGGGTGATCCGCTACACCAACCAGTACGACCCCGCATCGACCCACGTCCGCAAAGGCACCGTCACCCTGCTCCGGTAGCCCCCCCCTCCCCCTGAAGAACGTCTGTTGTACGACAGTTGGACAGGGGGCGGAGCGGCCGAAGGGAGGAGTGAGGGCGAAGGGGAAGTGCGTTTTTTTTCACAAAATCAGGTTGCCGATGCAACAATGGAGGTTTTTTTTCGTCATTGCATAATAAATTCGTAAGTTTATTGTTTTATTATAATAACTAGAAGTGCCGACAATCGGAAAAAGCAAAAAACAGGAGAACTATTTTACACGAAATCAATCATATAGCAAACAATATTTACCTATGCATAACAAGACGAATTTCCTAGGGCGAATGCTATTGCTGCTGCTGGCAGCAGGGACAACGCTGACGGCAATGGCGCAGGGCACTGTGGTGAGCCCGTGCCCCGAGGTGCTGGTGGAACAGAAGTACGACCACATACCGTATGCGCAATACCGGTTTCGGGGATGGGACACGGTGGTGACCTGCACGGAGCCGACAATCGAGCTGAGTGCGGAGCCGTATATCCCGGTGCAGTATTTCACGGGAACGTATACGGTGGAGCAGGTGCCCTATAACCCGCCCGACACGACTTTCTACCTGAACTACAACGCAACCCTCGACGCCAACAATCCCAACAAGAAGAAATTGGCAATCAGCAACGACGATGACTGGGCACCCAGCTATATCGACATTGCCTACCCGTTCTACTTCTTCGGCATCCGCAAATCAAAATTCATATTGGGCGACAACGGCATTGTCACCTTCGCCACCCCTTCGGGATATAATGGCGGGGGGGAATGTCCGTATGCCACCACCACGGCACTGCCATGGCCTTCCTCCGTGCCGAGCTCACCGACGGCGCCCAGCCCAAGTCTGATGCGCGACGCCATATACGGAGTATACGAAGACACATATACAGGGGCTAACGGATCGTACATGAGCGGCAATCAGGGCATCTACTACGGGGTGCTGGACGAATATCCCTGCCGCAAGATTATCGCCAGCTGGAACCAGATACCGGTGTTCGCCGACCAGACCAACCGCCAAACATACCAGATAGTCTGCTACGAGGGTTCAAACATCATAGAGGTGCACATCAAACGGCGCGGCTGCTGCTCCAGCACAAATGGCGGCAACGGCCTTATCGGCATACAGAACGCCACGGGACAGCCCCAGGTGACGGATCCTGACCCGGGGTCGTCGACGCACTTTGTGGTGAACGGGTCGCCGGCTGCCTTCTACCCTGCAGGGAGAAACCCCTTCACTGCCGCACTCGACTCTGTGGCCTACCGCTTCACGCCGCAGGGACGCACGAACATGGTGTGCGAATGGTACCGCATATTCGATGACGGTCGCGACTCGGTGCCCATCGGCGAGAGCCCGCTGGGTCTGGACGACACGAACGCGTATGCCTACTGCCAGCCGATCGACATGAACAACCCGCTGGATCCGGACCACCCGACACGGACGACATGCACGGTGCGACCGCGCGTGCCGTCGAAATATGTGATCCACCTGAAATTCAAGAACGCCAACAACGACTGGTATAATCTGTACGACACGGTGTTCGTCGGCATCGACACGGCGAACACGATGAAGTTGCGCACGCTGGGCAACTCGACAAACGACGAGCACCAGGTGGACATCTGCCAGGGGAGCAACGCGAACCTGGAGGTGACCTACCCTGCCACGCAGGCAGCAAGGGAGGTGCGCTGGTATGTGTACCGCGTGCTGCACGGACAGGAGATACTGCTGCCGGAGAGCAGCTATGTGCTGGACGGCACACGCCACCACCTGACGATGCTGCCCGACCCGCAGTTCGACACGCTGCCGCACAACAAGATCGACACGATACTGACGCGCGTGGGTGTGACCTTCGTGAGCGGATGCGAGAACCACGACTCGTCGCTGGTGCGCGTGTTCCCCAACTTCGACACGACGGAGGTGGAGGGCATCTGCCAGGGAGAGACCTTCGTGTGGCATGTGAACAACCAATCGTACACGCAGACGACGAACACGCCGGTGGCGCACCTGCAGTCGCAGCCCGGATGCGACTCGACGGTGCATCTGGACCTGACGGTGTTCGCGGTGAGCCACACGATGGATGTGATCGACGACTGCAAGCCCATCACGTGGATCAACGGCAAGACCTATGAAGAGAGCAACACGGCGACGATGGCGCAGGACACCATCGTGCTGCCGAACCTGTACGGATGCGATTCGGTGGTACAGCTGCAGTTCACCTATCATCCGCTGGAGGCAAAAATACACTCGAGCCTGGACCGCTTCGACTTCGACCACCTGGATGTGGTGCTGACCGATGTGTCGATAGGCGACACGACGCGGCGCTGGATCTTCCCGTCGGCGGCGGAGCAGACCACGCGGGTGGCCTACTATTCGATACCGGTGAGCTACGATTCGGCCGAGATCTTCCTGGTGGCGACGAGCCCGTATGAGTGCATCGACACGGCCCGCCTGGTGCTGCTGCTGAACAAGGAAAGCTTCTGGGTGCCCAACGCCTTCATGCCGGAGAATCCCGACGGCAACAACACGTTCGGATCGGTGAGTCTGCGCACCATCAAGCAGGAGATGCTGATCTACAACCGCCAGGGCCAGCTGGTGTTCCAGTGCAACGAACCGGACTGCCAATGGGACGGCCGCGACAAGAACGGCAACCTGTGCCCGCAAGGGGCCTATGTGTACCTGATCCGGTTCATCAACGAATACGACCCGCACGTGACGCAGGTGAGAAAGGGCACCGTGACGCTGATCAGATAGAGGTTTCAAGTTTCAGGTTTCAAGAAAAAAGAACAGCTGACAATGAAAATAGCAGTAGTGGGAGCCACGGGGCTGGTGGGGCGCGAGATGCTCACCGTGCTGGCCGAACGTGGCTTCGGCCATGAAGAGGTGATAGCGGCAGCATCGCCCAAATCGATAGGCAAAGAGATAGCCTTTGCGGGAAGGATGCTGACCGTGGTGTCGGTTGACGAAGCCATCGCAGAGCGGCCGGAGTATGCCATCTTCTCGGCCGGAGCTGGAGCGTCGCGCGAATATGCGCCGCGGTTTGCCGCAGCGGGCACCACTGTAATCGACAACTCGTCGGCGTGGCGCAAAGATCCGCACATACCGCTGGTGGTGCCAGAGATCAATATCGACACCGTCAGTGAGGACGACCGCATCGTGGCCAATCCCAACTGCAGCACCATCCAGATGGTGCTGGCCCTGTCGGCGCTTGAACGCGAATACGGCATACGCCGCATCGTGGTGTCGACCTACCAGAGCATCACCGGCACGGGCCTGAAAGCCGTGCGCCAGCTGGAAGCCGAGGAGCGCGGCGAGGTGGCCACCGATCCGGCCTACCCCTACCCGATCCACCGCAACCTGTTTCCCCACGGGGGCGACTTCCAGCCTGACGGCTACACCACCGAAGAGCAGAAGCTGGTGGACGAGACACGAAAGATTTTCGCCGACCCAGAGATAGCCATCAGCGCCACGGTGGCGCGAGTGCCGGTGGTGGGGGGCCACAGCGAATCGGTCAACGTGGAGCTGAGGCGCGACTTCGACATCGAGGATGTCCGCCGGCTGATTGCCGGTACAAGCGGCGTAGTGATGCTCGACGACCCCTCAGCCAACGTCTATCCCATGCCCATCCTCAGCCACCACAAAGACGAGGTGTTTGTGGGCCGGCTGCGTCGCGACCCGTCGCAAGACCGCACCCTCAACCTGTGGATAGTGGCCGACAACATACGCAAGGGGGCCGCTACCAATGCCGTACAAATCATGCAACACCTGATCGAAAGAAGAAAATGACACACAGAAGACAAACCATGAGAAAGACGCTGCTCATCACGCTCGTGGCGCTGACACTGTTCGGCTGCAACAAGAAAAACATATTCGAGGAAGAACGCTCCTTCGAGGGCGACAAGTGGAACCGCTTCACTCCCGAAGTGTTCGAAATAGACATCAACAACACCGAAAAATACTACAACATCTTCGTCGAGGTGGCCGTCGACACCGGCCGCTACAGATACACCAGCCTGCCGCTGACAGTCAACCTCTACAGTCCGAACAGCGAGCGCCGTATGTTCTACGCTGAAGTGCCGCTGACCGAGAACGGCCGGCCCAAAGGCGAGATGGCAGAAGGCTACCGCGTGTCGTCGAAGCGCATCAGAAACTATTTCAGCTTCAACAGCAAAGGCAAGCACCGCATGGAGATAGGCCAGGCCACCAGCCAATACGATCTGGAAGGTGTCCACCGCATCACCCTCCGCATCGAAGACGCACCGATCGAGATCGAGTAGCGCCACCCCCAATATGATCGACCGCAGCATCAACCCCAACATTGACCGTATAGCCATACGGCTGAAGAGCATACCGGAGAACCCCGGGGTGTACCAGCACCTTGATGCCAGCGGCAAAGTGATCTACGTCGGCAAAGCGCGCAACCTGCAGCGCCGCGTGAGCAGCTATTTCACCCACTACGACGACAAGAGCCCTAAAATCAAGATGCTGGTGCGCAACATTTGCGACATCCGCGTCACCGTCGTTGCCACCGAAGTGGATGCCCTGCTGCTGGAGAACAGCCTCATCAAGCGCTACCAGCCCCGCTACAATTCGATGCTCAAGGACGACAAGAGCTACCCCTACCTGTGCATCACCGACGAGGAATATCCGCGCCTGCTCTACACCCGCCGCCACACCATCAAGGGTCAGTATTTCGGTCCCTACCCCAACGGCCGCATCCTGCGCGAACTGCAAGACATCATTCGCCAGCTTTTCATCTATCGCACCTGCGACCACATGGGCAAGCGCCCCTGCATCAAGCACCAGATAGGCCTCTGTGGGGCCCCTTGCGCCGGATTGCAAAGCAAGGACGACTACCTGGCCACCTTCGACAACATACGACGCATACTGAAAGGCGACTTCGGCGAGATCATCGACAACATGAAGAACCGGATGTACGCCCTCGCCGAGGAGCTGCGCTTCGAGGAAGCCGAGCAGCTGAAACGCAAGATACGCCTGCTCGAAGAATACCAAGGCCGTTCCACCGTCGTCGACACCAACGTGCGCGATGTTGACGTGATCTCGATTCTCAGCGACGACCGCTACGCCTACATCAACATGATGCGCGTCAAACGTGGAGCCATCATCTACAGTCTCTCCAACGAGATCAGGAAACAGCTCGACGAATCCGACGCCGACATTCTGACCATGGCCCTCACGACACTCCATGAGCAGACCCACAGCACCGCCACCGAGGTAGTGCTGCCCATGCCGCTTCCCGACCTGCCGGCCGACTACCTGCAGCAGACCACCGACCCCCGCGGCGACCGCCGCAAATTGCTCGAGCTGTCGCTCCGCAACGTCGAAAGCTACCAGAAACAATGCCGCCACCAGCGCGCCATCGTCGAGGGCGAAGCCGCGCCGTCGGCCCTCAAGCTCCTCGAACGCATTCAGCATGCCCTGCAACTGCCCACGCTGCCTGTCAACATCGAATGTTTCGACAACTCGAACATCCAGGGAGCCTACCCCGTGGCAGGCATGGTGCGCTACACCAACGGCCGCCCCAACCGCAAGGAATACCGCAAATTCAACATCAAGACGGTGAGCGGTCCCGACGACTATTCCTCCATGGCTGAAGTCATCCAGCGCCGCTACAGCCGCCTGCGCGACGAGGACGCACCCATGCCCGACCTGCTCATCGTCGACGGTGGTGCCGGACAGATGGAAATGGCTCGCCGCGTGCTCTACGACAAACTGCACATCGACATTCCCATAGCCGGACTGGCCAAAGACGACCGTCACCACACCTCGGAGTTGCTCTATGGCTTCCCGCCCCGCGTCGTCGGTTTGCGTCCCACCGACCCCCTCTTCCATCTTTTGGAACAGATACAGAACGAGGTGCACCGCTTCGCCATCACCTTCCACAAGGATAAACGCTCGAAGGGCACCCTCCACACCACGCTCACCGACATTCCGGGCATCGGGCAGAAAACCGCCCACAGCCTGCTGCTTCGCTTCGGCTCCGTCAAGCAGGTCTCCCTCCAAAGCCTGGCCGACCTCAGCAGTGCCATCGGACCCGCCAAAGCCCGCATCGTGTTCGACCATTTCAACCCACAAAGTCCGCAATAAAAACACAACGCAACAGACCCATGACAATCGAACAAATCTACAATATCTACCTGCAGTCGCGCAACGTCGTCACCGACAGCCGCAGCATCACCCCAGGATGCATCTTCGTCGCCTTCCGCGGCGAACATTTCGACGGCAACTCCTTCGTCCCTCAAGCCCTCGAACAGGGCGCAGCACTCTGCATCATCAGCGACGAGCGCTACCGCATGGACGACCGCTGCATCGTTGTCGACGACACTCTCAGCACCCTGCAGCAGCTTGCCGCCTTCCACCGGGCGCATCTCAACATACCCGTGATCGGCATCACGGGCACCAACGGAAAGACCACCACCAAAGAGCTGATCCACGCCGTGCTCAGCCGCCGCTACCGCACCTCCGCCACACGCGGCAACCTCAACAACCACCTCGGCGTGCCGCTCACCCTCCTCGCCATTCCGGCCGACTGCGAGATCGCCATCGTCGAGATGGGCGCCAACCACCCGGGCGAGATCGCCGACCTCTGCCGCATCGCCAACCCCGACTTCGGTATCATCACCAACGTCGGCTACGCCCACCTCGAAGGCTTCGGTGGTTTCGAAGGCGTGGTGCGCACCAAGACCGAGCTCTACCGCCATCTGGCCTCTCGCCATGGAGTGGCTTTCGTCAATGCCGACAGCGACATTCTCCTACAGCAGGCCTCCCGGCTTGCCACCATCCCCGAAACCGACTCCCTCATCCCTGCTTACGCCCCGGGCCAGCCCATTCTCAGCCCCGAAGCCCTGTCGCAATGCCCCCTCGGCATCGTCACATACGGCAGCACCTCCGATGCCGACTACCGCTGCTCGTTCATCGCCAGCGACCCCTACATGCGCTGCTATTTCGAGGTCGACGACAACGTCTACACCATCCAGTCGCACCTGCTCGGCGCCTATAATTTCGACAACGCTATGGCCGCCATCGCCATCGGACGCCACTTCCGTGTCGACCCCTTCCTCATCAAACAGGCGCTCGAAGAATACACCCCCTCCAACAACCGATCCCAGATGCTGCAGACGGGCTCCAACAGGCTCTACCTCGACTGCTACAACGCCAATCCATCGTCGATGCATGCCGCCCTCGACACTTTCTGCCAGCTCACAGCGCCACACAAAAGCGTCATCCTCGGCGGCATGCGTGAACTTGGCAAAGCCAGCGCCGAAGAACACCGCAAACTTGTCGACCGCCTCTCCGAGATGCACCTCGACCACATCATCCTTATCGGCCATGAATTCGACGGTCTCAGGATGCCCGACACTTGGCTGCGCTTTCCCGACGTCAACGCCCTGCTGGCACACCTCCGGCAGCACCCCCTCAACGGCCAGACCATCCTCGTGAAAGGCTCCAACTCGAACCGTCTCTGGCAGGTGCAGGAGGCACTCTGACGCGTCCAACAACACGCACCATCAGCACCTTCAGGGCTCCATCCGACATGGATTAGAGGCCCGGGGAATCATTAAGGCATAAATAATGTGGAGCGCGGGCAATATTATGCCAAGAGTGGCGTTAAAAAAGAATGTAGATTTCCAGCAATATGAAACGACTGATTTTTGCCACAAACAACAAACATAAACTCGAAGAGGTGCGCGCTGCGCTTCAAGGAAAGGTGGAGGTGGTGAGCCTACAAGAGATAGGTTTGGAGGGTGACATCCCCGAAACCGCCGACACCCTCGAGGGTAACGCCGAGCAGAAAGCACACTGGGTGTGGGATCGGCTGCAGGGGATGAACACTTCTGCCGACGGATGCTTTGCCGATGACACGGGCCTGGAGGTGGACGCCCTGGGCGGCGCGCCTGGCGTTTATTCCGCGCGCTATGCGGGCGAGCACTGCTCGTTCGACGACAATGTGACGAAGCTGCTGACTGCGCTGGAGGGTGTGGACGACCGCCGGGCTCGATTCCGCACAGTGATATGCCTGATCGTGAATGGCGAGGAGCACTGCTTCGAAGGCCGCGTGGAGGGCCAGATTCTGCGTGAGCGGCACGGCATGGGCGGCTTCGGCTACGACCCCGTGTTCTTGCCCGACCGCTTTGCCGTAAGCTTTGCCGAGATGCCCCTCGATGTGAAGAACAGCATCAGCCACCGGGGGCTGGCTGTGGAGAAACTGAGGCGGCACCTGGAAGAGAATCTTGAAAAATGAACCTGCCGGATTCCAGACGGAATAGAAATTATGATTGTGGATAAAAGATGAAAGAGGTCGTACCATACCTGATACAAGAAGGCATGTCGCAAAGCGGCAGCTATATCCTGATGGTGCTCGAGCCGGAATCAGGCATTCAGGTGCCCATCATCATCGGCCAGCAAGAGGCGCAGAGCATCGTGCTGGCGAAGGAGCGGGTGGAAACAAAACGTCCGCTGACACATGAACTGATGCTCAAGGTGATGGAGGGATTTGGCTTGAGTGTCAAGATGGTGTCGATCGACAAGGTGGTGGAGGGGCTTTTCTATTCAACGCTGCATGTGAGCGACGGATTCAACACCCAACGCTTCGACTGCCGCACGTCGGATGCCATCGTGCTGGCGCTGCAGAGCGGCTGCCAGATCATGATGTCGCAGGCTGTCATCGAAGAAGCCGGCGTGAAAGGCGGCACCACGACGGGAGAGCGCAACCAAGCGTCTCCCGCAGACGACGAGCAAGAGCCCCCGCTGCAGGCGCTGGAAGAGGAGCTGCGTCGCTGCGAAGAGCGCGAAGAATACGAAAAAGCGGCAGAACTGCAACGGAAAATCGACGCCAGAAAACGACGCTGATCTCTCGGAAGTCCGAAGAGTCAATCAGCTTTTTATAAAATTCAATTAACATTCAGCTTTAACGCACACAGATGAACTACGACGAGAGCGCAAAACACATCCTACAGAAGATAGCCGCTGCAGGGCTGGAGATGCCCGAGACGGTGGTGATACTGGGCAGCGGACTGGGCAAACTGGGCAGCAGCATCGACGGCTGCCTCTCTCTGCCCTATGCCGAGATACCCCATTTCAAAACCTCCACAGCCATCGGCCACAAGGGCAACCTGCTTGTGGGCCGGCTGGGCAACACCGCCATCATGGCCATGCAGGGGCGATTCCACTACTACGAAGGCTACACCATGCAGGAGGTGACCTACCCCATCCGCGTCTTCGCCCGCATGGGCATCAAGCGCATCCTAGTGAGCAACGCCGCCGGAGCTGTCAACCCCGACTACCGTGTGGGCGACCTCATGGTCATCACCGACCACATCAACTTTATGCCCAATCCGCTGATAGGCCCCAACGAGAGCCTCTTCGGCCCGCGCTTTCCCGACATGACGGAGGTCTACAGCCGGAGGCTGAGGACAGTGGCTCTCGCCGAAGCTGCGCGGATGGGACTGACGCTGCGCGAAGGCGTCTATGTGGCCGAAACGGGCCCCACCTACGAGACCCCTGCCGAATATCGCATGTTTCGTATGCTCGGCGCCGACGCCGTGGGCATGAGCACCGTGCCCGAGGTGATTGTGGCCCGCCACTGCGGCCTCGAAGTGTTCGGTATCAGCGTCATCACCAACCAGGCCCACGACCTGGACAGCGCATCGGGCTTCGTCAACGATGGCGACGACGTGGTCCGCGAGGCCGACCGGGCCGCCGACAAGATGACCAATCTGTTCAGAAAAATAGTGGCTGCAGGATGACGGTAGTGCGTATCTCAACTGCCCACACCCAAGAGAACGAAGACACCCGATGAACAAATACAGACAATACGTACTGCCTGCGGCCATCGTGCTGGGACTGCTGCTGCACAACGTGTGTGCCGCCTTGTCGTTTCTGGCGCCAGTGCTGATTTTCATCATTCTGCTGCTCACCTTCACTGCCGTCGACCTCCGTAAGCTCCGTCCCTCCTCTTTCGACCTCTGGCTGATGCTCTACCAGGTGGTGGCCTCCGTGGCAATCTATCTGGGCATCCGCCTCTTCGGCGGCAACAAGATCATTGCCGAGGGCGTGATGATGGGCGCCCTCAGCCCCGTGGCCTCTTCAGTAACGGTCGTGAGTTGCATGCTTGGCGCCAACCGCGAGCGCACCACAACCTACACCATTGTCGGCAACCTGATGGTAGCGCTGGTGGCACCCGTCATGTTCACCCTCATCGGCGACCATCCCGAGCACAGCCTCTGGAGCGCCTTCATCCTGATTTTGGCCAAGATTGGTTTCACCCTAGCGGTGCCGTTTTTCCTCGCGCTTGTCCTTCAGATATGGCTGCCGAAGGTGAACGGCGCGCTGGCCCGGCGCGCGGGCTGGAGCTACTATGTGTGGGCTTTCGCCCTGCTGATCACCCTCGGACAGACCATCCACTTCATCTTCCTGCACGGCGAGGGCAACTGGCGCTACATCGCATGGCTCGGTGGCCTGGCGCTGCTGTTCTGTGCGTTCCAGTTCTGGCTGGGACGGCGCTTTGGACGGCGCTTTGGCGACGTCATCGGCGGTTCGCAACTCATGGGTCAGAAAAACACCGCCATGGGCATCTGGATGGCCAACACTTTCCTGTCGCCCCTGTCGTCGGTCTTCCTCGCCTTCTACAGCGTCTTCCAGAATCTCTACAACGCCTACCAAATCAGCAGAAAGAAAACATGATCAAAGCCGCTTTTTTCGACATCGACGGCACCTTGCTGAGTTTCCGCACCCACTGCGTGTCTGATGGCACCCGCCGCGCCTTTGGCCTGCTGCACAGCATGGGTGTGAGGACGTTCCTCTCTACCGGCCGCCCCTGGGGGCTCGTGCCTAAGATGCCTCTCGCCTTCGAGGGATGCGTGTCGATGAACGGAGGGTTGGTCTTCACCCTCAACGCCGCCGGTGAGCCCGACCAGACGCTCCTGCGCAACCCCATCGCCGACAGCGACAGCGAGGCCTGGGTGCATTATGCACGGCGGCACAATATCTGCACCATGATGTTCACCGAACGCGGCATGATGGCTTCCCAGCTGAACGAAACAGGCCGTCAGATTCGCGACCAGCTGGCCTTCCCGATGCCCCAGGTGGTCCCCATCCAGGCGCTCCTCGGCCAGCAGGCCTACCAGATCATTGCCCTCATGCCTCCCGAACGCGACCGCGAAGTGATGGAGATCCTCCCCCACTGCCGTCTCCCGCGCTGGCATCCCGCCTTCACCGACATCGTCGCCGCCCATATCGACAAGGCCCAGGGGCTTGCCGCCCTCTGCCGCCATTTCGGCATCCGCCAGGATGAGACGATGGCCTTCGGCGACGGCGGCAACGACATCGAGATGCTCCAGTGGGCCGGCATCGGCGTCGCTATGGGCAACGCCGATGAATGTGTCAAAAAAAAGGCCGACATGGTGACCACAACCGTCGACGATGAAGGCATCGAACATGCCGTAAACCAACTGTTCAACACATGAAAGCATCTTTGGAACAACAACTTGCCGAAGCCCAGCGCCAGCTCGCAAGCTACGAGGAACTGCTCTCCGACCAGATCGACGACGACGCCTTCCTGGCTCGCGGCAACGGCTTCTGCGACAAGAAATACAGCGACGACTTCCTCGAAATGAGGATCGCCCAGCTGACGGCTCGGGTGGCCCAGATCCAACACCAGATCGATTCCGACAATAAATAGACATCATTATGGTATTCGAAATTCTCTACATTCTGATTGTTGTCAGTTCCATCTTCCTCGTCGTCATGGAAAACCGCAAGCCCGAAATCGCCCTCTTCTGGGTCATCGTCCTCGCGGTGTTCCCTGTGGTGGGTCTGGTGCTCTATTTCTTCTTGGGCAAGGACTACCGCAGCAAGCGCGTCATCAAGGCCGATGAGATGCAGCAGCTCGAACAGCTGTGCCTTGCGTCGCATTCCGCCTCCCTCGTGCCTGTCCCCAAAAACGAACGCTACAACAAGCTGGCTTCGATGATGTACGGCGCCAACAAGGCGCCCCTCTTCGGCGGCAACGACGTCCGCATCTTCACCGACTTCACCCCCATGTTCAACTCCATGATGTCCGACATCGAGACCGCCACCAACTATATCCACATCCAGTTCTACAAGATCGAGGACGACGAAGTGGGCCAACAGCTGGCCCAACTGCTCGTCCGCAAAGCCCAGGAGGGCGTCGACGTGCGCTTGATGTACGACAGTTTCGCCAACCTCATGGTTCGGGGCCGCTACTACGACCAGATGCGGCGGGGCGGCGTCAAGGTGCAGGCGTTCCTCAAGCTGGTGCCATCCATGCTGACGCGCGACGTCAACTGCCGCACCCACCGCAAAATCGTCGTCATCGACGGCAAGATAGGCTACACCGGCGGCATGAACATCGCCCGCCGCTACCGCGACGGCATCAAACACGGCGTCTGGCGCGACACTCAGATACGCATCTACGGCCCCGCCGTCAGCCAGCTCGAAGTGGCACTGCTTGCCGACTGGCGCTTCTGCACCAAAGAGCTGCTCGCCTCCGAACGCTTTTTCGCCAACGTGGTGCCTGCCTCCTCCAACCAGCTGTGCCAGATCGTCACCTCAGGTCCCATGGACGAGTGGAACACCGTGATGCAGGGCATGGTGCAGGCCATCGCCCAAAGTCGCCGCTACCTGTACATACAAACGCCCTATTTCATCCCCACCCAGCCCATCCTCCTGGCCATCCGCAACGCCGCCATCGCGGGCGTCGACGTGCGCATCATGATGCCCTCCACTGCCGACCGCGGCTCGCTGATGCTGCACGCCTCAGAGTCGTACTTCAGCGATGTGATGAAGGCGGGCGTCAAAATCTATCTCTACGACAAGGGCTACCTACACGCCAAAACGATGGTCATCGACGACGAGTTCTTGACCATCGGATCCACCAATTTCGACAGCCGCAGCATGGAGCAGAATTTCGAGGTGAACGCCTTCCTCTACGACTCGGGACTGGCCATGCTCCAGCACAAGATTTTCCTCAACGACATGCACGATTGCCACGAGGTGGATCCTGCCCTGTGGAACCGCCGGCCTTTCCCCCGGCGCATCGTCGAGTCGCTCTCCCGTCTGCTCACCCCCCTCTTGTGAGGTTTCAGACACCTTAGGCATTGACAGAACAGAAAAAACACCATACCCATCACTATGAAAGAAACAAAAAAAAGGGAAAATTTCAGTTCCAAACTCGGCATCATCGTGGCCACCGCCGGCTCGGCTCTCGGTTTGGGCAATATCTACCGTTTTCCATGTGAAGCCGGCGCCAATGGCGGTGGCGCTTTCCTCATCGTCTATCTCATCGTGGCGCTGCTGATCGGCACACCACTCATGGTGTCGGAATTCATCATCGGCCGCCGCACCCGCTCCAACCCCATCGGAGCTTTCCGCAAGTTGTCCGGCAAGCATGGCCTGTGGTCGCTGGCGGGCTATCTCGGCGTGGGTTGCGCTTTCCTCATCCTCGCCTTCTACACCACCGTGGCGGGCTGGACGCTGGGCTACCTCGGCAAAGCCACCGCCAACATGTTCGAGGGGCAGGATATCGAGCAGGTGTCGCAGCAGTTTGCCGACTTCATCAACCATCCCTGGCTGCCCATCGTCTGCCAGTTGGTTTTCCTGGTGCTTACCGCTTTCGTAGTGGCCCGCGGCGTCAAAAACGGCATCGAGAAATGGTCCAAGATCCTCATGCCGCTGCTACTGGTCATCCTCATCGTGCTCTGTGTCAAATCGCTCACCCTCTCCGGTGCCGCCGACGGCCTGCGCTTTTTCTTCCACCCCGATTTCTCGCAAATCAACGGCCGAGTGCTCATCAGCGCCCTCGGCTAGAGTTTCTTCTCCCTAAGCATCGGCATGGGCGCGCTGATCACCTACGGCTCGTATATCAGCAAGGACGACAATATGCTCTCCAGCGCCGTTTCGGTCACCCTCGCCGACACTTTCGTGGCCGTGCTCGCCGGCGTCATCATCTTCCCCGCCGCCTTCACTTTCGGCATACAGCCCGAGGCCGGCGCATCGCTGGCTTTCACCACCCTCCCCATGGTCTTCGGCCACATGTCGGGCGGCTATTTCTTCTGCATCATCTTCTTCCTCCTCCTTGTCATCGCCACGCTGACTTCGACCGTGTCGCTGCTTGAAGTGATTGTGGCGGCCCTCACCGAGGAAACTCGCCTCTCACGCACCTGGGGCTGCATCGTCGGCACGGCCGTCACTGCCGTCATCGGCGTCTTCGCCACTCTCAGCCTCCGCAGCAGCTCTTCCCTGCTTGTCGGCGGCACCACCATATTCGACCTCCTCGACCATTTCACCGCCCTCTATCTCATGCCCATCGGGGGCCTGCTGATTGTGCTCTTCGTCGGGTGGCGGATGAAGCGCGCCGATGTCCTCGACGAGCTCACCAACGCCGGCCGGCTCCGCAAGGGGATCCGCAAGGCGGTCTACCAGATCATCCGCTGGCTGGCGCCCGTGGCCATCCTGACCATCTTCATCAGCCAGCTGGTGAAATAAACGGGCTTCGCTTGAAAACTAAAAAAGGGGGAAATCGTTTCCCCCTTTTTCATTTGTTTTTCTTCGTTCGCTCCACCTTCCGGTCCGAGGTCACTTTCGTGTCGTAGCCGATGCGTTTCATCGCGGCCTGCAGCTGCTCCACATTGGTCTTCTTCGGGTTGTAGGTGATGGTGACGGTCTGGTGCTCGACGCTGGTCTCCACCTTCACCACTCCTGCCTCGAAGCGCATCTGTCCCTTGATTTTGTTCTCGCAGTTCTGGCAGTGCATCTGCGGCGTCGGGGTCATCACCACTATGCGCAGGTCCTTGCCGCCAACCATCATCAGCATTGCGCCGATCATCATGATCAATATCCGTTTCATGTTGCTTGGGGTATTAATGTTTGGATTGGTTTATCTTCTAAAAAAATCATTTTCATAGTTTTCCAAGGTGCATCCGGATGCCGGCATACACCATCAGTCCGCTCACCGGACCCCACACCACAGTCGGGTCGAAGGTGTCCGACCACGGGTCGGCGGCATTCACCACCGTCACCTTCTGCTTGTAGTTGGTCAGGTTTTCGCCCCCCACATATATCGACAGATGCCGGAATTCGCGGGTCACCTGGGCATTCAGCTGCACATAGGCCGGATAGCGATCGTAGTCCCACGACGGGCTTCCGTCAGCCAGCCGGTAGGCCGCCGGCATCCGTCCGTCGCCGTTCAGCTGCAGCGTCACGTCCACCTGCCAGAGGGCCATCATGGGCTTCCAGCTGACGGTGGCCAGTCCTTTGTAGCGCGATGTCAGCGGCTTCTCCATGAGCTTTCCGCCATAGGTGCATTTCACGTCGTTCATCCTCAGCGCGAGCATCGTCGTCAGCTCGTCGGAGATGTCGCACGAGGCGTCCAGCTGCAGGGTGTGCGAATAGGAGAGCCCCTCGAGGTTCCCGATCCGGATCTCTGTCGGGTCGGTGTCCATGTCCACCACCATCTGTTCCACAAAGTGGGTGTAGTAGTATTCCGCTCCCAGCGTCACCGTCCGCTCGCCGAGAGGGAGATAGAAGGCGGCACTCATACCCATGTTCCAGGCCTCTTCACGGCGCAGGTCGCCGTCGATCTTCAACGACCGTCCCGATGCGGCCAGATAGTGGTTCTCGGCCAGCGCCCGCGGCGTGCGATAGCCCTTGCCGGCCGATGCGCGCAGCGTCAGCCAGTCGGTAGCCATCCATTTCACATGCATCCTGGGGGTCACGTGCAACGTGGCCCCTTGGAGTCCGCGTGAGGCCAGGTCGTCGCTCATCCAGTCGCCTCTCACTCCCGCCATCGCCGTCAGACGGTAGCCCAGTTTGTAGGTATACTGGGCATACACCCCCGGCACCACCTCGCCCACCTCGCGCGCCCCTGCGTCGGCAATGCCCGCCACCGTCTGCGACAGCCGCTCGCTGTTCAGGCTCACGCCTGTCGACAGCGATTGCGCCGAGTCGAAGTCGTGTTCCAGCATCAGCTGAGTGCTCGTCTCCAGCGCCTCTGCATCGTAGCCTTTGTGGCCGAATGTCGACCCGAATCGGTATCCCGTTGCCGTCGACATAAGCGCCAGATTGGTGTTGTGTTCCCGATTGACCAGCAGTGCATGTTTCATATAGGCCGTTCCGCTCTCGGTATGTGTTTCCACCCCATAGCGGTTCTCGCCCTCTTTGAGCTGATGGGCGTAAGCGGCAAGCGGCAAGCTCCATGACGCATGCTCCATACCGTCGGCCGTCTCGCCGCCTTGGCGACGTTCGTTCAAATAGCCCACGCCGGCATGCATCATGTAGCGTCCCTTGCGGTATTTCCATCGGTTGCCCAGCGCATAGCGCAACGCCGACGCACGGTCGGCCCAACCGTCGCCGTTGTCGTCGTGCACCATCGCGTCGGCCACGCCCGATGCCAGCAGTTCGGTGCTCAGGTGAGAGTTCAGGTGCACGTTTGCCACCAAGTTGCCCTCGCCGCGCAACATGCCGTCGCCATACAGGTTCAGCACCACGCCGGCATCCTCGTCGGGCTTCAGATATTCCACGTCGATCTGTCCCGTGATGCCCGCAAAGCCGTTTTTCACACTTGCCGCACCCTTGCTCAGCTGTATGCTCCGCATCCAGGCACCCGGCACATAGTCCAGCCTATAGGGCATCAAGGCTCCGCCGCCCAGCGGCAAACCCTCGACCAGCAGCTGCACATACTGGCCGCTGAGGCCGAGCAGCTTGATCTGTCGGGCTCCGACGGCGGCATCGGTGAAACCCACGTCCACACTGGGGTTGGCCACAAAGCTTTCGCCCAGATTGCAGCAGGCGGCGCGGAACAGCTCGTCCTGCCCTATCTGCAGGCCGTTCTCGGCGCCGCCCAGGCGCTGCAGGCCCTCGCTGCGGCTCCGCACCGTCACCTCATCCAATTTCCGCACCGTGTCCGTCTCCTGGCCCAATGCCGGCACCTGTCCGCCGATGGCCAGCAGCCAGCAGCCGACGGCCAACATTCGCCGAGCCTTCCTGTATATCTTCATATTCATTATTTCCTCTGTCAGTTTTCATCTATTCGGAATTATACTAACGCGCCGAAGGACGGGATATTGCATCGGGAGGCTTAAATTTTTTTTCCGTAGCTCCCACATCGAGTCGCTCCATCCCTCCTCCATCCGCCGTCCACCCGATGGCCATTCGATGCACACTTGATGTACGACAGTTGGAGGGGGTATGGAGCGGAGAGGTTGGAGCGACGCAAAATAAAAGCGGAGGGTGCCCCGCCGATTGCAGGTCACCCTCCGCAAGGTTCAAGCCTTGTAAGTCAGGAATTTCCTCTAGTCGAGCGCTATCGACAAGCCGAACTTGACGGGATAGAGCGGATGATATCCCTTGCGCAGGGCGCTCATGGTGGCTGCCTGCACAAAAAGGCCGATGCCGTTGTAGCGCAGCGAGGCACGCAAGTCGAGCTTGTAGGGGTTGATCTGGCTGCACATGCTACGGTCGTATATGGTGACCTCGTCGGTGGCCGATTCCATGTCGACACGCAGGCCCGAGTGCTTTCCGCGCCAGAACAGGCCCGGCAGGGCGGAGAATTCGAGTGTCCAGTCGCGCGAGCGGCCCATGTCGAACTGGACGGAGATGGGCACGACGACATAGCGGGTGGAGATGGAGGCGGCGGTGACAGGATTCTCCTGGTAGGATTCGAGGTTGGTCATTTCAAGGCTGGCGAGCTTGTATTTGTCCCATTCGAGTCCGAGTCCGACATAGGCTCCGAAATGGCGGGTGCCGAAGATGGGATAGTCGAGCGAGAGCTGAATGTTGTTGAAGGTGGTGCGGGCGGCGAAGGCCTGGTCGGATACCTGACCCTCGAAACCGTGGATGGGGTTGCGGGAGTTGCTCCAGTTGTGGAAGCCCCAGTTGAAGCGGAGCAGCACATCGCGATGGTAGCGGAAGGGATTGGAGCGGGCCTCACTGTTGGCGGAAGCCTTTTGCTCCTTGTGCTCGACGATGTATTTGGGGCTGTCGGCACGGTAGACTTCGCCGTTGTGGTAGATGGTGCCGTAGTCGATCACGCCATGGTCTTCGATGACAGAGGTGCGGGTGGTCGCCGTCGGGGTGGATCCGGCAACGACCATGTTGAATTGCGAGAAGACAATCTTGGCCTGGTCGCTGACGCGAAGGTCGTAGTCGGTGAGGTTGACACGCGTGGAGGCCACAACTCCGGCATTGTCCTCGGCGCGGATGTTGAGGGAGCTGACGGTGAGCTCGTTGCCGGGCTCGCCCAGGATGCGCACGGAGGCATTGTCCTCGACAAGGAGGGTGAGGATGTTGAGGCTGGTGCCGTCGGCAATGTGGAGGTCGATTCGGGCATTGTCTTCAGCCGAGAAGGTGATGGAACGGCTGGAGGGGAGGCGGAGCACGGCGGAGGAGAGCGCCTCGGAGAGGTGCATCTTGCCGCCCTTGACGACAGAGGCCTTGGAGGCCGATGCGGCGGGCACTTCGAGTCGTGCGGCAGAGGCCGCGTCGAAGTGGACATCGAGGTGGGTGTTGTCGCTGACGACGATCTGCTGCACATCGGCGGGGAGGTCCTGCACGTGCATCTGCGCGGTGGCGGCGAAGGGGAGCAGCGCGAGGGCTGCAACTAAGATGATGTGTATCTTTTTCATAAGGCTAAATGGCTGGTTTCAGGGTTAGAGGATGATGCCGAATTTGATGGGATAGAGGTTGTCGAAGTCGGAGCGCATCGTGGAGAGTGTGGGCACCTGGACGTAGACGCCAAGGGCGCGGTAGCGGAGGACGACACGGGCGTCGAGCTTGTAGGGGTTGATGCGGTCGTTGACAGAATAGTCTTTCTCCTTGACGGAGACATCGTCGGACTCGGCAGAGCGACGGAAGCCGGTGTGGCTGCCGCTCCAATGGAAACCGGGGATGGCTGCCAGCTCGAGCTTCCATCGGCGGGAGAGGCAGAATTTGACGCTGATGGGCACTTCGACATAGCGGGTGAGCAACTGGGTGCGATAGCCGTCGCGGCTGAGGTCGACAAAAGAGGTGCCATCGTCGGAGAGACTGATGTAGGTGCCGGAGAAGCGGTATTTGTCCCATTCCAGACCGATACCGGCATAGATGGCCATCCACGAGGTGCGGACAAGAGGATAGTTGAAGCTGAGCTGCACATTGTTGAACGAAGTGCGGACGGCGGCAGGACCTTGGACGCCGGCAAAGCCGTCGAAGGGCTGGCTGCCCCAGTTGTGGAAGCCAAAGGCGAGGTCGGTGTTGGGACGCCAACGCAGACGAGCCTTGAGGGAAGAAGAGGCTGAGGAGGGGGCGTCGTATTCGCGAACAGCCTTGTTGATGGCCGGCATAAGCTTGCCGAAGCCCTCATATTGAGGGGAATAGGAGGTGGTGTCGCCATCAGCGATCCAATTGTTGACGGTGAGCGAGCCATACTGTGCCTCGTCCACATGACCACCCGTGGGGCGATTGTCGACAGCGTTCAGACAGAGGGTGTTGATGCTGATGCTGGAGGCATCGTCGGGTGAGAATTTGAAACGCTCGACCAAGAGGGAGCCCTCGATGTCGATGTTGGCGATGTCGGCTGCAGAAATGCAGATAGCCGGCACGGAGATGGAATTGTTGCGGTCCTTGAAGAAGATCGCCGAGGCGTCTTCGGCATTGAGCGACAAAGAGTCGGTCCATGAGAAATTGCCGATGAAGGTGATCTGCGAACGGTCTTCGGCGATGAACGAGCGGATGTCGCCGGGACGGAGATGGAGGGTGACCTCTTCGGGTGCGTCGAGCGTGAGGCGTCCGGCTTCGTTGGTGAGGTACTTGTCCACCTTGTCGTTGACCAGACTAAGGGCGGTAATGGTGTCGGGCAGCACGGTGAGGCGCGTCGAATTGTTGACGGTGAGGGTGCGGGCCGACGAATGAATCGGCGTCAAAGGGGCCTGGGCCGCTACAGGGAGCGCCAGTCCGATGAACGCCAGGGATAATAATGCTGAGTGTTTCATAATGGATGATTATTGATTGTTGATGATTGATTCAATGAGCTTTGCGTTATGACCCATCCAAACGGAGGTGCGCTGAATGCGCTGCTGCACAGGCTGCACGAGGCGGCGCTCGAGGGTTTGGTTGCTGGGGATAATGGCGGCGATGTTGCTGCCGCCGGGGATGGCATCGAGGGTGGTGTGGAGCAGGCTGTTGGCAGCATAGAGGCGGTCGCTCAATGTGGTGGATGTGTCGCGGACGATAAGATTGTTGACATACACCACAGGATCGTCGACCACGACGATGAGCGATGTGCTTTCCTCATACTCGGGCCGGGGAGCCGGCGAGATGATAACGTCGGCTTCAGGCTGCGGAACCTCAACGTCGGCATTGTCGGCCACGAGGTGCTGCGGTTCAGAAGGGGCGGGAGCGGCGACAGCCATGGGGCGTGTCGACTGGGGGGGGGCGGACAGTTGCTTCACCGTATCGTCAACTGCCTCAGGCAGGACTGACGACACATCGGGGGTGACGGCGGCCAGTTGCGGTCCCTCAGCGGGTGTAGGCTGACGGAGAAGGAAAACAGCCGGGACGATGAGGGCTGCGAGAATGGCTGCCGCTGCCGCAAAGCGGAGCACCGCGGACCATTGGGAATGCGGCTGCCGGCGGAGCTGTTCGGGATGCGGGTAGACGACGGCATCGTCGGCCTGCAGGCGCGGCGCTTCGGTGTATTGCTGCAACTCGGCTTGCGCATTGGGGTGGCTTTCGAGCCACTGGCGCACGGCGGCGCTTTCGTCGGCGTTGAGGTCGCCGTCAGCCAGGCGGAGGAGCCAGAGTTCGTAGTTGGTGTCGTTGATTGTGATCATAATTATTTCGGAAATGCTATGGTTTACGATTGTGGGTTGTAGCCCAGCAGGGAGAGGTGTTTGCGCATGGCGATACGGGCCCGGAAGAGGTAGACCTGCACCTGGTCGTCGCTGATTTGGAGTTCGGCGGCGATGTCGTGATAGGAGTAGCCTTCGACGTCGCGCAGATGAAGGATGGCTCGCTGGACTGGGGGCAGCTGCTTCATCGAAGCCGCGAGAGCCTCCTTGAGGTCGAAATGTTCGTCGGGCCGCACTTGGGCTTCAGTAACAAGAAACTGCGCATGCCGGGCCACCACCGAGCGGTGGCGAAAGCAGCGCATCAGGTGGCGATAGGCGGCGCTGAGGAGATACCCCTTGCCCTTGTCGGCAGCGACATCGGAGCGGTGCTGCCAGAGGCTGGCGAAAGCTTCCTGGACAGCATCTTCGGCGTCGAGGGAGGAGTCGGAGCAGCGTGACGCGAAGCGCATCACGTCGTCGGCCCAGAGGGGTATTCCATTGTTGTATTCCGCTACTGTCAAAGCGAGTGTGGATTAGAGGACTGTTTCTGACTAATAGTTGCTTTGAGGGGGTGGAATCTTACAGGGGACCGAAAAAAAATTCAAATATTTGCCGCGTGACGAAGCACAAGGCTGACGAGAGTGAAGCCGACGATGGCGGTGATATGGACGAGAGAGCCGTTGATCTGGGCTTTCTCTGGCAGGAGCGGCGAGGTGGGGTCGGCATCGGGATCGGGACCACGGTTAGGCTGCACCTCCGGGCTCCAGGCACATGTAAAACGGCGTTCTGGAAAGCGTTTCTGGCGCCGCATACGCCGCCGCAGAGCGGCTGCAAGAGGGCATCCGTCCACTTTCCAGAATTCGGATGTGCGGATTTGGGAGGGGTCGAGCTTGAGGGCGGCACCCATGGCGCTGAAGAGGGTGCACGGGAGATCACGGCGGGTGGCCTGGAGGATGAGATCCATCTTCTGGGAGAGGCTGTCGATGGCATCGATGACATAGTCGTAGTCGCCGAGGTGGAAGCTGTCAGCGGTTTCGGCAGTGTAGGCCTGCTGGAGGGCGACGATGTCGGCAGAGGGGTTGATGTCGAGCAGGCGCTTTTGGAGCACTTCCACCTTGGGCTGGCCAACATTGACGGTGAGGGCCATAAGCTGGCGGTTGACGTTGGAGGTGCTGACACAGTCGGGGTCGACGATGGTGAGATGGGCGATGCCGCTGCGGACGAGGCCTTCGGTGCACCAGCTGCCGACACCGCCGACGCCGAAGATGATGACGCGGAGGGAGGAGAGCCGGGACATGACATCGGTGCCGAGCAGACGTTCGGCACGGGAAAAGATGGGATTGGTCATTGCGGGCATCAGATGCTATATTTTTTTGAATGACAAAGGGTAATGCCAAATGGCTCAGAAATTATATTTTACGAGGAAACAGAGGCGGTGGTTGGCCACCTGGTGAAGGTTGTCGTTGAGGAGGATGGACCCGTCGGGGGCAAGGTCGCCGTAGGTGGCAGCAGTCCATTCGTATTCGAGGCCGATGTTGAAGGCTTGGATGCTGTAGCAGAGCGAGGGGGCGACGCGATAGAGACTATTGAGGTGGGTGAAACTGTCGCCGCCCTTCATATAGATATGGTAGCCGCCGGTGGCGGGGTCGAGCCAAAGGTCGGCAGATGCCCCGAGGTTTTTCATGTAGCCGAGAAAAAGATTGGCACGCAGCTTGCGGCCCCAGGCAACATTAAGGTAAGAGATGGAGGCCTGCAGGGGACGGTAGCTCCATGAGCCGTCGGCATCGACGGCAGTGACGGCATAGCCCACGAGCTGGTTGAGGTGGCTGGTGTTAGAGGCGAGGAGGGTGCGGAACTTGACGCTGACGTTGCTGGCCACATATTGCGCATAGATGGTGGGGGTGATGGAGATGACGCGCTCGCTGACCCGCCGTGTGATGCCGTCGACAAGAGCATGGGTACGGGGACAGAGATACTGGGCATCGGTGCCCAGCTGCACAAACCAGGGGCCTTGCCGGAAGTTGGCACCGATGAACAATTCGGGCACGAGCGCCTGGTGGGCAAACTGAACGGAGGCCACCGACGCGGGGTTGGAGGGACCGGACGGGCCGTTGTTCATATACTGCAGTTGCCAAAGGAGGGCAGCAGTGTAGCCGATGGAGCGGTGGTAGCTGATGACACGGATTTGGGGGGTGCGGCTATGCGGACGGAACGGAGCACCGGCAGCCATCCCGAGCACATCGGGCATGATGCTGCCGCTGAGGGGATGCCAATCCTGTCCGACGAGGATCTCGCTATGGTCGTCGGAGAATTTCAGATAGGCCAAACGCAGACGAAGAAGCGTGTTGTTGCTGCCGAAACCGCCGAAGTCGCCTTCCAGTTTGGCGCTGGTGGACATTCCCCAAAGGCGGGGGCCTGTGACGTTGACTCCGAAGCGGGAGGTGAGTGCCTGCAACTGCATCGAGGCCACATCGTTGAGGTCGTCTGTCGAGTCCTCATTCCATTGACTGTCGTAGGGCAGCATGTTGTATTCGCCACCGACGACGGTGTAGGTGCGGCGCGAATCAAAGGTGAGGTAGTTGCGGATGAAGCCATAGGGCTTGATGGATATCCGTGTGCTGTCCTCGGCAAAGGCGGCAAAGGCCAGCAAAACCATAACGGCGGTGAAGAAGAAATGTTTCATTTATCGGATAATTATTTCGTCGGTAAAAATCCAAGGTTTCTGGCCAGCGGCGCGGTGCCACGAGGGTATCTCCGGCAGCGGTGCGGCGACCACGCGGACATAGCGATACTTGTTGGGCTCTCCGCCGATGGCGCACACCAGCTCAGACGCGTAGCTGTATATATCAGGTGTGGCTAGCAGCTCGGGGTTCTCAATCTCATATTGGGGGCGCCACTCCCACCGCTCGCCGTCTTCCGACACGGCGAACCTCACCCACTGCGGAAGGAATATCCACGAGAGGGGGTAGAAGTAGAAGTCAATGCCGATATGGGTGATGGGCTGAGGCGCGCCGAGGTCGACGACAGCATCGAGTGTGTCGCCCCAAAAGCCGAGCCACGAGTGGCGGTAGTCCATGATGCCTATATCGCCGTCGGTGAGCGCCCCCCTGTTGTAGGGGGCGGTGGGCTCTGTGCGAAGGACGCACTTGCGGCCATAGGACATGTTATTGCCATAGATTTTGTCTGCCCAATGGCGCATGTTGGCGGCATACTCCGTAGGCGAGCAGCCCATCTCCATCATCTGTGGCACATGGAAGTGGTTCAGCCCTTGCTCCAGACGGTCTATCTCGCTCATGATCTCCTCCTCGGAGGGGTCGCCGTAGCAGAGCTCGAGGTGGGCGAAATCGAGTGCCAGCCGGAAATAATGCAGGCGGTCCAGCACGGTGCTGTCAGCCGTGGAGGCCTCGGCCCGACGCATCAAGTCGTAATAGTGTTCCAGATTGGTGGCATACAGATAGCCGGCATGGCCACAGGGGGAATAGGATGCCCCGTCTATGGGGTAGCCGTAGATGTTCAAAGACTGTCCGCTATGCACAAGGGCGGCGGTCATGGTGTCGATGATCTCTTTCACATAGCGTCCTGCCTCGCCGAAGTAGCCCCGGTAAAAATCGTCCATAATGGAGTCGATGTTGCAATCGGGATTCCACAGCAGTTTGGCAATCATATAGCACCGGATATCCATCCATGAGCTTTTGCCCAAGGCGCCGGTGGCCTGTTCATACATCATGCGGACACCGTGGTTGCGAAAGAGCTGCAGATTGGGCTGCAGAATGTGGAGGTTGGGGAAGGGATTCCAGTAGTTGCGGAACTGCACCACATAGTCCCATAGGTAGAAGTTGTCGGTGAGGCGGCTCCAGTCCTCCATGTCCCTGGCGAAGTTGCTGGTGACGATGGGTTTCTCGCGGCCCACCTCGATGGGACAGAGCATGATGTTGACATTGCTGTCGGGACGGATGCTGCCGGTGGGGGCGCTACGCGTGTACTGGTAGGCCAGTGTGGAGATTGTCTTGTCGGGGAAGCGACGGGCCACCTGGTTGACAAACCACAGCAGCGTGCCGCTGGGGCCGCCATAGAGGCTGTCCAAACGGCGGCAGTTGACGCATTGGCAGGCGTTATAGTTGTCATTCGGAGAGACTGACCAAATCTGCTTTTGAGGAGCCGTGGCCATGGTGTCGGACAGCCGGCCACACACCATCTCCAACACCTCTGGGTTTGACAGACAGAGCTGTCCGTCGCGCATACGGCGGCCGCCGTTGAGGGAATACCACTCGGGGTGGTTGTCGAAAAAACGGCTTGGCGGCAGCAACTGGCCGAAGGTGTGCACATACATGCCGAACAGCGCGTTGCGGTCGGCGATGGTGTGCAGATGATGCCAGTCGGCGTAGAACTGGCTCTGGTTGGGGTAATAGTACGACACCTCGCGGTAGGCAAAAGCCGGATTGCTGACGGTGCGACAGGTGGGCAATCTGAGGGCACTCACGTCGGGCACCACCATCGCTTCGGGGGTGTAGAGACGGTAGCCTATCATTTCCAGAAAAGCATAGACGGCGTTGAGAACGCCCTTCTCCCCTGCCCCGTAAAGCACCACGTCCCTGCCGTTGCCGATGATGAAGTAGCCGCCGTCGCGCAGTGTGTCGATCAGCGGCCGGTATTGCTTCTTCATCTTCGGAGCCAGGCCGACATAGATGGTGCGGCCTGTATTCTTGCCGCCGAAGGTGGTTTTGCAGCCGCCCTTCTCCAACAGTTCACTCAGCTGCTCTGCGGCATGGTTTTCGGCATCGGTACTACAGATGCGTATCGGCTTCTGTGCCAAAGCCGATACGCATATCAGAGTCATCAATATGAGTGCCAGGTGCCTCATGCCATCAACACCAACAATTGTGCGGTGAAGATGCGGAGGAACATGGTCAACGGATAGACAGTGGCATAGCCGGTGTTGGGCAGTTTGCAGCCCTCGGGGGCCACCGTGTTGGCAAAGGCCAGCGTCGGCGGGTCGGTGTGCATACCGCCAATCATACCCATGAGGGTGTAGTAGTTGGTTTTCAGCACCAGTCGGCAGAAGAGACCCACCAGGATGGGCGGCACCATGGTGATGATCACGCCATAGACCACCCACATATAGTGCACCTTCACAGTGTCGACAAAGTCGGCGCCGGCGCTGAGGCCCACACCCGCCAGGAAGAGGGCGATGCCCACCTCGCGCAGCATGTGTACCCCCTGGCCCTCGGTGAAGTCGGTGCCGTACCAGTCCTTTTTCACTCCGAGCCATCCTGCCACCAGGGCAACCACCAGCGGACCTCCGGCGAGGCCGAGCTTGACGGGAGCCTTCATGCCGACAGGAATGGGGATGGATCCCAGCAGGATGCCCAAGGCGATGATGACGAACACCGGGATGAGCAGGATGGAGCCTTTCTTCTTGCCGGTGGGCGTGACTGAGGAAGCATCGGTGTCGACGGTAGTGGGTTCGGCAGCCAGGTTCTTCGGACGGAAGAGGATGCAGGTGACTATCATGCCGACCACCGCCAGCGGATAGGCAACAGCATAGCCAGCGGCCAGACGCTCTGAGGCACCGTCGATGCCAAGGTCGTTGACAGCCTGCGTGGCTGCCGACAAGCCGGGCGTGTTGGTGATGGCGCCGGTGTAGACGCCTGCCATGTCGGTAAGGTCCTGATGGGCCAGTTTGGCAATGAGCACCGTGATGCCCACACCCAGGAAGACATTGACCGTGGCCGCCAGATTCAGGGCGAGTCCACCTTTCTTGAACGAACGGAAGAATCCGGGACCCACCTGCAGGCCGACAGCGGTGACGAACAGAATGAGGCCAAACTCCTTGACGACATGCAGCATGTCGTGGTTCAAGCTGACGCCACAGGCGCTGAGGGCGATGCCCACAAAGAGCACCCAGGTGATACCCAGCGTGATACCCTTGACCTTCAGCTTGCCGAGGAGCAAGCCTGCAAAAATGGAGATGGCCAGCATCAGAACCGTGCTGGCCACTCCACTACCTGTAAAAAGGTTAGTGAACCACATATAATCAGTCTCCCAAAGTGGCCACCATAACGGCTTTGATGGTGTGCATACGGTTCTCAGCCTCGTCGAAGACGATGCTGTTCTCGCTCTCGAACACCTCCTCGGTGACCTCGATGCCGTTCAGGCCGAACTTCTCGTTCACGTCGCGGCCGGCCTTGGTCTCCAGGTTGTGGTAGGCGGGCAGGCAGTGCATGAATTTGCACTTCGGGTTGCCGGTTTTCTTCATCAGCTCGGCGTTGACTTGGTAGGGCATGAGCATCTTGATGCGCTCTTTCCACACGCTGTCGGGTTCGCCCATGCTCACCCAGATGTCGGTGTAGATGAAGTCGAGGTCCTTCACGCCCTTCTCGACGTCGTCGGTGACGGTCAGCTTGGCGCCGGTCTCCTTGGCGATCTCCAGGCACTTCTTCACCAGCTCCTTGGAGGGCTGAAGCTTCTTGGGGGCGATGATGCGGATGTCCATGCCCATCTTCACGCCGCCGACCATCAGGCTGTTGCCCATGTTGTAGCGGGCATCGCCGATGTAGGCGAACTTCACCTGGTTGAGGGGCTTGTCGGTGTGCTCCTGGATGGTCAGGAAGTCGGCCAGGATCTGTGTGGGGTGAGCCTCGGCGGTAAGGCCGTTCCACACGGGCACGCCGGCGTATTTGGCCAGCTCCTCGACGGTGGCCTGGTCAAAGCCACGATACTCGATGCCGTCGAACATGCGACCCAGCACTCGGGCGGTGTCCTTCATGCTCTCCTTGATGCCGATCTGACTGCCGGTGGGACCGAGGTAGGTCACATGGGCACCCTGGTCGTGGGCACCAACCTCAAAAGCGCAGCGGGTGCGGGTCGAGGTTTTCTCGAAAATCAGGGCAATGTTCTTGCCTTTCAGACGGGGCTGCTCGGTGCCGGCATATTTGGCACGCTTCAGGTCGCGGGCCAGGTCGAGCAGATAGTTGAGCTCCTTCGGCGTGAAGTCGAGGATTTTCAGAAAGTTGCGGTTTCTTAAATTGTAAGCCATGTTGTATTGTTTAAGTGTTTATATTATTGTTTTTCTTTATGATATAGAATAGCCATACCAACCCGCAAGCCAGCAAGGAGATGCCCCCGGCCACCAGCATAGGCTTGCCGCCGGGCCAGTGTTGCAGCACAAACAGCGCGCCCATCAGTGCCACAGCCGCGCTATAACCCGTTAGACGCATGGCAAAGTTCCATATCGCACCCATCGGGGCATCGGCAGGGGCGGGGAACAGTCGGTCCAGGAAGAAGGCCACGATTGCCAATGTGCCAAATCCCACCGTGAGCAGGGCATCGTTGTAATGCACTCCGGCCAGCTTCAGCACCAGTGCCACCAGCAGCAGGGCGGCACCCATGATGACCACCTGCTTCAAGAAGCGCCTTAACTGGGGGTTATCTGAAAAAAAATCCATGAGTGCTTGACTATTCTTGTACTATTCGAAATGTTCAGAGTTTTCGGAACAATCTGCAGATTATTCCGAGAGATTACCGCACGATTCTCGTGCCGCAGTTGGGGTTGTCCAATTGGCCGGCCTCGGTGATGATGCACTCCTTGCCGCCTTTCTCCACAAACATGATGGCCGCTCTCACCTTGGGTGCCATCGAGCCTTCGGCAAACTGACCCTCCTCGAGGTACTTCATGGCCTGGGCAACGGTGATGGTGTCAAGCGCCTGCTCGTTCTCCTTGCGGAAGTTGATGTACACCTTCGGCACGTCGGTCAGGATGTAGAACTCGTCGGCGCCGATCTCCACGGCGCAGAGGGCGCTGGCCAGATCCTTGTCGATTACAGCCTCCACGCCGCGCACATAGTCGCTCTCCTCCACCACGGGGATGCCGCCGCCGCCCACGGTGACCACAATGTGGCCCGCTGTGGCCAACTGCTTCACAATGCGGATATTGTTGATGCGCGTCGGTCGCGGCGAAGCCACCACCTTGCGCCAGCCGTTACCCTTCGGGTCTTCTTTATAGACGGCACCCGTCTCCTTGGACAGCTGCTCGGCCTGCTCCTTCGTGTAGTAGGGGCCCACGGGCTTGGTGGGGTTCTGAAACATCGGGTCCAGCTTGTTGACAGCCACCTGGGTGACCAGCGTCACCACATCGCGCTGCATATCGTGGCGCGCCATCACGTTGCGCAGCCCCATTTCGATCAGATAGGCTATCGAGCCCTGTGTCTCGGCCACACAGAAGTCCATCGGCATTGCCTCGACGCCCAGCTGGCGGCCGGCCTCATGCTGCAGCATCACGTTGCCCACCTGCGGGCCGTTGCCGTGTCCGATCACGATATTGTAGTTTCTTTTCAAAAGCGCACACAGGCTCTCGCAGGTCAGTTCCACATTCTGCAGCTGCTCCTCGTAGGTGCCTTTCTGGCCGCTACGCAACAGCGCATTGCCTCCGAAAGCGACCATCGCCAATTTTCTCATTCCTTATTGTATTTTATTTATTGTCAGACAAATAACATCATTTCCGCCACCATGGCGGAAAATGCAAAAGTACAAAAGAAATTCAGAACTGCAAAAAAATATATTCACCATGCCCAAAACATGCAGTCCTCCGCCTCGCATTCGGGCCAAATCATGCACGGCTGTTGGATGTCTGTTGTACGACTGTTGTACGAAAAAAGTTCGTACAACAGTCGTACAACAGACATCCAACAATCGGCCAACGGACGATGCCGGCCAATAGGGCAAAAAATGACAGGGGCCATACAATAAAATTGACAGGATGCCGTTAACATTAATTATTAAAATAAAATTGACAAATCAATATTAAAATCTCCATGGAAATGAAAAAATACATCGAAGCCAACAAGGATCGTTTTTTGGAAGAACTATTCAGCCTGATCCGCATACCCTCCATCAGCAGCGAGCAGGAGCACAAGCCCGACATGGTGCGCTGCGCCGAACGCTGGCGCGAGCTGTTGCTTGAAGCCGGCGCCGACCGTGCCGAGGTGATGCCCACCGAAGGCAACCCTGTGGTGTACGGCGAGAAGACAATCGACCCGAAGAAGCCCACCGTGCTGGTGTATGGCCACTACGACGTGATGCCCGTGGCGCCGCTCGAGCTGTGGCGCACTCAGCCCTTCGAGCCCGTGGTGAAAGACGGCTACATCTGGGCCCGCGGCGCCGACGACGACAAGGGCCAGAGCTTCATGCACGCCAAAGCCTTCGAATATATGGTGCACACCGGCAACCTGCCCTGCAACGTGAAATTCATGCTCGAGGGCGAGGAGGAGATCGGCAGCGGCTCGCTCTACGGCTTCTGCGAACAGCACAAGGAGCTGCTCAGGGCCGACATCATCCTGGTGAGCGACACATCGATGATCGCCCCCGACGTACCGTCGATCACCAGCGGCCTGCGCGGACTGTGCTACTGGGAGGTGGAGGTGACCGGCGCCAACCACGACCTGCACAGCGGTATCTTCGGCGGCGCTGTAGCCAACCCGATCAACGTGCTGTGCAAGATGATTGCCGACCTGCACGACGAGGACGGCCACATCACCATCCCTGGCTTCTACGACGACGTGCTGGTGCTGAGCGACGAGGAGCGTGCCCTGATGGCACAAGCCCCCTTCGACGAGCAGGCCTACATGAAAGAGCTGGGCGTGAAAGCCCTAAAAGGCGAGAAAGGCTACAGCACCAAGGAACGCACCGGCATCCGTCCCTGCCTGGATGTGTGCGGCATCTGGGGTGGCCACACCGGCGAGGGCACCAAGACGGTGCTGCCCAGCAAGGCCTATGCCAAAATCAGCACGCGCCTGGTGGCCAACCAGGACTTTGAGAAGATCAGCCGCCTGTTCCAGGAATATTTCGAGAGTGTGGCACCTGACTACGTCAGCGTGAAGGTGACCCCCTGCCACGGGGGTGCCGCCTATGTGGCTCCGCTCGAGCTGAAAGCCTACAAGGCCGCCGAGCGCGCCATGCAGGACACCTTCGGCCGCCGGCCGATACCCACCCGCAGCGGCGGAAGCATACCCATCGTGGCCGGCTTTGAGAAGATTCTGGGCCTCAAGAGCATCCTCATGGGCTTCGGCCTGGCCAGCGACGACATCCACGCGCCGAACGAAAACTATCCGCTGCAGCAGTTCTTCAAGGGCATTGAGACAATACCGCTGTTCTACAAGTACTTCGCCGAGTGAGCAAAATCCGTTCCATCTCGCTGCGACTGAGCCTGAGCACGCTGCTCTTTGTGGCATTGCTGATTGTGGCGATGCTGGTGGCGGTTTGGATCTCCACCAGCCGCCTGGTCACCACTGAGGCCATCAAGAGCACCGACCTGCAGCTGCACTCGATGATCAAGGATATCGAGGCACCGCTGCACGAGGTGGAGGTGACCACGCGCGACGCCGCACAGTTGCTGTGGGCGATGCGCGACAACAAAAGCGTGGTGGAGGGAATCCTGCGGCACGTAGCCGAGGAAACCGACGGCGTGTGCGGTTGCCGCATCGCAGAGGCCCAAGGCGACAGCAATGCATGGAGTTCGCCCCACACCGACAGCTGCAACCGACGGGTGGTGACCTACAGCCATGCAATGGGCGAAGGGCTGGCGCTGGAGGTGGACGTGGAAACGGAATGGATAGAACACATTGTCGAGCAGATGCGTCCCTACGAGGGGTCGTTCTGCTCGATATTGTGTCGCGACGGATCGCTGATCGGGGTGCAGGACAGCAGTCTGGCCGCCCTGATACAGACCCGCATGGCGGAAGATCCTGACAGCCGCCGCATCTATAGCGAGATGCTGCGCGGCGGCGACAGCATGATCAATTTCACATCGGGCGGCAAAGCCGCATATGTGGTGTATGCGCCGCTGTGCACAGGATGGTCGGCATCGATCATGTGCCCCTACCGCGAGGTGATGCGGCAGTCGGCCAAGCTGCAGGGCATCCTGCTGCTGACAGGCATCATCGGTTTGGCGGTGCTGTTCATGCTGTGCTATTTTGTCGTCGGCAGGCTCACCAAGCCCATCACTCGGCTGAGCGAGGCAGCACGACAGATGAGCCACGGCGATTTCAATGTGCCGCTACCGGAGGTGAAAAGCAACGACGAGATGCTGCAGCTGCGCGACTCGTTTGCCTACATGCAGCAATCGCTCAACAAATACATCGAGGAGTTGCGGAGCACCACGGCTGCCAACAACCGCATGGAGGGCGAACTGTCAGTGGCACGCGACATCCAGCAGGGCATGCTGCCTTCCACCTTCCCCGCCTGCCTGCATGCGTTGCTGGTGCCGGCAAAAGAGGTGGGCGGCGACCTCTACGACTTTATCGCCAAGGACGACAAGACGCTGTATTTCGCCATCGGCGACGTCAGCGGCAAAGGGGCTCCGGCAGCCCTGCTGATGTCCATCACCAGGGCTGCACTGCATTTTGTCAGCGGACTGGGGCTGAGCATCGAGGAGGTGATGACGCGCGTGAACAACAGCATTGTCGACACCAACTCAGGCGAGATGTTCGTCACCCTCTTTATCGGCCGACTCGACATGGCTACCGGCGAGCTCAACTATTGCAATGCGGGCCACAACCCCATCATCGTGGTAGGCAACGATGGCGAGGCACGGTATCTGAAGGCCAAAGCCAACATCGCCTGCGGCGTGGTGAGCGACTATGACTACGAAGGCGAGCGACTGATGCTGGAGAAAGGCTCGCGGCTGATCCTCTACACCGACGGCGTGAGCGAGGCCGAACGTGCCGACAAGTGTCAGTTTGGCTCCGAACGGCTGCTGCAATGGGCCTCTTGCCTACCCGGCGATGCCGATTGCCCGACGCTGACACAGAGCCTCTACAACGAGGTGACAGGCTTCACCGGACACATTGCACAAAACGACGATATCACCATCATGACTATCAAATATTGAACCCCATGAAGCGGCTTTTCAACCCCATCAAAGACAAAAGTTCGGAGATCATCGAATACCTCATGTCGTCGCCCGACATGCCCTCCGACGAGTCGCTACGTTTCAAATTGAGGCTCTCCATCGAGGAGGCTGTCGACAATGTGGTGCGCTACGCCTACGCTGGCGGGATAGGCTGGCTTGAGGCCGGCACCGAACTCAGCCCCGACGGTCTGCAGCTGCTCATCACCCTGCGCGATGCCGGCATTCCGTTCAACCCACTCGATATCGAGGATCCCGACATCACGCTCAGTGCCAACGACCGCGAGATCGGCGGCCTGGGCATCTTCCTCTGCAAGCAACTGATGGATCATATCACATACTCCTACTCCGACGGATGCAACATCCTGACGATGGTAAAAAACCTTAACCCATGCAAGTAATCATCTCATCACACGACAACCAGACGGTTGTCACCCTCACCGGACGCGTCGACACAACTAATGCCGAGCAGTTTCTGCAGGATATCAGTCCTTTGATGGAAGGCGACAATCCCGACATCGTTGTCGACTGTTCGGGTATGGACTACACTTCCAGCCAAGGGTTGCGCGTGTTTCTCATGCTCCAAAAAAGCGTCGGCAGCCGCAAAGGCCGCCTGGTGTTGAAAGACATGCAGCCGCAAGTGCGCGAGGTGTTCGACATCACCGGTTTTTCCAATATCATCACCATCGTATGAGCCTCGATCTTCATTGCGAGATGATTCTCGACGAATACCGCCAGTCGCTGCCGCTCTACCGCCAGCTGGAGCAAGAGGTGCGTGCCGCTCTCGACCGCATCATCGCCGACAACAATCTCTACGTCAATGCTATCGAAAGCCGGATCAAGACGGAGGAAAGCCTTCGTGGCAAGCTGGAAATCAAGGGGCAAAAGTATGCATTGCTCAACGACATCACCGACATTCTGGGATGCCGCATCATCACCTTCTACACCGACGAGGTGGACAAGATAGCCTCGCTGGTGGAGAAGACTTTCGATATTGACTGGAGCAATTCTGTCGACAAGCGCAAACTGCGCGATCTTGACCGTTTTGGCTATGTGTCTCTCCACTATATCTGCCATCTCCCTGCCGACCGCTGTCACGACGCTCGCCTCCGCGGCTTTCCATTCGAGATTCAGATGCGCACCGCCCTTCAGCATGTGTGGGCCACCATCAACCACGACATGGGCTACAAGGGCGACATTGAGGTGCCGCGCGAACACCTCCGCAACATGAACCGCATCGCCGGTATGCTCGAACTGGCCGACGAGCAGTTCAGCCGCATCCGCAACGAGGTGACCAACTATCGCCGACAGGTGCAGACGCTTGTTGCCGATGGCGATTTCGCCCATGTGCCGCTCGACAGCGACACCTTCAGCAGCTACCTCGACATCCACCCCTTCCACAAGCTGGCCGAACGCATCGCCGCCATCAACCAGGCCGAAATCTACCACGACAACCTCATGCCCTACACCAAGGTGCTGCTACGCCTGGGATTCAAAACGCTCGACGACGTAGAGCGCCTCATACGCGACTGCTCCGACGCCGCCTTCCAGCTCGCCTCCCACCAGATCACCGGCACCGACATCGACATCATCGCCCTCAGCGTATCCATCCAGAACCTCTGCTGCGTCTACACCCTCCAGCATGGCTACGGAGTCGCAGGCCTCGAGTTCCTGTTCAACACACTCGCCGACAACCCCAAGTCTAACCACCAACGCGCCGTGCGCATCTTCGAGCAGGCCCATAAAATCAACATCGTATGACCCCATCCATCGTCGACCGCGCCATCGTTTTCGCCACCGAGGCCCATGCTGGCGCTTTCCGCAAGGGCAAGAACATCCCCTACATCGTCCACACCCTTGAGGCTATGGCCATCGTCTCCTCCATCTCCGACGATCCCGAGATTCTTGCGGCAGCGGCGCTGCACGATGTGGTCGAGGACACCGACGTCAGTCTCGACCAACTGCGGGAACTCTTCGGCAACCGTGTGGCCGACCTCGTGGGTGCCGACACCCACCGCGATATCGACTCCACCTCGTGGCGCGAACGCCGTCAGGCCACAATGGATCGTATTTTCAAAGGCAGCCACGATGCCCGCATCGTCGCTCTCGGCGACAAACTCTCCAACCTACGCGCTTTCGCAGCCGATATCGCCAATGGCGAAACCCATCTCTGGGACCGTTTCCACGCCAACGGACGCGCCGACATAGAATGGTACTACCGCAGCCTCGCCCACACCTTCGCCGACCTCGCAGACTCGGCTCCTTATGCTGAATTTGTCCGTCTGCTTGACATCGTTTTCCCGCCCGAAGCCAAAGCCGACACCATCTCGCTCAACGACTATGACGAGTTCGGCGGCGGCTTCAACGCCGTCAGCTACAACCACCACGACGGCCACACAATGATCAAGCTCTACTCCGAAGGCATCCCTCCCGCCGTACCGCTTCGCGAGCTGCAATGCGCCCAAGCCGTGCTCCAGATGGGCATCCCCACTCCTCACCCTCTCCGCTTCATCACCGACGGCGCCCGCTATGGGGTGGAATTCGAACGCCTGGACGGGAAGGTCTCCTTCTCTCGCGCCATCAGCCGCGACCCAAGCCTCCTCGAGCCCCTCACAGTGCGCTTTGCGCAGATGTGCCTCCAACTCCACTCCACCCCCTGCCGCAAGGACCTCTTCCCATCGCAAAACACTGTGGCAAAACAGATCATCGCCGACTCACCCCATTTCAATGCCGACGAGAAAGCCCGCATGGCCGCCTTTTTCGCCTCCGTGCCCGAAGCCGACACCTGCCTGCATGGCGACATGCATATCGGCAATGTGCTCCGCGCCGGCAGCAACGACTATTGGATCGACCTGGGCGATTTCGCCTGTGGCAACCCCCTCTACGACATCGGCATGCTCTTCCTTGTGTGCCGCTGCAACCCTGGCGACCGTTCGCAACATATCTTCCATCTCGACAACCATCAGATGGAGCGCATCTGGACAGTCTTCGTCAATGAATACTACCACTCTTCCTCCCCTGCCGACATCGCCGCCATCGAGCGTAGCGCCGCTCCCTTTGCGGCCCTCAAGATGGCCTACTACGCCACCCTCACCCAAATGGACAGCCAAATGGAACAGTTCATCCGGCAGACCCTCCTCGCCTAACCCTGAAAACCGAAATACACCCCATCCCATGTACGAGATCATCAGAAAACGTCTTCTCAACAGCCACGAGATCTATCAGATGGAAATCCATGCCCCATGGATCTCACTCAGCGGCAAACCCGGCCAGTTCGTCATCGTCATTCCTCACGAGAACGGCGAACGCATCCCGTTGACCATCAGCGACATCGTCTACCAGCGACAAAGTGTGGTCATCGTCTTCCAGGTGGTCGGTGAAACCACCCGTCAGCTGGCCGCCATGAATGTCGGCGACGACCTCTACACCATCGTCGGTCCTCTCGGCAACCCGAGCGAGCTGATCGAGAAACACGCCAATAACGAACTGAAGCACCTGCTCTTCGTTGCCGGCGGCGTGGGCATCGCCCCCGTCTTCCCGCAGGTCAAATGGGCTTTCCGGCAGGGCATCCCCACCGATGTCATCATCGGTGCCCGCTCCAAGGACCTCCTCTTCTACGAGGATGAGCTCCGCGCCGTCTGCCACAACCTCCACATTATGACCGACGACGGTTCCTACGGCGAACAGGGCCTCGTCACAGCCAAGGTCGACCAGCTCTGCCAAAGCGGCATCGAATATTCCCACTGCGTCGCCATCGGCCCGCTGCCCATGATGAAGTTCGTGTCGCTCACCACCAAGAAATACAGCCTCCCCACCATCGTCAGTCTCAACTGCATGATGGTCGATGGGACAGGCATGTGCGGTGCCTGCCGCGTGCGCGTGGGCAACGAGGTGAAGTTCTGCTGCGTCGATGGTCCCGAATTCGACGGCCATCTGGTCGACTTCGACGAGGCCGCCCGCAAACTGAAGACACCCGACGCCCGCCGCTACCGCATCGCCACCGCCGAAAGCGGACACCTCTGCAACCTCGCCCCTGCTGTCGACCAGGCCATCGCCACCGCCCGTCAGCGCCCCGCCGAACAGGATCCCGCCATCCGTGCCAAAAACTTTGACGAGGTCTCATTCGGCCTCACCGAGCGCCAGGCCATCCTCGAGGCCAACCGCTGTCTGCAATGCAAAAAGCCCCGCTGCGTCGAAGCCTGCCCCGTGGGCATCAACATTCCCCTCTTCATCCAGAACATCAAGGAGGAAAACTTCAACCAGGCCTACATCACCATCAGCCACGACTCGGCTCTGCCAGCCGTCTGCGGCCGCGTATGTCCGCAGGAAACGCAATGCGAAGGCAGCTGCGTGATGGGCATCAAGAACGAGCCCATCGCCATCGGCGCCCTCGAACGCTTCGTCGCCGACGACCATCGCGCACGCTCCAAGCCTCAAAGCCCCTGCTATCCGGCGGGTCGCAAGGTAGCCGTCATCGGCAGCGGCCCCAGCGGTCTCACCTGCGCGGGCGATCTGGCCAAAAACGGCTTCCAAGTCACCGTCTTCGAAGCCCTCCACCATCCGGGCGGCGTGCTCGTCTACGGCATTCCCGAATTCCGTCTGCCCAAACAGCGTGTCGTCGAACCCGAAATCGACAACCTACGCCGGCTCGGTGTCGAAATCCGCACCAACGTCATCATCGGCAAGAGCATCACCATCGACCAACTCTTCAACGACATGGAATACGATGCCGTCTACATCGCCTCCGGCGCTGGCCTGCCCAAGTTCATGGGCATCGCGGGCGAAACACTCATCGGCGTCATCAGCGCCAACGAGTTGCTCACCCGCACCAACCTCATGCATGGCTACGACCAGCACTTCGACACCCCCATCCACCTGGGCCGCCGGGTGATAGTCGTTGGTGGCGGCAACGTGGCGATGGATGCCGCACGCACTGCACTACGTCTTGGCAGCGAGGTCACCGTCGTCTACCGCCGTGGCCAGGAGGACATGCCCGCCCGCCGCGAGGAGGTGCACCACGCCATGCAGGAAGGCGTGCAGTTCCTCTTCCAGACAGCCCCCGTCGAGATCCTCGGCAACGACGACGGCACCGTGCGCGCCCTGCGCTGCGTGAAAATGGAAATGGGCGCCCCCGACGAAAAAGGTCGCCGCAAGTTCTCCTCCATCGAGGGCAGCGAATGCAACATCGAGGCCGACACCATCGTCGCCGCCCTCGGCACCAGCCCCAACCCCTTGATACGCACCTCCACTCCGGGTCTGGAATGCGAGCCCTGGGGAGGCATCAAGGCCGACGCGAACGGACAGACCTCGCGCAAGCTCATCTTCGCCGGCGGCGACGCCGTCAGCGGTGCCGCCACCGTCATCCTGGCCATGGGTGCCGGCCGCAAAGCCGCCCGCGCCATCATGCAAGCCCTCGAGCGCTGACCCCGACGCCTTCACACACCAATCCCTCAAGGGGGCGATGTGGCAAGCACATCGCCCCTTTAATGAATGCTCCAGCCGTTGCACGATTGCTGTACGACTGTTGTACGAACATTTTTCGTACAACAGTCGTACAGCAATCGTACAACAGAGGTTCAAAAGTGGTGCAGCGGGAGAAGAGAGATGGCCGCACAGGGGTGTGCGGCCATCGGTGTGGGTTTTGCAAATGTCTGTGGAGGCCACATGGACGATGGTCCCGAGCGGCCAGTGGAGGGAGGATCAGTTGGTGAATTCCACGACGGTGCCGTAGGCTGTGACGGTGCGCTGCGAATAGATGCCGAGCATGGTTTTCGTGCCCACAGTGGTGCTGATGTTGACCACAGCCTGGTTGTCGCGCAACTCTGCATTGCGGAACATCTGATGGATGGCGTTGTCGCGGAGCGTGGTGTTGGAATAGCCGCCGATGCCGAGGATATAGGAGGCGGTGACGTGGCCCTCAACCGACTTGACAACCTTGAAGTTGTTCTTCTGCAGCACCACATCGGTCTGGTTGACGGCATGGTGGTCGAGGCTGGCGAAGCCGGTGCAGCCGGTGAGGAGGAGGGCTGCGGAGAAGAGGACGATGACGAGTAGGTGTTTTTTCATTGGAAAGAATTGCCGGTTTGTTTTTTCGACAGTTGGCCCGTCTGTCGTTTAAGCGGTGGATAAGCGATTGGTTATAAGACAATCCGCCCGTCGGCAAACCCACAAAGCCGCATGACGATTGTCGGTTGCAAAGGTAGGAAAAAAAATCCACACGGCAAAATAAACTTGCTTGCAGCGCGTTTTTTTCCATATATGGAACGATTCACACTGCAAACGGCGCCGCAATACGAGCGGCACTATGACGATGACGGTTTCTGGAAGAAGCTGCGCCGGGTGGCCGCACAGGCTGGCGCGAAGGTGATCTACCCCGCCCTGCAGCTCTACTTCGTGCTGCAGTCGAAGGAGGTGCCCCTGAAGGTGAAGACCCTCATAGTGGGCGCGTTGGGCTACCTGATACTGCCGGCCGACCTGGTGCCTGACTTCATCCCGCTGCTGGGCTTCACCGACGACCTGTCGGCATTGCTGCTGGTGCTGCGGGCCGTGAACGAGCACCTGACGCCCGAAATCAACCGCCAGGCCAAAGAGCGGGCCGAAAAACTGCTGAAGGCATGAGGCGGCTGGTCATAGTGGCGATGATGATGGCGGCGATGACGGCGGCGGCGCAGGTGCCGCTGCTGGACTCGACGCAGATGCCCAATGCCGTGCATTTCCTTCCGCCGCCGCCAGCGGAGGGCAGCGCCGCCTTCATGCTTGACGAGGCTCAATACCGCTGGGGCGTGGAACAGCGCGGCGACAGCGCACGACTGGCGATGGCGTTGGGCGACGCGGTGTGGAGCGTGGACAACATCTGCCGGATATTCGGCGAGGTGATGGGTGTGGATCTTTCGAAAGAGGCCGCGCCGGCCATCCACCGGATGCTCACCATAGGACTGGTGACCACCGACCAGGCTGGCAAGCTGCCGAAGAACCGCTATATGCGGATACGCCCCTTTGTCCGATACAACGAGCCGACCATCTACCCTCAGGACGAGGCCTGGCTGCGGAACAACGGATCGTATCCCTCGGGGCACACCATTCTGGGATGGAGCGCGGCGCTGCTGCTGACCGAGCTGGCCCCCGAACATGCCGACGCCATCATGGCGCGAGGCTACGAATACGGACAGAGCCGCGTGATTGCCGGCTACCACTGGCAGAGCGACGTTGACGCTGCCCGTCTGGCGGCCAGCGCCGCGGTGGCCTGCATCCACGCCGACAAACGATTCCAGAAGCTGATGAAGAAGGCAAAAAAAGAATACCGCAAACTGACAAACCGACACTAAACGCCCATGGCTGACGCATTACTCACCGTAGAAAACCTGACCAAAAGCTTCGGCGACAAGATGCTCTTCGAAGACATCTCGTTCGGCATCAACGCCGGACAGAAGAGTGCCCTGATAGCCAGGAACGGCTACGGCAAGTCGACGCTGCTCAACATCATCATTACCGCAACAGGCCAAAAGGGCTACAACACCTTGCAGGACAGCGGCAAGATCACCTTCCGAAGCGACCTCAAGCTGGCTTATCTGCCGCAAAGTCCCGAAGCCTTCCCGCACCAGCTGGTGCGCGACTTCGTGTACAATGTGCAGCGGCCCGAAACCGAAGATCCCTGGACCTTCGAACAGCGCATGGAGGAGATCCTTAGCCGCATGAAGGTGGACTCGCTGCTCGACCGGCAGATGGAGACGCTCAGCGGCGGCGAGCAGAAGAAGGTGGCGCTGTGCCGCCTGCTGATGGACGACTGCAACCTGCTGATCCTCGACGAACCCACCAACCACCTGGACATCGACATGATCGAGTGGCTGGAAGATTTCCTCTCGCGCCAACGGCTGGCGCTGCTGATGGTGACGCACGACCGCTATTTTCTCGACCATGTGTGCGACAACATCTACGAGCTGGACAACGCGCGCCTGTACCACTACCGCGGCCGATACGACTACTACCTGGAGAAGAAGGCCGAACGCGAAGCCAACGAGCGCGCGGAGGTGGAGAAGGCTCGCAGTCTGTACCGCACCGAGCTGGAGTGGATGCGCCGCATGCCCCAAGCCCGCGGCACCAAGGCGCAAGCCCGCATCGACGCCTTCTACGAGCTTGAGGCCAAAGCCCACACCCGCTTCGACGACACACGCCCGCAGCTGACCGTGAAAACCGAACGCATCGGAGGCAAGATTCTGGAACTGTACAACGTGTGCTACCGCGACCTGATCGACGACTACAGCTATGTGTTCAAACGGGGCGAAAAGATCGGCATCGTGGGACCCAACGGTGTGGGCAAGAGCACCTTCCTCAACATCATCACCGAGCGGCTGAAGCCCACCAGCGGGCGCGTGGTGGTGGGCCAGACCATCCAGTTTGGCTACTACACTCAGGCCGGTATGGATGCCCCCTCAGACCGCCGTGTGATCGACCTGGTGAAGGACATCGCCGAAGAGATCGAAATCGAGGGCGGCAAAACCATGTCGGCGCACCAGTTCCTCACCTACTTCGGCTTCGACGGCACCACACAATACAACTACTTCGGCAACCTGAGCGGCGGCGAGAAGCGCCGCCTCTACCTGCTGCAAGTGTTGATGGCCAATCCCAACTTCCTCATTCTCGACGAGCCCACCAACGACCTCGACCTGTACACGCTGCAGATTCTGGAGCAGTTTCTCCGTGGCTACAAAGGATGTCTGATCATCGTCAGCCACGACCGCTCGTTCATGGACCACATCGTCGACCACTTGCTGGTGTTCGAGGGTGGCGGAAAGATTCGCGACTATCACAGCAACTACACCGCCTACCGCCTGCAGAAAGCGCATCAGCAACGCGAAAGCACCCAGCAACAACGCAGCGAGAAACCCAAATACGAGCGGCCGAAGAGCGACAAGCGGCGCGCTACCTACAAGGAGCAGAAAGAATACGAGGCGCTGACCGCCGAAATCGACACACTGACCGCCGAGAAATCTTCGCTGGAGCAACAGCTCAACAGCGGCACGCTGACCAACACAGCATCCATCACCCAGGCCAGCACACGCATAGGCGAGCTGATGGGCATGCTGGACGAGAAAGAGTTGCGCTGGCTGGAGCTCGACGAGATCGTCAACGGCTAGTTGCCCTTAGCCACGGTGTCCTTGGCCGGATGGCGCTTGTCAGGCACCAGCGTCCAAATGGGGCCCGACTGGAGCGAGGTGCCTAGCTTGCCGGTGAGCAGCGCCTCTTGTACCCTCCACGGCATGGCGGGATGGAACAGCGGCGTACCCAAGGGACCGTCCTCACCGGCACCGCCGTCCTCACCGGCATCGGAATTGCCGTGGGCGTCAAACGGCATAGCCACGCTGGCATTGGCATCGCGGTAGCCAGCCGTGAGCCCCCACAGGCGACGGTCGTAGCGCGAGGTGATCTGCAGGCTGCCCAGCATGTGCTTGGCCGCGACGACGGTGATGGCCTTGAGGGTGATCAGCCGGATGGTGTCCACCGCCACATTCAGGAATGCGTTCTCGTGCAGGTCGAGGTCGGCATAATGATACATGATGCCCTTGATACGCAGATGCAAGCCATATCTGCCGGCGGGGATGAGGGGCGAGGCGAACATGCCGTCGTCGTCAGTCAGCATCTCTGCCACGGTGGTGTCGTCGGTCATCAGGCGCAACAGGCAATGGCTGTAGACCTTGCCGGTGTGGAAGTTGCTCACCGCGCCGGTGAGGACAAGGCTGTCGCCTTCGACGGCTTCCTGGGCCGTCGCCTGCAAGCCCGCCAGCATGAAGGCGGCGCACAGGACAAAGAGATGTGTGTGCTTCATCGTTTTGACTTGATTTTTTCGAATTTGTTGTACAGCAGCCACGCGGGCTCGATGTCGATGGGAATGCTGTTGTACTGCCCCCAGAAGTCGCCGTTGTAGTCGCTCGCGCCAAAGGCGCCGGCAAGAGTCTGGGGCTTGACGGCAAGAGTCTGTCCATGGAGCGTGTCGGCATCGGTGGAGAAATCGGTCAGGCGCCAGTCGACACACTGCTGCCAGCGCTGCCCGACTTCGACATGCAGCCGGTTGCCGGTGGCCAGTCCGAGGGTCTGGGTGTTATAGTATCGCGTCAAGGTGTAGCGTCCGTCGCGCACGTCGTAGTTCCATATCGAGCTGTCGGCGAGGATCACAAGGCGGTCGTACTTGATGTTGATCCAGGGTTCGGTGGGCACGGGCATGTTGAGGCTGTCGACCGTTTCGGTGATGGAGATGATGGCCATGTCGCTCTTGCGGACGATGTATTCATAGTGCAGCGTCGTCTTTGCGATGCGGCCCGGACCGACGGAGCGCAGCCGGTAGAAGGCCTCGCCATTGTCGACAAACTCCTGAATGGGTTCGAACTTGTGGCGGGCCAGGGCGCCGTGCGAGAGTGCCATGCTGGCCATGGGGGTGCTGATGGGGTCGTAGAACTCCTCGTTGTCGGCATAGCTCATGCGGTTGTCGACAGCGTCGGGGTCGCCGCACTTTTCCGCCACCAGGTCGCGGTCGTAGACCACCAGGCGGTGCTTGAGGACCGTCTTGTAGTTGCTCTTCATCTCGCGTCGGTCGGTGGCGAACATGTAGGCCATCTTGTCGGCATAGCGGCTGTAGCCCGCGCGGCGCACGGCCATCACGGCTTCGTCGAAGAGGTAGAGTTCGCCGTCGACGGCACGCCAGTTTCGGTAGAAGAAGGTGCTGACGGCATTGCGCTGGTGGAAAACCTTGCCGATGCTGTCCACAGCCCTGGCAATCAGATGCTGCGGCTTGCGGAAACTATTCACCTGCACCTCGCGCAGGGTCACCGTCTGTTCCTTCAGCCTCACGGTGCCGTTCTTCAGCAGATCGGCCACCGTCTGTCTTCGCGGCACGTAGCCCACCGAGTGCACGACCACCGTGTCCGCCAGGCTTCCCTCCGGCACCTTGAAGGTGTATTCGCCGTTGTCGTTGCAAGCCACGCCAGTGGAGGTGCCCGCCAGCTGGAGGGTGGCATATGGCACCGGGCGCCCTCTGCTCAGCACCTTGCCCTCGAGCAGCGTGATGCCGCCTTGGGCAAGTGCCCATCGGCACAGCCCCAAAAGCATGACTATGACAACGATGCGTCGCATGGAGTAGTTCAGGTTCTGATCACGCTGCAAAGATACAAAAAAAGTCAATACCCATATCGTTCGCTACTGTTTTTTTTGGCGGCACACGCACAAATTTCCGGTCACACTTGACCGAAATTCCCCTATTATACTAATACCCCAAAAAACGACGGTTTATGACAGCCCCCTTGATTTTTAACATCATTTAACACACGGGGATGGCCATTATTTATGACTTTCCGCCTTTTTTGCCACGATCCCTCGTCTTCGGGGCGTCGCGACGCTGGCCGGGGAAGAGCTGTGCTATGAAGCGGGCGTTGCCGCTGCGGCGCAGGCTTTGGACAATGTCGCGCTGGAGGTCGGCTTTGTAGTAGAAGAACAGGCGCCGCTGGTCGGCCTTGTCGGCAGGCGTGGTGGCCACATATACGGGCTGCATGGTGGAAGGGTCGATGCCGGTGTAGTACATCTCCGTGGCGAGCGTCATGGGGGTCGGGGTGAAGTCCTGTATCTGCTCGAGCCGGTAGCCCATCCGCTTCATCTCGACGGCCAGCTGGGCCATATCCTCAATCCGGCATCCGGGATGGCTGCTGATGAAATAGGGAACAAGCTGATAGGGCAGGCCTGCCGTCTGGCATATCTGGTCGAAGCGGCGCTTCGTTTCGCGAAAGAGGCTGAAAGGGGGCTTGCGCATGAGGGCGAGCACGCGGTCGGAGGTGTGTTCAGGGGCCACCTTCAGCCGGCCCGACGTGTGGCGGATCACCACCTCCCGGAAATATTCCCAGCCTCCGTTGTCGTCGCTGAACAGGTCGCACCGGATCCCGCTGCCGACATACAGGTGCTTGACGCCCGGTTGAGCCGCCACCTTCGCCAGCAGACGCGTCATCGGCCGATGGTCGCTGTCCAGGTTGGGACACACCGTCGGCATCGAGCAGCTGTAGCGGGAGCATCGGCGGCATAGCTCGCGATTGCGGCCCTTCATCCGCCACATGTTGGCCGACGGCCCGCCAAGGTCGGTGACGACGCCGTGGAACTCCGGGTCGCTCGTGATGGCCTCCACCTCCCGCAGGATGCTTTCTTCACTCCGCGAGGCAATCTGCTTGCCCTGGTGCGCGCTGATCGTGCAGAACGAGCAGCCCCCGAAACAGCCCCGGTGGGTGTTCACGCTCCACCGGATCATTTCAAACGCCGGTATCGCCCCACGCTTGCGGTATTTCGGATGCGGCCGGCGCAGATAGGGCAAGTCAAACGAAGCGTCTATCTCCGCTGTCGTCATCGGCGGCTCGGGCGGGTTCACCACCACATAGCCGTCCCCATGCCGCTGCACCAGCGTCGCGCACTCAATCTTGTTGCTCTCCCGCTCGATGATGTGGCAGTTCTCAGCCTCCGCCCGCCTGCTTTTGAGGCACTCCTCGTAGGGGTGAAGCTCGATGCAGTCCCCCGTCGTCAGGGCCTTCCGTGTCATATAGGCCGTCTGCGGCAGGCCATAACAGGCCTTTATCCCCAGCCCCTCGTCCAGCAGCCGCGCAATCTTCACCGTCGTCCGCTCGCCCATGCCGTAGTTCAGTAAATCCGCAGGCGTGTCGGCCAAGATCGAGGGAAACAGCCTGTCGTCCCAGTAGTCATAGTGCGCCAGCCGCCGCATCGAAGCCTCGATTCCACCCACCACCACCGGCACGTCGGGATACAGCTCCTTCACGATGCGCGTATAGACATACGTCGCCCGGTCGGGACGGAACCCCGCCTCTCCTCCCGGCGTGTAGGCATCGTCGTGGCGCAGCCGTCGCGCAGCCGTGTAGTGGTTCACCATGCTGTCCATCGCCCCGCTGCTGACGCCAAAAAATAGTCGCGGCCGGCCGAACTTGCGGAAGTCCCGCAAGTCGTCGCGCCAGTTGGGCTGCGCGATGATCGCCACACGGTAGCCTGCAGCCTCCAGCGTCCGCCCCACCACAGCCGTCCCGAACGACGGATGGTCGACATACGCGTCCCCGGTGATGAGCACCACATCCGCCTGCTCCCAGCCCAGGCGCTTCATCTCCTCAAGCGTGATCGGCAGAAAATGTCCCATATTTTTTTTCGTGTTCCTTAATTCCTCTAACAAAAATCGGCGACCCTCCCGTCCCCATCAATGTCTTTAACGCAAAACTCCTCGCATTATTGTGTCGCCCCTTCACCCTCCCTCGTCGGCACATGCCGCCGTCCGTCGCAAAAAAAAACCACACCGCCAACGCAATAAACCGCACCGCCACAGCGTTAGATGAAATATGAATATGGATAAGGGAAACATGGGCGTTTTTCTGGCCCTGCGGCGCAGCCACCCCTCCTTCGTCTACCGCTCCTTCTCCTGGCGCGAGGACGCCGAGGGCCTGCATCTGGAATTCGAATTCGTGATGGGCGACCATATCTTCCGCCCTCACGCCCTCCTCGAACGGCGCGACTTCCTGCACTTCGACATCGACGCCACTCTGATGGACTCACTCGTCTTCCAGATCGGCATGATCGAACTGGTGAGCTACTGGAAATGTGCCTGCCCGCCACGTGTCGCGGTGGCCTGCGGACGGCTCAGCGAACCCGAGCTCGCCTTCTGGCGCAAGATCTACTGGCACGGGCTGGGTGAATTTTTCTACACCAACGGTATCGACACCACAATCGACAAAATGATGCAGATCGAGTGCCGCGCCGACGCCCCCACCAGGACGCTACCTGTCGGCAACGCGGCTACCGATGCCGACAGCTATCTGGTGCCCATCGGCGGCGGCAAGGACTCGGTGGTGACACTCGAGCTGCTGCGCCAGGCAGGCATGCAGGTGCGCCCCTTGATCATGAATCCGCGCGGAGCCACCTGGGGATGCGCCAAGGTGGCTGGCTTCGAAAAGGAACAGGTGCTGGTGATACGCCGCACCATCGACCCTCACCTGCTGCAACTCAACGACCAAGGGTTCCTCAACGGACACACGCCCTTCTCGGCCATGCTGGCTTTCTACACCCTGCTGGCTGCCGAATGCAGCGGCGTGCGCAATATAGCCCTCAGCAACGAGAGCTCCGCCAACGAGAGCACCGTGGTGGGCACAACGGTGAACCACCAGTATTCGAAAAGCCTCGAATTCGAGGACGACTTCCGCCGGTATGTGAGGCGCGACAACTATTTCAGCTTCCTCCGTCCGCTGAGCGAGCTGCAGATCGCCATGCTCTTCAGCCGGTTCAGACAATACCACGAGGTGTTCCGCTCGTGCAATGTGGGCAGCAAGACGGACATCTGGTGTGGCCATTGTGCCAAATGCCTCTTCGCCTACATCATCCTGTCGCCCTTCCTGTCGCCGGCCGAACTGGTGCACATCTTCGGCCGGCAGCTGCTCGACGACGAGACACTTCGGCACGAGTTCCATCAGCTGACAGGCCACGCCGAAACCAAGCCCTTCGAATGTGTGGGCACCATCGACGAGGTGAACACCGCCCTGCAGATGGCCATCGACAGATGGTACTCCGACAGCCGTCCACGCCTGCTCGAAGGCTTCACCCCATCGTCGGCAGCGGTCGACATCCACCGCATCGCCCACATCGGCAACCTCAACCCCACAGAATATAACATCCTGGAAGCATGTATCGCCAAGAGAGACTGACAAGCCTGCTGGCAGGCAAGCGCATCCTCATCGCCGGCTACGGCCGCGAAGGTCGCAGCACCGAACACATGATACGCCGGCTCGACGCCAACGCCCACATCACCATCGCCGACGGCAACGAGGCCATAGCCCACGAGGTGACAGGCAGTTACGACATGATCGTCAAATCGCCAGGCGTGCCGATGCGGATGATGGCCGGCGCCACAGCGCCCGTCACATCGCAGACCGACCTCTTTCTGCAGGTGTTCGCCGACATCGTCATTGGCGTCACCGGCACCAAGGGCAAAAGCACCACCGCCAGCCTCATCCATCATCTCCTGCCCAACTCCATCCTGGCCGGCAACATCGGCATCCCCCTGTTCGACATCGTGAATCAGATCGCCGAAGGCAGCCTCGTCGTGGCCGAACTCTCCTGCCACCAGCTCGAGGTGCTCCACCGCAGCCCACACTTCGCGGTGGTGCTCAACCTCTTCCAGGAACATCTCGACCACTACGACGATTACATGGGCTACAAGATGGCCAAAATGCAGATCGGGCTGCACCAAAGCGCCGACGACCATCTGTTCTACTGCTCCACCAACGACGAACTTTCGCAGCTGATAGCACACCTGCCCATGCCGGGCCATCTCCACCCCTACCCACAAACCATCACGGCCGACGAGCAGCGCTTGTTGGAAGCCTGTCCGCTCGTGGGCGGCCATTTCCGCGACGACACCCTGGTGGCCTGCCGTGTGGCAGCGCTGGCATCGGGTCAGCCCGTCGACAGCTTCGCCGACAGGATGGCCTCGTTCCACGGACTACACCACCGGCTCGAATTCATCGCCGACAAAAGGGGCATCTCCTGGTACGACGACAGCATCTCCACCATCCCCGAAGCCACCATCGCCGCCCTCAACGCCCTCGGCAATGTCGACACCCTCATCCTAGGCGGTTTCGACCGCGGCATCGACTACTCGCCCCTGGCCCGCCACCTCTCGGCCCACCCCGTGCGCAACATCGTCCTTGTCGGCGACGCCGGCCGCCGCATAGGTGAGCTGCTGCACACCGGCGCCAACCTGCTCTACGAAAACGACTACACCCGCATCGTGCCCTGGTGCGCGGCCCACACACGGCAAGGCACCGCATGCCTGCTGTCGCCGGCTGCCGCCAGCTACGATGCCTTCAATAATTTTGAACAACGCGGCGATTTCTTCGCCCAGCAAATCCACCTCCTCCCATGACCGACTACACCCAGCTGCGGCATCAGCTGCATGCCCATCCACAAACTGCCGGCAACGAATCGTTCGCCCACGACACTATTGTTGCGCATCTGCAGTCGCTCCACCCCGACCGCATGGAATCCCATGTTGGGGGCTACGGCGTGGTGGCCGTGTGGGGCAACGACCCCATGCGCGACACCATAGCCCTGCGCGCCGACATCGACGCGTTGCCCATCGGCCACCGGTGCGGTCACGACGGTCACACCACCATCCTCCTGCGCACCGCCGACATCATCGATTCCATGTTCCACGGTCTACGCCACAACGTGCTCATCGTATGGCAACCCGCCGAGGAAACCGGCACCGGCGCCCAGGCCATCCTCGACAGCGGCATTCTCCAGCAGTATCGCATCCGAGCCATCTACGGCCTGCACAACCTGCCCGGCTACGATGCCGGCCACGTGGTACTCTGCCGCCACACCTTCGCCGCCGCCTCCACAGGCTTGGCCTACCGTCTTCAGGGTCGTCCCACTCATGCCTCGACGCCCGAACTGGGCATCAACCCCGGATTGGCCGTCGCCGAAATAGTCCGGCGCTTCGACAGCATCACCACTAATCCCCAAACCGGTGCCCCGAATCACGGCGCCCCCATGGCCACCCTCATCTGCATCCGCCTTGGCAGTCCCGCCTTTGGCACCTCCGCCGGCGACGCCGAGATCATGTACACGCTCCGCGCCTTCGACAACGCCAGCATGCAGCGGCTGGTGGACGAAACCAACGCCATCGTCGACCAGATTGCCGTCCAGCATGGTCTGACGCTCTCGCGCACCATGCACGAGCCTTTCCGCGCCACCGAGAACACCCCCACCCTCTCCGACCACATCGGAACCGTGGCACAGCGTCTCGGCCTGACCGTCGTGCACCGCCCCGAGCCCTTCCGCTGGAGTGAAGATTTTGCCAACTACCTCGGCCTCTTTCCCGGCGCCATGTTCGGCATCGGCGCTGGCACCGACCACCCTGAACTGCACCACCCCGACTACGATTTCCCCGACGACATCATCGTCACCGCCTCCGACCTCTTCGTCGCCCTCGCCACCGACACCATCTAAGTCACCTTTTTATAAAATATAGAAAAGCCGCACCCCAGAGGTGCGGCTCTTCATTGTATTGTCTTTCTGGCTCCCGGATCAGAATGTCACCGACTTCGGCTTATTGATGCTCGTGCTGCCCGAGTTGTTGTTGCCGGTGGAGCTGTTCGTCGTCGTGCCGGTTTTTTTCTCCAGCTTGATATAGTTCGGGAACGGCACCTGCACCGTGCCCACCGACATGCTGGGACGCACACGCAGACCCAGTTTCGACGAGATACCCTCGTTGGTGAAACTCGACGCAAAGGTCTTCAGCGCCTCCAGTCCCTCGTTCGAGAAGAGGCTGGCCAGATCGGTGTTCACGCCCAGCGGCACCGTCGTCGTTGCGCTCGGCTTGATGGTGTAGCTGTTCGAATTCACGCCGTTGGCCATGTCGCGGCCGTCGACGGACAGAATCCAGTCGAGCGCCGTCATTGCAGCCTGCGTCGTCGTGGGGTTGGTCACGTCGACGTTCACATTCATCGCCAGCGGCACCTGCTTGGCCTGGTAGGCAGCCACAAGCTTCACAATGTCGGCAGCCGTCAGGTTGCCCTGCGTCAAAGCCTTCACATTGACGCCGGCCACGCTGACGTTGCTCACGTTCTTGAGGCTGAAATCGCAGTTTGCCAGATTGGCCACACTTGAAAACTGATTGGCGAGTTGAGTAAGTACCTCGCACGAACTCAGCAGGATACATCCTGCCAACAGGGAAATAAAGGTGATCTTTTTCATGCTGCAAATATACACATTTATTTTATTGTGGCAAAAAAAAGCACATCCGCCCCACCCTCACATGGCTCCGGCTCCAGACATACATGGGTCGAAGAAAAGTGGGAACGGACATCGGGCGGAAAAGCGACAGGCCTTGCCGTACAACGGACGGCGGAACGGGAGGGCGCCGGCTGTTGAAAAAAAAGTGCCGCGGGGTAAAAAAAATGTTGTAATTTTGCTATCCCAAAATGAAAGGACCCATCATGCCAGACACAGCCACAAGACGCAAAGACAGAATAACATACGCCCAAGCATTCGACCTCAACGGCAACACCCCGCCGCAGGCGGTGGCCCTCGAGGAGTCGGTGCTGGGAGCCCTGATGCTCGACCAGACGGCGCTGTACAACACGATCGACTCGCTGCACGTAGAGTATTTCTACAAGCCGGAGCACCAGGCCGTCTACCGTGCCATCCTGCGGCTGTTTGAGCAGAGCCAGCCCGTCGACCTGCTGACGGTGGTGGAGCGCCTGCGCCTCGACGGCGAACTGGAGGCCGCGGGCGGCGCTTACGCCGTGTCGAAACTCACCGAGAACGTGGTGTCGGCAGCGCACTTGGAATACCACATCCGCGTGCTGAGCGAGAAATATATCCAGCGCGAGCTGATACGCATCTCGACCGAGACCATCACCACCGCCTATGACGAGACCACCGACGTGGTGGACCTGCTGGACAAGACCGAGCAGCGGCTGATGGACATCAACGACCAGAACTTCCGGTCGGACTATCACCCGATGGGCGACTTTGTGACGCTGGCCATGGACAAGATCAAGGAAGCTGGAGAGAAGAGTGACGGCCTGAGCGGACTGGAAAGCGGCTTTGTGGAGCTTGACCGCATCACGGCAGGCTTCCAGCCGGGCACGCTGATCATCCTGGCCGCACGTCCCGCCATGGGTAAGACGGCCTGCGCCCTGTCGATGGCACGCAACATGGCCGTCGAATTCCACAAGCCGGTGGCCTTCTTCTCGCTGGAAATGACGGGCGACGAGCTGGCCATGCGACTGATCTCGAGCGAGGCCAAAATCGACGGCAAGAAGCTCAAAACCGGCCGTCTGGCCCCCTACGAGCAGGAGCAGTTGAAGATCGGCGCACAGCCGCTCAACAACGCCCCCATCTATATCGACGACACGCCGCAGCTGACCATCTTCGAGCTGCGTGCCAAAGCCCGCCGCCTGAAGCAGCGCTACGACGTGCAGATGATCTTCATCGACTACCTGCAGCTCATGTCGTCGGGCACCAGCGACAACCGCAACGGCAACCGCGAGCAGGAGATCAGCATGATCAGCCGCCAACTGAAGGCGCTGTCGAAAGAACTCGGCATACCGATCCTGGCCATGTCGCAGCTGAGCCGCGCCGTGGAAAACCGCGTCGGCAACAAGCCCATGCTGAGCGACCTGCGCGAGTCGGGCGCCATCGAGCAGGATGCCGACATCGTGATGTTCATCTACCGACCCGAATACTACAACATCGAGAGCGACGAGAAAGGCTCCACCCTCGGCAAGGCCGACCTGCTGATCGCCAAGCACCGCTCCGGCGCCACCGGCGAGGTGCGCCTGCGCTTCGTGAAGGAATATGCCCGTTTCGAGAACGACGTACAATACGCCCTGGGCGACATGCCGAAGTATGTGGACTCGAAATTCAACGACGAGACCGACTTCCCGCCCGACTCTGAAGACATGTTCTGACCATCCGGCTGCAGTCGGGCTTTTTTTCTCGCAGCAGGCAATAAAAAGAATCGCATTGCGTTGTTTTATTTAAAGATACTCACGCCATGAAAATCAAATACCTCAAACTGAAGCAGTGGCTCCTGGTCTCGCTGGGAAGCCTGCTGGGTGTGAGTGTGGCCTCCTGTACACCCGCCTGTGAATACGGCACCCCCGAAGCGACCTATCATGTGAAAGGCACCGTCACCGACGGACAGGGTCATCCCATCCAAGGCATTGGGGTTATGGAACAAATGCACTGGTCAGACGAAACGCACAGTCCGGTCACTACCGGCTATCAAGACACCACCGACAAGGACGGGAATTACAATGTCACCCTCCTGGGTGGTTTTCCGCATCAGCCTGTTTCCGTCGACTTCAACGACATTGATGGTGTGCAGAACGGCAGCTATCGCGACACGATGGTGACGGTGGCCACCGACGACGTCCCTCTCACCGGTGGCACTGGCTCCTGGTATGAAGGCGAGGGCAACGTGACGCTGAACGTGACACTGACAGAGAAAGCAAACAAATAAACAACATACAAATGGAAAAGAAAGACCTCCTGAAAGAAACCGTCAAGCACATTGACATCAAGAAGTACGACAGCACCGAGCTCATCGACGCCATGCGCCACATGAGCTTCACCAGCCGCGACACCGCCCGCGCCGCCGACATCCTCTGCCAGATGCTGGCCGAGAAGGACTGCACCAACATCCTCACCATCGCCGGCTCCACCTCCGCCGCAGGCTGCATGCAGGTGTATGTCGACATGGTGCGCAACAAGATGATCGACGCCGTGGTCAGCACCGGCGCCTCCATCATCGACATGGACCTCTTCGAGGCCCTGGGCTACAAGCACTACATCGGCACCAAGGAGAACGTCATCCCTGACACCAAGCTCCGCGAGCTCTACATCGACCGCATCTACGACACCTTCATCGACGAGGAAGAGCTGCAGGCCTGCGACCAGGCCACCTGCGACGTGGCCGACCTCCTCGAGCCCCGTCCCTACAGCAGCCGCGAGTTCCTCTACAACGTGGGCAAATGGCTCGCCGAGGGTCACGGTGTGAAGAAGGACAGCCTCATCCAGACCTGCTACGAGTGCGGCGTGCCCATCTTCTGCCCCGCTTTCAGCGACAGCAGCGCCGGCTTCGGCATCGGCAAGCACCAGTGGATCCGCCGTCACGAGGGCAAGCCCTACGTCAGCATCGACAGCGTGGCCGACTTCCTCGAGCTCACCGAAATCAAGATGGCCTGCCCCGAGAGCGGCCTCTTCATGGTCGGCGGCGGCACCCCCAAGAACTTCGCACAGGACACCGTCGTCTGCGCCGAAATCCTCGGCAAGGAGGTTCCCATGCACAAGTATGCCATCCAGATCACCGTGGCCGACGTCCGCGACGGTGCCTGCTCCTCCAGCACCCTCCTCGAGGCCGGCAGCTGGGGCAAGGTGAGCGAGGATCTGCAGCAGATGGTCTACGCCGAAGGCACCACCGTCATCCCCGCCATCGTCAGCTACGCCTACCACAACGGCGCCTGGCGCGACCGCGAGTACAAGAACTGGCAGAAGCTCTGGCAGAAATAACTGGTCCGCAGGCAACCTGCCTGCGGAAAAATATAATAGCCCCGCATGGATGGTACCACCGCTACCCATGCGGGGCTTCTTCTACCTCCCTTCTACGATCCTTCTATGATTCTTCGGTGACCTTTCGACGAAAACAGTCCTCCATAATGTAAAAAAACATAAATAATGTTAAAAGTGTGAGCCAAAAACGGCACCTCCGCGTCTTATATATAGAAGCCCCCCAATGGGCTCCGGTCAAGAAAACGGATTAATAGATGCACAAAAACAACACAAGCATATCCGTACTGCCAAACCGAAGACCCTCAACGAGCGCCGCCGCGCAGCATGTCTGCAGTCAGTAAAATAGACACGAAAAGAAATATCAACATGAAGAAAACCTTGATAGTATGCTCTGTGTTCCTGCTTTTTGCGGTCACTACATCGGCACAGACCCCTACATATAAGGAGTTGTCGGCAACCGCTTACAACTTGCTTAAAGGGCAGGACTATATTGGGGCACATAAGGCTTTCCATACGATGGACTCGCTGTATGGGATAAGTGATTTCGAAGCCCTCTACTATTACTATGCCTTGTCGCACGACTTTGTACCCGACCGCGAGGCGGAAAAGACTTTAATGTTCCGCTTGGCACGAAACAAGTGCTGCGATATGCGCTACCTGGACGACTGGACAAAACGTCAACAGGCCGACACGCTCGATTACTGGAACGACATTGTGGCCATCGTTGCGCCCCGTGGCTATCAGGACACCGTCTATCAGAATCGCCTGCTGGCGATGAACAGAGCCAATAATGCAGCTCAGCAAATGCGTAACGGCAGCAACAACCAAGATTCGGTGCGGAATGCCATTCGTATGGTTGATTCTGCTAATCTGAGTGAGTTGAAACAGCTGATAGTGGAGCGCGGCTTCCCGACATACAGCAAGGTGGGCTACTATTGCGTCAAATATGCCTCAGCGATAGTCTTAAACCAGCCGCTCGAGTTCTTTCAATGGTATCTAAAACAAGCCAAAGCCGCCGCCGACAGCAGCGACTATGACCCTGAATGGCTCGGCTATCTAATCGAACGCGACAGGCTGGAGAGCATCTATGACACTGTGTTCTACTCACGCATAGAGGCGTTGTTCCAAGCCGACCAGGAGGCACGTCATCTGCTTAAAAGCGACATGGACCAAGCCTCGGCGTGGCGCATCATCCATGAGGTCGATTCAGCCAATCTTATTGCACTTGAACAACTTATTGCCGAACGAGGATTCCCGACGCTGTCCAAATTGGGGTACAAATGCTGCGACCATGCGGCACTGATAGCGCAGCACTCGCCGCCAGATTATCTGCATTGGTTTCTGGAACAGGCGCTGGTTGCCGCCGACAGTGGCGACTTCATTCGTTCGTGGATTGCCTATATGACCGACCGTGACCTTGACCATCAGAACAAACCTCAACTATACGGAACTCAGGGGCTTACCCGTGATGGTCTGACAGGGATGTACCTTATTAAGGATATTGAGCACCTGAACGAACGGCGAAGAAATATGGATTTGGAAACCATTGAGGATTATCTTCCACACATGGATATGCCCGACTTCTATTTTCACCCTTCGCTTGTCGATTACAGACAATACAGCCTCAATCTCCACATCGAGGGCGACACGCTGCGGGTGTCGGGTTTTTATCTCATCCCCTACGAAACCTATACGGGACAACCCATCAAGGTCGATACCGCCTATTCCTTGCCGCTTGCCGACTACCGCACGTCCGACGGTGCCATTGTTTTGCGACGCGAGGGCAACTGGTATCCGCACCGCAATGGCGAGCTGCTGACGGCGCAGGTACACATCAAGGCAGACGACTATTACATCCTTGGCGGCACAGAATGGCTTCCCTCGTTCGACATACACCTCGTCCTCTTGCCGAAGGACAAATACGCCTGCAAGGTGATCGATTCGCCCATTCGTCCCTTCCATTTCTACCGTCTTGCGAGCGATACCACACAGTATCCCGACGCCTATTACCGCGAGTTCGTGGATTCCTACAACTTCTACTGCACCTTCTTCGGCGATTCCTTGTCTTCAAAGCCGATGAACATCGTGGAGATTGGCGACCCGCAGTTCATCATATGTCAGTCGCTACGCGAAATGATTGTCTTTGGACACTATTTCTATGATGTCTATACGATGATACCCGACTTTTCGTGGATTCCTCACGAGGTGGCGCACCAGTGGTGGGGCAACGGCATCTTCTTCGAGTACCGTGACTACGCCCTGAGCGAAAGCCTGAATGAGTACATCAAACTTCAGTTTCTCAAAAGCCGCGGGCGTGGCTACGAGGAGCAAATTGCCTACTACAAGACGATGATGGAGTGTGCAGAGAAAAAGTTGCCTATCGCCGATATCCACAGCGTGGAGTCGCAGGACGAGTCCATTGCCATCTACCATGCCGCCCCGTATCGCTTGTCCCTCATGAAAGCAACCTCCGTCAACGCCACCCTTCAGCAACTTTATCGCACTCACAAACACGCTGTGGTGAGCCGAGATACGTTCCTAAAAGAATGTAAGACATTGCAGGACTGGCTGAAGTCGAAATAATTATAACCGAAATTTTTAACCCATAAAAAATAATCAAAATGAAAAACAACATCATCAAATCCCTCGTCGCTCTCGCCCTCGCCACCTGCCTGATGGCGGCCTGCGGAAAGGGCAGAAAATGTAGCACCACGGTGAACGAACCCTGCCAATGGTGCGAGGTGTCCAACCCGGTGAAAGATCTCGCATGGCTTAATGAATATGTCGATAATAATTGTTATCTATTCGGAGTGCGCGTGTACGTGTGCCGGATGAATGACGGCAGACAGGCTTTCTTCATAATCAGTCCCAGTGTCTCCGACAGCTACGAACTGCTGTATAATTGCAAAGGAGAACTCATTGGCAAGAGGGGTGGTTTGGCCGGTATCGCTGAAGGCGACTGGGATATCGACTGGGGCAGCACGAAAATAATCTATGAAAGCATCCCTGACGTAGATCGCCCATTATAGACCGCCACCCCTCCACATCCCCTCCGTATCAGGTCCGACTATAGACGCAAAAAATACGGAGGGGATATGCCTTTGTTACGCAATAAAAACGGGTCGGCAGCGTTTATGGTGCTAAAAGATTGAGAATATGCTAGAGAAAGGAATCAAAGGTCACAAGGAACAGACCGTCACCCCCGAGATGAGTGCCGCGCGGGTGGGCAGCGGGCTGGTGGACGTGTTTGCCACGCCCATGCTGGTGGCGCTGGTGGAACAGACGTGCTACGAGAGCGTGCTGCCGCAACTCGACGAGGGGCAGGGCACCGTGGGCACGCTGGTCAACGTGAGCCACACCTCGGCCACGCCGATAGGAAAGCGCGTGTGGTGCGACAGCGAACTCATCGAAATCGACCGCCGCCGCTTGGTCTTCCGCGTCAAGGCCTACGACGAGGCCGGACTCATCGGCGAGGGCACCCACGAGCGCTTCGTGATCGACGTGGACAAATTCATGCAGAAACTACAGGCCAAAGTTTGACCGGAAAGGCAAAAGACGACCATATCCATGCTGCACTTGACTGCAGCATCAGAACAGGGTATATTTTTTTTGCCATATAAAATAATTGTCGTACTTTTGCAGTTTCAAAATCATCGTATCAACAGGATTTGAACTGGCTATGGATAAGGAACAACGCGAGCAGATAAAAAGCATCCTGCAGCACGAGGTGCTGCTTGCCACAGGGTGCACCGAGCCCGGAGCCGTGGCGCTATGTGTGGCCAAAGCCTGCGAAACATTAGGCTCGGAGCCCTCACATGTGACCCTGCGGCTGAGCAAAAATGTGTTCAAAAACGCCATGGGCGTCGGCATCCCCGGCACCGGCATGATAGGACTTCCCATAGCGGTGGCCATGGCCGTAACCCACGGACATTCTGAGCGTGGTTTAGAAGTGCTCACCATGCCCCAGTCCCACATCGACGATGCCAAACACTGGATGGCCAACCATGCCGAAGCGGTGGACATCACCGTCAAGGAAACCAGTGACAAGCTCTATATCGAGGCCACCGTCACCAGCGATGGCCACTCTGCAACTGCCGTCATCGCCAAACGGCACACCAACTTCGTCTTCATCCAGAAAGACAGCACCACCATTCTTGACCACAGCCAAGGCCTTTTTGTCGAACAAGACAACGACGACGATCCCAAAGAAGACAACCGACAGCGCCTTGAGCTGACGGCGCGCATGGTATACGACTATGCCACCACGGCTCCCCTCGACGAGATCGACTTTATGTGGGAAACCGTCAAATACAACAACGTTGCCTCCGAGTGCGGACTTGAAGGCATGGGCCTCCACACTGGGCAGATCCTCATGGAACAGGCCCGCGGCGACATGGTCCACACCGTCGTGGCCCGCACCGTGGCCGCCAGCGACGCCCGCATGGACGGTTGCACAAAACCTGTCTACAGCAACTCCGGCAGCGGCAACCAGGGCATCTGCTGCACCCTTCCGGTATACTACTACGGCAAAGCCCGCGGCTGCAACGACGAACAGATCCTTCGCGCACTTACCATGAGCCACCTGATGAGCATCTATATCAAACGCGGCATCGGCCGCCTCAGCGCCCTCTGCGGCATCGTCAATGCCACCATGGGCGTCAGCGCCGCCCTCACCTACCTCGAAGGAGGCGGGTTCGAACAGACCGGCTACGCCATGAAAAACATGATCAACACCATCGCCGGTATGGTGTGCGATGGCGCCAAACCAAGCTGCGCCCTCAAAATGAGCGTCGGCCTATACTCCGCTTTCGTGTGCTCCGAACTCGCCCGCCACAGCCGCGTCGTCGACTCCACCGACGGTCTCAGCGAAAGCGACCTCGACTGCAGCATTCACAATCTCGGCCGCCTGGGCAAAGACGGTATGAACCAGACCGACGACATGATTCTCGACATCATGACACACAAAAAGAACTGATCTCCAAGTAATTTCACCCGGCATGTTGATAACTTTATCACCCCATGCCCCTGCGATTAGAAAAAAATATATACTTTTGCACATCGAAAATACATCGAAAACACATACGAGATATGGACAACAAAGAAAACAGAAAAGAGGAACTTTACAGCCAAGCCATCCCTGCCGGTAAGCGCAGATATTTCTTCGACGTCAAGGAAACCCGCGGAGGAGACAAATTCATCACCATCACAGAAAGCCGCAAACTATTCGACAACAATACCGGCGAAGTCTACTTCGAGAAAAACAAAATGTTCCTCTACAAGGAAGATTTCGAAAAATTCAAACAAGGCCTCGACAACGCCTTCTCATTCATCGAAACCGGCATCGTCCCCCCGCCCGTCGTCGTTGAAGAAGAATATTTCCGTCCTGAAGACACCGACAGCAAACTCAACGAAATCAACTTCAAGTTCTAACCCATCATGTCGAAAATCATATCAGTAGCCAACCAGAAAGGCGGCGTCGGAAAAACCACCACGGCGGTCAACTTGAGCGCCTCTCTGGCGGTGCTTGAGAAAAAGGTGCTACTGGTCGACTGCGACCCCCAGGCCAACGCAACCTCAGGACTTGGCATCGACCCCGACGCCCTTGAGAAAAGCGTCTACGACTGCATCCTCGGGCAAGCCGACGTGAACAACGTCATTATCGAAACAGACACTCCCAACCTCGACATACTCCCCACACGCATCGACCTCGTCGGTGCTGAAGTCGAACTCGTCAACGAAAAAGGTCGTGAAGGCTTCCTCGCCCGAGCCCTCGAACCCATCAAGAACAACTACGACTTCATCATCATCGACTGCTCCCCCTCCCTCGGACTCATCACACTCAACGCCTTGACCGCCAGCGACTCGGTCATCATCCCCATCCAAAGTGAATACTTCGCACTCGAAGGCCTCGGAAAACTCCTCAACACAATCCGTATCGTCCAGACACGACTCAACCCCAAACTCTCAATCGAAGGCCTGCTCATCACCATGTACGACCACCGTCTGCGACTGGCACGCCAAGTGGTCGAAGACGTGCGCGGACACTTCAAACAAATGGTCTTCAATACCCTCATCTACCGCAACACTAAACTCGCCGAAGCGCCCTCCTACGGCAAATCGGTCATCATGCACGACGCCACCTCATCCGGCGCCATCAACTACCTCAATCTGGCCCGCGAAATCCTCACCCGCAACCACATCGCATAACTCAGCGAGCCACAAAACCCAACAACAAACACACACAGATATGGCCACAAAAAAGAGCGGCGGACTCGGACGCGGACTAGGCTCCATCCTGCCCGACATCGACCTCGACGCAGCACAGGGAAAAACTGTCACAGCTTCAATATCGACAATACCTGTCAACAAAATAACAGCCAACCCCTTCCAGCCCCGCAAAGAATTCGACGAGGAAGCCCTTGACGAACTGGCTCAATCCATCACCCAGCAAGGAGTCATCAGCCCCATTACCGTCCGCCGCATGCCCGACGGCACCTACCAGCTCATCGCCGGTGAACGCCGCCTGCGCGCCTCACAAAAGGCCGGTCTTGAGGAAATTCCCGCCTACATCCGCGTCGCCACCGACTCCCAAATGATGGAGATGGCTCTCGTCGAAAACATCCAGCGTGAAAATCTCAACGCCATGGAAGTGGCTTTCGCCTACAAGGCCCTCATCGAAGAATGCCGCCTCACCCACGACCAACTCAGTGAAAAAGTCGGCAAAAATCGCTCCACCATCACCAACTACCTGCGGCTTCTCAACCTCCCTGCCGAAACCCAACTCGCCCTCAGCTCCGACCAGATCAGCATGGCTCACGCACGCGCACTCGCCAGCGTCGAAGACACCGCTCTCCACCTCGAGATTCTGCATGCCATCATCGAACGGCACCTCTCCGTCCACCAAACCGAGCAACTCGTCAAATCGGCACACCCCGCCTCCCCCAAACCTGCACAACGCCGCAACGAACTGCCTTCCACCCACACGGCAGCTCGCGACACTCTCAAAAAATACCTCCAGTCCACTGTCGAAATCAAACGCACCCAGCGCGGCAAAGGCACCCTCACCATCTGTTTCAACTCCGACAAAGACTTCGACCGCATCATCAAACTGCTGAACATCAACGACTGATTCACAAGCAGCACTCCCCGCATTGAACCCCACCCACACAATATCAAGAAAACCGGCACTTGCTCTCCTCGCAAGCGTGGCTTTCGTTCTCCTTTTTCCCCACTCCAACGCCCTCCGCGCACAAGAGCACTCCGCCGATGTCGCACTCCGCTGGTCCATCATCCCTGGAGGCGGGCAAATCTACAACGGACAAGCCTGGAAGATCCCCATCATCTACGGTGCCTTCGCCGGCGTCGGCTACTTCGTCTACGACAACCACTCTTACATGAAAATGTTCAAAGACGAGTACCTCTACCGCCTCGCCCACAACGACCAACCCAACCTCCAAGCCTACGCATCCTACCCCACCAGCAGCATCCGCAGCTACTATAATACGTACAACCGCTACTATCAACTTTCCATCATCATCGGCGTAGGTGTCTATGCCCTCAACCTTGTCGACGCCTACGTCTTCGGCCACCTCTACGACTTCAAAATCGACGACGACATCAGCCTCAACCTCGCCCCCGTCTTCATCCCATCACCCGACGGCATCATTCCCAGCGTCGGCATAGGCCTACGCATGTAGCCGCTTCGGCCCCACTCTTTCTTCCGGCAAATGATAAGCCACCAACAACAGCCTGACATTCAGGCCAACTTTCATTTTTGTCCGCTCCTCTTTCCTCAAAAAAAATAACCACAAAAAACCATCCCTTCGTACAATATAACCACAAACGTCACGTTATTAAGTAATAAAATACAAAAAAACAAACACAAATAACACACACAAGCCATGATTAGCAAACTTCTGGTCATTCAGAGCGACGGCACCGCACAAGCCGTCGCCGACACGCTCAACAACGCCGCCTCTGCCCCCGAGAAAATATCCCTTTGGGATATGGCCGTCAACGGTGGATGGATCATGCTCATCCTCGCGCTGCTGCTCATCCTCGCCATCTACATCTTCATTGAGCGCTACATCACCCTCAGCGCCGCTCTCAAAGGCGAAGCCGACAACGTCTTCATGAACAACATTCGCCAATACGTCCACGAAGGCAACATCGATGCGGCACGCTCGCTGTCGAAGCAGACCCAGACCCCCCTCGGCCGAATGATTGACAAAGGCTTCTCCCGCCTTGGCCGTCCCCTGCCCGACATCCAAGCCGCTATCGAAAACGAAGGTCAGCTCGAAGTGTCGAATCTCGAACGCAGAGTGTCGCTCGTTTCCGCCGTCGCCTCTTTGGGTCCCATGCTGGGATTCCTCGGCACCGTCACCGGTATGGTCACCGCCTTCCAGGACATGGCCCATGCTGGCAACAACATCGACATTCAGCTCCTCTCCACCGGCATCTACCAAGCCATGGTAACCACCGTCGGCGGCCTAATTGTTGGCATCATCGCCTACTTCCTCTACTACCTCCTTGTCACCCGTATCAATCGTGTGGTCTTCGAACTCGAGGTTCGCGCCAACGAATTCATGGACCTCCTCCACGAACCGGCATAATCAACCCTCAACCCTACTGCCATGATACGAAAACAGAACCAACTGAAGATCGAGACCTCGTCTTCCTCGATGTCCGACCTCGTCTTCCTGCTGCTCATCTTCTTCATGATCACGTCGACGCTTATCAGCCCCAACGCCGTGAAACTCCTTTTGCCAGAAAGCAGCAGCAAGACCATGGCCAAACAGAATGTCACCGTATATATCGACGACAGCTACAACTTCTATGTCGGTGAAACAGCTGTCCCGGTCAGCGAACTCGAAAACTACATTGCTGGAGGCATCGAACCCGGTGTCGACGACGCCTGCGTCGTGCTCCGTGCCGATAAGACCGTGCCAGTGCAATACATCGTCAATGTCATCGACGCCGTCAACGCCATCAACGCCAGCAACGGCGCCAAACACAAAGTCATCCTGGCCACATCGCCCAAAAACAGCTGACCTATGAAAATCGACTTTCAAGCCAACCGCGCGAAAATCATATCCGCCATCTCGACGGCTGCCATCATGGTCATCGTCGTGGTGATATGCCTCGCTTTCGGCTACTATCCCCCCGACCCGCCGATACCGGAAGAAGGCGTCGAAGTCAACCTCGGCGACAGCGATTTTGGTCTAGGCAACAGCCCCAAACCCACCACCGAAGCCTCCAGCTATGCGCCCCCAGCCGCCCAAAATCAGGTGGCCACCCAGCAAACCGAACCCTCCGTGTCGCTCAACGCCACACGCAACCAGGGCACCATCACCAACCCAAATGCGCAAGAGCAGCCAAAAGTGGAAAACAAAGAGCCTGAAATCAACCGCAACGCCCTCTTCCCCGGCAATCGCAACAAAACCAGCGGCGACGGCAGCAAAGGCGACAGCCAGGGCTCCGGCAACAAAGGCAACGCCAACGGCAACCCCAACAGCAACAACTTCTCCGGCAACAGCAGCAGCGGCAACGGCAGCTTCTCGCTCAAGGGACGCAGCGCCGTGTCGCTCCCCAAGCCCGACTACAACTCCAACCAACAGGGCAAAATCGTCATCGACATCTGGGTCAACCAGGAAGGCCGCGTGATTCGCGCTTCCGGCCCGGCACAAGGCTCCACCATCGTCAACAGCGCCATGGTCGAAAAAGCCAGAAACGCCGCCCTCAAAGCACGCTTCAACGCCGACTCCAAAGCCATGGAAGAGCAGAAAGGCACCATCACCTACGTCTTCACAATATGAGACTCGACAAATACCTCTGGGCCGTGCGCCTCTACAAAACACGCTCGCTGGCCGCCGACGCCTGCAACAGCGGCCGCGTCAAGATGGACGACCGCGAACTGAAACCCGCCCACGACGTAAAAGTCGGCGAGCGCTACTCTCTCAACATCGACCAGCTCCATAAGGAAATCGAAGTCCTCGCCCTGCCCCCCAACCGTGTCGGTGCACCCCTCGTCCAAGGCTTCATGATCGATCGCACCCCTGCCGAAGAATACGAACGCATCCGCATGGCACGCCAGTATGCCTTCGAAAAGCGCGACCGCGGTGTCGGTCGGCCCACCAAACGCGAACGTCGCGAAATCGAAGAATTCAAATACAAATAATTTAACATTTCACCCGTGCAATATTTGTGGCTCTGAACGTACATAATAATGAATTTGAGCAAACGGATGACAAGCAGATCGTTGAAGCCGTACTCGCCGGCGACACCCGCCAATACGCCGAAATAGTCCGCCGCTACCAGCAAAACGTCGCCAACCTGACCTACAAACTCTGCGGCACTCGTCTCGATGTCGAAGAAGTCACCCAACAAGTCTTCGTCGAACTCTACTCTGCCCTGCCCCGATTCCGATTCGCCTCGAAACTGAGCTCTTTCATATATCGTATCACCGTCAACGTGGTGTGCAAACAGCTCAACCGCAGCAAACGCTTCATCTCGGCCGAGCAGCAGGAAGAATACCGCCCCGAACAGGCCAGCTCCGACCGCAACGCCGAACAGCAAATCATCCACAACGAACAAATCGAGCAATTGCGCACCGCCATCGGACACCTCAAAGATGAACAGCGCACAGCTCTCGTACTCTACACCTTCGAGGACTTCTCCTACAACCAGATCGCCGAGGTGATGCAATGCAGCCTGAGCAAAGTCGAGTCGCTCATATTCCGAGCCAAAAAGAATCTTGCTAAAGAGGTAAAACAATGACAATAGAACAGGGACTTGAACATCTGGCCCAACAGACCTGCCCCCAACAGGTCGACGTGGTCGACAGCGTAATGGCCAAAATCAGCCAGCAGCCGCTGCCACAAACGACTCACAGACGCCAACTTTGGCAGCGCATCTCCTATGCCGCAGCTGCTGCAGTGGCTCTGCTCCTCATCGCCAACGTGGCGCTTTTCCAAAACCGCAACTCCAACGAAGAGCACCTTGGATCAATGATCGCACAAGTCTACGACTACGACAGCTACGCTTCTTGGAGCGCCATCGAGGAAGCTGCCTACGACGATGCCGATTATTATTACAACTATTAACCCCATCCAATATGAAAAACATACTCACACTTGCATTCATCCTGGCGCTCTCCACACCCCTGCTCGCACAACAGAACGGCCCCCGTCATGCCGACAAACAAAAGCGCCCTGAAATAACCGAAATCGTCAAAGACCTCAACGCCAACCAAAAACGCGATATCCAGGCCATCACCAAAGAATCGAGCACCCGCATCGATGCCCTCCGCGCCCAGCAGCAGGCCGTCCGCGACAGCATCCACCTCTTCATCGACCGTGAAGGCAACCAGTCGCGCATCCTCTTCCCCCTCTTCGACCGCGAAGCCAACATCCAGCGCGAAATCTCACGCACCATGTACACCACCAAGGTCCGCATCGACGAGGTGCTCACCAAAGAACAGCGCCAAACACTCCGCAACGCCAAAGACAGCCACCCCCGCAAAGATAACAACAAACATAAAAAATAACAGCCGCGATACAACCATAAAGCCGCCGCTGACCGATGTCAGCGGCGGCTTTCTTCTTTCTCTCATTTCAGCGAATGCCGACAGCCCTGCCTCAACCCAACAATGAGCTGAGCAACTTGGCCGCCGCCTGGTTCATACGATGGCCAAACTTGTCGCTCCACACAATCTCATATCCAAATTTTTCATACATCCGCGCATTCTGCTTCGACGGTTCGCGCCCCACCATCTCGTCGTCCGACGAAAACAGCGCCAGCTTACGGCTAACGTCCACCGGCGTATGGCTGTCGCGAAACTGCGCATATAGCTTCACCAGAGGTTCGTCGATCACATACTCCGTAGCACCGTCTTCGCGTTCGCACAGATAGGCATGCTTCCCGTACCCCACCCGGCGCAGGATGGTGTCGATGTTATATGTCGGGTTCACAGCCACCTTCACAGCCTCAGGAGCATCCACATACAACACATACAAACCGCCCAACGACGTACCGGCCACCAATGCCGGCGCAAACACATGGGCATAATCATCCAGAACCGACAACGCCTCGACGGGATCCAGCGGCAGCTCAGGCGTCAGCCATTCATAGCCGCCCAAATAATGCGCCAGCGACGTCTTCGTGCCCGACTTGGCACCCGACCCCATCCCATGGACATATAGTGCATACGGCCGCTCTTCCTGACCATACGTGTAGCTCATACCATCTTGTTTCTCTTCACCAAAAACGGAAGCAGCAGCTGTTCGAGCCCCTGGCCGATATCCACCGGCACATAGTCGATATGCAACTGCAACGCCTTGTGGTGCAGCTCTTCCTGCATGGCAAGCATCTGCTTGCGGTAGGCCTCCGCCACCTCGTTGGGGCGCAACTTCACCCTCCGGTCAGTCTCCAAATCCACAAACTGGTAAGGCCTCGAACCATAGTCCAATTCCACCTCGTGGCGCTGGTCCACCGTGTGGAACAGAATCACCTCGTGCTTGTTGTGTCGCAAATGGCGCAACGCATCATACAACGGCTCGCGCTCGGCATCATCGACCAGCGCATCCGTGAATATCACCACCAGCGACCGCCGGTGCAGCTGCTCCGCCGTCAGGTGCAGCGCCTCTACCATGTGCGACGTCCGCAACGGCCGGTCGTCCATCTTCACCGGCTTCAACAGCCCGTCGAGCAACCCCATCACATATCGCTGGTGCGCTTCATTGCTGCGGCATTGCGTGCTCATGTCGATACCGTCGCTGAACACCGTCAGTCCGAAAGCATCCCTCTGACGGTGCAGCAACTCGACAAGCACCGCAGCAGCATACACCGCAAACGTCATCTTGTTAGGCCGCTCCACATCGCCCTGATGCTCCACGGGAAACAGCATCGACGTGCTCTGGTCCACAAGCAACTGGCACCTCAAATTCGTCTCCTCCTCAAACTGTTTCACAAACAGCTTGTCCGTACGGCCATAAAGATGCCAGTCGATATTGCGTGTCGACTCGCCCGGATTATACTGCCGGTAGTCCGAAAACTCAACCGAAAAACCATGGAATGGGCTTTTGTGGCGCCCCGTGATGAAACCTTCCACCACCTGCCGCGCCAAAAAGCCCAATCCACTATACCGAGTGACTTGATCCAGTTCCATCACCCTTCAGTTGTGGCTTAGTGCGATTACATCAGAGCATCAAGCTTCTGCGTGAGCGTCTCCTTCGCCACCAGTCCCACCGACTTGTCCTTCAGCTCGCCGCCCTTGAAAAAGAGCACCGTAGGCACGTTGCGGATTCTGTACTGCGCGGCAATGTCGGAGCATTCGTCCACATCGGCAGTGCCGACAACAGCACGTCCCTCATACTCGTTGGCAATCTCCTCAATGCGGGGAGCCAATGCCTTGCAGGGTCCGCACCATGTGGCGCCAAAATCTATCATCACAGGAAGTTCACTCTTCAGCAATTCGCTGAAATTCTGTTCGTTTACTTTTGTTTCCATTCTGCTGTATGTGTTATTATGATTAATTTTTCAAATTGCAAAATTACGCTTTTTTATTCATTCTCCGCAAAAACATATCACACATTTTTCAACATCAAAAAACATGCCACTCACCCCTCCATGCCACCTCCTCCGCCCCCATCTCCGACACCCCTCTGACACCCCTCCACGCCACCGGCATCCCAAAAAAATCCAACTCAATGAAAATCAACCAATTGCATAATCAATAGTAAAACACACATAACCCACTGTAAATCAACTGCATATCCTTATCATCTCCTACCCAACTCCTTACCATCTCCCTACCAACTCCTACCCCAGTAGGAGATGGTAACTGGTTGACAAGCGATTGGGCAGTATCACATCCGTCGGCGCACAGCGGGTTTTGTTTTGAAAATCAGATTCTGGCAGAGATCCATTAATTTTAATGCATATATATTGTAAAAAATATGTATTTTTGCAGTTTAATTTGCACTGACACATCATGACTAAAAGCAACATAGACAAACTGATAGTGATCGGCGACCGCGTGCTGATCGAACCCGCGGTACCCACCCACAAGACCAAGGGCGGGCTGCTGCTGCCGGCAGGCTACCAGGAGAAGGAGGAGATTCAGACGGGCTACATCATCAAATGCGGCCCGGGATATGCCCTTCCCAACGACGGCGCCGACGAAGACTGGAAACCCGGCGAGAGCGAGCCCCGCTATCTTCCGCTGCAGGTGCGCGCTGGCGATATGGCCATATTCATGCTTAAAAATGCCGTTGAAATCAAATACGACGGCAAAAAATACTTCATCGTTCCCCAGGGTGGCATCCTGATGGTCGAACGCGACGAATACTAACCTTTCAACCCCATTCCGATGATGACAAGCAACGAAATACGTAAAGCATTCCTCGATTTCTTCGAGAGCAAACAGCACCATGTGGTGCCCAGCGCCCCCATGGTGATCAAAAACGACCCGACATTGATGTTCACCAATGCCGGCATGAACCAGTTCAAGGACATTTTCCTCGGCAACCAGACGCCGCAATGGCCGCGTGCCACCGACAGCCAGAAGTGCCTCCGCGTCAGCGGCAAACACAACGACCTCGAAGAGGTGGGCCACGACACCTACCACCACACCATGTTCGAGATGCTCGGCAACTGGTCGTTTGGCGACTATTTCAAGAAAG
>CAKZZD010000044.1 GCA_937886715.1 uncultured Bacteroidales bacterium | reverse complement strand
CGCCGACTTGGGCTTCAGCGTGGCGCTGCTGGCCGGAGGCGAACCCCTGACGCGGCGCGACCTGCTGGATGGCATCGCCTCGGTCAAGGACATGCTGTTTCCCGTCTTCACCAACGGCACCCTTATCGGTCCGCAATATGTCGACTTTTTCCGCCGTCACCTGAATGTGGTGCCCGTCATCAGCCTTGAGGGCGACGCAATGGCCACCAACATGCGTCGCGGCAAGGGCGTCCACGAGCGCGCCCTGCTGTCGATGCAGATGCTCCACGACGCAGGCATCTTTTTCGGCACCAGCATCACCGTCACCACCGAGAACAAGGCCGCCGTCACCGACCCCGACTACGTGGATCGCCTCCGTGCCCTGGGCTGCAAGCTGTTTTTCTATGTGGAATATGTGCCCATTGATGCCGGCACTGAGCACCTAGCCTTCGGCGACGACGACGTGCAGTGGATGGAGCGCACGGTCGACGACCTGCGCCTGTCGCGCCGCGACACCATCTTCGTGTCGTTCCCCGGCGACGAGAAGCTGCTCGACGGCTGTATGGCTGCCGGCCGCGGATTCTTCCACATCGGCCCCGACGGCGCCGCCGAAGCGTGCCCCTTCTCGCCCAACAGCGACACCAACGCCTCGCGCGACGGCCTGCGTGCCGCCTTGCGCTCGCCTCTGTTCAGCCGTCTGCGCGACGCCAGCGCCCTCAGCTGGGAGCACACCGGCGGATGCACTCTCTATGAGCACCGCGACGAGGTGGAGGCTATGCTTGCCACCGACTGACAGCCGCGCCTTTTGCAGGCCCCAAAGACAAGATGCGTCCCCGCGGCGCATCTTTTTTTCTTGGCCAAGATTCACGATGGCCGACTGATGTACGTCTGTTGTACGACTGTTGTACGAACATTTTTCGTACAACAGTCGTACAACAAGCGTCCAACGGTCGTTTGGCGGAAGATGGGGTGGGGTTGGAGGGGGGATGGACGGGGAGGTGCGCCGGGGGAGGAAAGGTGCGTGCGGTGTCGGCATTTGTTTCCGGACATTTGAGCGCTGTGTCTTGCATGTTGATTTACAGGCAGATGTGTCTTTTTTTTTGAAAAAAATGCCGTTTTCGCTTGCATGATTCATATTTTTTTGCTAATTTTGCAGCGATATATTGAACCGTAAGATTATGAAAAAGACAATTGTAGTATGGGTGCTGATGGCGATGGCGGGTGCGACAGCGGCGGTGGGGCAGGACACAATATGCTCGAGGGTGCCTGCCGATAATTATTTCTACAACTATTGGGACGATACGCTGCATGGCCTTTCGTCCATATATAATTTGCCCGGATACTGGGGCAGCGGAGTGGTGAATCTCAAGGGATTGTGCACAAAGGACACGCTGACGGTGTATGGCATAGCGGCATCGTTTTTCTCGCGGGATCACTTGCAGTTTGCCAACTCCGAGCTTTTCCCAGTTGATTACCAGCAGGCATGTCAGAATGCCTATCAGCAGGCCTTGCAAATGACACTCGACACGTCGCTCGACAGCAGCTATGAGTATCTGGTGCTTTACACAAAAGACGCCACCGGAAATATCGTGCAGGCAAACCATAGGCTGCAGGTGAATCTGGGACAGACACCGGTGGCGTACTATCAGGATATGGATGTGAAGGCGCCATGGGAGCTATTTGTGCCGCTGCAGCCGTCGCTGGCGGTGCCGGTCTACGAGCGCTATTTCGACACGCCGTCGGTGGTGTTTGACTCGTTCTATGTCGGGTTCACTGCTATATATTCGCATCAGGAAATGAGAGATCCCAGTGGCCTGGTCTACAAAAAAACGTGGCCTATGGACCTGTTTATAAAGGCCGTGTTGCGTGTTGAACATGTCGAGCCCCGATTGTCTCAGGACCAAAGCGACACAAACAGATGGTTCTATCACTCTCGAGATATCGGTTCTACGCAATTTTCGTTTGTTTTTCCGATCCTGACGCCGAATCCGGACACCGTGGTCATCGACACGACGGTGGTTGACACGACGGGATGGCGCGTCGGAGGAGAGGGGAGTATGGAGGTGGACAGCAATGTGTGGATCCACAAGCTTGGGGTGGAGGATGTGTTGTTGGAGCGGTATGTGCAGCTGATGCCGAATCCGGCGGAGGATCGAGTGAGGGTGATCTCGTCGTTCGGCCTTGTGGGGCTTGAGATCTATGGGGCCGACGGGCGCAAGGTGCGTGACGAGCGGCTGGAAGGCCTGGCGGCGGACGTGGACGTGTGCGGCCTGCCGCGAGGGGTGTACATGGTGAGGATACTGACGCCGCGCGGCGACACGACGAAGCGCCTGGTGCTGCGCTGATGCCCGATCGACCCAGAATGGACCCAATCTCTTGCCGGAGCCTTTGCAGGCCGGCAAGAGATTTTTTTGTATGGGAGCCACAATAAAAGATACGATATGCCGTTTCAACTTTATTATGATAAAAAACGACACAACGGTGCGTGACACACAGCTGGAGATGGAATCCGAGGTGAAGGCCTGCCGCAGCCTGTTCGAGAAGAAGACGCGCGACTACGGCACTTCGTGGCGTATCCTGCGTCTGCCGTCGTTGACAGACCAGATATATATCAAGGCCAACCGCATACGGAGCATACAGGAGAGCGGACAGAACCGCGTGGGTGACAATCCGAGGGACGAGTTTGTGGCAATGGTGAACTATGCCACCATGGCCCTGATACAGCTTGAGCTGGGGGCCGACGGCGAACAGGAACTGCCGCTGGAGCAGGCCTTGGCGCTCTACGACAAGCATGTGGGGCGTACACTGAAGCTGATGCTCGACAAGAACCACGACTACGGCGAGGCTTGGAGGCAGATGCGAGTGAGCTCGATGGTGGACCTGATACTGATGAAGTTGCGCCGCATCAAGCAGATTGAGGACAACGACGGCCGCACCATCGCGTCGGAAGGCGTCGAGGGCGGGTATATGGACATCATCAACTATTCGCTTTTTTGCCTGGTGCGTATGACCGAAGGAACCGATTGTTGAATGCAGAAAAACATGATACTGAGATGATAAAGGACACGAAATTCAATTATGCGCTGAATGTGATAGCGCGATGGTTTGTAGGACTGGTGTTCCTGTTTTCGTCGTTTGTGAAGGGTGTGGACCCGATGGGGACGACGTTCAAGATACAGGAATATATGACGGCCTGGTCGATAGGCAGTTTCACCTTCGAGTGGGCGCAGCCCTTTGCCGGCGTGCTGTCGGTGGGGCTGATTTGCTTGGAATTCCTGGTGGGCGTGCTGCTGATCACCAACAGCTACCGCCGCCTGTCGGCATGGCTGTTGGCGCTGATGATGCTGTTTTTCACCGTCACCACGCTGATTGACGCCCTGACCAACAAGGTGACCGACTGCGGATGCTTCGGCGATGCCGTGAAACTGACCAACTGGCAGACCTTCTGGAAGAATGTGGTGCTGGATGTGCCCACGGTGTGGATATTCCTGACGCAGAAGCTTCGCTACAAGCGCCTGTTCGAGCGCGACGGCATCATCTTCCTGTCCGCGTTGGCGGTGATGCTGGTGTTTGCCCTGTACAACATCAAGCATGAGCCTGTGATAGACTTCCGTCCGTGGAAGGTGGGCAACCAGATGATGGACCTCGATGCCGACCAGCAGCCGAAGAGCTATCTGACCTATCGCAACACGGCCACCGGCGAGACGATGGAGTTCGAGTCGGCCAAGCTGATGGAATATATGGAAGACCCGCAGTGGGCCGAGCAGTGGGAGTGGGAGGCCAGCCGTGTGGAGAGCCCCTACGACATCAAGGCGCCGGGATTTTCGATGATCGACCTAGACGGCGAGGACCGTGCTGCCGACCTGATACCTGCCGAGGACGGACTGATTATCGTGACGATACACCATCTGGCCGACGTCAAGGAGAAGTCGGTGCGCGACATCCGCTTTGCCCTGCGCCAGGCCGAGGACAGCGACACGCGCATCGTGCTGCTCACCTCGGCACTGCCCGAAGAGATCCAGGCCTGGCTCCACGACAACGACATCGAGGGACTGGACTATCTGTTTGCCGATGCCACCGCCATCGAGACCATGATGCGCGGCAATCCGGGATTCATGTATGTGAAGGATGCCGTGGTGGTGGACAAAGGACGTAGGCTGAACGATTTAAACATTGAAATATGATACAACGAATCCAATCCTTTTGGCTGGTGCTTGCCGCCTGTTGTATGGCCCTGTGCTTCATGATGCCTGTGGCCGAATACCATGCTGCCGCCGCCACCGGCCAGCAGTATGAGGCAGAGCTGAACCTGCTGCCCAAAGACAATCCCGAAATGATGAACCAGATGCTCAACGGCGAGCCCGTGGTGACCTTCAGCCAGAAGGTGCTCGGCTTCTCGGCATGGCCGCTGATTGTGGTGGCCGCGCTGACGTGCGTGATTGCCGTGGTGAGCATCTTCATGTACAAGAACCGTGTGCGCCAGATGCGTGTGGTGTCGGTGGGCTTTTTGTTCAACGTGGTGTATGTGTTTCTGGTGTTCTTCTGGGCCGTCGACGCCTATCGCAAGGCTGCGGCACAGGCTATGGCAGTGCCTGTCGAGAGTCTGGACGTGACATGGTTTGCCGGCGCCTATGTGCCCCTGGTATCGCTGATATTCTTCATTCTGGCCCGCACCGCCATCCGTCGCGACGAAGCCAAGGTGCGTGCTGCCGACCGTCTGAGATAAGGGAAAGGGAAACCGACGTTGAAGACCACGATAGACGACATAGGGCAGTTGCGCGATGTGGCACGCAATTTGCTGGATGAATTCGGCGACGAGCGTTTCTTCGCATTCTTCGGCAAGATGGGGGTGGGGAAGACCACCCTGATCAAGGAGATATGCGGCGAGTTGGGTGTGAGCGAGGTGGTGTGCAGCCCCACCTTTGCCATCGTCAACGAGTACAGCACAGCCGACGGCGAGCCGGTGTACCACTTCGACTTCTACCGGCTGAACGACTTGCGCGAGGTGTACGACATCGGCTACGAGGAATATTTCTACAGCGGATGTTACTGTTTCACCGAGTGGACAGAAAAGATCGAGGATCTGCTGCCCGAGCACTATGTGCGGGTGGAGATAACGGAAGCCGAGGGGGTGCGAACGCTTGAAGCCCGGATGATAAACGAATGAACTGAAAAACTGACAATGAACAACAACAAGGAATCTGAAGTGCTGGCACGCTTGGCGGCGCAGACGCTCGACGGCAAGAAAGCCGAGGACGTGAGAATACTGGATCTGCGGAAAGTGTCGGGGGCGCCAGCCGAATATTTTGTGATTGCCACCGGCAATGTGCCGTCGCATGTCAGCGCGCTGAGCGACGCCGTGTTCGAGACGGTGAAGAAAGCCACCGGGCTGAATCCGCACAAGATTGAAGGATATGCCAACGCGGAGTGGATACTGATGGACTATTTCGATGTGGTGGTGCATATCTTCCAGAAAGAGAAACGTGCATTCTACCGCCTTGACGAATTGTGGAGCGACGGTGAAGAATTGAGTATCAGTACAAAACAATGAGCTATGGCTAACCAGACTACCCCCGACCCACGTCAACCCAACCGCAGGCCCGGCGGCAATGGACCGCGCCGCAAAGGGTCGACATTGCTGTATATCGCCTATGGCGCGATATTGCTGCTGCTGGTAGGCTCGCTGTTCGGCAACGGCAAGTCGTCGATGAGCCGGCAGATCACGTGGGAAAAGCTCGAGTCCATTCTCGAGAAGCACGACTACAGCAAGATCACCGTCATCAATCAGGAGGTGGCGGAAATTCATATCAAGCCGGAAGCCATTAAGGCTGACACGGCGGCTTTCAGCGACATTATCTCACGGCCGCTGATGGGACAGCCTTCATACGGGTTCTATACCTACAATATTGGCAACCTGGAGCATTTCGACAAGGAATTGTCGATAGTGGAAGAACGTACCGGTGAGCATATCAGCTATGGTATCGAGACCCACTCCAACGTGTGGCGTGAGCTGCTCGTGTGGTTCGGCCCGTTGCTGATGCTGATTTTCTTCTTCTGGATCATGAGTTCGATCGGTCGGCGCCAAATGGGCGGCGACGGCAGCGGTGGCGGATTCGGAGGGCTGTTCGGCATGGGCAAGTCGAATGCCAAGCAGTACGACGCCACCAAGCAGAACAACGTGACCTTCAAGGATGTGGCCGGACTGGCCGGCGCCAAGGAAGAGGTGATGGAGGTGGTGGATTTCCTGAAGAATCCGCAGCACTACACCGAACTTGGCGGCAAGATACCCAAAGGCGTGCTGCTGGTGGGGCCTCCGGGCACAGGCAAGACGCTACTGGCCAAGGCTGTGGCCGGTGAGGCCGGCGTGCCGTTCTTCTCGATGTCGGGAAGCGACTTTGTCGAGATGTTCGTCGGCGTGGGTGCATCGCGAGTGAGGGGCCTGTTTGAAGAGGCCAAGAAGAAGTCGCCCTGCATTGTGTTTATCGACGAGATCGACGCCGTGGGACGTGCTCGCGGACGGGCAGGCATCGGCAACACCAACGACGAACGCGAAAGCACGCTGAACCAGCTGCTCACCGAGATGGACGGTTTCTCGAGCACCACAAATGTCATCGTGCTGGCAGCCACCAACCGTGCCGATGTGCTCGACAAAGCCCTGCTGCGAGCCGGACGATTCGACCGTCAGATATACGTTGAATTGCCCGACCTCGAAGAACGCAAGGCCATCTTCGGGGTTCACATGCGTCACCTGAAGGTGAATTCTGACAAGAAGAGCGAAGGCTATGTCGACCGCGACTTCCTGGCCAAGCAGACGCCCGGATTCTCCGGTGCCGACATCGCCAACGTCTGCAACGAGGCTGCCCTTTGTGCTGCCCGCAAGAATAAGAAGCAGATTGATAAGCAGGACTTCCTGGATGCCGTCGACCGTATTGTCGGTGGATTGGAGAAACGCACCAAAGTGTTGACCGACCAGGAGAAACATACCATTGCTTATCATGAGTCGGGACACGCCTCGGTCAGTTGGCTACTGCGTTGGGCCAATCCGCTGGTGAAGGTGACCATCGTGCCGCGCGGCAAAGCTCTCGGAGCGGCGTGGTACTTGCCCGAGGAGCGACAGATCACCACCTACGAACAGATGTTCGACGAGATGGTGAGCCTGATGGCCGGTCGTGCCTCGGAAGAGATTGTCTACGGCAAAATCAGTACGGGTGCCCTCAACGATATAGAGCGAGCCACCAAGATGGCCCAAGCCCTGGTGACATACTACGGCATGAGTCCCGAGGTCGGCAATATCAGTTTCTACGACTCTACCGGCCAAAGCGAATGGGGTTTGACCAAGCCCTTCTCCGAAAAGACGGCCGAAACCATCGACAAGGAGGTGCGCAGGATGGTGGAGGAGGCCTATGCCAAGGCCAAGGAATTGCTGTTGAGCCATCGTGAGCAGCTTGACCAGCTTGCGTCGCAACTGTACGAGAAGGAGGTGCTCTTCCGTGAGGATCTGGAGCGTATCTACGGTCCACGCCCTTGGGATACCCCCGAGCCAGACAATAAACCTGCCGAGCAGACCCCTGATGGCGACGATGCCGCCCCTGCTCAGGTTGATGATATAGAAGAAATTAAACCGACAGAATCATGAAAAACTTTTGGGTCCGCACGGCCAGCGCCACTGTGTATGCCGTCCTGTTCTTGGGCTCGATCTACGCCAGCCAACTGTTGGGCAACAAACTGGTCGGAGGCCTCATCTTCACCGCTTTCCTGCTGTTTGTGACATGCGGTTGCACTTTCGAATTTTTCCGCATTGTCGGCAAACAAGGCGCTGTGCCCTGCAAATGGTTGGGATACGTCTATGCCGTTGCCGCATTGCTGTCGTTGTCAGGTCTTGTGCTGAATCAGGAGATAGGCGGATTCCGCCTGTTCGGCATAGCGATGACGCTGTTGCCGATATGCTTTGCCCTGGCTGCCATCATCCAGTTGTGGAACCATAGTGAGCAGCCTTTCCGTGATGCCGCCTACACGATGGTGCCGATGCTGTATGTGGCTATGCCGCTGGGCCTGATGCCGTTGCTTCATGAAAGCTACAATGTGCTGGTGATGCTGATCATCATGGTGTGGGTCAATGATTCGGCCGCATATATGGGTGGCTCATGGTGGGGAAAGCATAAGATGTGGCCCCGCCACTCTCCAGGAAAGACATGGGAGGGAACAGCGATAGGCGTATTGGTGACCCTCGCGTTGGCCTATTTTGTCGGCCCCCTGTTCAATGACCACATCGCTTGGTACCACTGGCTGGTGTTAGGCCTGATTTGCAGCGTTGTCGACACGCTTGGCGATCTGGTTGAATCCATGCTGAAACGTTCGGTGGGTCTCAAGGACAGCGGCAATATCATGCCTGGCCACGGCGGCTTCCTCGACCGCTTCGACAGCCTGCTGGTCATCATTCCGTTTGCATTCGTCTATCTCACCTTATTTGTCCAACCATGAAGATACATCGCGAAGGCAGAAAGATAATCCTTATCACGCTCGGTGTCACCGCCGTGGTCTATCTGGCCATTATCTTGACCACCCACCATTGGACATTCTTCCACTATCTGTTCATGGCGGCCCTTCTGATCTTCGACGGCATGGTTGTCTTCTTTTTCCGTATCCCGCCGCGTATCTTCACCGAGAATACATCGGAGCTGATTTCGCCCGCCGACGGCACTATCGTCACCATAGAACAGGTGTATGTGAAAGACTACCTGCAGAGCGACTGCATCCAGGTGAGCATCTTCATGGACGGCACCGACGTGCATGTCAACCGCTATCCCTGCGACGGTACGGTAGAATATGTCCGCTTCAAGCGTGGCAACTACTTTGTGGCTTCGTACCCCAAGAGTAGCGACCTTAACGAGCGCACCGAGGTGGGCATTCGCCTGGCCAACGGAAAGAAAATCATGGTGCGACAAGTGGCCGGTGTGATGGCCCGTCGCATTGTATGCTACGCCAAGGAGGGCGAGCAAGTGAAACAGAACCAGGAAATGGGGTTCATCAAATTCGGATCCCGTGTTGACCTTTTCCTGCCGCTCGACTTTCCCATCAGTGTCCAATTGCAGGATCATGTCAAAAACGCTATCAGCCCCATTGCCGAGATCGTGTAGCCATGATAGCAGACCAGATCATATACGAAGACAACCATCTGCTGGCAATCAACAAATTGCCTGGTCAGATCACGCAGGGCGACAAAACGGGCGATCCTGCGTTGCCCGATCTTGTCAAGGCCTATATCAAAGAGCGCGACCATAAACCCGGCAATGTCTACTGCGGTGTCATCCATCGTCTCGACCGTCCCGTCAGCGGAGTGGTGCTGCTTGCCAAGACAGGCAAGGCGCTGAGCCGCATGGTGGAAAAAGTACGCACGCGCGACTTTGAAAAACACTACTGGGCTGTGGTGAAAAATGCCCCTCCGCAAGAGGATGGTATCCTTGAAAACTGGTTGGTGAAAAACGAAGAACGCAACAAGAGCTATGTCTTCGGAACAGCACGTCCCAATGCCAAACTTGCCCGTCTGGAATACCATCTGGTGGCTACCAGCGCCGGCGGCTACCATCTGCTCGACATCAATCTCCACACCGGGCGCCATCATCAGATCAGGTGCCAGTTGGCCAATATAGGCTGTCCTATCAAGGGCGACTTGAAGTATGGCGCTCCCCGAAGCAACCCCGACGGGAGCATCTCGCTACATGCCCACACCATCACCTTTGAACATCCTGTCACGCACGAGGTGATCACCATCACAGCCCCATCTCCAGAAATAGAAAATATGTTCAATATATGAAAAAAATCGCTTTAGCCCTTTCCGCTTTGCTGTTGGCAGCGTTGCCCCTAAGGGCGCAGACTTTGACCCATGACGGTCTTTCGCACATTTCGATGCACTATGAAACACCTGCCCTTCGCTACGACGACTTGCCTCTTGCCGGAAACAAGTATGTCAGTTTCTCACTCAGTGGATATGAACTCGGAGGCGAACTCGGCCATCCGGCTTTGCCCGTGAAAACTACGCTCTTAGCCTTGCCCGTGTGCGACAGCGCTTGGGTGACCGTAGAGAATGCCGTCTACGACACACTGACCCCAATTGCGCCTATGAGTTTTCTCCCGATGCAGCCCAGCCGTTGCAAAACTCCGGGCAAAGGATTCTCCCATGTGCTTCGCGACAGCGCCGTGTATGCCACCGACGGACAGGTAGGCATGCCTACGGCCTCTATCGTGCGTTTGGGCACGGGACGCGACGTCGACTATGCCACGCTGCTCTATTCCCCTGTCAGCGTCAACCCCGTCACCGGCCAGGTCGTGGTCTGCCGCGAGGCTGACATCACAATACGTTTTGTCAACGTCGATGAAAAACTAACCGTCGACCGCTACCAGCATTATCATAACGGAGCCTTCTCGCTTGGCACAACCGCCAATCGCCTTGTTCCCGACAAATATGTGCCCACAGAAGGACCCCTGTCTATGGTCGTTGTGGTGCCCAACTTCTTGCGATGCCGTGCTGTCGACCAGTTCGTTGAATGGAAGACAAACCAAGGCATCAAGGTCACGACGGTCTATTTCAACGACGAAGGTCTCTCCTCGGCCGATCAGATCGCCAACCGTTTGAAGGACCTCTATACCAATGCCACTGCCGACGCACCCGCTCCCACCTATGTGGTGCTGATGGGCGACGACAACGTGATGCCTTCATTCAAGTGCAGCCTGCCGTCGAACAACAGAATGCATTCCTATTATTTCGACCTTGACGACCATAACACGGATCTCTATTATGTCACTTGGGCCGGCGACGATTTGCTGCCCGAGGCCTTCCTCGGCCGCCTTTCGGCCCGCGACAGCGTGAGCCTTGGCCATGTGATCAGCAAGATCCTGCTCTACGAACAGTACAATTTCGCTGACGACAGCTATCTTGCCAACGCAGCCCTCGTTGCCGGTGTCGACCAAACCTATTATATGGATACCAACGACAACGGCTACAATTATGCCGACCCGTCCATGGACTACATTGCCGCCAACTATGTCAATAGCGCCAATGGCTACAATGAAGTCCGTTACTACAAGAACCGCTCCACCTATGCCCCCGCTGGAGTCACTGTTTCCGGCAGCAGCAATGCCAACAGCGCCTCTTCGACCCTCCTGACCTACTACAACAACGGTGTGGGCTGGATCAACTATAGCGCCCATGGCGACTGGGACCGCTGGTACCGGCCGTCGTTCAAGGTGAGCGATGCCAATTCGATGACCAATCGCGGCAAGCCGGCATTTATGATCGGCAACTGCTGCCTGACCAACCAGTTCGACAAGAACACCTGCTTCGGCGAAGCCCTTCTGCGTGCTACCAACAATACTGGTGCCGCGGCCTATATCGGCGCCACCAATTCCACCTTCTGGGGAGAGGATTTCTATTGGAGCGTAGGCTATCGCAGCAGCATCTCGCCCCGCATGAGCACTGCCTACGATGCAGCCCATCCCGGTGTCTACGACCTTCTGTATCATACCCATGGTGAGACCTACGACAAACATATCGTCACCGCCGGCGACATCGTGACGCACGGCAATATGACTGTCAACTCACTCTCCAGCTCCTCGTCTTGGGGCCGCGATGTGGCCGCCTATTATTGGGAAATATACCTCCTGATGGGCGATCCTTCGATGCTTCCCTGGTGCGGCGTGGCTTCCGATCTGACGGCGTCGGTTACCATCAATTATGATATCAATGTCGCTACAGAGCCGCATGTCTATGTGGCTTTGGTCGACCATGCCAACGGCAACGTCCTCGATGCCGCATATACTGATGCGTCCGGACGAACCTCCTTTCATCTGCCCGACGGCGTGCGCCAGGCAGACTGCCACGTGGCCATCACTGCCCAAGGCTACAAGCCCTACCGCTTCGACCTGTCGAATCTCGACATCACCTCCGTTGACAACGGCCTGGTGTCGGTCTATCCCAATCCTGCTGCAGCTGCCTGCACCATCAGCGCCTCCGGCCTGCGCTCTGTTGAGATGATCCATGTCAACGGCCAGAGCGTCATGCTGCAAAAGGCTTCGTCCGACCGCGCTATGCTCTCGCTCGGAAATGTGGCTCCCGGCCTCTATATCCTTCGCATCGCCACCGACCACGGAGTCGTAGTGCGCAAGCTGGTGGTGCGATAGGCCTTGCCGCCAACAATAAGAGAGGGGACGTTCGGTTGGAGCGTCCCCTCTTTTCTTTGTCCTGCCGATAGGTCAGTATCCCAGAATCTTCAGCATCGACTTGTAGCTCTGCTCTTTGGCAAACAGTTTGGTGCTGTAGTTGCCATCCTCGTCAATGTCGATGATCACATGCTTCGGTGCAGGTATCAGGCAGTGCTGTATGCCGCCATACCCTCCGATGCTCTCCTGATAGGCTCCGGTGTGGAAGAATCCGATGTACAGAGGGTCGTCTTTCTGCAGTTTGGGCAGGAAGATGGCGTTGGCGTGGCTGTCGGCGTTGTAGTAGTCCTCGCTGTCGCATGTCAGTCCGCCGAGGAACACCCGCTGGTATTCGCAGTCCCAATGGTTGATGGGCAGCATGATGAATCGCTGGTTGATGCCCCATGTGTCGGGCAGGGTGGTGATGAAACTGGAATCGATCATATACCACAACTCCCTGTCGTTCTGCTGCTTTTGGTCAAGGATGCTGTAGAGCGTGGCACCGCTTTCGCCGACGGTGAACGAGCCGAACTCGGTGAATATGTTGGGCTCTTCCACCTCGCGTTGCGCGCATATTGCCTTGATCTGCGCCAGAATCTCCTCGGCCATGTACTCGTAGTCGTAGGTTGCGGCCAAGCTCACTTTGCTGGGGAATCCGCCGCCGATGTTCAGGCTGTCCAGCTCGGGACACACGCGCTTCAGGTCGCAATAGACGTTGACGCATTTGGCCAACTCGTTCCAATAGTAGGCCGTGTCGCGGATGCCCGTGTTGATGAAGAAATGCAGCATCTTGAAGCGGAACTTCGGGTTCGGTTTGATCTGCTCCTCGTAGAACGACACAATGTCGTTATACCGGATGCCCAGGCGCGAGGTGTAGAAATCGAACTTGGGCTCCTCTTCAGCTGCGATGCGTATGCCGAGGTTCATCCGGTCGTTGCAGTCGCATTTCTTCTGGTTGCCCGACTCCGATGGCTCCGACAGGATGCGGTCCAACTTGTAGTATTCATTCTTGTTGTCCAGAATCGGAATTACATTGCAGAATCCTTCCTCCCATAGGTCGACGATATTCTCAAGGTATTGGTCCTTCTTGAATCCATTGCACACGATGGTTTTGTCCTTATCTATCAGGCCTTGTGAGTACAGTTCCTGTATCAGATTGATGTCGAATGCCGACGACGTTTCAAGGTTGATATCGTTCTTCAGCGCCTCTTCGAGCACAAAAGAAAAATGGCTGCTTTTGGTGCAGTAGCAGTAGTTGTAGGTGCCTCGATAGTCGTTCTTCGCGATGGCTACGTTGAACAATCGCTTGGCACGTTGGATCTGTGAACTTATCTTGGGTAGGTATGTGATTTTGAGCGGCGTGCCATATTGCTTGATGATTTCCATCAACGGTATGTTGTGGAAATACAATTCGCCGTCTTCAGTCCGGAATTCGTCTTGCGGGAAGTCAAACGACTGGTCGATCAGATCGTAATATTTGTTTTTCATTTCAACTAAATTGATTAATTTACAATATTTTCGCCAATCCGACCAAGTTGGATTGATTATGCAAATATACAACTAAATTAATTAAATTGCCAGAAATGTTGCATTTTTGTGCAGTTTTTTGCTTGTTGTTCTCTTTGGATAATTGTGGGAGCGGGATTTCATCCCGCTTGACGCCCCTTTCTCCCGTATTGTTTTTGGACGTCTGTTGGACGTCTGATGTATGAATGCCGATATCTAGTGCGCTAGGATTGGCTGATAATGGTGCCGGGGTACTTCTTGATCCAGGTTTTCTGCTTCCGGGCGTAATGCCAGGTGTCGAGTTTGATCTGCTCGATTGCGCTCGTGAGTGTTGCTGTGCCTTCGATCACGGGGAACAGCTCGCGATAGCCTACGGTGCGTAGTGTGTTGAGGTGTCGTAGTGCGTAAAGGCCCTTCACCTCCTCCTCCAGTCCGTTTGTTATCATTGCGTCCACCCTGCGGTTGATTCGCTCTTTAAGATTGGCATCCGTCGTTTGCAGAATGTGGTATTCTGTCGCGAACTGACGCGGTTGGGGGCTATGTTCGGCGATGACCTGGCTGTAGGGCTTGCCCATGGTGAGGCAAACTTCTAGGGCACGTTGCAGTCTGGCCGGATTGTTTTTGTCGACGGTATCGAAGTAGTCCGGATCGGCTTCTTGGAGCATTTTCTGCTTTTCTTCTAGCGGTGTTTCCTGTAATTGGTGGCGCAATTCGGGGGTCGGGTCGGGCATCGGGATGAACCCGTTGACGATTGCATCGATGTAAAGTCCGCTGCCACCGACGGCAATCACGGTGTCGTGTTGCTCGTGCAGTTGAGCGATGACTTTCAGGGCGTCATGTTCGTATTCGTACACGTTGTAGGGCTGTTCAACCGACCTGCATGCGATGAAATGGTGCTTTGCCGCTTTCAGTTCATCTTCGTCGGGGCGAGCCACTCCAATGCGCAACTCGCGGTAGAATTGCCGCGAGTCGCACGACACGATTTCTGTGTCCAGAAGCTGGGCCAATCTTATTGCGTAGGCGGTTTTTCCGATGGCTGTCGGACCGGCCACGATGATCAGACGTTTCATGTTCGTCGTCAGCGGATGTTGTTTTTGACCTTGTCGAATTGATCCCAAAATTCCGGGAACGATTTGGCCACCACTTCTGGCCGTTCGATTTCAAGATCGGGGAAGGCGAGGCGCAGGGGGGCGAAGGCCATGGCCATGCGGTGGTCGCCATAGGTGCGCACCATTTCGGTAGGGTGCAGCTTGGCAGGGAGGATGGTCAGGGTGGTGCCTGTGGTCTGCACCTTTCCGCCCATGCGTTGCAGTTCGGTGCAGATGGCCTGCATGCGGTCAGATTCCTTGAGGGCGATGTTGCTGACGCCCTTCAGCAAGGTGTGCACCCCCGCGGCGGCAGCTGCCACAGCGAAGGTGGGGACCAGGTCGGGGCAGTCGATGCAGTTGAACTGGATGTTTTTCTGCGGTTCACGGCCACCCTGCAGCGTGATGGAGCGGCTGGTGGACCGGTAGGGCGAGCGCACTTCGGAGGATTCCACGCCGAGCATCTTGAAGAAGGTGTCGGCGGCGCTGTCGCCCTGGCATGTGTCGAGCTGCAGCCCTATCAGGCGGATGCGCAGCTCGGGCCGCAGCAGGGCCATGGTGTAGAAATAGGATGCCGACGACCAGTCGCGTTCGATGGTGATATTCGATGCTTTGGGGCGTCCGTCGAAGTGCTTCACATAGTAGGTGCGTCCGTTCGAGCTGCGTCGCACATCGATTCCGGCCTGGCGCAGGGCGTCGCATGTCATGTCGATATATGGGCGCGAGGTGGGTCGCTGCGACATGGTCAGCGAGAGGCCCTCGGGCAGCCGTGGGGCTATCAGGAGCAGCGCACTCACAAATTGGCTGCTGAGCAGGGGATCGACGGTGGCGGTGCGCCGGGTGGGTATGGCGCCTTGTATGTGGACGGGCAGAAATCCTTCCTCGTCGGAACATTCAATGCGGAAGCCCAGTTGGCGAAGCGCATCAATCAGTGGGGCCATGGGGCGTTGCTGCAGGCGAGTGTCGCCCGTCAGTATGTGGTGGCCCGGCGTGAGGCATAGCAATGGCATCATGAAGCGCGCCACCGAGCCGGCATTGTCGCAATAGTATACGTCCGACTGCTGGTTCTCAAGCTGTTGAAGCAGTTTCCGCAGAAGCTGGGTGTCGTTCGACGAGGAAGGCTTGTTGATGCGGAAATGGCTGCCCATGAGGTGGTTGATCATCAGCCATCGGTTGCTCATGCTTTTCGAGGCGGGCAGGTCTATGCGTATGTCGTTGGTCTTCATCGGGAGCGCAGGCGTTAGTCGATGTTGTATTCTTTCAGTTTTCTGTAGAGTGTGCGCTCGGAGATGTGCAGCTCCGAAGCCGTCAGTTTCCGGTTGCCGTGGTTGCGTTCCAGTGCCTTGAGGATGGCTATGCGTTCGCGGTCTTCCAACGCAATGGCATCGTCCTCAATCACTTCGGGTGTCATGAAGTCTTCTTCCTCGTCGTGGTGGATAGGTGTAGAAGGCAGGTACGACGGTGCCACCTGCTGTGTGGCGCCTTGGGGAAGTTGCACGCCTTGAGCCATTTGGCTGACCATCTGGCGCAACTCGTTGATTTCGCCGCGCATCTCGTTGATCATCTGGCCCATCGAAAGCGCTTTGAGAAGCAGTTCACGGTCGGTGATCTGGTTGGAGGCGGGCGAGTTGTCGGAGACCACGGCCGGCAGTTTCTCTGTGGGTACGTATGAAAGGTAGTTCTGCAGGATGGGAAGCGTGATGGTGCGCTCGGTTTCTACCACGGCTATCTGCTCTGTTATGTTCTTGAGTTCGCGGATGTTGCCATACCAGGGATAGTCCATCAGCAGCCTTTTGGCGTCGTCGGTGAGCACGATGGGGGGCATGTGGTATTTCTCCGCCACGTCGGACGAGAATTTGCGGAACAGCAGCGGTATGTCGTCTTTGCGCTCACGCAGCGGCGGCAGGTAGATGGAGATCTGGTTCAGGCGGTAGTAGAGGTCTTCACGGAAGCGGCCGTTGCGCACAGCTTCGACGATGTCGATGTTGGTGGCGGCCACCACCCTGACATTGATCTTCTGTGCGTTGGACGATCCCACAGGGATGATTTCGCCATTCTCGAGCACACGCAGCAGCTTGACCTGCATGGCCAGCGGCAATTCTCCTATCTCGTCAAGGAAAAGGGTGCCGCCGTCAGCTTCTTCAAAATAGCCTTTGCGGTTTTTGTCGGCACCGGTGAAGGCCCCTTTGACGTGGCCAAAAAGTTCGCTCTCGATGGTGCCCTCGGGTATGGCTCCGCAGTTGACGGATATCAGTCCATGGCCTTGCCGCACGTGCTTGCGCGAGCTGTTTTCGTGGATGATACGGGAGAAGACATCCTTGCCGACGCCACTTTCGCCTGTGATGAGTATCGACAGGTCGGTCGGCGCCACCTGGATGGCTTTGTTGAGGGCAAGCATCAGTTTGGGGTCGTTGCCGATGATGTCATATCTGAGTTTCAGGGTCTGTATGTCCATGTATGGTGTTGGGTTCTATTGGCTTATCACCCGGTGCAGCGCGGCACCGAATTCGTTGCGTTTTTCGATGAGTTGTTTCTTGCGTGCGATCAGCATGAGCAGTTCGTCGTCGTCTTTGGCGTTGATCATCTCTTTTGCGTTTTCGGCGATCTGGTCGTTGATGCACTTCATTTTGAAGCTGTTGATGGTTTCGATCAGGTCGGTGAGCAGGTTGTCCTCGATGGAGTGGACGATGATGCCCTTTTTGCGCCACAGTTCGCTGACCGAGGTGGTGTCGACCATCAGCGACATGGCAAGGTTGCGCACGCCGTCGTCGTCGACAGCGGCAAAATGGGATGTGTCGACATTCTCTCCCTGCTCAATCGTGCGGCTGAAATAGTCGTATATCGTCTGGCAAGTGGGGTCAGAGAAAGTCAGTCCGTAATACTGGAGGTCGGATACGATGATTTCGGCCACGGTATGCGTCGACAGCACGCTGGTTCCATCGTCGTTTTTGATCACCTGCTCGATGGGATGGTTCGCATAGTTGAGCAGGAGCGACACCAGATGCTTCTCGCTGCTGTTGATGCTGGCGGGCGAAATGGACGGTTTGGCGGCAGTCTGCGGGACAGCTATGGGACCGGACGGAGTGTCGGTTTCGGCATGGAGTGCTTCCTCGCGATTCTCGTTGCGGGCTTGTTCGTAGGATTTCTGCCTGTTGCGGTTGATGGTTTTGGCCAACTCCGATGCAAGAGCCTCTTCGGGCACGCTAAGCAGCCGTGAGCACTGCGCGATGTATTCTGTGCGCTCGATCAGGTCAGGCACCAGCGCGATGGTCTGGATCGTGTCCTTCACCAGCTCGGCCTTGCGGATGGGATCATTCTTGACACCGTCGAGAAGCACTTTCGTCTTGAAGATGACGAAGTTGTCTTCGTGCGAAGCCAGATAGTCCTGCAACTGTGTCGATCCGTATTTCTGCGCATAGCTGTCGGGATCTTCTCCGTCGGGAAAGAGCACCACCCGCACATGCATGCCCTCGGAGAAGAGCAGGTTGACGGCGCGCAGGGCGGCTTTGATGCCAGCGGAATCGCCGTCGTAGAGCACCGTGACGTTGGGGGTGTAGCGCTTGATGAGGCGTATCTGTTCCACCGTCAGCGACGTGCCGCATGAGGCCACCGTATTCTCCACGCCCGACTGGTGCATCGAGATGACATCGATGTTGCCTTCGACAAGGTAGCATTTGTTCTGCTTCGCGATGGCCGACCGGGCTTGGAACAGGCCGTAGAGGATGCGGCTTTTGTTGTATATGTCGGAATCGGGCGAGTTGACGTACTTGGCAGCTTGCTTTTCGCTGCTGAGGATGCGGCCGGAGAAGCCCAGCACGCGACCCGAAATGCTGTAGATGGGGAACATCACCCGGCCGCGGAAGCGGTCGTAGCTCTTGCCGGTGTCTTCTTTGATGATAGTCAGTCCGGTCTTTTCAAGCACATTGTCGCTGTAACCGTTGCGGCGGGCATGTTCAGTGAAGTTAGACCAATCGTCGAGGCAGTATCCCAAGCCGAAGTTGCGTATCACCTCGTCGCTCAGTCCGCGGCCATGGAAGTAGGATAGGCCCACGGCTCGGCCCATCTCGTTGTTGTAGAGGATGTCGGCGAAATACTTTTGGGCGAATTCCGACACATGGAACAAGGCATCGCGTTCGTTCTGACGCTCGCGCTGCTCATCGGTCATCTCCTCTTCGTGAATCTCGATGTTGTATTTGCGGGCCAGGTACTGTAGCGCCTCAGGATAGGTGAAGTGTTCGTGCTTTTTCAGGAAGCCCACCACGTCGCCCGCCTCGCCGCAGCCGAAGCATTTGAAGATGCCCTTTGAAGGTGAGACGTAGAACGACGGTGTCTTCTCGTTGTGGAAAGGGCAGCACCCGATATGGTTGGCACCCCGTTTTTTCAGAGAGACAAAATCGCCGATCACCTCCTCGATACGGGCGGTGTCCATGATCCGTTGTATGGTTTCCTGGTCGATCATATTTGTTCCAAACTGCAAAGATACGCCTTTTTTACAATATACGCGCGAAAAATCTTTTCCTCCTTCCGACGCCGTTCCCGTATCAGGCCATTTAACTTGTTTGCTATCAGGCATATCAACACCCTCCCTGCACCTTGCCAAGTCCTTATCAACTCCTACCATGGTAGGAGTTGGTAGGGAGAGGGTAGGGCGGAGATAGGGTGTGGATGCTGCTCTGAATCGAGGGGGTGGGGAGGTGTGGGGTGGCATGGAAGTGGCAGGCGACGTGAGAATGGCGCAAAAAAAAGAGGACCTCCCGTTGGGGAAGTCCTCTTTCGCTATTAAAGTGATGAATCAGTCTTTGATCACTTCGATGGCACCATTGTGTTCGACGTTGCCGTTGTAGCCGTGTGCCGAGAAGCGGTAGAAGTAGGTGCCGGAAGGCACGTTGGACGGATCCCAGAAGTCGTCCATCGACGAGATGTTGGTGCGGTGGAAGACGAGGGTGCCCCATTTGTTGTAGATGTCGAGCGAGTTGATGGGGTAGCCCATGCCTTCGACGAGGCCTTTGATGATGAAGAGGTCGTTGATGCCGTCGCCGTTGGGTGTGACCACGTTGGGGAACTGGAGGAAGTCGTTGATGACGAGGATGGTGTTCTCAGTGGTGTCGGGGCAGTAGATGATGTTGCCCGAGGGTGCGACGTTGTCGGTGCGGGCGATGAGACGGACGGTGTAGTTGCCGGCCACGTTTTCATCGGTGGCGTATTGCGAGAAGTCGAAGGTGGTGTTGTAGGTGGTCTTGGTTTCGACGGAAAGTGGGTTGTTCAGGTTGTATTGGATCTCCCAATAGTATTTGTTGGCAGGGGTATGGGGGACGGTGTTGTTGATGAGGTTGACCACGGGGTTCATCACCGACGGGTAGGTGGGTTCCCATGTGAAGGCTGATTTGGGGGCGGAGAAGGCGGCGATGGTCTGCGGCAGGATGACCGAGTCGGTGCAACCGTCGGCAGAGGTGACGTAATATTTGAGGTCGTAGACGCCTTCGTCATAGGTGTGTGAGGGGTTTTCGAGCGACGAGGTGATGCCGTCGCCGAATACCCAGAGGTATTTTTCTCCGTCGAGCGACTGGTTTTGGAAGTTGAGCGTCAGCGGTGCGCATCCTTCGAGCTGGTAGGGTGCAGGGAGGAAGCTGGGCAGGGGCTGGCGGAGGAGTTTGACGTTGATTGTGTCGCGGGTTTGGCAATCTTTCTTGTGGTCGCCGGAGCCATGGGTGTTGGTGGTGCGGACCACGTAGTTGATGTCGGAGCCGGCTTCATCGGTGGTGGTGATGGTTTGGGTCTGCTGGCCAAAGGGTTCCCAGAGGTAGGAGTAGTTTTCGGAAGCGGAGTTGGCATGACGGTCGCCTCCGTCGAGGATCATTTGGGTGTCGCCGCAGAGGCCGGTGTCGGCACCGAGGTTGGGCTGTGGTGTCCAGTAGGTGGTGATTCGGGTGTTGGTGTCCCAGACGCAGCCGAATTCATCGTAGACAAGCACGTCGATGGGGAAGGTGCCGGCTGTGTCGCGCGAAAGGATGTAGGAGATGGTGGGAGTGGCTTGTTTCACTTCAAGGCCGCGATATTTGCCTAGGTCGTAGTCGTGGTATTGTGCATCGGGGTTGGGACGCCAGATGAGGGAGTCGATGCCTACCTGATAGCGGCAGTCGTTGTTTTTCGACACGTCGCAGATGTCCATTGTCCAGTTGAAAAGCCAGCCATTGTCCCAATCCCAG
>CAKZZD010000043.1 GCA_937886715.1 uncultured Bacteroidales bacterium | reverse complement strand
TCGAGGGCAACGAGAGCGAGGTCGTGGTGACGATCGTCGACATGAACGGCCGCGAAGTGAAGCGCGAGCGCACGAGCGGCAGCGAGCTGACGATGGACATCAGCGGCCTGTCGCAGGGAGCCTACTTTGTGCGCCTGACTGGCGATCGCGTGAACGCCATCCGCAAACTCATCGTGAAGTAAGCGTCTTCACGAGGTGACATAACCCCTCTTTGGCATCGGGGCGGCAATCTCTGCCGCCCCGATGCCTTTTTTATTTTGTCAGTATAGAATTTATGTGTATCTTTGCAGCTGATTTGGTCACCGGACAATCAGCACAAGTCTCTGATTGTATGGTGCTAAGAGGGAATCGGGTGCAAGTCCCGGACAGTCCCGCTGCTGTGAGTTCAAGCGATGCGACTCATTCCTATATGCCACTGCACGGCGCCATAGTCGTGTGGGAAGGCTGAGCCGCAACGAACGAGTCAGAAGACCTGCCAGATCACAACGTCGGCAACGCTTTCGAGGAAGAGCACCCGGTGACTGAGGGCACGCTTGGTGTCGTGAACCTTGTCCGTATTGTTTTCCCATCATTGTTGTTTCCGACGAAAGGTGAAGTTTGGATGTTATGTCAAATAATTAATAATCAACAACAATGGTAAAAAAACTTACTACTTTCATGTTTGCGATGCTGATTGGCTTCGGCGTTGCGGTGGCCCAGACGGGACACGCTGCAGCGGATAAGTCGGGTGCCAAAACGGTCACCTTCGCAGCATCTGATGTTCAGTATTGGGTGGGCACCGGCTCCAACTCGGCCGTGGTGGTCGTCTGCTGGGACGACAATCCCAATGGCAACTTCGCCCTGGCTTGGGGTGTACATTGGAACGGTTCGGCCACTGCCGCCAACATGCTCGACAGCATTTCAGCCTACGATTCCCGTTTCAGCTATTCCATTTCGGGCGGTTTTGTGACCGGTATGTCGTATACCGACGCCACTCACGTTTCGGGATCGAACAATTCGTGGTGGTGCTACGGGATCAATAATGGCGGAGCTTCCGGCTATACCGCCCAACCGATGGCCGATGGCGACCTGATGGTGGTCAGCAGCAGCTGTGGCAACACCATGTCCACCGCCGAAGCCGCCACCAACCCCAACTCCACCGATGCCACCATCTCCGCCAGCAGCATCCTCTATTGGGTAGGCGAGGGCAGCGACAGCGCCATCTTCGTCTTGATGGACGGCACCAATGCCCGCGCTTGGGGCTATCTGTTCGATGAAACCGATGGCCTCTCTCTCGACGATATGGCCTCCGACATTGCCGCCGCCGACCCCCGTCTGGTCTATTCGATGCTGGCCAGCTACGACATGGGCTATATCTACAAAGAACACCCCATCCTGCTGACCGCCGCCGAGAACCACTTCAAAGTCAACGGCGTCGCCGCCGATGACGACGAACTGCTTGAGGACTACGACCTCGAGGACGGTGCCTTCGTCATCATGTCCGACCTCTCCTCGTCGGTTTGGAACACACCGATCACCCCGGCCTCCTATATGCCGATGCCTGTCGATGCCACCATCGACGCTTCTGAAATCGAATATTGGGTCGGCACTGGCGAGCAGTCGGCCGTCATCGCCGTCAGCTGGGGCAACCCCGACACCGCGCTGGCCTGGGGCCTGCACTTCACCGGCACTCCGACCGTGTCGCAGGCTATCAACGCCCTTGTCGCCGCCGACTCCCGTCTGTCGGTCGACGATGCCTCGGCCATCAGCAACATCATGTACAACGACTCTGCCTCCAACACCCACCTGCAGTTCCAGTCCACGATGAGCGGCAACTACCTGCAGTTCATCCTCGATGGCAACGGCTATGCCGGCTGGACTTCCACGCTCAACGACGGTTCGTTCCTCAAAATCGGCGAGTCGGCTTTCGGCGTGGGCTACGATTCGGTTGAATACTATGGCTACTGGTATCCCAGCGGCGTGGTGTGGCCCACCGAGGTCCATCCCGTCAACGATCCCGCAGATACCGCCACCAGCGACATCCCTGTCGATGCCACCATCGCCGCCAGCGACATCCTCTACTGGGTGGGCACTGGCGCCAACGAGATGGTCTTTGCTGTCAACTGGGCCGACAGCGCCCTGGCTTGGGGCTACCGATTCGCCTCCGACAGCGTGACGGTGCAGACTGTGATGAACGACATCCAGGCCGCCGATCCCCGCTTCAGCTATGTGTCCGGCTCTTGGAGCGTCGACGACATTCTCTTTGTGGAAAATGGCGACACACTGAAGCTCGAAGGCTACTACTGGCTTTACAACCTCAACGGCCACTCCGCACCCTTCGGCTACAACATGCAATACGTGCACAACACCGACATCGTGAAATGGGGCGATCCCTCGGTCGGTGTGGGATATAACTACGACACCACCTATGCCTACTATCAGGACTATGCCTGGACGGGTGTCATCCATCCCGTTTCGGTTCCTGACACCACTCCCTCCGAAACGCCTGTCGACGCCACCATCGCCGTCAGCGACATCCTCTACTGGGTTGGCACAGGCTCCAACCAGGCCATCGTGGCCGTCAACTGGGCTGCGCCCGACACCTGCTTGGCCTGGGGCGTCAAATGGCAAGGCGATGCCACGCTGAAAGACCTGATGGACACCATGACCGCTGCCGATCCCCGCTTCTCTTACACCGCCAACGGCAGCTTCCTCTACGACATCTTCTTCGTCGAGAATGGCGACACCCTCAAACTCACCACCTACTCGGCTTCCGAATGGGGCAACTATTGGTCGTTCCTTGTCAACGGCGAGATGGGCATGAGCTACTTCAACGCCCAGGCCATCAACAATGCCGACTTCGTGAAGTGGGGCGATCCCAACAGCGGCGACACTGCTGCCTTCGACGATTGGGGCTATCCCATCCTGGTCTGGACCACCAACGTGACACCCGTCAGCGTGCCCGAGGTCGTTCCTGAACACGGTCCCTATTGCGGCGCCGTCGGCACCGAAGGCTGCGAGGCTGTCCCCGCCAACAGCACCGACATCGTGGCTTGGGCTACCGCCTGCACCGTGACCCGTGGCCCGCAGAACATCGCCGACGAGAACTCCCAAGACGTTACCTATGGATCTGATTCCATGGCTGTTGGTCCTGTCTCTATGACCGACAACCTCAATGTCGTCAGCCTTGGCGACGGCGGTTCGGCCCTCCTCACCTTCGCACAGCCCATCGTCAATGGCGAAGGCTTCGATTTCGCTGTCTTCGAGAACTCTTTCGGCGACAACTTCCTTGAACTCGCCTATGTCGAGGTGAGCTCCGACGGTGTCAATTTCGTCCGCTTCCCGGCAGTCTCCCTCACCCAGACCGAGGTGCAGACCGGCGGCATGGGTACCACCGATCCCACCATGATCAACAATCTGGCCGGCAAGTACCGCATGGGATGGGGCACCCCCTTCGATCTCGACGAACTCCGCGACAGCGCTTTCCTTGATGTCAACAACGTCACCCACGTGCGCATCGTCGACGTCGTCGGTAGCATCGATCCCCGCTATGGCACCCGCGACAGCCGCGGCAACCTGGTCAACGACCCCTGGCCCACCGACAACGATAAGTCCGGATTCGACCTCGCCGGTGTGGCCGTCATGCATCAGGCCGACGCCTCCTCCATCGACGATCTTGAGGCCATCAACGTCATGGTCTACCCCAACCCCACACAGGGCATGGTGAGCATCGTCCTCGACCGTATGGCCGACGCCGAACTCTTCGACCTCACGGGCCGTCAGGTGGCAGCCTACCGCTTTGCCGAGGGCACCAACAGCATCAGCCTCGAAGGCATGGAGGCCGGTGTCTACGTGCTCCGCATGTCCGGCACGGTCGTGAAAATCGTGAAAAAATAACGTAATATTTTGATAGTGTGGCCGGCACGGCGAAGTTGCATCTTCGCCGTGCCGGTTTGTTTATGGGGCAATCTTGCCCTCCATGCCCCCAAACCCATGCCCTCAAAACCGCGCCCCCAGTCACCCCCTCGCATCCTCCTCTTGCCCCCATCTCGCCCTCTCGCACACCCCTCGCATCCTCCTTTACATCCCCCATTTGCATCCCCATTTGCAACCTACTGCTAATCAGCATTTTCTCCTTAGCCCCTCCAATCCCCCTCCAACCCCTCTCCATATCATCTCCTACCATGGTAGGAGTTGGGTAGGAGTTGATAAGGAGAAGGTATTGAGGGACAAAGGATTAGAGAAATGCAAAAAAACACTCTCCGTCAATGGGGAGAAGGGGAGGATGAATTGATGCAGTTGCCTGATAACATGGCTGTTGCGTTGTGTATTCCTTCTGTCGTGCTTCCATGCTCCTTTTGGAACGCGGGGACATCTGTCGCCGATGCCTTTTAACATTTATTATAACTGTTGGAGCAATATTCCTGAAATATCGGCGTTAATAATTGCGATTCCGATTAGGATTTTGGTTCCATAAGGAATCGACTGTTTGTGAAATTAACTATAGAAAGGAATACAAAATGAAAAAAATCTTTTTGGCTTTAGGGCTGGTGTCTGCTCTGTTCGCTTACACCGCGTGTAATCAGAAAGAACTTGACACATCAAAGCTGACCATCGATTCGCTGCAAGGCATCATCGACACTAAAGATGGTGAGATTCAGGAGCTTTTCGATATGCTGAACGATATCGAGGACAATCTGTCGATGATCAATTCCAAGTATTCGAGCGTGCAGGAAATGCGCCGCAACAATACCGAGGGCTCGTACAACCGCAAGCAGCAGATTGCCGAGCAGATGAGCTCGATCGAGAAGATGATGGACGACAACAAAAAGAAGATCGCCCAGCTGAACTCGAAGGTGAGTTCGCTGTCGAGCAAGAGTGTCGACCTGGAGTCGTATATCACCAAACTGGAGGAGCGGAGCGCTGCACAGGAGAACCAGATTGCCGAGTTGCTCACCGAGTTGGAAAACAATAAGGTGGTGATCAAGGGATTGAACCAGAATGTGTCCGAGCTCACCGCTTCCAATCAGGAGAAGGACGAATATATCGCCCAGCAGATGGCCGCGGCCAACCGCGCCTATTTTGTGGTGGGTACCTACAATGAGTTGAAAGAGGCCGGCATTGTGAACAAGACCGGCGGATTCATCGGCATTGGCAGAAAACAGGGTACTGTGGCCGACATGTCGACCGACAAGTTCACCGAGATCGACCGCACGAAGGTCACCACCATCGCCATCAACAAGAAGAAGGCTGTGGTGATTTCGCAGCATCCCGACGACAGCTACGAGTTGGTGGCCGACGAAGAGGATCCCGCAACGACCTCCTACCTGCGTATCCTTAACCCAGGCCAGTTCTGGAAATACACCGACTATCTGGTGATTTCCACCAAATAGCGAATACGCGATATGTGCAAGCGGGGACTGCCTTTATGGGAGGATCCCCGCTTGTTTTTTGTGCGACGGATGAATGAAAAAAATCGAAAAAAATAGCAATAAAAATTTTTTGTTATAAAAAAAATCGTATCTTTGCCATTAATAGTAGTGTGCACATATTGGCGTAAAATGCTGATATTGCGAACTATGATGTTTATGGTTTAAGGAAAAACGAAGTTAAATATTAATGTATAAAACACTAACAAAATGAAGAAAACGCTATTTTTTCTGCTGGGAGCATTGCTCGTTACGATGATGCCCGGCAACACACAGGCTCAGAGCCGCGTGAAATGGTCGGGTGCCGACGCAGTTGTTGTGTACAATGCCCAACCCGTCACAGGCGTGAGAGCAACCTATTTGGACAATGCCAACGTGATCCGCGAGGCTGTCCTGACCTATGTCAACGAGGCCGGTGAGTCCCTCACCCAGGCTGTTGATGCTGGTGTGTATCAGGTGATTGCTGCTCCTGCAGCTGGCGACACCACCATGTTGAGCGGCATCATGACCTCGCTCACCATTGTTCGTCGTCCGGTTCAGGTCGTCAACGCCAATGCCGTTACCTTCAAATGGTGGGACGGCAACGAGAATTCCGAGGTGACCAACCCCGGCACGATCGTTGACATGCTTGGCGACCAGAGCGTTATCGCTGGTCTCTCGCACACCACCTATGCGCTCTTCAACGACGCTACCGAAGGCCGCAACAAGAGTGTTGTTGCTTACTTTGCCCTTTCCGATTCCGCCAACTACATGCTCGACACCAATGCTGCCCTGATCAGCACCAAGGGTGTCATCCTCAAGCACATTGCCCTCGACAGCACCATGGCTGAGAATGGTATGGCTATCGACCAGAACGGCTACTGCAACACTGTCGACATCCGCTACTGGGTGCTCTGCGGTCTGCCTGTACAGTACAAGATGACCTTCGGTGAGGACGCCATCGCCAATGGCTTCCAGAACATTGCCATGACCGAGATCGCCAACGAGGGTGAGCTCACCTTCGACGTCCCCGCCGGTGCTCAGCCCGGTACCTACTCGGCCGTCTTCTCGCTGACCAACGGTTACGAGACTGTCGATTTCCCCTTCACCTATCAGGTCAACCTCAGCAAGGACATGATCCGCGCTATCTTCACCGATGTCATCTCGATTGTTGACACCTGCAACTGCTTTGCCGAAGGCAGCTTCCAGTGGTATCACAATGGCGAGTACATCGACGGCGCCAATGGCCCTTACTATCAGGATCCCAGCGGCAAGCTCGAGGGTACCTACTACTGCACTGTCACCATGAACGGCAAGCATGTCCGCACCTGCGAGCAGGGTGACTTCAACATCATCACTCCGGACGACAACCTGACGGCTCTCAAACCCGCCCTCAAGGCCAGCCCCAACCCCGCTGTCGACCGCGTGAACATCAGCATCAATTATACCGCCAACGAGACCCATACTCTTCGTGTGACCAACGTTCTTGGAATGATTCTCGTCAACACCACCTTCGACGGCAAGAGCACCAACCTCGATCTCTCCAGCTTCGAGAATGGTACCTATACTGTCAGTGTTGATGGCATGGTGACCCGTGTTATTAAAAAATAAGTATTAATATAAAAAGAGATTCTTAATATGAAACGTATTGTCATCTTGTTTGGTGTCTTGGCTCTGGCTCTCGGTTCGCAGGCCCAGATCAACCAGCATCGCAATTATATCGGCCTCAATATCGGAGGCGGCCTTGATAACTTAGTGTACAGCCCCATGAATGGCCAGCGCCACCTTGGCTGGGGTTACCTCGGCGAATTGAAATACCAGCACTTCTTCGGCAAGCACTGGGGTTTCGGTCTTGGCGTCCAGTACAACATGACCCACTCCAACGTCCTGTTTGACCAGGCCCGTACGCTTGTTTTCTCGGGCTATCAGCACCCCGAGTCGATGAACAATGAGTTCGACATCTACAACACCTACGATAACTGGCACGAGTATCAGCACCAGTCCTTCATCAATGTGCCCCTTGAGGTTTACTACCGCAACGCCATGAATGACCGTTGGACTTTCCTCCTCGGCTTCGGTGCTCAGCTTGACCTCCCCCTGAACGGCAACTACACCGTCAACGACGGCCAGTTTGTCCGCGAAGGCTATGCCCCTGTGACCAACGTCACCTATCGTGATCTCCCCAACCACGGTTTCTATACCTACAGCCAGGATGTTGACCAGGAAATCGACAACATCAAGATGGGTGTCAGCGCTATTGCCGACCTTGGTTTCAACTATGCCCTCAGCAACAAGTGGGGTCTCTATCTGGGTATCTATGGCGGCTATGCCATCAACAACATGCTGAAAGAGGCTTCTTCCGAGCCCCTGTTCTCCATGCATGCCCGTGCTCTCACTGCTGAGAAAGCTCCCGCCATCCGTGTCGCCCCCGAGGCTTACAACGGTGTTCTCAACTCGAACGAGATCAGCGACCTGCACCTGCTCAATCTGGGTGTGAAGGTCGGCATCAACTTCGGCTGGAAGGAATACATCGATCCCGACAAGGCCAATGAGTCTGAGCTTGTGAACTACTACATGGATGAGGCCAACAAGGCCAAAGCCGCTGAAGAGGCCGCCAAAGCCAAGGCTGCTGAAGAGGTTGCCAAGGCCAAAGCCGCCGAGGATGCCGCCAACGCCAAGGCTGCCCAGGAGGCCGCCCGTGCCAAAGCTGCCGAGGATGCTTGCAAGGACAAAGCTCCCGCCTATAGCTACGATCGCGACATGATGCAGCGCTACATTGACCTGATCAACACCCAGATCAACTTCGGCTTCAGCAAAACCAAGCCCATCTACAATGATGAGACCGACCACGCCATCAAGGCCCTCAGCTCCGCTATGGCTGGCAACAAGGACATCAAGGTTGTCGTCACCGGTCATACCGACAATATCGGTTCCGACGAGAGCAACATGCGTCTTGGTCAGCGTCGTGCCGAGGCTGTCAAGAACGTCATGATCGGCGAGGGTGCTCCTGCCGAGAGCATTGCCACCGAGTCGAAGGGTGAGCGTGAGCCCATTGTCGAGAACGACACTGACGAGCACCGCTACCAGAACCGTCGCGCTGTCATTAGCCTCCGCTAATCCGGCAGCCAGACGATAAATACATAAACAAGGGTGCCCGATCCTTATGGACCGGGCACCCTTGTTCATGAGTTGCTCTTTAGGGGCGAGGCATTCTTTCGCGGTTGCCAATATAGTCAAGGGGCCGGCGGACAAACGTCCGCCGGCCCCTTGGCATTGTGTGTGTCTGTGCCTTTAGAATTCCTTCATCACCTGTTTGGCCAGCTCGTTGGCACGTGCCTCGTCCTTGGCCTCACTGTAGATGCGGATGATGGGCTCGGTGTTGCTCTTGCGCAGATGCACCCATCCGTCGGCGAAGTCGATCTTCACGCCGTCGATGGTCGTCACCGTGCAACTGGCATCCTGGCGGTATTTTGCTGCCACCTTGGCCAGCAGGGCGTCCACGTCGATGTCAGGAGTGAGGTCGACGCGGTTTTTGCTGATGGTGTATTCGGGATAGCTGCGGCGCAGGTCGCTCATCTTCATGCCCTTCTGTGCCAATTGCGACAGGAACAGGGCCACGCCCACCAGCGCGTCGCGGCCATAGTGCAGTTCGGGGTAGATCACGCCTCCGTTGCCTTCGCCGCCGATGATGGCGCCGGTTTCTTTCATCATGGTGGTCACGTTCACCTCGCCCACAGCCGCTGCGCTGTAGGAGCATCCCTCATAGCGGCGGGTCACATCGCGCAGGGCGCGGCTCGACGACAAGTTACTCACCGTGTTGCCCGGAGTGTGCTGCAGCACATAGTCGGCCACGCTCACCAGGGTGTACTCCTCGCCGAACATCTCGCCGGTCTCGCTCACCAGCGCCAGACGGTCCACGTCGGGGTCGACCACGATGCCGAGGTCGCAATGTTCGTGCACCACCGTTTGGGCGATGTCGGTCAAGTTCTGCGGTATGGGTTCGGGATTGTGGGCGAACATACCGGTGGGCTCGCAGTTGAGCTCCACCACCTGTTCAACGCCCAGGGTCTTAAGCAGTCGCGGAATGGCGATGCCGCCGGTCGAGTTGACGGCATCGACGGCCACGCGCAGGTTCGCCTTGCGGATGGCTTCGCGGTCGACCAACTTCAGAGCCAGCACGCGCTGTATATGTTCGTCGATAGTGTTGAGGTTCTCGCTGACGTGCCCCAGGTGGTCCACCTCGGCAAACTGCAACTCGTCGCTTTCGGCCAGGCGCAGCACCTCTTTGCCTTCCCTATCGTTGATGAACTCGCCTTTGGCGTTGAGCAGCTTCAGGGCGTTCCAGTGCTTGGGGTTGTGGCTTGCCGTGATGATGATGCCGCCGTCGGCATGGTGGTCTATCACCGTCATCTCGGTGGTCGGGGTGGTGGAGAGGCCAGTTTCCAGCACGTCGATGCCCATGCCCACGAGGGTGCCCACCACCAGGTGGTCGACCATCGGGCCGCTGAGGCGGGCGTCGCGTCCCACCACCAGCGTCAGCTGGCGGCCGGGCGTCTGCCGCTGCAGGAAGGTGGCAAAGGCTGCCGTGAATTTCACTACATCGAGGGGACTCAGACCCTCGCCGGGAGTGCCACCGATGGTGCCCCGGATGCCGGATATCGATTTGATCAGACTCATTCGTTGATGTTTTTTTTGTTCATTTTATAACGCATCGCCCGTGCAGAATATTGTATGCTCCCAACCGTTTTTTTACCTGTCGGCCACGTCTTCAGGAAATGTTTTCCGCCTTTCCAAAACGCTGTCTCTCAATATCATCGCCTTATCATCTCCTACCCAACTCCTACTATGGTAGGAGTTGGTAGGTGGTTGATAGGGTGTTGGGAAGTGGAAATCAGGGGGTTGTGCGGAATCGAGAACGGGATGATGGAGGGGGCAAGGGAGGGGGTGACGGTGCAGAGAGGGTGGGGAATTTGTGGGCCGGTAAGAGGAGTGTCGACAAAAAAAATGTTAAAAAAGAACTTTTTTCCTATCGGTTATGTTTTTTTCCTTTATATTTGAAATGGTGTTTGAAAAGAACGATAGTTTTTTTTAAGATCATGAGACACAACTGTTTAATCGAGAAAAAAAGAATTTTTTTCAGCGTCGGCCACTTGGAGAAGGAAAAGGTGTTATCGTTTATCAATAAATTTTTTTATCGTTAAACGATAACATGGTTTTGTCGTTGACAGTAGATTATTTAATCATAATATTTTTTTTATTATTATCAACTAAATTTTTTAATTATGAAGTCATTTTACAAGTTTCTGATGCTGATGGCTGCGATAGTGGCCATGGCATTGCCCACTGTGGCGACGGCGCAGACATCTTGTCCGATCAAGATCGTCGGTGCCGATGGCTACGGTGACGGATGGAACGACGGCAGCCTTGCCATTGTGCAGGGCGGCACCACGCTGGCGACTTTTAATGCCGGGAATGCCTTGAATGATTCAGAAGGTGATTATCCCGCGTACGACTCGATCAGCGTCGTTGTGGCAGACAACCTGCCCATCACCTTTGTTTGGACAGAGGGCGATTACGACGAAGAGGTCACCATCTGGAACTACCGGGGCGACGGTACGTTGGCCTACATGGTCAACGAGCCTTCTGCCGGCACCATCTACACGATGGACACGGTGAGCTGTCCGAGCTGTATTGCTCCAATGTCATTGCTGGCCAACGTATCTGGCTCGGATGTCGACCTCACTTGGACCGAGAACACCGGCACCTCATGGCAGGTCGTCTGGGGCATCGGCAGCTTCAATCCTGACACTGTCGTTGTGAACAGTGCCACCACCACCACCCAGAGCTATTCCCTCACAGGCCTTGACGATGGCATGTACAGAGTATATGTGCGTTCCGACTGCGGCACCGACGGCTACAGTGCCTGGTCATCGGTTTCGTTCAGTGTGGGCACGTTAATCATGAACATGGCCACCTCCGGCTCCGACACACTCCACACCTGCGCTGCCACCATTTATGACAACGGCGGCCCCACCGGCTCGTACAGCGCGAGCTGCCAGTCCACCCTTGTCATCACCCCCAATGATCCCACCAAGTGGGTCACCATCAGTGGTTCCTCTCAGACCGAAGGATCCTACGACTACCTGACCATCTATGACGGCATTGGCACCAGCGGCGAAATGCTCTTCCGCGACAACACCTCCGGTGACAATAGCACCCACACTTTTGGGCCTTTCGGCAGCGAAGCCTTCACCGTGGTATTCCATTCCGATGGCTCTGTTCAGTACGACGGCTTCCAGATTAACGTCTCCTGTGTTGACGCTCCCGCCTGCCCGCGTCCTGCCGGTCTGACGGCCACCAACATCACCCCCGACAGCATCTACCTTTCTCTTTCCGACGAAATCAACAGCGAGTGGGTGGTTGTCTACGGCCCCGCTGGCTTCGACCCCGACACGGCCGTTGTCAACGTCATGAATATTACGGACACCGCTTTCAGTATCGGCGAGCTGACCCCCAACACCGCCTACGACATCTATCTGATGGCGGTCTGCTCCGACGGCGGCAATTCCCTCAGCCGTATGATCACTGTCCGCACCGCCTGCAGCTACATCACCGCCGCCTCGCTGCCCTACACCGAGGACTTCGAGACCTATGGCACCGGCACCACGGCCTTCCCCACCTGCTGGTACAAGCTGGGCAGCACGGCCGACCGCCCCTACGTCCATGCCACCACTTCCTACGGCCATAACAACACCCACGGCCTCTACTTCTATGCCTCCAATTCTGGCGGCTACTGCTATGGCATCCTGCCTGCCGTAGAACCCGATTTGGATGTCAACACCCTGCAGGCCACCTTCTGGGCTCGTCAGTACAGCACCAGCTACAACTGCGACTTCGAGGTGGGCGTGATGACCGACCCGACGGATATCTCCACCTTTACGGCCATTGACCGTGTACACCCTGCGGGCACCACCTATGAGGAGTTCGAGGTGCCCCTGTCGTCCTACACCGGCACCGGCTCCTATGTGGCCTTCCGTGCCGTGCAGCATCCCGGCACCTCGACATACATCTACTTGATGCTCGACGATGTCACCCTCGGACTGCTGCCCCCGTGTGTGACTCCTAGTTTGTCGGTCTCCAATGTCGGTGTCCACGACGCCACCGTCAGCTGGGGTGACAACAGCGACTATAACGAGATGAACGTGTACTGGGGCACCGGCGCCGATATCGCCAATGCCACCGACAGCACCATTGTCAGCGGCGAGAACAGCTACACCATCACCGGCCTTGCCGCCAACACCACCTATTATGTCTGGATCAAGGCTTCGTGCAGCGACGGCGACTCGCGCGTCGTGAACGCTACGTTCACCACGCAGATCAGCTGCTATCCTGTCACCGGCCTCAGCATTACCCCCGGTCCCGTCAGCGCCATGGCTGCCTGGACGCAGAGCACGAGCGAGTGGACCGACCTCACGGTGGAGTACAAGGAAGCCAGCGACACCACCTGGACCAGCGGCACCACCACCAACAACTACTTCCCCATGACGGGTCTCACCCCCGCCACCGAGTATAACTTCCGCATCATCGCTACCTGCGTCGAAGGTACCAGCGTGGCCGCCACGGCCAACTTCCGCACCACCAACTTCGGCTGCCTCGAGGCCGACAGCACCAACCTTGTCAACGACACCATCGGCACCGGCACCTCGACCAGCAGCTATTTCCCCTCCTATTCCATGTATAATTACTCCCTTACCCAGCAAATCTATCTTGCTACCGACTTCAGCGCTGTGGCGGGTGGCCAGATCGAGCACATCGGCATCCAGATGAGCGCCGTCCCCGTGGCCCGCAACATTGAAATCTACATGACCAACACGTCGGCCACCAACGTTTCGTCGGCCTTCATCCCCATTGCGGAGAGCGACCTGGTGTGGAGCGGCAGCACCACCGGCAACATCGCTGCCGGATGGAACGACATCACGCTCACCACGCCGTTCAACTACTCGGGCGGCAACATCCTTGTCACCTTCCGCGACATGACCGGCAGCTGGAGCAGCGGCAACTATGGCATGGTCAGCACTGCCACCAGTGACATCTCGCGCTACGTCTATCAGGACGGAAGCTCCTACAGCGTCACGGCTCCTCCCACCGGCGGTTACTCCTCCAGCTCGAGACTGAACATGTACTTCGTGGGCGGCGCCTGCCTCACCCCGAGCACCTGCGCGGCTCCTATCGTGGTGGCCAATGCCGCCGGCACGACCGCCATCGAGCTCAATTGGACTCCCGGTGCTTCGGAGACCTCGTGGATGGTCTACCAGCGCTTGGCGGGCGACACCGCCTACGCCCTGCTTGACACTGTCAGCACCACCAGCTACACCGTCACCAGCCTGAATCCGGGTCTTGACTACGAGTACATGGTCGTGGCCGTCTGCGGCGACAACGACATGGCTGGCTTCGCCACCGCCGCCACCGAGTGCGCTCCCGTCGCGGTACCTTATACCGAGGACTTCCAAAATGTTGAGTATGGCGAGTACAGCCGCAACTGCTGGACCGTCGGCTCCACTTACATCGGCTCCAACTATCCGATCCCCTATGTCATCAGCCTCACCGGCGACGAGAACAACAAGCTTTGCCTCATCTACAGCGGCGGCTACCTGATCATGCCTGAGATGGATGCCCCGCTGAACACCCTGCAGGCTCGCTTCAACCTGGTACAGGGCGGCGACGATGTGCGCCTCATCATCGGTGTGATGAGCGACCCGACAGCTCCCATACAGAATATCATGCCGCTCGACACCCTGATCCGTTCGGACATCGACACCTCGTCGTCCACGGTGACCATCGCCTTCCCGTTCGATATGCTGCCCGATGGTACCACAGGTCACATCACCTTCTGGGATGCCTTCGCCGACAACTACAACTTCATCGACAACCTGGTGATCGAACCGATACCCGCCTGCGTCGCCGTGACTGGCGTGAGCGCCTCGAACGTGACCACCACGGATGCCACCATCACCTGGGAAGCCGCCGGCGCCTCCGCCACAGGCTACCTGGTTGAATACGGTCCCCGCAACTTCGTGCCCGGCACCGGTACCATCGCCAATGCCACGACCAACAGCCTCACGCTGACGGGTCTGAACCACAGCAGCGACTACGACGTGTACGTGTACACCCTCTGCAGTGGCCTGAACGACACTTCGATCAACTCGAACCGCGTCCGCTTCACCACGCCATGCGACATACCCACGCTGCCCTACTTCGAGAACTTCGACAACTGCACCGACCCGGGTACCACCCGCTCGCCGCTGCCCAACTGCTGGAACTATACCATGCTCAGCACCGGCACCTATGCAGGTAGTTCTTACACGCCCGCTGTGTACTACACCTCCACCACCGGCTACACCAGCTCCGGCCAGTACTGCCTCTATCTCTACGGCACCGCACTCACCGTGCTGCCCGAGATGCCCACTACGGTCGACAGCCTCTACATCTCCTTCCACCACTACACCTCCAGCCCCTCCAGCTACCGGCTCATCATCGGTGCAGTGGATAGCATCACCCCGGGCTTCGACTCCTCGTTCGTGCCCATCGACACGCTCATCTTCACTGCCAACGAGAACAACGTGCTGCGCTTCTTGAGCACCTATACCGGCACCGGCCGCTATATTGCCTTCAAGAACTTCTACAACAACAACAGCTACGACTACAGCTACCACTACATCGACGACCTCGAGGTGGGATACATGCCTTCCTGCGTGTGGCCTGTCGACGTGCACGCCACGGGTCTGACCACCACCACCGCCGAGTTTGCTTGGAGCATCTGCCAGGCTACAGACTACGAGTATGAGTACGGTCCCGCCGGCTTCACCCGCGGCACCGGCACCACCGGCACCTGGAGCAGCGCCCCCTATAGCATCAGCGGCCTCACTCTGGGCACGCAGTATGACATCTATGTGCGCGGCATCTGCGGCGCCGGCGACACCAGCGAATGGAGCAGCGTCTACACCTTCGGTACGCTGAACGCCGATCCCGCCACAGTGCCCTTCTACTGCGACTTCACCGACACCACCCTGACCAATGCGGGCTGGGAGGTTGTGAACGGCACTCAGAACAACCAGTGGGCTGTGGGTGCTGCCGAAAGCAATGGCACGCCGAATGCACTCTACATCAGCAACGACAACGGCACCAGCAACAGCTATACGGTCTCCGGCATCAGCATCACCTACGCCTACCGCGACGTGATTCTGACCGACGGACCGTATACTGTCTCTTACGACTGGAAAGCCTACGGCGAAGGCAGCTATGACTATATCCGTGCATGGCTCGTACCTGCATCGCAGATGCCTACGGCAGGCCTCCTGCCCGACGGCACTACATCCACCTACAACTTCAACAGCAGCGGCGTTGCCCCCGCAGGCTGGATCTCGATCGACGGCGGAGCCAAGCTGAACCTGGCTACTTCGTGGCAGACCCACGAAGAGGAGCTCAACCTCACTGCCGGCACCTATCACCTGCTGTTCATGTGGGCTAACGACGGCTCGGTCGGCAACCAGCCCCCGGCAGCCATCGACAATGTCACGCTGGCTCTCATTGTCTGCCCCATCAGCGACATTACCTTCGCCAACGTCTCGGGTTCTTCCGCACAGGTTACCTGGACTGGAAGTTCCGATGGCTACGAGATTGAGTATGGTCCTGCCGGCTTCCTCCGCGGTAGCGGCACCACCATCAACACCACCACCAACTCGGCGACCCTCAACGGCCTTGCCAGTCTCACCACCTACGACGTCTACCTGCGCGCTTTCTGCAATGTGACCGACACCAGCCGCTGGTATCGCGCCAGCTTCATAACCGCAATTTGCGATAACTACACCGAGGCCTACTCGTATGATACTACCTTGACGAATACCACCTCGTCCTACAGCCCCATCGGCTATAGCCTGTACAACTACGGCTATGTGCAGACCATCGTTGACAGCGCCAACTTAGCCAGCATGACCGGTGACATCACAGCCTTCGCCTTCAATCCTGTCGATGGCACTACGGGAGACTACTACACCAACATGACCGTCTTCATGGCCAACGTCAGCGAGAGCGACCTGAGTTCCGGATGGATCCTGCCCGACGCGACCCACAACTTTGTCAAGGTGATCGACAGTGCCGACTTCACCTACACCGAGGGCGGCTGGCAGATCCACAGCCTCGACACCGCCTTCGCGTGGGACGGCCACAGCAACCTGCTCATCGCCGTCAAGCGCGACCATGGCACGTGGTCATCGGGAGCCTCCTTCGTGGCCCATACGGCCACTGCCAGCAAGATGCGCTATGCCTATCGCGACGGCAGCCCCTACGACTACTCCAACCCTGACGTGACGGGTACTGCCAGCAGCACAGTCGGCGACATCCGCCTGATCAGCTGCGGCGAAGGCTGCGTTGCTCCTGTCATCAGCAGCACCTCCGCCACCGACAACAGCATCACGGTCAACTTTGTGGCCGACAGCGCTGTCGAGGTGGTCATCACCGACGGCATCTGGGATAGCGAAGCCACCGGCACCGAAATCTTGGGCAACACCTACACCTTCACCGGCCTGAGCTACAACACCACCTACACCATCGGCCTGCGCTCGATCTGCGCCGAGGGTGCGGTGTCCGACTGGTCGATCGTGACGGTGACCACCGAGGATGTGCCCTGCATGGAGCCGACGGCGCTTGCCATCAGCGACATCACCTTCCGCGGTGCCACCGCCAGCTGGACTGCCGGCGGCGAGGAGGCCAACTGGGAGGTCAACATCTTCAACACCAACATCAACGAGAGCTACACCACCACCACGCCCAGCTATGCCTTCAGCTATCTGACCACGGGCATGCAGTACAGCGTCAGCGTGCGCGCCCTGTGCGGCAGTGAAGCCAGCATCGAGGGTCCGTGGAGCGACACCGTGGTGTTCACCACCGACGAGTGCCAGCCCGCCACGCAGGTCAGCGCCAGCAACCTGACAGCCACCACAGCCACCATCACCTGGACGGCCAGTGGCAACGGCATGGGTGTCTATGTGGTTGAGTATGGCTATCGCGGCATGAGCCAGGGTGAAGGAACCGCGGCACTCTCCGAGAGCACCACCATCACCATCACGGGCCTGCAGCCCGAGACGGAGTACGACGTGTACATCTCCACCGTGTGCGAAGGCGGAGCGATGTCGGTGTGGAGCGATGTCTACAGCTTCACCACGCCCGCTGCCAGCGGCAACATCTACACGATCAGTGCCGTGCCGTCCGACCCGACGATGGGATCGGTGCAAGGCGGCGGCAGCTTTGAGGAGAACATGCAGATCACGCTGACGGCCGTGCCGAACGAAGGCTACCACTTCGTGCGTTGGCAGGACGGCAACACGGACAACCCGCGCGTGGTGACGGTGACCGGCAATGCGACGTACGTGGCCACGTTCGAGGCCAACGCCGGCATTGAGGACATCAACGGCGCAGGCTACGTGAGCCTCTACCCGAACCCGGCGAGCAGCACCGTGACGGTGAGCGTCGAGGGCAACGAGAGCGAGGTGGTGGTGACGATCGTCGACATGAACGGCCGCGAGGTGAAGCGCGAGCGCACAAGCGGCAGCGTGCTGACGATGGACATCAGCAGCCTGTCGCAGGGCGCCTACTTCGTGCGCCTGACGGGCGAGCGCGTGAACGCCATCCGCAAACTCATCGTGAAGTAAGCTTCTTCACGAGGTGACATAACCCTCTTTGGCATCGGGGCGGCAGAGATTGCCGCCCCGATGCCTTTTTTTGTTTCCCCACTGCCCGCAATCCCCTCCGGGACCGGTCCGAGACCCCACCGGGTTTTCTCCCAGCCATCCCCTTGTCAACCCCCTATCATCTCCTACCCAACTCCTACTGAGGTAGGAGATGATAGGGAGAAGGGTAGGAGTTGGTAGGGGGATGAGGGGTAGGGGCCTTGGGGCAATTTTATAAGCAGATGGCAATAATCGGCTATGCGTTCCGTTATAGTTACGTGTCTTTAAACCTTGATTCGATGATGAAGAAAATATTGATAAGTTTTGCCGTTCTCTGTCTTTGCACTGGCGCTATGGCCCAGTTGAAGCCCCGCCCCGATGCTTTTCCTCCCGTTGACGAGGATTGGCCCACCAAGGCCGTGTCGATGGCCGACACGCCGGAGGAGATGGCTTCCTGGGACCGCTATCCCACCTATGAGACCTATCTTGCCATGATGCAGCGTTGGGCTGCCGAATACCCGCAGATATGCTCTGTCGATACGATAGGGCTTTCGATCAATGGGCGTCTGATTCTGTCGATGCATATTGAGGGCGGCGATGCCGATGCCGTTCGGCCGCAGTTTTTCTATTCGTCCACGATTCATGGTGACGAGGTGACGGGCTACGTGATGATGCTTCATCTGATCGACACTTTGTTGTCGTCGTATGGCACCAGCGAGCCGCTGACCGATCTGGTCAACAGTGTGGCTATCTATATCAATCCGCTGAGCAATCCCGACGGCACCTATTATGTCAGCAATGCCACGGTGCAGGGGTCGCGCCGCTACAATGCGCGAGGTGTCGACCTCAACCGCAACTATCCCGATCCTTTCGGAACCACAAAAGAGGCCTTGCAGCCTGAAAACGAGGCCATGATAGAATATGTGAGCAACCATCGTTTCCGTATGAGCGCCAACCTGCACGGCGGCAGCGAGGTGATGAACTATCCGTGGGACTGCTTCACGTCGTTGCAGAATCCCCATCCGGAGAGCGCCTGGTGGCAGGAGGTGTGCCGCCGTTTTGTCGACACCGCCCGCGTGTATGGGCCGAGCCATTTCCGCGATGTCAACACACAGGGATGGATAGCCGGCGGCGACTGGTATGTGATCCACGGCGGCCGCCAGGACTATATGAACTATTATCACGACTGCCTCGAGTTGACGATGGAACTGTCGACCCAGAAGACATTGAGCAGCAACCGCCTGCCGGAGTATTGGAACTTCCTTGCGCCGTCGCTGATCAACTATATTCGCGAGGTGCTGACGCTGCCGGGCAGTGTGGATGTGCCCACGGTTGACGCTGTGCAATGGGTGGAGGTGTATCCCAATCCGGTGGCGACATCGTTGACGGTGACCGGCCTGACGGCCGGTGCCGCGGTCGAGGTGGTGGATCTCACCGGCAGGGTGGTGGCCACGGTGGTGCCCCATGGTGCAACGGCCCTTGTGGATGTGGCCCGGTTGCCGTCAGGGGTCTACCTGTTGAAGGCCGAAGGGCGTGTGGCCAAGTTCGTCAAGCGGTAGGCTTGTTGTGTTTTTCCCAAAATGGGGCGTGTTTGATGCCCAGCGCATGAGGGTCGAACTGCGGTTCCTGTCCCTGTTGCGTCTGTTTTTCATAGTCCTTCAGCGCGCGTAAGGCTTTGGGCGAGAGCAGCAGGATGGCGATCACGTTGATCCATGCCATGGCTCCCACGCCGATGTCGCCCAGGGTCCAGGTGATGCCGCTGCCCTGTATGGATCCGAAGAAGACAGCGCTGATGGTGCCGATGCGGAGAATCCAGATGACGATTTTCTCGCCCCGGTCGTCGCCGAATGTCATGTCGGCGCGTTCCAGTTCGTCGCTCCGTTCGGGGTGGTGCAGCAGCCTGCGGCGGCGCCAGCGGTTGAAGAGGTAGACCAGATTGGTTTCGGCATAATAATAGTAGGTCATGATGGTGGTGAAGGCGAAGAAGAACAGCGCCACCGACACCACGATGTCGCCCATGCGGGGTCCAATCACCGAGCCGAGAGCCGTGGAGGTGTAGAACACACCCGGTTCGCCCAGGGGCGCGGCGGGGTTCTGCTGCAGGTAGGTGACGATGGCTTCGCCGCCGACCACGGGCTGCACGCTTTCGATGATGTTGTAGGTGCGGCACGCAAGGATCATCATGGCCGTGGCGGTGCAGACCAGCAGGGTGTCGATATAGACCGAAAAGGCCTGCACCAGGCCCTGCTTGACAGGATGGCTCACTTTGGCTGCCGCCGCCACTATGGGGCCTGTGCCCTGGCCAGCCTCGTTGCTGTAGATGCCACGTTTCACTCCCCAGGCGATGGTGCTGCCGAGGAGTGCTCCGCCCACTTCGTTGACGCCGACGGCACCGCGCAGCATCTGCATGAACACCTCAGGCACCAGCTGATAGTTGACGGCCAGCACCACAATCGACAGCAGAATATAGATCATGGCCATCACCGGCGCCACCACTTGGGCCACGTTGGCGATGCGTTTCACGCCCCCGATGATGACCAGCGCAATCAGGAAGGCCACGGCCAGGCCGACAATCCAAGTGGCCACGCCGAACGACCTTGAGCAGCTCAGGGCGATGCCGTTGCACTGCACCGGCGGCAGGAAAATGCCGCAGGCCACCGCTGCCAGCACGGCGAACAGGCCGCCGAAAAAGGGCGAACGCAGACCCGACTCGATATAGTAGGCCGGCCCACCCCGGAATTGGCCGTTGTGGTTTTCTTTGTAGATCTGTGCCAGGGTGGCCTCGACGAAGGCGCTGCCGGCACCGAAAAAGGCAATGATCCACATCCACACGATGGCCCCCGGCCCGCCGAAGCCGATGGCGGTGGCCACGCCGACAATGTTGCCGGTGCCCACGCGACCGGAAAGGGCCATGGCGAAGGCCTGGAACGATGATATGCCGACACTTTTCTTTCCTTTGCCGGCGCTGCCAAACAGCAGGCGTACCATCTCTCCCAGACGGCGCACCTGCACAAAGCGCGTTCGCAACGAAAAATACAGGCCTGCCACCAGGCATAGCGCCACCAGTGCCGGCCCCCATATCCAGCCGTTGACGGTGCCCACGGCATCCGTCAGCCATTCGCCAATGCGATGGAGAGTGTCGTTCATATCGAGGTCGTTTTATCAACTGCAAAGTTACGATTTTTTCTCCGTATACCAAGCAGGAAATCTCATTGTGGAATAAAATCCGTATATTTGCAGGCTGATAAAAAGATAAACAAACCGTTGAATATGACTATGAGACAATACTTTACTGCGGCGATAGCGTTGCTTGCGATGGCGCTGATGCCGTCGTGCTTCCGTCAAACCGCCGACGATACGGCAATTGCCGACACTTTAGCCGAAGCTTTCTCCGACACGGTTGTGATCGACGACCTTGCTGGCTTCGACACCACCGGCCGCGGAGGCTTTGTCAACCTGACCGATGTGGTGCCCGATGCAATATTGGAGATACGCTATTTCAGCACATATAATTTTGTGGGCCGGCGGATTGATGGCTATCGTCAGCCGACGGCGCTGCTCACGCGCCGCGCTGCCGACAGTTTGCGTGCCGTCAGCGACGACCTCGTCAGCCAAGGCTACCGGCTGAAGATATATGATGCATATCGGCCCCAAGCGGCGGTGTCGCACTTCGTTCGCTGGAGTCATGACATGAACGATACCGCCATGAAGCACTATTTCTATCCTCAGACCCCCAAGGAGGTGCTTTTCGCCCAGGGATACATTGCTGCAAAAAGCGGCCACTCGCGCGGCTCGACGCTCGACCTCACGCTCTTCGACATGGCCACCGAAAAGGAGGTTGACATGGGAGGCACTTTCGACTGGTTCGGGCGTGAGAGCCACACCGATTTTGGCGGCGACCCAGATAGGCAGCAGTATCGTCCCGGCGACAGCATCACCGAGCAGCAGTTCCGCAACCGTATGCTTCTGCGGTCGGCGATGATGCGCCACGGCTTCCGCCCCTATGAGTCGGAATGGTGGCACTTCACGCTCCGCAACGAGCCCTATCCCAACACCTACTTCAATTTTCCTGTGGAGAAGATTGTCGACAATCAGTAGACTTTTTTGTTCCGCAAAAGCGAGATCATCACTATGAAAAAGTTCTTTTCCTTTATTGCGTCGGGTCGCACCATGGCTTTCCTGATGGTGGGCATGTTGCTTTTACCGATGCTGCTCTCGTGCGACCCTGATCCTGTCGCTCCGCAGCCCCACGACCTGCCCATGTCCGCTGCCTATGTCACCGACTCGGTGCTTTATGAGTCCAATGGCATGATGGCCTATAATTTCGTCTATCCCTCCACCGATCCCTTCGGCCACCCCATCATGCTTTCCGGCACCATCACCATGGGGCCTGAGGTGCACCGCAGCCAGCCCGCACGCGGCATGATGCTCTACAACCATTTCACGGTCTACCGAGCCGACCAGTGCCCGTCGCGAGGCGACCTGGGTGTGCAGCAGGGCGTGATAGGCAGCGGCCTGATCACCGTCTCGGCCGACTACTACGGCTTTGGCGTCACCGAACACCATCATCAGGCCTACTGCATCTCGGCCGTCAACGCGCAGGCCAGCATCGACGCACTCTTGGCAGCACGCCGGCTGCTTGCCGACATGGGCTTTGCATGGGACGATGTGCTCTTCAACACCGGCTATTCCCAAGGCGGGCAGACCTCCATGGGGGTGGTGAGGCTGGTGGCTCAGCGCTATCCCGACATCGACATCACCTGCACCTTCGCCGGAGCCGGCTCCTACGACATTCCCGAAACCTACAGCGACTTTCTCCGCAGCGAGGTGGCCGGCATGCCCAGCACCGTAATCAGCGTGCTGCTGGCTTACGACGAGTTTTTCCGGCTCGGCGTCCCTCACGACGAGGTGTTCCTCGAGCCCGTGCTAAGCCATCTCGACGAGTGGATCTTCAGCAAACGCTACACCCGCGAGGAAATCGATGAGCGTGTGGGGTCGCTCATGGTGGCTGACTACGTCACGCCTACGATGCTCGACATCGACTCGCCCCTCTCGCAGCGCTTCCTCGAGGCCATGCGCACCGACAATATCTGTCAGGGGTGGACACCCCGGGGGAATGAGCGTATATTGCTGTTCCACAACGAGACAGATATCACGGTGCCTGTCGAGAATACTCTCAACATGTACCGTTTCCTGATCGATAACGGCGTTACCGATGTCACGCTCGATGTGGCCGACTATGGCTCCTCCGCCGCCATGCCGGCGCATGAAACAGGTGCCATCTTCTTCCTGCTGACCACCATCCGCACCATCAGCGACATCCTTGGCATCGAGCCTTGGGTGCCCCTGGCGTGAGCCGTTGACCGCACCATATACAGACGGGGGCGCAACCGGCAGGTTGCGCCCCCGCTCTTTTGTCGCTACCGTTTGTCACTCGGCAACGGTGGCGGTCGTCGGCTTGCCGGCCTTCATCCAGGCCATGATGCCGCCATCGAGGTTGTACACCGTGCAGCCCTGCTTGGCCAGCTGTTCTGCTGCCGTCAGGCTGCGTCTGCCGCCGCGGCAATAAACCGCCACCGTGCCCTCGATGTCCTTGATGCGCTCCGCGAATGCTGAATCCTTCACATTGATATTCTCAGCACCGGCCAGATGCCCTTCGGCATACTCCTCAGGTGTGCGCACATCGATGAGCCTCACATCCTTCTGCGCAGCCATCTTGGCAAATTCCTCCACCCCTAGGGTCTTTACATCCCTGCCGCCGCCGCAACCTAACAGCAACGAAGCCAACAGTGTAAGCATCAGTATTCGTTTCATTTCCAGTTATAATTTTTCTGCAAAGATACGCATTTATTCCGAGAGTCGAATTAAATTCGTATCTTTGCAAACGAAATAACAACTAAAAATAGACAACTTATTGAAACAAAAGTAGAAGATAAATAACATATTATAAAGCGTTTTCGCTCTAACTGTCCTCTTGAAGTTCCACAAATCAAGTTCCGACAATGTAAAGCGGTAAACGCTCACGAGAATATCGTGGGCTTTACTTAATTGTCGGGCAGGTCGTGGAACACCTAAGAGGACATAAGCAAAGTTCCACGATTTTCTTATGCCCGACAACGAAAACACAAAACAGATTAAGAGCCGCCAGAGGGTGGCTCAACACGGCGAGGTGTTCACCAATCCGCGCGAGGTGAATGCCATGCTCGACTTGGTGCGCGATGAGTCGTCTCGGCTCGACAGCCGTTTCCTCGAGCCAGCCTGTGGCGACGGTAATTTCCTTATCGAGATTTTGCGTCGCAAACTATCACTACTTTCTTCTATAAAGTCGCAAACGGAATGGGAGTTTAAGAGCCTGATTGCCGTAGGCTCCTGCTATGGCATTGAGCTATTAGAGGACAATGCGGAGGCTTGCAGGGAGAGGTTGTATCGCGAGGTGATTGACACATATTCCTGTTCATCACACACCCCCTCCCCCCTTTGGGGGACTTCCCCTAACTTAGGGGGAGAGCCGAGTTACCTCAAGTCGCTCAAATATATGCTGCAGAAGAATATTGTCTGTGGCGATGCGTTGACATATAGGACTGCCGAGGGGAAGCCTATTACGTTCTGCGAATGGACCCCTATTGCGGGCAGCATGCAATTCTCGCGGCGCGACTTCCAGTTTGACTTTCTGGTCAACCGGACACACCAGTATTCTCTCTTCGACGAGCAGGGCGAGGCGCAGAACTTCGACGAACCTGTGCGGTCGTATCCTCCAGTCCACTACACTCAATTGTTCAAAGCCCAATCAGAACTAAAAGAACAAAAAGAAAGCTCTGAAAGTTCTTTTGGTTCTGATTGAAATATAATAATCTGAATGATATGAACAGAGACTATTCACCGGACATATTGAACTGCCTGGCCAACCTGAGCAGCGACGAGGTCTTCACTTCGCCGGAGCTGGCCAATAAGATGCTTGATTTGCTGCCGCAGGAGTTGTTCCGCAGTCCGAAGACTCGCTTCCTCGACCCTTGTGCGAAGAGTGGTGTTTTCCTGCGCGAGATTGCCAAGCGGCTGCTAGCCGGGTTGGAAGCAGAGATCCCCGACCTACAGAAGCGCATCGACCACATTATGACCTGTCAGGTCTTCGGCATCGCCTGTACCGACCTCACCGCCGAGATGAGCCGTCGGACGCTCTATTGTTCCAAGCTTGCCAACGGCGAGTACAGCGTCACCACTGCCTTCCGCGATGCGCAGGGCAATCTCCGCTACGACCGCTGCCAACACAACTGGAACGCGCAAGGCCGCTGCGAGTACTGTGGTGCCAGCAAAGGCGAATACCTCCGCACCGACGCTCGCGAAACCTACGCCTATCCCTTTATCCATAAATCAATCAAAGAAATATTCCATAAAGATATGCAATTCGATGTAATCATAGGCAACCCACCGTATCAGATGAGCGACGGAGGTGATACTGACGAAAGAAAAAGAGGTGGTGCTGTTCCTCTGTACCACTTGTTCATACAGACAGCTAAGAAGGTAAAGCCAAAATATCTTATAATGATTGTTCCTTCTCGTTGGTTTGCTGGGGGAAGAGGGTTAGATGATTTTAGAGATGAAATGTTGCACGACAATAGGTTGGAAAAGATTGTCGACTATCCTATCTCGTCTGAATGTTTCCCTGGTGTAGAGATAAAAGGTGGAGTATGCTATTTTAAGTGGAATGAACGATACCACGGAGATTGCGAGGTGACTACAATTAGAGGTGATTTGACCTCAACAAGTGTAAGGCCATTATTGGAAAATGGATGTGATATCTTTATAAGACATAATGAGTCGATATCCATTTTGAGAAAGGTACAGTCGAAACAAGAGAGAACTATCGATGCCATTGTCAGTTCACAGAAACCATTCGGGTTAAGGACGTTTGTTCAAGGAAAAGACGACGATTTTGAAGGTTCGGTAAGATTGTATGCAAACAAACATATTGGATTCTTCCCACGGAAGGAGATAGAATCCCATAAGGAGTGGATTGATATGTACAAGGTTTACACTACGATGGCCTATGGTGCAGGGGAAGACTATCCACACCAGATTCTGAATATACCAATATTAGGCGAGCCTAATACCTGTTGTACAGAAACCTATATGGTAATTGGACCTGTCAAAACCAAACAGGAAGCAGAAAACATTATCTCGTATTATAAGACACGTTTTTTCAGGTTTCTTGTTATGCTCAAGAAAAACACCCAACACGCCCCTGCGAGAGTCTACCAATTCGTCCCCCTCCAAGACTTCTCCCATCCGTGGACGGACGAGATGCTGTACAAGAAATACGGCCTGACGGAGGACGAGATTGCCTTTATCGAAAGTATGATCCGCCCGATGGAATAAAGATATGTTTTTGATTGATACATATAAAGACTATTGTAAGGCAATAGCATTCAAGGATTCCGACAATCCGACATTACGGAATGAGGCCAAGAAGGCTTTGGGCATTCTGAAACAGACAGACCTATCCCTCTATCAGGAATACAAAGAAAGACTTGAGAATAAAACAAAGGTAGAAAGGGCACATACTCATCCATCGACGTTGGCTGAAAGACAGATATTTCTGAAAGAACATCCAGAAATTGACATTGCCTCCATAAGAGAGAAACTGCGTACAAGTCTGCTGAAGGGACGCTATGGATTGGGAATGGCTTTTTCGGTGCCATTCTGGATGAACGAAGCCGATGTAGTGGCATCACTCGACCAATTGGACCCAGCCGAGTTGATAACAGGCAACGGGAAACCTGTACCTCGCGAGACGGTGCTGAAGCGATGTCTCCGCAAAACGATTGAGGAAAGACGATTCGACGAAGATAAGTTGAGGCAACTTGTTGCCAGTAGGTTTAGTAGTTACTACAACAATAATACTATCACGTTAAGAGATCCTATGCTTTTTGATTCTGTAATGAGGATGCTGAAAAACGAGGCTACCGCAGAAGAACTGATGAAAATTGACAGACCGGACATGTCATTTAGCATTGATGATTTGGTTAGACTTATCAACAGCAAAGATTTGCAGGTCACAAATGAAGACAAGATAAGATGGGAGAAACGGCAGCGCAAAAAAGCACAGAAAGAAGCCAAGAAACAAAGGCAACAAGAGAGGAAAACACGACCGATGAAATAGGCCAACATCGCCGAAGAATCACCGAAGGATCGAAGAACCCACAAAGAACCCACGCCGAGGGGAAAAGGCTCGGCAAAGACATATAACAGAGCGCTCTTTGAAATAATTAGTAAGGAAACAATAATAACAACAGTGTCGCGTTATTCTAGAAAAGAATGTTGCCATGATAGAATTGAAAGTCATAGTGGAAGACGAGAAGCAGGCGGAAAACCTGTTGCAGGAGCTGAACGGCAGAGAAGGCATTACGGCAAAAGTGTTCCCCAAGCCAGATGGAATTGATGAAGAGAGTCAATCGCTACTGCTAGCCGAGCCTGCCTCGCCCTATGGCGTATCTGCCAATGTGGATTTCTCGAACAATGCAACTCATTTCTTTGATGGTGAGAATCTTTATGTCACACGTCGTTATTATGAAGACTACATCCGGGACATGGCCTATAACTTCGCCCATCCTGAAGCGCAGAAAAACGAGCCTCTAAGGACGATATCGGACGAAGAACTGGCGAAGTGCATTACGCTTGATGAGTTTCGCGATGAGTTGACAGAGATGATTCACAAGCACTATCATCCTGAAGCATGAGAGTCATCGTCAGTCCAGTAGTTCGGATTAAGATCAAAGGTTTTTATCAAGCGGCGATGACAAATCATCCGCTCCTGAGCGAGGAGACCGTGATGAAAAAGATGAACCGCATGTTTGCCTGTCTGGAGATACTTGCCTTTACTCAAGGTTTCAAAAAGGCACAGTTTAATCGTCAGTGGATTGCCAATGGCTGGCGAGAATTGATAGTGGAAGACTTCCATTTTGCATTTGAGGTGGCCCAAACACCCGACGGAGAACCTGTGGTAATCGTCAGAGACGCTGTCCATAGTCTTTTATATCGTTAGTTTTTCCTTACTTATTTCAAAGTGCGCCATAAACAACAATGATTATGGCGACAATAGAACAGATACTACCCACCATGCGGCGTGCGGTGCCGCAGATTTACATGTACGACGACACGGCGTTTCCCGGCTGGATCAAGATAGGGCAGACGACACGCGCCGACGTGCGCAAGCGCATCGACGAGCAGCACCCCATCACCGAGCCACACAAGACCTACCACCTGCTGTGGCACGACAACGCCTTCTATGACGACGGCAGTGGCGAGAGTTTCTCCGACCACGACCTGCACGAGATGCTGCGCCGTATGGGGAAAGAGTTGATAGGGGAGTGGTGCCGCTGTTCGCTGCGCGAGGCAAAGGCCGCCTATGTGGTGGTACGGCACCGCGACACACAGGTCGAAACGGTGCGTGACCTCGACTATAAGATGCGCGATGAACAAAGGCAGGCAGTAAAACAGACGGCAGAATACTTTGAGCAGATGGACATCGAGGAGCCCGACCGCCCCAGCCACTACCTGTGGAACGCCAAGATGCGCTTCGGCAAGACTTTTGCCACCTACCAGCTGGCCAAAAGGATGGGGACTAAGCGGGTGCTGGTGCTCACCTTTAAGCCTGCCGTGGAGGACTCGTGGAGGGACGACCTGCTGCGTCACCGCGACTTCGAAGGCTGGCGGTATTATAGCAGCAGGATGGACGAACGATTTCCGTCGCTGTCATCGCCAAAGCCGTTGGTGGTGTTTGGCTCGTTCCAAGACTATCTTGGCAGAGATAAATACGGCAACATCAAACCCAAGAATGAGTGGGTACACAGTATCGACTGGGACCTCATCGTATTGGACGAGTACCACTTCGGCGCCTGGAACGACAATGCCAAGAGTCTGCTTGACCTCGGCGATGCCGATGCCAAACGGCGGCAGGCGGAAGAGGACGAGGTGATGAGCGAGAGCGGCATCGACGTGGAGAGCGGCCGCGCATGGGACGACGAGGACATCCCCATCACCGGTAAACATTTCCTCTACCTCAGCGGCACCCCATTCCGTGCCCTGGCCACAGGTGAGTTTATGGAGAACCAGATATTCAACTGGACCTATCAGGACGAGCAGAAGCGCAAGGAGGCCGTCGGTGGGCCCTATCTGGAGATGCCGACAATGGTGATGATGACCTATCAGATGCCGCAGGATCTCGGTGCGATGATTGAGCAGTGGGATATGGATGGATTTGATTTAAATGAATTCTTCCGTGCCGAGGGCAAGACTTTTGTGCATGAGAAAGCAGTGCAGAAATGGCTCGACATCATCCGAGGCAAGACACCCATCTATGGCGACAGCGGCTCGCCGCTCAACGAACATCCGCCGCTGCCGTTCGAGGACACGCGCCTGCTCGACCTCTGCGCCCACACGATGTGGTTCCTGCCCAACGTGGCCTCGTGCGACGCAATGGAAGCGCTGCTACGCCGTCCGGCCAACGGATTCTACCAAACCTACCAGATCATCAACTGCAGCGGCACCAAGGCCGGCATCGGCGTGGACGCCCTCGGGCCTGTGCGCGAAGCCATGGGCGACAATCCGCTGACGACGCGCACCATCACCCTCACCTGTGGCAAGCTGACCACTGGCGTCACCCTGCGGCCGCTGGGCGGGTTGCTGATGCTGCGCAACTGCAAGAGCCCGGAGACCTACTTCCAAACGGCCTTCCGTGTACAGAGCCCGTGGACGGCGACCGACAAGGACGACCCGACGAAAAAGACCATCTTGAAGCCCACCTGCTATGTATTCGACTTCGCCCCCAACCGTGCGCTGCGCGAGGTGGTGACCTATGCCAACCAGCTGGATGTGGACAGCAACCGCCGCATCACCGACAAGGTGAACGACTTCATCAACTTCCTGCCCATACTCCAGTTCGACGGAAGCTCAATGAAGCGGGTGGATGCCACCGAGATACTTGACTTCGTGGATAACGGCACCAGCGGCACCTTGCTGGCACGCCGATGGAACAGCGCCCAGCTGGTCAATGTGGACAACGCCACCCTGCAGCGCGTGCTCGACAGTCCTGAGGCGATGGCCACCATTATGAAAATCGAAGGCTTCCGCGCACTGGGCAGCGACATCATCGAGAACATCGTCAATCGCGCGGAGCGGATCAAGAAACTGAAACGCGAAGCGGGCGACAACCCAAAGAAGAAAAAAGAACTGACGGCCGAGGAGAAGGAATATCGCAGCAAGCGGCGCGAAGTGCAAGAGAAGCTGATGAAGTTCGCCACGCGCATTCCCATCTTTATGTACCTCACCGACTACCGCGAGGAGAGCCTCGAGGATGTCATCCGCAAACTGGAGCCGTCGTTATTTGAACGAGTCACGGGCTTGACCATCGACGACTTCGATCTGTTGCTGCGTGTGGGTGTCTTCAACCGCGCCCAGATGAACGATGCCATCTTGAAGTTCCGCCGCTACGAAGACGCCTCGCTGGCCTACACCGGTGTGAACCGTCATGCTTCGGACACCCGCATCGGCCTAATGGATAGTACTGTGCCCATTGAGGCACTGGTGGGGTAATTATAGAAGGCACATAGAAGGATCGAAGAACCCACGAAGAAGGGAATGTGGGAATGAGTTTGCCCCAGTCCTATGCACATCGTAGAGCGATGTGCCGACCTCTTGCCTACTTGGTGCCTACTTGGTGCCGACTTCCGTGAAACATTGCAAAAAAAATGTTCCTCAGAATGAGGTGTTAATATGAAAAACTTGCCGATAGAAAACTAAAAGAGGGCACCCATGTGGGTGCCCTCTTTGTTGTTAAGTCAGCTGTTGACTTATTTGTACTCGGCGAGGATGCCGGGGACGAGGTCGGGGGTGAGACGGCCGTAGACCTTCTCGCCAATCATGGCGACGGGGGCCAGACCGCAGGCACCGACACAGCGGAGGGTGTTCAGAGAGAACTTGCCGTCGGGGGTGCACTTGCCGACCTGGATGCCCAGGTTACGCTGGAAGGCATCGAGGACCTTCTCGGCGCCACGGACGTAGCAGGCGGTACCCAGGCAGATGTCGATGGGGTGCTCGCCCTTGGGCTCCATGGTGAAGAAGCTGTAGAAGGAGACGATGCCATAGACCTTGGCCACGGGTATGTTCAACTCATGGGCGATGACTTCCTGGACCTCGGCGGGCAGGTAGCCGAATTTGCCCTGCACCTGGTGGAGGACGTTGATGACCTCACCGCTCTTGTTACCAAAGCTCTTGCAGATGTCTTTGATAATGTTGATCTTTTCTTCGGATATTTTGATGTTAGCCATAACTTTTATTAATTTCGTTAATGTGATAGTGCGTTATTGTGTTAGTGGCTTGTGCAGCATCACTAACGCATTCACACATTGACACATTCACGCATTCTACATTTATTTCGTTGTCTCGATCTTGTCGCTCTTGTCGAAGTAGTGGGTGTGGAGCTGCTCGTGGCTGAGGTGGCCGCAGGGTTCACCGTAGTACTCCTTGTAGATGGCGATGATGTCGGGGTTCTCGTGGCTCTTGCGGATGGGCTTGCCAGCATCCTCGCGGTAGATGGCGTCCATGCGGCGCTTGATGATGTCGCTCTTGCCGTGGTGGTAGGGCTGGCCGGCGCCGCCGATGCAGCCGCCGGGGCAGGCCATGACCTCGATGAAGTGGTAGCCGTTGGGGTTGCCGTCGCGCACCT
>CAKZZD010000042.1 GCA_937886715.1 uncultured Bacteroidales bacterium | reverse complement strand
GTATCTTGTCTTTTGTGGTCATCTCATGTCAAATTTTGAAAGTGCAAAGGTACGAAATAATATTGGATGAACCAAATATTCCGCACCTTTGACGCTCACAGTCACGCAACCATCATTCGTACATAGCCTGCACGACCCTCCGCATCTCCTCCGGCAGCATCTGCAGTGCATGGGATTGCATTTCCTCCGGCACCCCATAGTAAGCCTCTGCAATGCCACCCGTGATGTTGGCGATGGTGTCGCTGTCGCCGCCGAGGGAGATGGCGATGCGGATGGCACTCTCGAAGTCGTGACTTTCTAGGAAACACTCGATGGCCTGCGGCACGGTCTTCTGGCAAGTTGCGTTGAATCCAAAGCGCGGACGTATCTGGTCGATAGTGAAGTTCATGTCATAGCCATACAGCTCCACCGCAAGCCTTCTGATTTCATCCTTGGGCCTCTGCTGCGCAGCCAACAATATGCAGTCGGTGATGGCCATAGCCCCCTTCACCCCTTCGGGGTGATTGTGGGTGCATACGGCGGAAGCCGTTGCCCACGTCAATGCCTGCTCGCGGTTGCCCTTTGCCAAATAGGCACATGGGGACACGCGCATAGCCGAGCCGTTGCCGAAGGAGTTGTAGGGCTTGTAGCCCTCCTTTTTCAATAGCCAGTTGTAAAAACGTCCGCCATAGCCACGGTCGGGATACCTACGGCCATACTCGTGCAACACCTCACCGAAGGGGCGTCCACTCATGATGGCATCGGCCACAGCCACGGTCATCACCGTGTCGTCGGTGAACTCGCAGTCGGGGTGGAAAAACTCGAACTCTGTCGAGCGATGGTTGTCGAACTCAAAGCGCGACCCCACAATGTCGCCGATAATTGCTCCTATCATATAGTTTATAGTTTAAGGTTTTAAGTTCAATATTTATACCAGTTCGTTCCAGAACGACTGCGGCAGCCAGACATTCTCCAGATCCACGGCCTTGAGGAACAGCGGGGCCACCTCCCGCGGAGTGTAACCGGCCGTCCCGCATCCGATGGCGGTGACAAGGAAGGTGTGTTCAGGATGCTCTTTGGCATAGTGGATGAAGCGTTCCGCCTGATTCTTGAAAATCTCCAGCCCGTCCATCGAGTCGATGGCGTAGCTACTACCCTGCAGCCCTTCGGCCTGCCCCACGATGGCACCGAACTGTTTTACGGCAGCATACGCGGATCCTCCACTATGCTTTCCCAAACCGTCGCTTCCGAACACGAAAATCTGGCCAGGGCGCAAGGACTTGATCTGGCTGGGAGTGACACGGTGCGAGAACTCATCCATAGCCTGATAGTTTTTGTTGCTTCGCAGTATGTCATGTACACGGCCGATCCTTTCCTCCGCCGACATCGGTGCTGCATCACAGCAGCAGAAAGCCTCGTCCATCCGGCTGTACATGCGCTGACGCGACTTGCGCTCGCGCTCCCAGGCTTGATTCATGCCATCATCGGTGTCTTCAAAAAACAATGTGTTGGTAATGGATAGATGCATGGCCACCGCCTCCACATCCTGATTGGTCCCGATGTAGGCGAAGTTCCAGCCGTACTGGTCGCGCATCTTGTCGACGAGCGCCTTGATGGCCTTACCGCTGTACTCATGTGAAGCATTCTCCATTCCGTCGGTGATGACGGTCACCACGACGGTGGCATTGTCCATGTCCTTGGTTTTCTTGTACAGGTCGTTGATACCTTTGCCCATAGCATCGTAGAGCGGTGTGCTGCAGCAGGGCTGGTAATCCCGGCCGGTCAAAGTTTTCACCTGTTCCACCGGCACGCAGTCGTAGACATACTCCATAGAACAGGCGCAGAATGGGAGCAGGCTGACATAATGCTCCTGGGTGGCGGCAAACTGTTTCTGTGCAGAGCGGATGCCACCCACGGTTTCATTAAATCCGGCGATGGCTGCGTTGGCGATGGAGGACATTGATCCGCTTTTGTCAAGGATGACGAGGTTGTAGACCTTTGCTTTAACGTTGGTTTCCATATTCGTAATTTTTTGGGTTAATAAAAGGGTGTTCTTTACGCTGGCGCGGTTGTCCGCACCTCTTTGATCAAATGGTTTATATTATTATATTTTAGCTACTTACGGCCTACAGAATCGATCTTAGGGTTTTAAAACTCCAGTCGGAAATTGCCGTCTTCCTTCATCTGGTTATATTTCTCTTCGTTGAAACGGTAGACCTTGCCCTTGCGTCCCACCGGGCGTCCATGTTCCGGCATAGCGGATTCCTCCAATGTCCTTTCGCAGGATGCCACACTCGCTGAATCCGAACTCAACAACTCGTGAATTCTCCTGATGCGGCCTGACACGTTCGACATGCTGCCGTCGTCATCCATCTTGTCTGATGCGGAATCCATTGACATCGGTGAAGCACAAGGTGCCGCCAGCGGCATTGCCTCACCAAGCATCGGTCCTCCGAAAAGCTCGTCGATTTCCATCTTTTTCATCTCCTTCCGCCTGCCGTAGTAAGGCTGTTTGGGTGCCGTCTTCTCCTCGACCTCCTCCAGCACACCCGTCTGGAGCATCTTGCGGTAGAAATTCCTGCGGTCGAACTGCACACCCAGAATGCTCTCATACAGGCGCTGCAACTCCGCTATGGTGAAATGCTCGTCCAGTAGGTCGAAACCCACCGGCTCGAAGTGGATGTCCTGACGGATGCGCTTCATGGCCTTGCGGAGGATATAGTCGTGGTCGAAAGCCAGCTGTGGAATATCGTCGATGGCCCACCACCTGGCCTTCGCCGCATCGTCGCCGCCTTTGACATCGGAATGCCGGGCGAGGGAATAGAACGCGATGGAGATGACTCGCTCGCGAGGGTCGCGGTTCACGCCGGAGAAAGTACCCAGCTCGCGCACCTTGGTCAGTTCCAAGCCGGTCTCCTCTTTCAGCTCACGTCTGGCGCAGTCCTCCGCCGTCTCGTCCATGCGAAGGAATCCGCCGGGGAAAGCCCACATACCCTTGTAAGGATCAAGGCCGCGTTCGATAAGCAAAACCTTCAGTTCCTTGCCGTCAAAACCAAACACCACGCAGTCGGTCGTCACCGCTGGATGGGGATATTTGTACGTGTAGCCTTTTATATGATTATCCGAGTCCATTATTTGTGTAATTTTGACGCAAAGATACGACATATTTTCAAACCGACAAAATTTTTTGCGTCATTTTGACGCGCAATTTTTCAACACTTTGATAATCAGCAACAATAAAAGCAATATTTTTTTTCGTCGGTACATTGCTGTCAAGCAAAAACGACTTGGCAAAACCCTTTCCAATACAATTTTAGTGTCATTTTGACACAAAATACAACATAAAATAGCCATTTCATTATTAGACAATATTTTACGTACAAAACGGCAGTCGTGAGCATAAAAATAGCCAGGGAAAGCCGAGCGCGTCTTCTTCGTCGGAGAAGATCATTACTGCCGGAGGGTGCTCGTGGAGCAGGTCGAAGAGGAAAGAGGTCTGCACCTGTCGGTCGTCAACTTCAAGGGCGAAATAGATGTCCCCGTCTATCGGCATCAGCAAATGCGCCTGCAGAGAGAGTCTTTTGTGTGTGGCCCAAGCCTTGTCCTCAACCACCATACCGCCATTTTTGCCCCCGTCTGCGATAAGTCGCTTTAATGTTGCTTTGCTGCCGTCGAAGACGATGCCATTCGCGAATTCATTGTGCGAAGACAGCGGATGATTATACAGAACTTGTTTTACCTCATTCCATCGCCACCTTCAGCGCCGCCTTCAGGCGGGGGCAGCTCTCGACCTGCTCCAGAAAGTGGATACCCGGGAAACCCACCATCTCCAGCCGCCCCTGCGGGGTGTCGAACGTCAGGGACAGTGCCCAGTTGGCCCGCAAGGCATTCATCAGCATATCGGGCGGCAACATCATACGCTTGACATTCGCCTCGGGCTTGTCGATGTATGTGTCGCTCTCCGTCAGCCATCCCATCACATTGCCGACGCTGTCGGTGAAAGCCACTTGGAGGTTGTCGACGACGGCATCGGTGTAGTTGTACACCATCAGCTGTGCCGTCGCCATCTCGCGGTCGTCGCCCTTCATAAGCAGCAGGTTGGCGAAAAGCTCGGGTGCCTGCCACGACCGACCCATGAATGTGGTGTACATGACGTCGAGATGCTCCCTACTGGAGGTGTACCACCACGTGTCGGCGATCATAAAGTCGGCCACATCGCAGTCGCAATTGAATGCAGCGTCGAGCATCGACGGGCGGTCGTTAGCCAACAAGCCGGCGAAGTTGCGTGCCGTGGCTCGCATCATCAGGGGGAACACCATCGAGGAGTCGTGCACGATGGCGTCGTCGATAGCCTCCTGCACCCAGCAGAGCTTCTCGCACAGCAGGGGGATGTTTTCCGTGCTGTCCTCCACCAAACGGTACAGCGTATCAATCTGGGCGATGATCGCCTGCCGCTGCGAATCGAGAACTTCATAGTCCGCCGCCCACTCCCTCAGGAAGTCCGGCCACCGCACCACGCCATTGTCTTGACTGGCCTTTTTCTGCGTCCCGCAGGCGCACATCGCCAGCAGACACACCATTGTTACCGTGGCTTTAAGTATTGGTTTTGTGTTCATTTACGCTTCATTTATAAGTGGTATGAAAAGATGTTTTTGCCGATATTTCTATCTGTTTTTATGCTTTGCGAAATACAAGAATGCAATGCCGAGTCCCATCCAGAAGACGGGGCCAAACACGCCGTGCCCAGCAAGGGCAGCACCAAGAAACGCGATCCCGCCTATAGCGACACATATCCATCCAGCTTTTTTCATAATCTTTCCTCCTTGTCAATTGGTTCAACATCGTCAAGTTTCTTCGAGCATAGCACCGCTATCAGCCCAATGACCACATTGAAGAGCGAGATGACGAATGCCATTCCGAATCCGATTCTACGTTTGCGGCCCATGCAGCCCACTCCGTAGGCAAGGCCAACCGCAATTGCCAGTAAAACTAACGTCTCCATTTTGTTGATTCTTTTGTGTTGTTTTTTATCTCTTGATATGTCGACATGGGGCATGCCTTATTTGGTTTTTCTTTTCCGCAGTTCCGGGCACATGCGCAGCAGCCGTTTGCAGGTTTTGAAGTTGGGACGGCCTAGAGCTTTGTTCAGCTGCGCTTCGAAGAGGTATTCCTTCTTGTCGATGGCCACCTTCTCGTCGCCTTTCTTCGACGTAGTCACAATCTGTTCGTGCATTTCCATTGCCTCCTCGTATCGCTCCAGGCGGTACAACGCACGGCCCTTGACGAACATAGCTTCCAGACATGCCCTACGACTCAGCACCAGGTCGGCGTAGCCGATGGCTTCGTCGTAGCGGCCGCTGTACAGGCAGAGTACGGCGTTGATGAAGTTGCAGGTCATGCTGCAGTCTTTCAGCAAGGCTATACCTTCGGTGGCCCCCATCAGGCATTCGTCGTTGAACATCACGTCGAACATCCGTTTCATCATCAGGGCGGCGTTACGGTAGTCGCCATGCTTCATTCGCTCTATGGCGTCGGCGAGGCATACTTTGGCGGCGCCGTCGTAGTCGTGCTTCTGGTAACAGGAGGTGAACTGCTTGCCCAGTTCCAACTCATGGTTGATGAGCATCAGGTCGTTGAACGAGTTGGCGAAAGCTTTCACCTCGGAATCCAGGCGTATGTGGTCGGGTCGTAGCGGATGGCTCACTGTCAGTCCTTCGAGCGAGCGCATGCGGCTGATGGCCACGTAGGCCTGCCCAGCGGCGAAGACCCCTCGCGATAGGTCGAGGTGCATGCGGTCGAAGGTCATGCCCTGCGACTTGTGGATGGTGATGGCCCACGCCAATTTCAAGGGATATTGCGTGAAGGTGCCCACCACCACAGACTCCACCTTGCCGGTGGCTTCGTTGTATTCGCTCTCGCGGCTCTCCCACACCGTCTGCTCCACGACCACCTCGCGGCCGTTCGCCAGCTCCACCGTTATTTTGTCCTCCTTCAGGTCCTTCACCTTGGCGATGGTGCCATTCACCACCTGGCGTGGGAAGTCGTTGCGGCAGAAGATGACCTGTGCGCCCTCCTTCAGGTTGAGCTTCACCGGTGCAGGTGTGTCCGAGGACTTGAACTTACCCTCGATGACGCCCTCGTAGCAGAACTCTTCGGTCTCCAACTCCTCCAATCGCATGATGTTGATGCTCTCGGCCGAGCTGTTGTAGGCTGCCAGGATGACGGAAAAGTCGCCCACGCGGTCGTCCTTGCTCACCTGCCGATTGATGACGGAAAGGTCTTGCATGGTGTTCTCGCCCATACGCATGCGGTCCAGTATGCCGAGAAACTCCTCGTCCTGCTGGCGGTATACCTTTTGGAACTCAATCTTAGGTAGGTTCATCCGTTTCAGCACGTGGGCCTTGTAGAAGTACGGCATGCCGGCACCATAGAGGGCGTGTAGCAACTCGGCGTCGGCGCTGCCTTCCTTCACCACCGGCGGCAGCTGGAACAGGTCGCCGACGAAGAGCATCTGTTTGCCGCCGAAGGGCAGGTGTGTCCTGCCGAGCGAGCGCAGCACACGGTCCATCGCGTCCACAAGGTCGGCCCGCACCATCGACGCCTCGTCCACGATGATGGTGTCGATATGGTTGAGGGTGTTGATTTTTTCGAGCGACGTCTTGATCTCGCGCAGGTCCAGACTTGGCCCCATGGCCTCAAAGGGGAAGCCGAAGAACGAGTGCATCGTCTGTCCGCCCACGTTCAGCGCCGCAATGCCCGTTGGTGCTAACACCAGGAAGTTCTTGTCTATCTTCTCCTGTATGTTCTTGATGAATGTCGTCTTGCCCGTCCCCGCCTTGCCGGTGATGAAGAGGCTGGTGTTGGTCTTCTCAATCATCTCGAACGCCAACTGCTGCTCGAGGTTGTCCTTGTCAAGTTGAAAGTTGCACATCTGGTAGTGTCTTTTGTTCTCGTTTACGAGTGCAAAAGTACTATTGGGTGGCGCAGTCTATCTGCGTCGGATGTCTAAAAAAACAAACAAACGGATGGTGCATTGCTACCATCCGTTTGTAATTTATTTAATTTGAAGAGATTATGCTAATAGGTCAAACAAACGATTTTCTTTTAGTCCCCATACAGTATTATAGTTTTGGTGAAGGTTTCTATAGGATATTTGTATCCATCGATAATATTCACTTAGGTCTTGTCTGCTGTCTCTAATAAGTCGTGGGTAGACAATGTCGTATTTCGCATTTTTGTCCGCAAAGCCACTTTCGTTAAAAACGGTAAAGCCATCAGGTGCATCAAACAAGATGTTGTTTGTGATGATCATTCTCCGATGGAAGTCTCCTTTTCTGCTGATTGCACAAATTGTCAAACAATATTTTAGATCTTTTCTAATAGCGGCAAACAATCCTGATACCTTATTGAAAACAGATTCAATGTTGTTTGTGATGCCACGTTCATCTGTCATACTGTATATGGTGAAGTGAAATGGAATAGATAACCTTTTTGATGGTAAGATTGCATCAAGTAGATAAGGTAAGTTGTTTTCAATGTTTATTGGCTTGCAAAGAATATAGGGGTCAATTAAAATAGCTGCATTGCATGGATGAGATATTGTCGTTTTGAATTGAGCGAAACGATCTTCGTATTGAGTTTTTCTAGTTAATGAAAAACCGTCACCTTTAAATAAATACTCCTTTTTAGGTAAATCAATACTGTTGATGACTTTTATACCATATTTATTTCCCAGTTCATAGCATGATGTTTCGCTATCATCAGTTAGATAGATGGCACACAAGTCTTCAGTGTCTTCTATTGGTGTGTCAATTTCTACGCTCTCGTATAAGTCAATATTTGATAATCCTGAAAGGTATCTTTTCCATAGCAGAATCAAATACGGGTCTGTATTCCAATCTTCGTCGCTAATATCTGTTCGTAATTCGGCTTCAGATATTGCTTGATATACGTTTAGTAAACAACCAAGTCCAGCAATGGAAGTATCATCTCGTAATTTCTTCCAAAAGGAAGCCTGTAGGTATATTACATCCCCCTTCATTTCTTCCGAGCTTTATATTTCATGAGTTCCATTGCCAATGTGTCCGCTTCGTCATAGAATCCCGACCCAAAAGGCTCACTTAATCGTCCATCTTCTAAGATCTTTATTTGGCGGTTATGCGAAACGCCCTCTTCGTTCTTCTCAACATAGTTGAGGGATACATCGTTTGAGGTTAGGGCATTCTCCTTGTCAGCCACCATTACCTGGAGTTTTCGGATAAGGTATTCACTGTGGGTTTCGATGATGAAGTGGATGTTGTATTTCTGGTATGCCTCGACAAACATCTCCGCCAGTAGGGATTGGTATTTGGGATGAAGATGTATCTCGGGCTCCTCCACGAAGAAATATCGTGGATTATACGTTTGGTATTCGTCAGGTGTGCTTGGAATAAAATTATCTATACGAAGAAGTAACAGCGTCAATTGTGTGATTCCATATCCTTCATCTGCTAAAAGTCGTTTTTCATTATCTTTTCTTAAAAAGACCATGATTCCAAGTCCTTGGTCTGTGCCTTCCACAACGATTCCATCGCCAATACCAAATTTTTGAATCCATTTATTTAAGAAATCTCCTGCATAATTTATGCTAATAACACCCATATTTAAAGAGTCTTTGTCTGCAATGTGACGTTCAATTTGTCTCTGCAAGGCAATGCTCATATTGTTATTTTTATTATTGCTTTTATCAATAAGATATAGGCGCTCTACGCTTGCGGTAGAAGAGCCTAAATATTGAATACTATAGATGAAATCTGGATGGATGACCTCGTTATTGACAAATGAAAAAAAGAGTTCCTTATCTCTTTCAGACTCGTCTGCTTCTATTTTTCTCTTATAGTTTTCTATGCCTGGGTGCTCTCTGAATTTAAGTAAAATCAGTTCTTCTTTTTCATGTCTTTTTTTCTGGACTTCATTCCATTTTTCAAATACTTGTTTACTATAACTTCCTTTTGTTTTTGTGGAAATCTGCTCCTCAAGCTCCTTTTTTTCTTTTTCTAATTTCTTTATTTGTTCTTTTTCTTCGTCAGATTCGAATGCTTTTATCTCTTTGAGTAATGTCAATAAAGACGAAACTTGGTCGTATTCATTTTCCAAAATAAAATTATTTAAGTTTTTGTCAATAGAATCATAGTATATTATTCCGTTGGAGTTATCATATTGCCCCTTGTATTGAAAAATCATTGTACCATCTGTCTTTTCAATTGAAAAAAATACTAATTCTCCATTGTTAAGGGGATCATTGTTTTTTGCTCGAAACACTCGTTTCACTTTTACCATCTCTTGGAGAAAAACAGACCATATTACATAGGAAAACTCTATGGACCTATTGCTTGCGTCTGTGTTGAGGACTTTGTCAAATTTTCCAAGAGATAAGTCACTGGATGATACATTAAGACTAGTAGAGGGCAAGCGTGTTTGTATCTCTTTTGTGTAAAAAGAATCATTCAATTGCCTTGATAAAAGTAGTAGTGCTTTCACCAGCGAACTTTTCCCGGCACTATTACAGCCGGTCAGCACTGTGATGGGTGCCAGTTCAAAATCGGCACCATCCTCGCCGAAGGAACGGAAGTTCTTAATACTAAAAATTGGGTTCTTGTTTGTTTTGTCCATATTGTCTGTTCTTTTTTTTAGTTTCGGTTGCAAAAGTACATCTATTGTATGCAATCTATTTGCGAGGATAATATCCGGTCAATATTTCATATAATTCATCACGGTCGGAAAAATGTTTTAATATGTGTTGTAAATTAGTTTCGATTTTGTTTCTTTCACCTTCTGTTATTATTTTTTGTTGAAAACCTTTACTCAGATTTAATAATAATAATCTGCTCGCACTTTTCATTCGATTATTTAGGATATTACTATCATTATATATTGATTTAGATATCTCATCTGATATTTCTGCAAGACGGTCGGTAATGATGACTAAATCAAAAGGAGGCTTAGAAGAAATGTTTTTTAATTTATTATCTATGTTGTTGAAATAGTTCGAAATAAGGGCTCCGCTATTATATATGGAATTGTACAAATTGATAATACTATCAAACAGGGCATCCCAATTTCCGGGTTCTGCATGAACGAACTTAATCGAATGGCAAAGATTTGTGTCTGTAAAATTAAGGACTACTTTGTCGTGCATTGTGATTGTGGCATTCATATATGATTTTAATCCATAGTGAAGATTGGTCCTAACAACAATCTTTACATTTTGGCTTGGTATATCAATTGATTGTTCATGAAGTGGAGTTTCCCATCCTTTTTCATCATGTTCTTTGATGTAGTTACCGTATAGTATTCCATTTTCGGATTTGATAAGACCTTTCTTGGGATTGTAGCTTAAATATAGTGACATTTGTGTTTGATTAAATTGATTTCAATTTGTTATTTTTTTCGTTTGCAAAAGTACAACCGCCAGATGCAATCTATTTGCGTGGGGCGATACTATTTGTTGCTCTCTATTATTATTTCATATTCGACATTGCGTTGCATGCCTTCGAGGGGGCTCAGGAGGCCCCGGGCGACAAGGTCGCGGATGTCGCGCAGGGCGGTGTCGGGCGAGACCTCAGAGAGCTGGGCATAGTTCTTTGCGGTGAACTTGCCCTCGTAGCCGTCGAGGTATCGGTTGAGCATCGTGCGCTGGCGCTCGTTGAAGACGATATCGCTGTGCTGCTGCCAAAAGATGGCTTTGCGGAGCACGGTGGAAAGCTTCGTCTCGGATGTGTCAATGGCATGTTCCAGGCAATCCAGCCACCAGAGCACCCACTCGCTGATGTCGCCGTCGCCACGCTGTGTCTGCTCCAGAATGCGGTAGTAGTGCTTCTTTTCCTTGTTGATTTGGGTAGACATGCTGAAGTAGCGCATCGGGCTGTCGTCGGCCTGCGACAATACCA
>CAKZZD010000041.1 GCA_937886715.1 uncultured Bacteroidales bacterium | reverse complement strand
CCCTTAACCATGAACCGTGAACCATGAACCAGAATTGCCGTGAACCAGAATTGCCGTGAACCAGAATTACCCTGAACCCTTAACCATGAACCGTGAACCATGAACCAGAATTGCCGTGAACCAGAATTGCCATGAACCATGGCGCGGGGCGGGTGGGGATTCCGAAATAGAACCTCGGAGAGGTTCAACCTCATTAACACCAGATTAGCGCAGCGCAATCTGGTGCCAGCAATGACAGCCACCTCTCCTCAGAACCTCTCCGAGGTTCTATTTTTATCAAGAATTATTACGAGAATTAAAGTCTTTTCGGAATACCATAAGGCACCACGAAACGGGGGACTATGTTTTTTTATTTGCAGGGGAAAAGTTTTTTTCGTATCTTTGCAGCGATGATTCTTAGCGAGGCCATAGCACGTTTTGTCGACTACGTCCGGACGGAAAGCCGTCTGGCGGAGGGCACGGTGCGCAACTACCACGGCGACCTGGACGACTTCGCCGCCTACGCCGCCTCCGTGGGCGTGACGACGCTCGACGAGCTGACGGCGCGTGAGGTGCGCGGATGGCAGATGGCACACATGGAACGCGGCGAGAAGGCCGGCACCGTGAAACGTCGCCTGTCGTCGCTCAGCAGCTTCTTCCGCTACCTGCGCCGCCACGGGATGCTGGACCGCGACATCATGGCCAAGGTGACGCCGCCCCGACAGCCGAAACGCCTGCCGGTGTTCTTCCGCGAGAAGGAGCTCGAACACCTCTACGACGACGGCATCTTCGCCGACGATTTCGAAGGCCGGCGCGACGCGCTGGCGCTGCGCCTGCTCTACGAAACGGGCATCCGCCGGTCGGAGCTGACAGGCCTGCGCGAGGCCTGGGCCGACCTGTCGGCGCTGACGCTGAAGGTGCTCGGAAAACGCGACAAAGAACGCCTCATCCCGATAGAATCGGAACTCGCACACAATATTTCGGAGTTTCTGGCGTTAAAGCATCAGACGGTGGGTCCCACCGAGTGGCTGCTGACCGACAAACAGGGGCGGCAGCTGACGCCGGGCAAGGTGTACCGCATCGTGAAGAAATACATGACGCCCCTGTCGACAGCCGACCGCATCAGCCCCCATGTGTTCCGCCACAGCTTTGCGACGCACATCCTCGACGAGGGCGGCAACATACAGGCCATCAAAGAGCTGCTGGGCCATGCCGACCTGTCGACGACCGAGATCTACACCCACGTCTCGCGCGAACACCTCAAGAGCGTCTACAAGCACGCCCACCCCCGTGGCAAAGGCAGCCGCGATGGCGGCAAATGAAAACGATAACGTTAACCCTTAAACAGTAAAGGAGGACAATATGAACACTACAATCAATTCGGTGAAATTCAAGGCCGACGAGAAACTGGAGAAATTCATCCACGAGAAAGTGGCGAAACTGGACCGCATGACGGACCGCGCGACGAAATGCGACGTCATCCTGAAGGTGGACAAACCCGAGAGCGACAACAATAAGATCGCCGAGATACAGCTGGCCCTGCCCGGCCAGACCCTGTTCAACTCGAAGCAGGCCGACACCTTCGAGCAGGCTGTCGCCGACTGCGTGGACGCGATGCGCGTGCAGATCGAGAAATACAAGAATGCCTGATAGCAGGATTGCCCCACGGGCCTAAGGCCCACATCCCAACGAGCCGGCGCCAAGGGTGCCGGCTCTTCTACTTCGATTTCACACCCCCGATTATCCATAAGGCAAAATGTAAAGGGCTTGTAAAGGATCAGTAAAGGATGAGTAAAGGATGAGTAAAGGATGAGCAAGACGAGTCGGACTTGTCGGACTAGAAAATAAGTTTTCGGGTATTTCGGTTTTTTCGGGCATTTTCGGAATCTCACCCGCCCCGCGCAGCTGGGGCAATTTTCGTGTATTTTCGCCCGTTTCCCAAGATGTGAAAGACAAGAAATTACTTTTCGCATTTTTCGTTATTTTCGATGTTTTCACGATCAAGAATCCGCCCCGCGCAGCTGGGGCAATTTTCGTGCTTTTCGTGCTTTTCGATGTGGTAGACAAAAAAGAATTTTTCGCGTATTTCGCGTTTTTCGATGTTTTCGCAATCAAGAATCCGCCCTGCGCAGCTGGGGCCTTTTCGTGCTTTTCGATGTGGTAGGCAAAAATGAACTTTTCGGGTATTTCCGCGACCCCGCCCCGGCGGGGTTATCAACATTTTGTTAAAAAAATCGCTATACTATATTGGTAGTATAAAAAAAGTTCGTAAATTTGCATTGTGGATATGATTGTGCCGGGTGATTTATCTAACTGACACATAGAGGCATAGATGCCTTGCCGGTGTATATAAATATCCGCAAACGGACAGAATAATGAAAAATAAAAATAATTAATATATAGACAAAATGCAACTACACAGTGTGACAAAAACCCTTTCGCGTGCCCTGGTGCTGCTGGCCCTCGTGGCCTTCACCGCCTCGGCCTTCGCTCAGCAAAGGTATGTGATTACGAATGGTGACGCCTACAAGCGCGCCAAAGCTATGGTTGGCAACAAGTTCCTGGCTCTCAACTATTCCCCGGATGCCAAGAACCCCACCATCACGGTGAAGGAGTCGTTCGACGAGTCCTGCGTATGGTACTGCAACGGCAAGCCCGGCTACTACTATCAGCTCGATGCTGAGGGCGACCGCTTCTACCTCATGCGCACCGGCCAGACACTCCATGTGATGCCCGTGCTGATGGGCACCCAGAACGAGGTGTTCGAAAGCGCCACCCAGTGGTACGACTGGACCTTCGGCGTCGCCACCCAGGAGCTCGCCGGCAATGCCCGCTACTATTGGGTCATCCTCAACGCCGACGGCAATTCGTGGGGTCTCTCCGGCGACACCTACGGCCGCCCCGGCGATATAGTCAACGCCAACTTCCGGCAGCCCACCACCACCGGCGAACATTCGGTCGAGTTGACCAACGGACTGCCCTCCAGCCTGGGTGAGTTCATCGCTGTGTATGGCGACAACTATGCCAACGGCTGCAAGTTCGTCTCCGAATACCATTCCAGCACGGCATCCGACGCCCGCTACTATGCCGGCACCACCACCCCGATGGTGGCTGCCACCTATACGCCCCTCGTGGTCGAGCAGGTGGCCGGCACCACGAGCGGCGGTATGACCGCCGTCAGCCCTACCGCCACCACCATGGTCAACGGCAACGCCGATGTCACGGTCAGCCTCACCACCTCGCAGTTCACCTCGACCGGCTACACCAAATACACGCTGCAGCAGATCGAGCCCTCGGGCGACCCCAGCTATTCCTGCGACTATATGACGCCGTGGCTCAACAGCACCACCACCACCGCCTATGTCCGCTACCAATACGACGGCACCATGGGCGAGAATGAGCCTGCTGCCGGCCGTGCGGCCGTCAACGTCAACGTGGTCGGCTATGCCTGGACGCTCGACAACAACTTGGCCCGCTACCTCGACATCGTCGACGTCGAGGGCAGCACCACCAGCAAGATCCTCCGTGTGAAGAGCGGTGCCACATGGAGCAGCGCCGTCAGCGGCAAGCTCACCATCGTGGCCACCTACAAGAACGGCGAGAAGCAGACGCTGCAGGTCGACGTCACCCTCAATGTCGATCCCACCGCTGTCGCGGCCGAGGATGTGCATGCCACGCAGGGTGGCGAAGCTCCGCTGAGCTACACCCTCACCCCCGCCGGTGCCACCGCCACGGTCAGCATCTCCGACGTGGATGGCATCACATATAATAATGAAAACAATAATATTAATATAGCCTCCACCGTCGCCCCCGGCGAGAAGAACCTCACCATCACCGCCACCAAGGCCGACGGCACCACCGTCACCGGCACCTTCAAGGTGTATGTGCACCCGGCTCCGCTGGAGTACTCCGTCGCGGATAATGGCGCAGTCACTTTCACCAACCTGCCCACTGACGGCACCGTGTACTACACCGCCACTGCCAGCGACACCACCACGTTGAAAGACCGTATCCTTAACGGCACTTATACCGCCGCTACTACCGGCACGCAGGTCAGCGGTACCTTGACCCTCACTCCTGGCCAGACGGTATATGCCGTCGCCGCCTTTGGCAGCCTCCGTTCGCTCTCCGTCACCAAGGTCCGCAATGAAGGCCCCGCCACGAGTGTCAACCAGAATCTCGGCAACGGCAACCTGGCCGTCGTCCTCAACGACCTCGAGGATCACAGCTGGAGCTACTACAGCGACCCCGCCAGCCCCATCCGCAGCCTCAACCCCGCCGACGTCAAGATCACCTACTACGGCAACGGCCAAACCAACAACAATATGACCACCACCGACAACGCTGACAACCCCACCACCTATGGTGCCAAGGCCACCGGCGTCAAGGTCAACATCGGCGGCGACGACGAGAACACCTTCGTCTACTACAAGACCCTCGAGCGTACCAATGGCAGCACGGCGACTTCCGCCTCCGCCGCCAACGGCAACCTTAAGTACACCACCATCCCCAACCCCTTCCAGGTGCGCCCAGTGTACACTTCATCAGAGTCGGAACCGGATCCTCGCACGATAGTGATTGTCACTAGTCGTAATGGTACTGGTACTAGTGGTTTTGATAATGGTGCACGTTTAGAAGTTTATTGGAATGGGACTCGCCAAAGAAATATTACATCCCGTGCAACAACAACTATAACTGACGTTCCTGTCGGAGCTGAGGTTACATTAACTTATGTTCCTAATTCTAATAGTACCCAAAATAATAGATCAAGAGTTACTGTATATTATGACGACTATGAAACTATTTTTGGTCAATACAATCCAACAACTTATCCTGAACGAACATTTACTGTTGCAGCTTCAGGCTCTTCATCTGATGCCAAGTACCGTGGCTTCTATGCATGGCGAATCAAGAGCTTGAGCAATGGGCTGTCTGTTAATGGCAGAACTGGTGTCGGCGATACCATCACTGCCGACCAGGAGATCGAATTTGTGACCACCAAAGAGTACGGCAACGAGATCGAACTCGAAGCCCTCTGGGCTCAGGCCTATGTGGGTAGCGGTTACCATTCTGGCGTCACCTACGAGCGCAACTTTGTGGTGGGATACGATGATATCAATTACCCCGCCACCTATTCCAGCATCTATCCTAATGGCACCACCGACGGTACAAACGCTGCTAGCTCGATCAACAATACTGCCTATAATATCGGCCGTGCTTTGGACTACGACAGCAAGTTCGAGAATATGAATGTCACCGGCAACACGCTCACCGCTGATGCTCACAACTTGGTTATCGGCCGCGGTGTGTCCGGCACGGTGTACACAGTCTCTGGCTTGGGGTTAGGCTCGGTAAGCAATAATTGGGGCCAGCAGCAGGTAAATTATGAAACGTATGATAATAATGTAAATTATAAAGTTCGTATTGAGAGTGGTACCTATAGAAATATCTCATTCTATGCAGGCTATCAGAATGCCGATGGAGAAGATGTTGATGCATATACAAGATGTAATGGTTCTAGCAATTTTGTTAAAGGTATTTTAGGTAGCGATTACGACCGGGCAAAAGGTGAACGAGGGAATAATCTTTTGACCGTTCAGCGCTCTGTCTTTATGGGTCAGAGAATTAGGATGTCTGCTCAGGATGCTTCCAAAACGACATTCGATCTGACTGTGAAGAGTGGAAAATTCCTGACCAACAGGGGCGATAATATGGGTACCGCCAATGCTGGCGAAAGTATGTATATGGCCTTTACAAATTATGTGTCAGGTACTGGTTATAGTACTCAAACTGGAGGCCGTGTAGTGACGATTGAAGGAGGCGAGATGGCCAATATCGCTGGTGGTGTGGATGTAAACCAAAACGGAAACAACCATGTCAATTCTATTACCCTTCGTGTGAAAAATGGAACCATAAAAGGTGCTATCTATGGTGGAGGAGCTATTTCCCCTGCCTATGGCGACCGTAAGATTATAGTTACAGGAGGAACCATCAAAGGATGGATTGGCGCAGGATGTAATGGTGTTGCGGCATCTGGAAATGTGACGACAGGAGGTCAGACGTATGGTGAGTCCTTCGTCTATGTGGGCGGCAACGCGTATGTAGGAGGCTATTCATACAATGGCACCACTCTCATTAATGGCTCGGAAGGCGGCACCGTTTTTGCTGCTGGCAAAGGATCTGGCGCGTCGGATGAGCCTAATAGTGGACAGATGACCTATGGCACCAATCTGGCCATTGCCGATAATGCTGTTGTCGAAAAAGACGTGTATGGAGGCGGTAACTACGGTTTCGCCGATGTCAATACCAACCTCCAGATTTTGGGAGGTACGATTCAGGGCAGCGTGTTTGGCGGTGCCAACCAGAATAAGGGTCCTGTTGTGAATGTGTTGATGAAAAACGGTACGGTTGAAGGCTCCATCTATGGCGGCTCGAACAGTTCCGGTACCATTAATCAAACCGCCACTATCACCATCTCCGGCGGCAATGTGAAACGCAATGTCTTCGGCGGCGGACTCGGTGCAAATACTGCTGTCGCCGGCGCTGTCAGCGTCACCGTCAACGGCGACGCCCACATCGAGGGCTGCGTCTACGGCGGCGGCCAGGACGGCAAGGTCAACAATAGCACCACTGTCACGATCGAAAGCGGCACCATCGACGAGAACGTCTACGGTGGCGGCCTCGGTACTGCAGCTACAGTGTCCGGCAATACTACTGTCACTATCGGTAAATAACCCCACGTCGGAAACTGTCAGTACATTATATATTTGGTAAGAGAAAATAAAAAATACAGATATGATACATTACAGTACTAAGAAATTGAAGCTGCGCACCCTGGCTATGGTTGTGGCGATGCTGTGCTTTGGCAATGTGGCTATGGCCCAGACGCACACCGGCCCCACTGTGAAGGGTGCTGTCTATGGCGGCGGCCGTCTGGCCAACGTCGGTGGCAGTTCCATCACCGTCACTGTCCACAATGCCGACTCGCTCGGCGCCGTCTTCGGCGGCAACGACATCAGCGGCCAGGCCGGCGTCGACAATGCCACGGTGAGCGTGATCATCGGCACGGCCCAAACCAGCGCCGAGGCCACCAACGCCGCGGGCGAGACCATCCCCAGCATCAAGATCGGATCGGTGTATGGCGGTTCCAACGGCTATTACAGCTACGCCACGTCGGCCATCACCGACCTGTCGACCCACGAAGTGGTGAAAAACGGCACCACCAACATCACCGGCTCGACCAGCAAGCCTACGCAGGCCAAGTCGAATGTCACCATCGTCAACCATGCTGCGGCACGCGACCTGGTGCAGATCGACAGCCTCTTCGGCGGCGCCAAGGCGGCTGACCTTACCGGCACCGGCACCACCGTCGACCTCAACATCAACGGCGGCGCCATCATCGCGGCCTTCGGCGGCAACAACTACGGCGGCACCATCGCCGGCGACGTCGACATCGACGTCACCATGACCAGCCTCGCCAACGACGCCACCACCACGCCCTACCGCAACGCCTCCAATGGTCAGCATATTGAGAATAGCGCCACCTCCGGCTTCGGCCGCGACTTCGGTATCCGCTACCTCTTCGGCGGCGGCAACAAGGTGGCGCTCGACCATAACGTCACCGTCGACGTCACCGGCGGTATGATCGACACGGCCTTCGCGGGCGGCAACAGCGCCACCGTCGGCGGCACCACCTTCACCGTCAACGCCACCGGCGGCAACAGCATCTTCGTCAACCCGACGACCACCAACAACAACCTCTCATACGAGGACTACCTGCAGACCCAAGTGGGCCTCAACGGCAAGTACGGCGTCGACCAGTGGGTCGGCGGCAAGGGTACCTATAACATCCACACCCTCTTCGGCGGCAACAACCAGGCCGACATGGATATCGTGCCCACCCTCACCCTCACCTCGGGCGGCATCGGCACCATCTACGGCGGCGGCAACGAAGGCAACATGATCGGCTCACGTGAGATCACCGCCACTATCGGCGGTCGTACAGACAACTTCGCCGTGGGTAGCTACGTCGAAATCAATGGCGCCAACCTCAAGGCCGACTATGTCTATGGTGGTTGCCAGATGGCTAACGTGGTCTATAGCTCGATGGTTCAGCTGACCCGCGCCGCTGTGGGTACCGTCTACGGCGGCTGCAACATCAGCGGCGACGTGGGATCGACCGTGTCTGGCCGCGGCACCAACGTCTATGTCAAAGGCGGCACCGTCTATGGCAACATCTTCGGCGGCTCGAACGGTTATTATCATTGCAACGACTTCACCAAATATATCGAAGGCACCACCTTCAAGGACAACGACAACGAGCCCTTCGACCTCTACAACGAGTATATCGGATTGAATATCCCCACGCTCAACAACGCTTACCTCTTCGTCGAAGGCGGCACGGTGTTTGGCAACATGTACACCGCCGGCAACCTGGCCAACGTGGGCTACCACAGCTCCTATGCCGGCACCGTCAATGCCGGTACCTATAGCGGCAATGCCGAGTTGGAGTTCTACTCCGGCACCGTGAAGGGCACCCTCTACGGCGGCGGTAATATGGCCTCTGTCTATGGTAGCACCACCCTCAATGTGATGGGCGGCAGCATCGGCAAGCTCTACGCCGGCAACGACAAGACGGGTGCCGTCGAGTCGTTCGTGGCCTATGGCGACGTCAACAACAACAACGGCTACGCCTCCGACGGCGTGACGCCCCTCAATGCGACGCACACCAACGAAGACGGTGACCAGATCGGCACCGACGCCATCTACAGCACCTATCTCCACATCACCGGCCACCCCGTGATCGACACCATCTTCGGCGGCGGCAACGGCGACTACGACTACGAAAATATCGACCACTGTCTCGCCTGCGAGGGCGTGCAGAAGCCCATCCAGAAATCGACACTCGTCGACATCAATATGGACGCTGAAGGCGAAGGCACCGGCCATATCGGCGTCGTGGTGGGCGGCGGCAACGGCGTCACCGTCGACCAAAATGTCACCATCCTGCTCAACAATGCCGACACCGAGCATTCGCGCGTCAACACCATCTTCGGCGGTAACAACCGCGCTTGGATGCGCAACATCATCCCCAACATCATCCTCACCCAGGGTACTGCCGACACCGTCTACGGCGGCGGCAACGCCGGCCACATGCTCGGCACCGATGGCACCAAGACCGACCTCTGCGGCAACCAGATCAAACCTGTCAGCACCTACGTCCAGCTCAACAGCGAGAACGTGAACATCAACACCATCTACGGCGGCTGCAAGATGGCCGACCTCGTGGGTATCGCCTACGTCGAAATCCAGAAGGGTAACGTCGGCACCGTCTATGGTGGTAACAACATCAGCGGTAAGGTCTCCGAATCTCGCATCGACGTCGTCGGCGGCACGGTGCAGAACCTCTACGGCGGCTCCAACGGTAAGTATAGCTACCAGGGCACTCCCTCCACCGATACTGAAGGACGCACCTTTTGCTACGATTGTGCAGCCTACGACTTCGACGACCATTCCAAACTCGTCGCCGAGGGCAACAAGAAGCTCGAGGTGTCGGTGATGAGCCCCTATGTCAACAAGACCAGCGTCAACATCTATGGCGGTACCGTGAACAATAGCGTCTACGGCGGCGGTAACTTCGGCGACTGCGGCGACACCTACGTCCTTATCGACGACAAGATGTGTCTCCGCGATGGCGCAAGCCGCGCCAGCGGTTATCCCATCAGCGGTGCTGTCATCACCGGACAGATCTATGGCGGCGGCGCCGGTAACTTCGAAAATCTCTGCGACCCGCACGTCGGTAACGTCGTGGCCGGCCAGGTGCCTCCCTCGGTGAAGCACGGCGGCATCGAGTCGGGCGAATTCACCTTCTCCACCGGTCTCAGCAAGGTCGACCTTAAGCATGCAGCCTCCGTCGGCAACGGCGGCAAGGTGATCGCCTATGGCGGCGGTAAGGGCGGCGACGTCCAGAACACCGAAATCACGGTGTGGGACACCTGGAACTTGAACATCGACGAACTCTATGGCGGATGTTGGGGCTCCGACGTCTTCGACGCAGCCCTCGTCACGGTTAACGGCAACAGCACCACCATCGGCGACCTCTACGGTGGCAACAACTACAGCGGTAACGTCCGCAGCACCAAGGTCAACATCAACGCCGGCGAATATAACAATATCTATGGCGCCGGCAACGGCACCGAGACCCTCGAGGGCATCCAGCTGCCCAACATCGAGGATGTGGTGATCAACATCGCCGACAACACCTCACACACTATCAAGGTGAACGGCAACCTCTACGGCGGCGGCCGTCTGGGCACCACCTTCAAGACCGTCACCGGTGAAACCAAGATCGTCAGCAATAGCGACAATACTGAAACCATCACCACCATTATCCCCCAGCGCGGCACCGACTGCTCACTGGTGAAGGACGAGACTTACTGCAGCAATGCTTCGAAGTATCCTTCGCACATCCTGCTCAACATCCACGGCGGTGAATACATGCACGACATCTACGCCGGCGGCGCCGGCGCCGAAGGTGGCGACCAGATCACCTACGCCGTCAAGCAGATCAACATGGAGAAGGGTACCGTCCACCAGTCGATTTACGGCGGCACGCAGAACGTCAACGACGGCTTCCCCAGCTGTGTTGATGAAGATGTCGACGACGTGGCCAACAGCCTGCCGTCCTCTATCGTCAACATCACGGGCGGCACCTATATGGCCAACGTCTATGGCGGCGGCTTCCTCGGCAACATCTACGGCTCCACCTACGTCAACGTCGGTAAGGATGCCGTCAGCGCTAGCCCCGTCTGGACCAACACCTACCGCGGCCATAACTTCGCCGACTATAAACCTACCTTCACCGAAACCGAGGCCGAAAACTATATGGCTCCCAACGCCATGGCTTTCCACACCTCGATCTATGCCGGCGCCAACTGGGGCGAAGCTGGCGAGAACGCCAACTTCGACGAAGTGCAGGGCTACTACGGCGGTGAGAGCCGCATCCTGATCGACGGCAACGGCTACAACGCCTCCGGCTTGCCCAACTTCGACATCGTGAAGAGCATCATCGGCGCCGGCACCTCGACCAAGGGCGGCGATATCAAGAGCATCATCACCTTCCGCAACTACGGCAAGGTCAACGGCTGCAACGGCGCCAACAAACAGATCGAGTCGATCCAGCGTGCCGACAGTCTGACCCTCGACAACACCGCCATCGTCTACAAGGGCGCTGTCGACGCTTCGTCGGCCTACTCGGCGGTGACCTATGCCATCAACCGCATCGGCCACATGTACGGCAAGGACTACAACAACATCACCATCGAGCGCCCGATCGACAATGTCGGCAAGCTCACCCTCTTCAACAGCGGCAACGTCTATTGCCCTGCCTCCACCAATATCACCGAGCCTCTCGATGACAACGGCGAGAATTGCACCACCTGTCAGCAGTACAGCTTCGCCAACCCTGAGAGCAATCCTGCCACCCTCTTCTATATCCTCAACGGTTCGTATGTCCGCATCGCCACCACCGATGTGGAGACGGGTGCCGTCACCTATGGCCCCGTCAACGGTTGGGCCTATGCCGTTACCGATGAAGGCTTCCGTGCCCAGCTGATGGCTAGCCCCATGACAGGCTTAGCCGGCGGCTATGTGTCGCCCTGCAGCAGTAACAACACCAATACCGATGAGGCCAACGCCCAGATCGACTGGAACGACAATGGCGTATTCCGCCTCTGGCAGCTCGGCGCCGGCACCTCGGCCGTGACCCAGCAGATTGACGCCTTCTCGACGCCTACCGCTCACTCCGACATCAACCGTCTGATCACCACCAACAACTGTTCCTCCAGCGTCGATCCGCTCAACATGTCGCTGGCCAAGGCCACCCTCTATCTGCCGGTCACCCCGCAGGGTCACTACTTTAAGCTCGAAAGCGGCGTCCTCGTCGCCGAGGGTAAAGGCATGAAGCTGATCGATGCCGGCTGGCAACCCACCGGCGCGTTCGAAAACCTTCCCGGTGGCGATCCCGACGACGAATGGCCTGATACCGAGACGGATGTGCAAAAAGTGACCGTCGTCAACGCCTCCAATTGCGTCGACGCCACCGGCATTTATGAAAATCCCGACGACCATTTCGGCCTCGTCCTTGTCGCCGGCACGGGCTTCGCCGAAACTAACTCGGCCGCCATATCGGGCAACTATAACGCCTCTTCGGCCTCTCCCTATCAGACGCCGGCCGTCAACACCGACGCCATGCCGCAGATGGATCTCTACCTGACCTACTACAACCAGTTCGCCAAGACCATCGTCGGCGATGTGGAGTTCACCTTCACCGAATATGATGCAGAAGGCAATGTCGTGAACAACGATGTGAAGGTCACCATCACCATCAACACCATCATCGACAAGTTCAAAGGCTCGCATGTCGACCTGCTGGCCATGTACAACGAAGGCACCAACGACACCTACGTCCGCAAGCGTATCATCCCCGCTTCGCTCAACACCCGTCGTCTCTACCTCTCGTCGATCCGTTGGGAAGAGGTCAACACGCCGCACCAGGCCGGCAACGGCACCGGTGCCCGCGGCGACCGCCAGCCGGTGCCCACCGCCAGCACAGCTGATGTGTTCTATCTTACCGACGGCAGCGTGGCTGGTACCACCAACAAGTTCAACCTCAAAGCCAAACTCAACGAGGACCTCACCGGCAACGTGACCACCATCAACGGCTGGTACACCAACGGTGGCGCCGAGTACGACTTCTACACCCTCACCAAGGCCAACTACGGCCGCACCTTCCTCGGCGCCGAAGCTGAGAACTCCACTCACGACGGCATTGACACCATCCTCTTCTCGAAGTATCCCAGCCATTATACCACTACCACCGACGAGAATGGCACCCACATCAACGAAGGTGTCTACGACAATGCTGTGGTGGGTGACATCACCTTCGATGGCGACCATGCCTACGACGGTCTCTCCGAGAATGGCAACCAGCGTGGCATCTTCCTCGGCACCCTCGACGGACGTGCCTCCGCCGCCATCGACTATGAACTCGGCTTCGACGGCAGCCTGGTCTACCCCAACGGCTTCGCCGGACGCGTCATCCTCGACTATGTCTACTATAAGGGCGACGCTATGCAGGGCCGCTTCTACGACACCATCTATGTCCGTGTGCGTGAGCACGGCGACACCATCTACCTGGCCTCGGCCAACAGCGTGACCCGCACCTGCGACGGCACCGAATATACCGTCACTCCCGCTCCCACGGCACGTCCCACTGGTTATACCACCGATGAAGACTGGAACAAGGCCAAAGGCAAGCAGCCCCAGTACTACCTGCGGAGCTTCGAAGAGGCTTTCAACAACGACCTTATCTATCAGGAGGGCGACGTCTTCGCCATCATCGACGAGATGGATATCAACACCAACATGGTGCTCCGCGGCTTCGACATGACCCGCGTGCCTGTGGTGCGCTATTCCGGCCACCACCACCAGCTGCCCGGCGACTGCGCTGCCTACAAGGGCACGATGTTCCACGTCTACAACGGCGCCCGCTTCTCGGCCTTCAACGTCCTGTTCGACGGTAGCGCCGTGTCGCCCGTCGCCGACGCAACCGCCGGTGCCGACGGCAACTGGAAGAGCGGCAACAGCCTCAAGGCCGACGGCCCCATCTTCCTCGTCGAGAACGGCTCCACCCTGGCCCTGGCCGCCAACACCGTGGTACGCAACAACTACAACGGCAGCACCTCCAACCCCGGTGCTATCCGTCTCCTTGGCAATGCTGCCGGCGAAAAGCCCTCGCTGCTGACCCTCAACAACGGCGTCACCATCGAGAACAACTTCAACGTGCTTGACGACGACTTCGTCGCCCAGAACCCCACCCGCGGCGCCGTCCAGGCCGAAGTGGCCGAGGTGCAGCTCGGTGATGCCTCTGAAGGCGCCATCGTCATCGACAAGAACTACCTGATCGCCGACGGCACCACCTATTGGGCCGACGATCCCACCACCTACAACAAGCGCGTCATCAACACCAATGGCATCACCACACTGGCCAACGTCTATCTCGGCCGTGTCGCCAAGGAAACCACGATGGACTGCGAGGGTACTCCCACCACCGAGCTCATTGACAAGTACAATTCGGTGATCAGCTTCAGCAGCGCCCTGCCTGCAGGCACCCATATCGGTGTCAGCAAGGCCTTCCCCGGCGAGGCTGTCCGCGACACCATCACCGCTGTCGTGGCCAAGACCACCTTCACCAGCTATATTGAAGATGCTCGATTGGTTAACCTCTTCGTCGACAACAACGCCTGGAGCTACGACCTCGACAACGACGGCACCAAGGAGTCGCCCTTCTACTATAACGACAACAGCGCCGACTTCAGCAGCCAGCGCTTCTACCTCCACCGCTGCGCCTCGTTCCGCAACCAGTTCGACGGTCTGCTCTGTGAGGATGCCGTGATCAACTTCAACGCCGACCTCTCGGCCAGCTGCCCCACCGCCGGCGAATCTCTCGACTATAACTTCCGCGGCGGCTTTGCCCCCTACACCGTGGATTGGAAGAAAGATGGCAGCACCCTCAAGGAGACGGTCACCATCAGCGAAAAGCCCGACAACATGTGCATGACCGACAGCTACACCTTCACCGATGCTGACATCGACATGGGTTCGGGTGTCAACAGCACCTCGGCCACCTACAGCATCAGCGTTGTCGATGCCCTCGGCTGTAAGACTGCCAAGAATGTCACCGTCACCTTCCAGAAGAGTGAGGCTGAAAGCGGCCTGACCTACGGTACGGAGGAAGCCTCCAACACCGACACCAACCGCGCCAACACCGCCACGATCGTCCGCAACTTCAAGGGCGTCAAGCTGACGGCCAATGTCTGGCCTGAGGAATCCTTCGGTAGCGTCAGCGCCACCGAGTACGACGATGCCTCTGCTACCCTCGACCTGGCCAACACCTACTTCTGCGACGGCGAGGTGATCACCCTCAACGCCACCCCGGCCTCCGGCAAGAGCTTCGCCATGTGGGACTTCGACCCGTACGACCAGCCCACTACGCCCTATATCATCAACGCCCTCAACACGACCGTGACGGCCTACTTCACGCCCGGCACCCGCTGGATCAACTATGTCAACAGCGAGAGCGTTGCCAACGCTGTCTATGACGACAACTACTACTACACCGAACGTCCGAGCAATGCCGGCTTCGTCACCACCCACGACGGCGATGTGCATATCTACACCGAGAACGGTCTGGCCTGGTTCATCAGCATGGTGAACGGCATCAACGGCGCCCAGGCGCATCCCTACTACTTCAACCGCGTCTATCTGCACCAGAAGGATGGCGGCTACGATATGAAGGACTACCTCTGGACGCCCGTCGGACGTGAGCAGCATCCGTTCCGCGGCCGCTTCTTCGGCGTCAGCAGCAATGCAACTGACACCACCGTGCTGACCGACAGCCGCGTCGTCATCAAGAACATCATCGTCAACGAGCCCGCCCTCAGCAATGTCGGCTTCTTCGGAGTGCTTGACACCGCTGTAGTCAAAGGCATCGAGATCCAGAGCTCGCTCTTCCACGGCGCACAGTATGTCGGCGGTATCGCCGCCAAGGCTGTCAACAAAGCCAAGCTCATCAACGTCGCCGTGGGTGACGAAGATGGCGACAACCTGACCATGATCACCACCCACTATGTGAGCGGCGGTATCCTCGGCATGGGCGACAGTAGCACCGTCACCGCCACCGCCTCGAAGGCCAAATATATGGGTGATGCCGTCTATAGCGGCGGTATCATCGGCGACGGTAACACGATGACCCTTTCCAACAGCTCGGCTCGCAACGACAGCCGCATGGAAGGCGTCTACATCGGCGGTATCGCCGGTCGCCTCGACGGCACTCCTAGCACCAGCAAGAGCGTCGAAGGCCCCTCGGTGGTCCGCAACAACTACGTCAGCATGACCAGCAACGGCAGCGCCCAGAACATGGGCGGCATTGTGGCCTATGCCCGCAACACCGTCATGGAGAACAACTACGTCTATGGCAAGGTGGAAGGTTCGCAGCTGCACGGCGCCGTTGGTGCCGACCTCGGCAACGGCGTCTATGCCGACAACAACTACTACGAGCAGCATAGCGCCACGCAGCCGGTCGGCAATGGCCACGGCACGGCCCACGTCAACACCGTGGTGACCTTCGCCGGCCAGGGCAACGACGTCACCACCAGCCAGCCTGTCTACGGCGTCGACAACCTGACCCGCGTCCTCAACATCTGGGTGCGCGACCACCGTCAGGAGAGCGACTATCGCACCTGGCGCAGCGACCTCACCGGCAGCAACGGCGGCTACCCGATCTTCGGCACGCCCGACATGATCACCGTCCGCGACAGCGCCATCATGACCGCCTGCGACAGCATCGAGATCGACGGCGTGGTCTACACCGAGAGTGCCGTGATCAGCACCAGCGTCATCGACAGCCTGATGATGATCGACAGCACCACCACCCTCACCCTTGTCATCCACCACGGTAGTCACGAGACCTACACCGACAGCGCCACCTTCGGCGAGTCGTACTTCGGCTATGGCTTCAGCCTGACCGCCACCGAGACCGAGCTGCTGCGCAGCACCGTAGACGAGTACGGCACCGCCACCCTCGTGCTCAGCGACACGCTGCAGACCGAGAACGGCTGCGACAGCGTCGTGACCCTCAACCTCGTCCTCACCGACAACCTGGGCATCGTCGAGACCGGCACGACCCACATCGCGGTCTACCCCAACCCGACCACCGCCCGCGTCACCGTCGAGGCTGAACAGCTCCGCTTCGTCGAGGTCTACGACAACGAAGGCCGTCGCCTGATGGCTACGCCCGAGGCCGACAACCACATGTCCACCACGGTCGACGTCAGCAACTACGCCTCCGGAGTCTACTACCTCCGCGTGCACACCCAGAACAGCGTGACTATCCAGAAACTGATCAAAAAATAAAATCCACCATACGAGATGAAAAAGAGTTATATAAAGCCTCAACTCGAGGTCTACATGTACAGCGCCGAGAAGGGCTTCGCCTGGTCCGGCATCGGTCTCCACAAAGACTATGTACTGATTGAAGGTAACGAGCGCGAAACCACGCGTGGTTCCGAAGAGCTCTCCGAGTACACCGACAACACAGGTGAGTACGAGAGCGGTCTCTGGGGATTTTAATCAAACGAAAGGAGAAAGACAAGATGAAAAAACATATTTCTATGCGCAATGTGATTCGCTTTATGGCTGTCGCTATCGTCGCCGCCGTCACCCTGACGGCGTGCAACCCCGAGCGCGACAACCAGAAGGTCACCTTCAACTCCAGCCTTGAACAGTTCACCTCCGACAGCAAGGTCGTCTTGTTGCGTGAGCAATGGATCTACTGGGAGGAGGACGACGAGATCGACATCATCAGCGACCAGAGTGGCAACGAGAAGGCTCTCGGAACCCTCGTCAATATGGGTCCCAACGAACATCCCGACCCGAGCGTCGGCGAGCTCATCGAAGACCTCGACTATGATGCCGACTTCAACGGTGTGTTTGTGACCTATCTGCCTTGGACGTCGAAGTATTTCGTCGGCTTGCACCCGCACAGCGATGCCAACGTGCTCCGCGGCACGGCCGGCGACGCCAAGGGCTTCACCGCCAAGGTCAACCTGCCCGCCGAGCAGACCTATCGCGACGATTACAGCTTCAACAAACAGATGTTCCCCATGGTGGCCTGGTATGGTGGCAGCTGGAGCGAAGGCACCGACAACAACCCCTTCAACCTCGACTTCAAGTCGCTGGCTGGCTTGGTGCGCCTGCAGTTCTTCAACAGCGGCTCCAGCGCGGTGACCATCAACACCATCACCGTCAACGCTGACCAGCCCGTTTCCGGATTGTTCAACGTGGAGGCTCTCTACACCGACAACCCCTACCTCTCCGATGCCAGTGGCAGCAACACGGTCACCCTCGACTGCAATGGTTTGAGCGTAGGAGCCGGAGAGGTGAAGTCGCTCTACCTGGTGATGCCCGCCAAGACTGGCGAAACCGGCACCACTACCTACGCTGTGACGCTGAATGTCGACGGCAAGACGGCCACCACCACTATGAAGGTGCGCCGCAACGGCATCACCTATATGCCCGCCCTCGACCTGGCCAACGATTTCACGGCTGCCAGCGTCGGCCTTGTCGGCAACGGCACCGCCGACCGCCCCTTCAAGATCTACCGCGCTGCCGATATGCAGTACCTCGCCGCTCACCCCACCACCATCAACGGCGTGACGGTGACCAACAACACCGTCTTCCACATCATGCGCTCCGACATTGTGCTGCCTGACACTTGGACGGGTATCAACAATTTCACGGGCAAGATGTACTATATGGCTGAAGGCGGCTCGGCACAGCTGCAGGGCATCACCAACAACAGCGGCAAGCCCATCTTCAACAGCATCGCCAGCGGCGCCACGGTGGAAGGCGTCAACGTGAAATGCGGCGGCACCATCAGCGGCAGCAGCGATTTCTCGCCCTTCTGCGGCACCAATATGGGCACCATCAAAAACTGCAACATCTATTCTACCTCTGCCACCACGCCTATCGTGTATGGCGGCAACTTCGCCGGCATCTGCGTGACCAACGTGGGTACTCTCGAAGGCTGCGGCAACAACGCCAATATGACCATCAACGGCAACATCGGCGGCGTCTGCTACAACAATGCCGGTACTATCATCGGATGCTATGCCGCATCGCCCATGAAGGTGAACAATTCCTCCGTTGACAACTCTCAGGTCGGCGGCATTGCCCACACCAACAGCGGCACCATCAAGGACAGCTATTTCGCTGCCCGCGTGGTGAACAGCAACATGGCCTGGGGCGGCATCGCCTACACCAACAGTGGCATCATACAGCATTGCTACTGCGGCAAGAACGCCACCATCCGCACCGTCGAACTTGAGTCGGCCCAGAACGTCGGCGGCATCGTCAACACGATGACCGGCGGCACCGTCGATTATTGCTGGACCGACGCCACCCTGCAGGGCGGCAGCTATGTGGGCGGCATCGTGGCCACGATGACCAACGGTCTCGTGAAGCGCTGCTTCTGCCACGACGCCAGTATGATTGTCACGGCCCTCTATGCCAACGCCAAGGTCGGCGGCATCGTAGGACACCTCAACACGAATACCAGCGGTACCGCAACTGCCAATATCCAAGATTGCTTCGTGGATGTCAACGAGGTGCGTGCCGCCAATTCCAATGCCAAAGTCGGCGGAGTGGTGGGACACTACCAGAGCGGCCGTATAGAGAGAGCCTATTCCCATGAATCGGCAAAGGCCACCAAGTTCTACGGCAGCATCCAAAACGAATCGACGGCGGTGGCTACCAACTTCAGCGCCTGCTATGTGGTTGACGGTACAGCACAGGGCCCTATTACCAATGCCAGTACGTCCAACAACGACCAGATTCGCAGTATGACAACTGCACTTGGCTCCGAGTGGATTCGCACCAATGAAAACGATGGCACCGTTCTGCCCGTGCTGAAAGCCTATACGCCCAGCAAGAGAAGATAACCATACGGCTGCATAGCAGCCACATACACAACACAAAAAAGAGCACGAAGGCACACCACCTTCGTGCTCTTTTTTCTGTCCTCCTTGCCTCCCTCCTGGATACCTCCTGCCGACCTCCTGCTGACCTCCTGGATACCTCCCATGGAGGTCTGTTGTACGACAGACGTCGAGAAGGTGGGGTCGGGGAGACCCGAAAAGGAGATAAACGCCCCAGCGATGGGGCCGCTCGTGATGACTAAAACGGCGAGAAATACGCGAAAAAACTATTTGATTGCGACCGCGGGCGGGCGGTCTGGCTCAATCAGAACTGGCTGGCTCAATCAGAACAATCCGTAATGCGCAATCAGAACCTCAATCTGAACAATAAGAACATAAAAGAAAGGCTACGCCGTACAGCACCAGATGGCGCTGGGCTTGTCAGGGGTTACTGAGGTTGAACCTCTCCGAGGTTCTGGATACTGGGATGGGGTCAGAGTTGGGATTTGAGGTCGGTGAGGAAGGTGCGGAGGGTGCGGAGGGTGTCGGCGAGCTGCTGGGAAGGGTCGTCGACGGGTTTGGTTCGCAGCTGCTCGCGGGCCCCTTCGAGGGTGTAGCCGCAGTCGCGCGTGAGATAATGGATGCGACGGAGCAGCTCGATGTCGTCGGCGGTGTAGCGACGCACGCCGCGTTTGTTTTTGGCGGGCCGCAGGCTGTCGAACTCGCTCTCCCAGAAGCGCAGCAGCGAGGCGTTGACGCCGAGCATGTCGGCCACTTCGGTGATGGTGTAGTATAGCTTCTCGTTCATATCGTGGTGTGGGGTTGATGTACGTGTCGGTGTGGGGCGGGGTCAGTAGGAATAGTAGCCCTGGTTGTCGAGATAGGACTGGCGCTTCTCGTACTTGACGTCGCGGAGGGCGTCGGCTTTGATATTGATCTGGAAAAACCAGCTCTTGTAGTAGCCGAAGGGCACCCAGCTGAGCCGCATCTCCCAGCAATGGAGGTCGCGGTAGATGTCGACGGTGGTGTAGGACATGCCCTTGTTGACAAAATCGTAGCCGGTGGTCATGGCGACCTTCCAGTTTTTGGTGAAGCTGACGTTGCCGGAGAGGCTGAGGCTCTGGATGGTCTGGTGCTGGAGGGCCATCTCGCGGGCGACGAAGGTGTTGACGTAGGAGAAGGTGTAGCTGATGCTGAGGTTCCAGGGGACGGAGAAGTCGACGTAGCCGCCGGTCATCAGCACGGGGTTGTAGTTGTAGGGTGTCTGGAGGATATGGTGGACGGGCTGGCCGGCCGACTTGGCGTTGCCGGAGGCGAAGGTGTTGTTGTTGAGGCTCCAGGAGAGCTGTGCGCTGATGGTGGAGTTGTCGCGCCGGAAGAGACGGTGTTCCTCGTTCCATAGGAAGCGATTGTGGATGTTGCCGAGGGTGTCGATGACGTAGGGGGAGAAGGAGGCGCTATAGTTGAGGACGAGGCTGCGGAAGAGGGTGGTGCGGCCGGTGACGGAGAGGTTGGACCAGCGGAGCGAGTCGCGTGCGAGGTCGTAGGCGGTGGAGAAATTGAGGTTTTCGATGAGGACGACCTTCTTGACCTCGGCGGCGGTGTCGAAGGGGTTGGCGACTTTGACCTCGAGGTTGTTGCCGATGGAGAGGCGGAGCTGTCCGCTCTGTCCGTCGGGCGGGCCGCCGTAGAGGCTCTGCTGGAAGATGGAATAGCGGTGGACGTAGCCGGTGCTGTCGGTGTATTGCCGCCAGTAGCCGAGCCGCTCGGCGCCGAAGTCGGGGTGGTAGGAGAAGGAGAGCGAGGGGTTGATGACGTGGCGCAGGGCCTTGAGGGGGCCGTATTTGAACTGGAAGAGGCCGTAGATGCGGGTGGTGAGCGACGAGCTGAAGCTGAAGTCGCGGTTGGCGCGGAAGCCGCGGAGGGTGTCGGTGACGACCTGATAGTCGACGTAGCGCTTCTCGATGGTGGTCCAATGCCAGCGCTCGTTGTAGGTGACGCTGTTGGTCCAGTTGAGGAAGCGGAGCACCTTGAGGGAGGAGGAGAGGGGGATGCTGTGCTGGATGCCGTACTGCATGCGGTCGAGGGTGGTCTGGCGGAAGAGGTCGGAATCCTGCGCCGTGATGTTGTCTTCGGCATTCATGACATAGGAGAGAGAGATGTTCTCGTACCAGCGGTAGGCACCGGAGGGATTCTTGCGGCGGAAGGGATAGATGGTGACGGAGGAGAGCGAGAGGGAGGGGAGCTTGACGTTGATGACGCCGGTCTGGGCGTTGTAGGACTCGCGGGCGGAGGCGGCGAGGTTGAGGTAGGGGCCAAGCTTGGTGGTGTAGCTGATGGAGGAGGTGGTGGTGCTGTTGAAATAGTCGCTGCGATTGGTGGTGTTCTTGTTATAGTTGCGGCTTTGCAGGTTGACGTCGGCGGAGAAGCGGCTGTAGGGGTTGGCCTTGCTGTCCTGGTCGTGGCGCCAGCTGACCTTGAAGTCGGTGTAGGCGGCATAGTTGGCGGTGTCCTCGCGGATGCCGATGAAGGTGCGTCCGTAGCGGAGGTCGACGTTGCCCTTGTACTTGTAGCGGCGGTAGTAGTTCGACTTGGCTTCGGCGGCCCAGCTGAGGTTGGTGTAGATCTCGCCGAGGAGTGCCAGGTCGTAGTTGTCGCTGAGGGCGAAATAGTAGCCGCCGTCCTTGAGGTAATAGCCGCGGTAGTTCATCCAGCCATAGGAGGGGAGGAGGATGCCGGACTGGCGCTCGTGGGTGATGGGGAAGAAGGCGAAGGGGAGCGCGACGGGGGTGGGGACATCCTCGACGCTGAGCCAGGCGGGGCCGGTGACGATCTTGTCGTTGGTGATGAGCTTCGACTTGGTGAAATTGATGGCGAAGTGGGGATGGGCGAAATTGCAGGTGGTGTAGCTGCCGCCGGAGAGGTACATGACCGAGTCGTTGATCTTCTTGACGCGGTTGCCGTGGAGGAAGCCGTCGCCCTCCTGAGTGATGACGCCGGAGATGATGCCCTTCTGGGTGTTGTAGTTGAAGGTGATGCTGTCGGCGTGGTATTCGGTGCCGGCCTGGCGGAAGAAGGGGCGGCCGACGATGTTGCCGGCGGTGTCGGCGGTGTCGGGGGTGCCGTGGGCGTGGAGTGTCTGGCGGTCGAAGTCGACGGTGATGCGGTCGGCGATGAGGAGCATGCTGTCGTAGTCGATGCTGCCGTCGGAGAAGAGGAAGGCGCGCCGCGAGTTGAGGTCGATGGCGACGGAGTCGCGGGCCTTGTACTTGACGACGGAAGAGAGGGCGTTGGGGGAGATGGGGGCGAGGGTGTCGATGTCGGCCTGTGCCGCCGCGCCGAGGGTGAAGACGAGGAGAAAGAGCAGGGGGAGTATGTGGCGAAGGCGATGCACGGCGGGGGATTCAGATGATGGCAGAAAGGGTGCCGCGGAGGGCGACAGGACGCAGGCGGCGGCGGTTTTCTGCACTTTTTTTCAACATAGAAAATGTAGTTCTGTTTTTATTCGTATCTTTGCATTTTCGATTTGCAAAAATAAAATTATTTATGCAAACGGGAAAAATAAAATATATATATTTGGATATGAAACGCTTATTTGCCATTATTATTGTGCTGGCAGTAGGAATATGTCCCGCTTTTTCGCAAAAAAAAGAGGTCTACCGTGTGCGTACGGTGGTGATTGACCCGGGTCACGGCGGCGCCAAGCCGGGTGCGCACGGGGTGCGGTCGCAGGAGAAAGACATCACCCTGGCGATAGCGAAAAAGTTCGGCAAGCTGATCAGCGACAACTACAGCGACGTGAAGGTGATCTACACGCGCACGACAGACGTGGACATCTCGCTGGCGCAGCGTGCCCGCATTGCCAACAGCAACAAAGCCGACCTGTTCATCTCGATCCATGCCAACTCGCATCCCACGACGTCGCCGACGGGCGTGGAGACCTTCGTGATGGGCCTGTCGGAGAGCCGCGCCAACCTGGAGGTGGCCAAGAAAGAGAATGCCGACATCCTGCTGGAGGCCGACTACAAGACCAATGCCGACTACAGCGGCTTCGACCCCAACGCGCCGGAGTCGTATGTGATGCTGACGATGTTCCAGCATGCCTTCCTGGACAAGAGCCTGGACTTTGCACAGGCCATCCAGAGCCAGTACAAGCGCAACCTGAAGACCATCAACCGCGGCGTGAAGCAGGCCGAGCTGTATGTGCTGTACAAGACCACCTGTCCGTCGGTGCTGACGGAGGTGGGCTTCATCAGCAACCCCACGGAGGAGGCCTTCATGCTGTCGGACGAAGGTCAGGCCAAGATCGCCGTGAGCCTGTTCAACGCCTTTATGGCCTACAAAGCCTCGGAAGAGGGCACCAAGGTGCTGTCGAACCCGGTGATCAACATCAAGGGCTACAAAGACCCCGCCGCGAAACCCGCCGCTGAGGAGCCTGCCCCCGTGGCCAAGAAAGAGGATCCCAAGCAAGCCGAGCCCGCCAAGGCCGAGCCGCTGCCGGCACAGGCTGTGGCCACCGCCGAGTTGAAAGATCGGAAGAGCACACG
>CAKZZD010000040.1 GCA_937886715.1 uncultured Bacteroidales bacterium | reverse complement strand
GGATGGATGCAAAGGCTGTCGACATGCCAGTAGGTGTGCTCCGGCATGTCTATCCGCAGGTAGGCCTGCGGCTTGGGGGCGTAATCTCCGTTGCCATTGCATCCAGCAAAGGTGACAAACACCACCAGCAGAAGTAGTATATCTTTGATTTTCATCAACTTTAAACTTTAAGCTTTATTCTTTAAACCTTATTTAGTATCTTTGCAGCCATGAATCGACTGGAACATTTTCTCCGCGCCAAAACGCGCTACAACATCCACTCTCCTTTTCTCTACCGCCTCTACACCGAGGTGCTCTTCGCTCATGCGGGGGGACACCGCAGCCACTCCTTCTCCGATATTGCCTGGCGACTCCGGCGCTACTATTCTCTTCCCGACGGCAACCCGCCCTATTCCACGCCCGACGGGACCTTCCTCCTCGTCGACCATCCTCATCGCAACAAGTCACGCTGGCAGCAACTCGTCGACGACCCCGAATGGCAACTCACCCTCGACCTCTTCGACACAGGCATAGCCGTCCGCAACCCCCGTCTTTCTAAGCAGCATTTCATCCTCCGCTAGGAGAAGTTGCGTCCATCGAGCATCGGCACAAAGCTGTAGGTGCCGAATTGTTCCACTTTCCACTGGTCGGGCCGCTCGCCGCCCTTTTCTATCCGCAGCATCTTCTGCTCATCTTCGCCCAGTGGGATCACCATCACGCCGCCCGTCTTCAGCTGCGCCATAAGCGGGGCCGGTATCTCCGGCGCACCGCAGGTCACGATGATCCTGTCATACGGTCCGTAGTCAACCTCTTTCAGCCCCTGGTAGCCGTCGCCCAGAAAGCATTTCGCTCTGTAGCCCAGCTGGCGCAGCAGCGCACTCGTCTTGTCAAACAGCCCTTTCTGTCGCTCTACGGTGTACACCCTCGCGCCCATCCGGCACAGGATGGCCGTCTGGTAGCCGCTGCCTGTGCCTATTTCTAGCACCTTCATGCCGCTCGCCACCGTCAAAAGCTGTGTCTGCATGGCCACCGTCGACGGATGCGATATCGTCTGCTCACACCCGATCTTCAGCGCCCGGTCGTCATACGCATACGCGTCCAGCGCCGTGTCGATAAACCAATGGCGCGGCACCTCTCCCATCGCATTCAGCACCGCCGCATCGGTGATGCCCTTCTGTTTCAACTCTTCCACCATCTGGGCCCGCAAGCCCTTGTGCTTGTATGAGTCTATTCTCGTCATTCCGTCATTCCTCCCCTTGAAATCCCTGCGCCCGCAGCTCTATCGTCGTGTTCTGCGGCGTCACCATCACGGCCGCCGACCCCTCTTCTGTGATATGGCCTATGATATGCACCTCGCTCATCTCTTTCACCGTCTCATAGTCGCTCTGCCGGATGGTGAACAGCAACTCGTAGTCCTCGCCGCCGTTCAGCGCACAGCTCACGGGAAGCATATTCTTGCTCATCTCCGAGCACACACGTGTCGTCTGGTAGTCGATCGGGATTCGTTCTTCATACACTTCGCAGCCGCACTTCGACGCTTTGCACAGGTGGAGCATCTCACTTGCCAACCCGCCGCTCACGTCAATCATCGACGTCGGCACCACGCCTTTTTCGCCCAGCAGCTTCACAATGTCCATCCGGGGCTCCGGCTTCAGGTAGCGCTCCAGCACATAGTCAAACCCGTCCAAGTCAGGCTGGAAGTTGGGGTTGGCCTGATAGGTCACCTTCTCCCGCTCGAGGATCAGCAGCCCGCAGTAGGCGCTGCCCAGATCGCCGCTGACGCATATCAGGTCGTGCAGCTTTGCACCGCTACGGTAGGTGATCTTCTCTTCCGCAGCTTCGCCTATGGCGGTCACCGTAATCACCAGACCCATCCTGTTGGTCACCGTCTCCCCTCCTGCCAGGTCCACATCGTAGCGGTTGCAGCATAGCCGGATTCCGGCATACAGCTCCTCCAGCGCCTCCACCGAATAGCGGTTGCTGGCAGCTATGCTCACCAACGCCTGCTTCGGCGTCGCATTCATCGCAGCCAGGTTGCTGATCGCTATCGCCAGCGCTTTGTACCCCAAATGCTTCAGCGGGGTGTACATCATGTCGAAGTGAATGCCCTCGACAAGCGTCTGCGTGGTCACAAGCGTCTTCGTCGCGCCGGTCCCTAGCACCGCCGCATCGTCGCCCACGCCTTTCACCGTCGACGCGTTGCGTCTCTCAAAGCCGTCCGTCAGCCGGTCTATCAGCGCCACCTTGCCCAAGTGGCCTATCTCTGTTCTTCCCTCTTGGTATTCCAAATGTTCCATTGCCGTTATTGTTTTCTGTTTCACTTGCCCGCGGCCATCCAGTTGAGCAGTATCCCCGCCGCCACAGCCGCATTCAGGCTCTCTGCCGTACCGCCCAGGTTGGGTATCTTCACGGGATGGTCCACCGCAGCCATCGCTTCGGCACTGATACCGCGGCTCTCGTTGCCGATCAGCAGCACCGCTGCGCCCCTCTCGCTCGCCACCTCTTGCAGCGGCCGCCCCTGCAACGAAGCGCCGTACACCGGCAGCCCGCATGCCCTCAGCCATTGGGGCAGCTCCACATATTCCACCTCCGTGCGGAACACGGCGCCCATCGACGCCTGCACCACCTTGGGACTGTAGCAGCTCACCGTGTCTCGGCTGCACACGATCTTCCTCACCCCATACCAGTCCGCCGTCCGCATGATCGTTCCCATGTTGCCGGGATCCTGCAGCCGGTCCAATGCCAGCGTCAGCGGCAGTCGCGTCGCCGGCAACGGCACCCGCTCTGGCCGCGTAAGCACCATCCACACCTGGTTCGGACTCTTCATCATCGAAAGGCGCTCCAGCTCGGCAGCACCCACCTCATACACCTCCTTCGCGCTCACCCGGTGCGCCTCCAGCCACTCCGCGGCAGCACACACCACACGGATCTCAAAGCCCGACGACAGCGCCTCTGCGCACATCTTCGGGCCCTCCACCACAAACACCCCCTCCTCGTCGCATCGTTTCTGCTGACGGTAGGTGGCCATCTCTTTCAGTTTGCTTTTCGATATCATCGTCTTTTCTTAACGTTGGAATGCCCAAAGTATTGCCCTCCCACACCACATTTTTCAGCCCTCGGCGGCGTTCATCCCTCCCGGCCGCTTCTCCTCCTCACACCCACCGACAAAAAAAAGGGTTGCAGGTCCTCTTGGCGCCTGCAACCCCTGTATCGTTCTCCGGCTAAAGCCTACAGCTCAATATACATATTGTTCTCCTGGGCCAGACGGCGCAGGTTGATGATGGCATAACGCATACGGCCGAGAGCCGTGTTGATGCTCACACCCGTGCGGGCGGCGATATCCTTGAAGTCGCACTTGCCATAGTGGCGAAGTATCACCACGCGGCGCTGCTCCGGCGGCAGCATCTTCACCAGCTTGCGGATATTCTGGCTCGTCTGCTTCTTCATGATGGCATACTCCGCATTCTCGTCCTGTATCTTCAGATTGTCCAGAACGTCGCTCTCCGGACGGTTCGGCACCAACGGCATCTTGTTGTTCCGGCGGAAATAGTCCACTATCAGGTTGTGCGCTATACGCATCACCCAATGCACAAACTTGTTCTCGTCCTTATACTGACCCGATTTGATGGTGACTATCACCTTGTAGAATGTCTCCTGGAAGATATCGTCGGCCGTCTCCTTGTCTTTCACCACCGAGAAGATATAACCGTACACCTTCGCCTGATAACGCTCCAACAACGCGCCAAAGCACGAAGCATCGCCCTCTTGATAGCGAAGAATCAATTCATTGTCTGTCAGTTGTCTGGTCTTTACGTCCATTTCTCCTATTTGTTTAGGGGGTTAAAACTGATAGAATTGCTTCGATAATCTTCTATTTGGTTCGTACTGTAATTCGGCTGCAAAAGTACACATTTTTTTTTATATGGAAACAAAAAACATTAAAATAATCTTAAATTTATAAAAAAGCAGGTGCGAGCTTCCCGTTCGGCACCTGCTTGGCGATATATGTGTGCTTGCTAAATGTTTTTCGGCATCAACTGCATTTCGACCATCCACAATTCGGGCAACTCTTGCATCCGCCGGAGTAAATCAGCTTTCCTCCACAGTCCGGACACACCTCGCCCGTCTCCGTGCCGTCTTTGATATAGCGCTTCAGAGCCCTTGCCACACCGTTCGACCACGTCGTGATCGAATCCGTGTCGAAATTCAGCTTCCCGATCAGCTCCACCACACTCGGTATCGGCATCCCGTGACGCAACACTCCCGATATCAGCTTCGCATAATTCCAGTATTCTTTCTTGAACATTCTCGACAGTCCCTCCATCGTGATATGATAACCATCCTGGTCCAAAAACTGGAAGTCATAACGCGCATGCTCGTCGCCTTTCTCTTTCACGCGGATCACCCAGCCCTTCTCCACAAATTTCGGCACCAGGAAACTCTCCGCACGACCGGTGAAAATCTCATACGGCCGACCTTCATACATGCCCACCACGGCAATCCAGTCCTCTTTGTCGTTCTTGAATCGCACAATCTCAGCCTCCAGCTTCTTCGGGCGCTTCGGCGCCTTGCTCTCCGCAAACACCGGGCTGTCCTTCTTCGCCTCGCTGTTCGACACCAGCACACCGTTGCGCGAACCCTCGCGGTATATCGTGCAACCCTTGCACCCCGACTCCCATGCCGTCTCATATATGCGGCTCACCACCTCCTTGCTCGTCTCCTTCGGTATGTTCACCGTCACGCTGATCGAATGGTCCACCCACTTCTGGATGGCACCCTGCATCTTCACCTTGTTCACCCAGTCAATGTCGGCCGACGTCGCATGGTGATAAGGCGATTTCTCGATCACCTTCGCCAGTTCGGCATCGTCCATGGTCATCACATGATCCACATCATAGTGGTTAATCCTCAGCCAGTCGATAAACTTCGGGTGAAACACATTGTACTCCTCAAAATAGTCCCCGCTCTCGTCTTTGATGATCTTCTGTTTCGACGAATCCTTGTCGTTGGGATTGATCTTCTTGCGACGCTTGTAGTTCACCAGAAACACCGGCTCGATGCCGCTCGTGGTCTGCGTACAGATACTCACCGTGCCCGTCGGCGCTATCGTCAGCAGGGCAATGTTGCGCCGACCGTATCTCGTCATCTCGGCATACAGCTCCGGATCGGCCTCGGCTATACGGCGTATCATCGGGTTGTTCTCCTCACGCTTTGCATTGTATATCGGGAACGAGCCACGCTCCCTTGCCATCGTCACCGACGACCCGTACGCCGCCAGCGCCAGCTCTCGCTGCACCCTCACCGCAAACTCCGTGGCCTCCTCGGTGCCGTACTGCAGCCCCATCGCGGCCAGCATGTCGCCCTCCGCCGTGATTCCGAAACCGCTGCGGCGTCCCTCCATACACTTCATCTTGATATTCAGCCACAAGTTGTGCTCCACCTGCTTGATCTCCTCGCTCTCCGGATCAGCCTCGATCTTGCGCAATATGCGGTCCACCTTCTCCAGCTCCAGGTCTATCAGGTCGTCCATCAGGCGCTGACCCTTCTTCACATGCTCGCGGAACAGCTCAAAGTTGAACCTCGCCTCCGGCGTGAACGGATTTTCCACATAGCTGTACAAGTTGATGGCCTGCAACCTGCAGCTGTCATACGGACACAACGGGATCTCGCCGCACGGATTCGTCGACACAGTCCGGTAGCCGAAATCCGCATAGCAGTCCGGCACACTCTCCCTGATGATGGTGTCCCAGAAAAGCACCCCAGGCTCCGCACTGCTCCACGCATTGGCAATAATCTTGTCCCACAACGCACGCGCATTAATCTCCTTCTTCACCATCGGATGGTCCGAATCAATGGGATACTGCTGCACAAAAGGCTTGCCGCTGCGCACACACTCCATAAACTCGTCCGTCACCTTCACCGACACATTCGCACCCGTGATCTTGCCCTGCTCCAGCTTCGCATCGATAAAACTCTCCGCATCCGGATGCTTGATGCTGATCGACAGCATCAGTGCACCACGGCGGCCTCCCTGCGCCACCTCCCGCGTCGTATTGCTGTATCGCGCCATGAAAGGCACAATACCCGTCGACGTCAGCGCCGAATTCTTCACCGGACTGCCCGCCGGGCGGATATGGCTCAGATCGTGGCCCACTCCGCCGCGCCTCTTCATCAGCTGCACCTGCTCCTGGTCAATCTTCATGATCCCCCCATACGAATCGCTGTTCCCGCTGTTCCCGATCACAAAACAGTTGCTCAACGACACCACCTGGAAATCGTTGCCGATTCCACTCATCGGGCTACCCTGCGGCACAATATAGCGGAAATCCTTCAACAACTCGTAAATCTCCTCCTCACTCATCGCATTCGGATAGCGACGCTCAATGCGCGCATACTCACGCGCCAAACGGCGGTGCATCATATCCGGATTAAGCTCATACACATGATCGTCGTCGCGCAACGCATACTTGTTCATCCACACATTGGCCGCCAACTCGTCTCCGTGGAAATACTCCACCGACGAACGCATAATCTCATCGGCCGTGTAGCTCTTGCGCGGCTCCGGTTCGCGCTGAGGTGTCAAATCTGAAAAAAGGTCGCCCTGCTTGGCCATAAAGCAAATACTATTTTTCTGATACACAATATTTTTATCAACCCTCACGGGTCGTTTTTCAAGATGCTAAATTATATAGAAATCAACAATCTCTCACGACGAGTTATCAACAATCCCCACCACCCTGACGATAACCATTTGAAAGTAAAAAACCTGCTTTGTTAATAAACAAAAATCTCCCCTCCGGCAACCCTCCGCAATCAAAAACACACTAACGCATTAACACATTAACGCATTAACGCATTAACGCATTCTGCCTGGCTCCGTAGGAGACATGGCCTGCGACCTTGTGGAGCAAACACATTCACGAATTAACGCACTAACGCATTAACGCATTCCCACATTCTGCCTGGCTCCGTAGGAGACAGTGCCTGCGACCTTGTGGAGCAAACGCACTAACGCACTAACACATTAACGCATTCCCGCATTCTGCCTGGCTCCGTAGGAGACAGTGCCTGCGACCTTGTGGAGCAAACGCAC
>CAKZZD010000039.1 GCA_937886715.1 uncultured Bacteroidales bacterium | reverse complement strand
CGGTAGTTCAGTTTGGTTAGAATACATGCCTGTCACGCATGGGGTCGCGAGTTCGAGTCTCGTCCGGACCGCCAAACACAAAAACAGCTCTCCACATGAGGGCTGTTTTTATGATAGCCCGTGAGGGCGACATACCAGGGGCTGCTTGGTTTTGACAGCAAGGATAATGGGTATGTAAGCATGCAGGCTGACGCACCAGAAGCCTTAACCACAGATGCAAAACAATAATTGGCGAAAACAACTACGCTCTCGCTGCCTAACCGAAGAACAGTAAGTTCGGCTTAATTCCCGCGCAAGGCGCAGGAACGGGACATCTCCCAGCGGCCCCGACCGTCGGCGGCTGAATATGAGGTGCTAACAAAGACGGGATAGCTTGCACGACGTCTCTACCTGCAGGCGAAACCTTGAGAGACTACGGGTGGCCTTGGGTGCCGATGTCCGGAGCCGCCCCGACAACCAACCACCGGATAAGCATGTAGAAAGCACATCTGTTACTTGTTTGGACGGCGGTTCGACTCCGCCCAGCTCCACAAAAAGGCCAGTACGGCCTTTTTTTGTTTTTCACCCCGTCATATTGGCCGAAGGGGGCTGGAGATTCATTATTATATATTGGTGTCCTATTCGATGCGGGCGCGATGCACGGTGAGGCCCACGGCGAAGGTGCTGATGCACATCACGAGGAGGAAGGTGATGAGGAAGTCGACGGCGCGCATGGCCACGGGGAAGGCGCTTACCACGAAGTTGCCGTCGCCCATACGCACTATGCCGAACTGCTGTTGCAGATAGCATACGACGAAGCCCAGCAGCAGTCCCGCCACGACGGCGATGGAGCATATCATGATGCCTTCGGCGAAGAACGAGCGGCGGATCTGCCGGGGGGTCATGCCCATGCTCCGGAGGATGAACACGTCGCCGCGTTTGTTGATGATTAGTAGCGACAGCGATGCCACGAGGCTAAGGGTGGAGATGAGGATGATGAGCGACAGGATGATGTAGATGCCCAGACGTTCGGAGCGGAATATCTTGAAGTAGAGCGGCTGCTGGTCGTAGCGGTCCTTCACCACGAGGGGCACATCGGCCGAGGCGAGCAGGAGGCTCACGGCGCGCTTCACCTTGGCCACCTTGGCTCCGGGCGCGAGCTTGAGGGCCAGCGAGGTGCACTCGTCGGGGGCGTAGTGCATCAGCTGGCGGACGAGGTCGATATGGGTGACGACGTAGCGCTGGTCGATGTCTTGCTGGATGAAGAAATTGGCGGCGGGATAGGCGTAGCCCACATTGAAGGCCTCGTCGATGGAGTGCCCGAGGGAGGTGGTGCCGCGCTTGGGGATGAGCACTTCGGCCGGGGTGTTGGAGAGCAGGCGCATGCCGAGGTTGTAGTAGATGTCGCCGCCGACGATGAGGCCGAAGACGGGCGGGTCGCTGAAGCGCAGCACGTATTGGCCGTCGGAGATAAGTGTGTCGAGGCCGGTCAGTTCGTGATAGCCTTCGTCGACGCCGCGGAGGTCGACGATGGCCTGGTTGCCGGCATAGGTGATCCAAGCCGTTTCGGAAGCCATCTGCGAGACGGTGCTCACTCCTTTGGTCTGCAGCAGCTGCCGATAGTCGAGGTCGGATGTACGGAAAGTTTTCCCCTCGACGGGTTCGATCAGCAGTTCGGGGTCGAAGGTGGAGAAAAGGCTGCGCGTAAGGTCGCCGATGCCGTTGTAGACCGACAGCACGACGATGAGGGCGGCGGTGCTGACGAGCAGACCCGCCAGCGAGATCCACGAGATGACGTTGACGACCGACTTTTGTTTACCCGAGAAAAGGTAGCGGGCTGCGATGAGCCGTTCGAGCTTCATTGCTTGAGTAGACGCTCAATGTTCTCGATATAGTCGAGCGAGTCGTCAAGATAGAATTCCAGTTGGGGGATGATGCGCAACTGTTTGCCCTCGCGCATGCCGAGTCGGCGGCGCAGGTCGGAGGTGTTGGCGCGGATCAGTTCCAGCAGACCCTCTTTGGTGCCTTGGCCGATCACCATGATCGACACATAGATGCGGGCTATCGAGAGGTCGGGGGTGATGCGCACCTGTGTGACGGTCACCAGCGACGGACCGAGCACGGGCTTCATCTCGCGGAGGAAAATGTCGCCCATGTCCTGCTGTATCAGGCGGCAGATTTTATTTTGGCGTGTTGACTGCATGGCACAAAGTCCTGAACACTACCAACGCCAACCGATGCGGATGGGCAGGAAAAATGTCTGCTGCATGTAGGCCACGCCCACGGTGGCATAGAAGCTGTGCCAGTTGCGCTCCATGTTGCGCATGCCGTTGAGGGCGTACCAATAGTACCAGTTGGCACCGGCGTAGACCTCGAGCATGGGGGTGAAGGTGGTGCCGTAGGTTTCCGAACTGCCCATCATGATGCTGCCGCCGAGACGGCCACCCACCATCGGGGCCCATTTGATCGAAGTGGGCTGATAGTCCTGACCCATGATCGACTGCCATATCGGGCGGAAGTCAAAGTCGGCGAATGCCTGGAAACCCATATAAGGGTCGGCAAGCTTCTGGTCGAGATTGTGAAAATAGTTGAAGCCCAAGCCGCCTCCAACAAACCAGTCCTGGCTGATGTTGACACCAGCGATGACATTGAGGTTGGCGTTGTGGTGGAACTTGCTCAGATAGTAGCCATAGTAGCCCGGCTCACCGTTGTTGTCGTAGACATAGTTGCCGATGAATGGGGCGTATCCGGCCTCCACCTTGAGCATGAACTCATTCTTCGGACCGAGTTGCGAATACTGCGCAGATGCCGCCACTGACGTTCCCAGCAAGACGGCCACGATGATAAATTTTATTCTGTTCATAATTGTATCAAATTCGACTGCAAAGATATGAAATTATTTTTGATTACGATCAAATAAGTTCCGCGCGCAAGGTTCGGCGTGATGCTTTCGCCGCTCGTACATGCCTGTTTTTGCCACACTTGGCGACCCGACGTGTCGTAAACAATCACCTCAAAAAGTCCGTCCACCGGCACGTCGACTGTCACACTCCCGCCCCTTTTTACGGGATTCGGAAACAGGTTTATGTCCTGCGCCCCCTCCACATCGGCCATTCCGAGCAGCGACGTGTCGACCACCGCCAGCGCATATTCGCCGGGTTTCAGTTTGGGCATCAGGAAGAGCCCCTCGTCGCGATTGCCCGTTCGAAGGTGCGACACGGCCTCCCACGGCGACTGTCCGTCCATGCGGTACATCAGCACGATAGAATCCATCGACGCTTGCCGCACAAACAGGTTGCGGTCCAGATTGGGATAGTCCGACTCGCTATAGTTGCCCCGCACATAGCGGAACTGCCCCTGCAGGCTGTCGGCCGTCATATCGTCCCACAGGCCACCCACTTTCCAATAGCGTGCCGCCGCGCGCACCACGCCCGGCGTCGAAGCCAGATCCCGGGGCTCGCCCCAATGGTGCTCGATGGCGACGGTAGTGCTCCGGGGCAGCGACAGCGAGCGGATGCGCATGTGCGTCACCTCCTCGCCATACATGCTCTCTGTGCTGATCTGTATCACGCCCACCGTGGCCGCATCCGATATCGCGCAGTCCTCGTCGAGCACCACAAAGGCAATATC
>CAKZZD010000038.1 GCA_937886715.1 uncultured Bacteroidales bacterium | reverse complement strand
TCTTGCCCTGGGCGTTGAGGTAGTCGACGACGGTCTTGATGGTCTCGGTCACCGAGCCCATAGCCACGATGACGTGCTCGGCATCCTTGGCGCCGTAGTAGGTGAAGGGGGCGTACTGGCGGCCCGTCAGCTTGCTGATTTCAGCCATATACTTGGCCACGATGTCGGGCAGGGCGTCGTAGTACTTGTTCTGAAGCTCGCGGGTTTGGAAGTAGACGTCGCTGTTCTGGGCGGTACCGCGGGTCACGTTGTGCTCGGGGTTGAGGGCGTTCTCGCGGAAAGCCTTCAGGGCCTTCTGATCCACCAGCGGACGCAGGTCTTCCATATCCCAAGCCTCGATTTTCTGGATCTCGTGGCTGGTGCGGAAGCCGTCGAAGAAGTTGAGGAACGGCACGCGGCCGCTGAGGGCGGCGAGGTGTGCCACAGGGGCGAGGTCCATCACCTCCTGCACCGAGCTCTCGGCCAGCAGGGCGAAGCCGGTCTGGCGGGCGCTCATCACGTCGGCGTGGTCGCCGAAGATCGAAAGGGCCTGGGCGGCCAGGGCGCGGGCGCTCACGTGGAACACGCCGGGCAGCAGCTCGCCGGCGATCTTGTACATATTCGGGATCATCAGCAGCAGACCCTGCGAAGCGGTGTAGGTGGTGGTCAGCGCACCGGCCTGCAACGAGCCGTGTACGGCACCGGCGGCACCGGCCTCGCTCTGCATCTCCACGACCTTCACGGTCTCGCCGAAGAGGTTCTTACGACCCGCAGCGGCCCACTCGTCGATATACTCGGCCATAGGGCTGGACGGGGTGATGGGGTAGATAGCTGCTACCTCGCTGAACATGTACGCCACGTGCGCCGCAGCGCAGTTACCGTCGCAAGTCATAAATTTAGAGTGTTTTCCTGTGAGCATCATCTCTCTCTATTTTTTTTGCAAAAGTACTATTTTTCTGCGACATGGCAAAAAAAAATATCGTTATATATAATTCACTGAAATCCAGGTATGGAACACAGGTATTTCTTTCCTCCTCTCGGTGTCCCTTCGGCGGTCTCTCGGCGACCCTTCGGCGAAACCCCCGTATCTATCTGGAAACCAGCCCAATACGAATTCACGTCATAATTACCGTACAAGCCACTAAATCAACGTAATAGCCAAGATGCTCATAAATATTTAAGATTAATTAACAATCTCGTCCGGTGTAAAGACATTGTGCCTTGCACCAAAAACAGACAAATGCGGACAATAGGGGACGATTTGAGCCCGTCCCCTCATTTCTGACCTATTTTGTTTGACAGGTATATATAGAGCAGATTACTAAAAATCAAACAAAATGTCAGGATTTATTTTCAAACAGGATTTGGCCGGACGCTATTTCCCCGGCTACGACAAGGAGGTTTCCCGCCGCCTCTTCGCCCGCGAACTCCACACCAATTCCGCCCTCATGGCCGACCTCCAGGCCGCGCACTACGTCAAAAGCCAGAAACGCCTCACCCCATTGCAGGTGCAGATTATCTGCCGCCACCTCGGCGAGCCGTAAATGTCCCCTATCTTCGTGTCCCTTGTCAAGCGATGATATCGCTATATTAATATTTGTCCCGTGGCAAAACCTGTAGGTCTTGCCATGCGACACCTTGTCTTTTTTTCGGTGATTGTATCACAAATAAACTCTCATAGGAACGCCATCAGGCAGTCCATATTTATGTTCGCAACAATTTTAAAGAAAAATACAATAAAACCACAATTTTTTTTTACAAAACAATTATTTTTCGTATATTTGCAATAAGTTTATTTTAATTTATGGATAATATTATATTTGCGCAATATACTAAAACAAGCATATTATCATGGGTCTTCCATATGATGTCCTTGTCGCCAAAACGAGGGACTTAGTGTGCAGATTGTCTTTGTCAAAGTGCGAAATGGGGTTATGTGGTTCGTTTTGCGTTGAACAATTGAGAGACAAAGAAAAAGAAGTAAAGTAATGCATATAAAAATTAAGTATATGAGAAAACATGTCATTTTCTTGCTGCTCGCGCTCTCAGTGGCGTCGATGCAGGCCCAGGAGTTCCAGTGGGCGAAAGGCTGGACCAGCGGCGACAATATCAGCGGTGTGCCGTCGAACACGATTGTGAAAAGCCTCTTCGACCGGGAGGGCAATATCTATATTCTCGGCACTTTCGGATATGGCGCGACGCTCGACGGGGTGGAGCTGTTGCCAATGCCCGACCCCGATTCGCTGACCTATTCCCAACGTCAGTTCTACATGACGGATGTGAAATCCACGCTGATTGCCAAACTCAGCCCCGAAGGGCATCTGCTGTGGCACAAGGTTATTAAATACACACAACAAGGTCACACACAGGGTTCCAATCCATCTTGGATGCAGCTGGTTGGCGACAGTGCAATTGTAATACAGACAGAAATATTCGTTCCAACAAGAAGCGGTGAGGGATTATGGTACATAGACACGTTATTAATGGGTAATGTGAATCAAAGCCAAAACCCTACCTATCCAAGAAGTATGGGTAATTATACAGCCGTACTGACATTTGACCTTGATGGAAATAAAACAGACGAGCATTTTATATCAGTTCTCAGTTATTTCTCAGGCGGATATTACAATCAGTCTTCATTTGGAACGAACTGCCATCCATTTTATATTGACAATAGCGGTCAGATGTATATCTTCCACATAACGAGCAATGTTTGGCATTGGGATTCCGTCTTTCTGTCATTGGATGACCATAGATACAGATACGATTTAGACAATTTCGAAGATGGGTCGGCGAAATGTATGGTGTTAAAAATATCGCCTTCGTTTGAAATGTTGTGGGATAAAGCCATGTTTGACACCATCAGCACAATTGGAACAGGAAGCCCCATTTACGAAAACAATATCGTCTATTCTAATCTATGTGCTGAAAATAATACAAATATTATATTATCTGGTTATCTGGGAAATTCATCTCATGAAGATTCCACCTTCCAATGCTCAATGGCGACAAATGGTAATGGGCAGTTGACCATACAAGATGCAGGTGTAAACGATGTGGGTTTTGTATTATCAATAGACTCTTCAGGCACTGTGAAATGGTTACATCAGCTTTTCAGGCGTTCGAATAGTAGGACGCGTCATTTCAGTTCGGGGTTTTTCTCGTGTGCGGTAAACCCAGACAACAATCATCTGTATGTACTCGGGGCCTTCGGCTACGACACGACAGGCAGTACATTGGCATTTGATTCAAACTATACCGATTTAATCATTGTCGGTTCCACCTCCCTGAGTCCAGCCAAGATGGAATGTTTCTTTGAAAAACTCAATGCACAAACAGGGCAACATATTTCTTATGGCATAACGAAAAGCACAAGATATGGAACTGCCGAATTTGCTGAACGCAAAGACTTGATAGCGATGAACAATCAAGTGATGTTTACAGTTAGATATAACCGTGATTTAGTTGTCAATGATAGTGTGTTCCATACGGAAAATTATGGACATGCATTACTACGGTATAATGATTCGGGGGAACTAATCAGTGCCGCAAACTTTGGAATCCCCGACGTGTCACGTTATGTGGGAGACCACAGCCGCGCGATTATCAATCCTAACAATGGCGATGTTCTGCTCACGGGCTGCTACAATGGGTCAATTGGTTTTGACGAAACAACACAATTGCAAGGAGCATCCGGCTGCAGCAATGTTTATATCACGTTGTTCAACGACACCACGCTGCTGC
>CAKZZD010000037.1 GCA_937886715.1 uncultured Bacteroidales bacterium | reverse complement strand
TCGACTCGAAGGAGCCCGACTGGAGCAAGTTCCGCGACTTCATTATGGGCGAGGTGCGCTACAACTCCCTGATGAAGACCTTCCCCCAAGAGGCCGAAGAACTCTTCGTCGCCACCGAGCGCAATGCCAAGCTGCGCTACGAGGGCTACAAGAAACTCTCCGAAATGTAATCTAATATAGATTGCAAACCCAAGTTGTGGAGGTCGAGAGGCCTCCACAACTTCAAAAAAATGCTATCACAAATTGTGACCGCATAATGAAATACAGCAATTTATGAGCAATGATTTAGTGATATCAAGCAGTCAGCAAACAGAAAACATCAAGGAGGCCATCTATGAAATTAGAGGTCAAAAAGTGATGCTTGACTATGACCTTGCTGCCATATATGGTGTAAAGACAGCCACACTGAACCAAGCAGTTAAGCGTAATATTGATCGGTTTCCAGACGATTTCATGTTCAGAATCACCGAAGAAGAATGGGAGCTGCTACTCAATTCGGATATGATATCACAATTTGTGACATCATCATTAAGCAAACGTAAAAAAACGGCTCCTCCCTATGCCTTTACGGAGCATGGTGCTGTAATGCTTGCTGCCGTATTGAGAAGTCCCAGCGCAGTACAGATGAGCGTGGTGGTAACAAGAGCATTTATCGCTATGCGTCAGGCAATCACCACGATGCTTTCGGTTGATTTGAAGGTTGAGCAGATTTCTCACAAAGTCGACCAGTTAAATGCTTACGTAGAAGAAATATTACACGACCAGAACGACATCAACGACCAGCAGGAGCAGACCAACAACGAAGTTGCCCTACAGATAGAAGCCATCAACGACGCCCTCGACCAACTGCGAGACGAGAAAGCCAAACCGCGGAAGCCAATAGGGTTTAAGACCAGCAAATAATGAACAACGCCAAACTGCGCTATGAGAGCTACAAGAAACTGAGCGAGATGTAATTCTCAACAGCCTTTAACGATGAAAGCGAGGCCACAAGGTCTCGCTTTCTATGTTTTGCCCATTTATCGTTTGTCCTGCACGCCGTACTTTATCCATTCGTATTGAGGGTAGTGTGCTTTGACGGCTTTGCGCATAATGAGCATCTGTGCCTTGAGGTCGGCAATCAGTTCAAGGTTCTCGTGAGCCATAAGGGTAGTCTTCCGTCGCAGCTCGTCGACCTCTGCATCCTTCTGCCGCAGGGCTTTAGCCAATTCTTCCAATCGGTTGATGGCGTCGGTGGTGATGCCGAGTTCAGGCAGCTCCTTGGTGTGTTTACGCAGACCGGCAACGAGCACATCCGCCTTTTCGATTTCGTTCAAATTTGTTACTGACATAATATTGTATTTTGGGGGGTGAATAAATGATTGACGTTTTCAGTCCTGCTTTGCAATCTCATTCTCGCGGATGATCACGTCGGCGATGGCTTCGGTCTCGTCGGCAGGCTTGACTGTCTTGGTGGCGTTGCGCTCGTCGCGCTGTGCAATGTTGCTTGGGAAAATCTTGCGGATGGCGAACCGCACAAACGGCTGCACAAAGAACATCTGCGAGAAGTAGGCAAACGGCAGGTTGTGGCATACCAGGCGGAACCAACGGCACAAGAAATCAACGACATCGAATCCTTCATTGTAGGGATAGTAGAATGCGTCGGCCAGCAGACTCATCGTCGGGCACATCAGGCAGACGGTGGCCGAGATGATGGCCGACTCGAATATCATCGGGTGGTTGCGGCGCGGGTCGAATTTGCGGCTGGCCAAGCGAAACGCCAGTGGACTGCCCATCGCAACCGCCAGCACAAAGGCGCACACCGTCTCGATGACAATAACGAGCCATATCGGCACGTGGGTGCCGAACATATAGACGCCGCCCTGGCTGTCGATGGCCTGCAACACAGACGGCGTGCCGGTGGCCTGCATTAGGGCGTCACCCTCGACGACATACAAACTGTAGAAAACAAACGCGTGAACGGTGATGACAACCGTAATCAACGCATACACCAAATGCTGAAGCAGATTTTGTGATTTCACTCATAAAAACTATTAAGTTAAACATGTGCCCAACTTGCATAGTTCTTACAGATTCACACTATGTTCTGGCTACCGACACGCTCACCGGAATCGACTGCAAAAGTACGATTTTTTTCAAAATAGCCCAAAAGAAAATTCTTTTATTCTAATTCCGCCCCGCATCATTGCAAGACGGCGTCCGGGGTTCAGAAACCGGCTTTGCGATGATGCGGGGTGCCGCCCGAAGCCGGAAATCGGTCCCGCATCATTGCAAAGGCCGTTGTCGGCCGAGCCGACGGCATACCACCGGAAACCGAAAAAAGGCCTCGCATCATTGCAAGACCGTTTTCGGGATGGGTTTCATATCTTCGCATCGTTTCAGAGACGCTTCCAGCTCGGCGGCGACCACCTCGCCGGGCTGCGACTCACCGTCGCCGTCGGGTTTGGCGTCGCGGCTGCGGTTGGGATTGGTCATCGCGTGCTTGCGGAAGTATTCGAGGTCTTCCTGCATCCGCTTCACCAGGTCGACGGCCTCGCGGCGGTCGGGGTTCAGCTGGGCGTAGGCGTTGGTGTGGAGCACCACAACGCATTTCCTCGATGCGCTTGCGCACGATGTAGCGCGTCGCATTGGTCGCCCGCACAATGTAATTCGGGATGTTCTTGGCTGTATAGATATATTGGATTAATAACATATGGCCGTCGACGTTGTCTTGTTACGTACTGGCATCGGCTTTGTATTTCATTTCGTACGAACATTTTCTTTACGGACTATTTGTCCATATAACTGATATTTCGGTCGCTTACTCCACTAATTGAATTATTCTTCGTATCTTTCAGCCGAAATTTAGAACGGAACAGAAATATGCACATCAAGCAAACCATTGGCAACAAAGAGCTTTGGGGGCGGGAGAAGACGCTTTTCTTGACGTCGAGGATGGCGCCGCTGGGGTGCTATGAGAAGGTGTTCCGGTGGGTGGAGGAGTTCGATAGGTGGCAGTGCGCGGTGTGCTTTAACACGTCGGAGCTGGAAGAGGAGGTGCTAAAGGCGCTGCTGGTGTGCCGCGTGCCGACGGTGCTGGTGGTGACGGGCAAGTTTCGCAACACATACAACGTGCAGATTGAGCAGGCACTGAAAGAGGACCGTCTGCTTATCCTCGTGTTGCAACGCGAGGAGAGCGACGGCAAAGGCTTCGAGGCGCGTCTGCGCAACCAATGGACCATCGGCCAGGTGCAGCACATCGTCTGCGGTTACATCAACCCCAACGGCAGCATATTCGGCCTGCTGGCGGGACGCAACGACGTCACCCACCTGCTCGACAAGGCCGACCTGAAAGCCGCCGAGGCTATAGAGAAACCCTACCGTTGGACGGTGGCCGAGGACAAGCGGCTGCTGCGCATGTTCTATGAGGACATGGGTATTCATGAGATACATAAGGCTCTTAACCGTCCATACAGTACCACATACCGTCGCATCAAGGCCTTGACGATGAACGATGAATTGCTGAAAGGCCGCGAGTTTGAAGACTACGTAGTGACATTCTTCGACCTGCCGCATTACGAAAAGCTCAAACTGAAAGAATGGCGTGGCGACAAAAGCCTCCCCGGGGTCTATCCTGAGAACAACAGTGCTCCAGACCTTGTCTTTGAATATGATGGCCATCCTTTTGCTATCGAATGTAAGTGGCGAAATCACTTGCCGAAAGACATCGATAAAGAGCTGCTGCCTGCTGACCGCCAAACCCTATTCAAACAATACGGTGAGAGCCGCGCCATGCCTGTGTATCTCCTGACAGGCATAGGAGGACTCCCATCCGATCCAGACAATCTATACTTCACCTCTCTTTCGGAACAAATCACACTTGAAACGCTAACCAATAATCCTGTTCGCGATGTTTCCGAAATCCTACAATTTGTGCTTGGGTCGTCACAAAGGCATAAGTTTATGTCCCAACGAAGACTCTTCCCTAATGCCTATAAACCATGGAGCGCCGAAGATGACCAACGCCTCGAGAAACTATGCCGAGAAGGAAAAACCACAGAGGAGTTGATGGCCATTTTCCAGCGCAATCACGGAGGCATTCAATCACGACTGCGGAAACTCGGTCTGACTGAATAAAAGCAGAAAAGCGAGGCCGTCGGGTCTCGCTTTTCTTGTTGCTGGCAGCTGGCGGATTAAGCCATATCCTTGGCTTCGTGGGTCTGCGTAACCAGCAGCACACCGCCGCTGACACTGAACCTGCCGCCGATGGCGGCATTCAGTGTGGCTTCCCACCCCCACCGCAGATGCATGTCCACCACGGGCCACACGAGCCCCTCGGCGTTGACGGGCACGTCGGGCGTGAAAGAGAAGATGGACACCTGCTGGCGGGCAAAACTGGAGAATGTGGCCGCACCGCATACAGGCGTGATGGTGCAATGGTCGGTCAGCACGACAAGTCCCGGGTGACCATCGGCGCAGAACTGCGCCACATGGGCCAGGTTGCCCAGAGTGTGGTCCTCGCGCAGGCCGGTGAGGCCCAAAAACGTCAGCCGGCAACCGTCGTTGCCGTAGTGCTCCTGCACCCAATGATAGGCCTTGGTCAAGTCGTTGTCGTCCTGCTCGGAACTGACGATGTATCTTTTTCCGAGCGTGGCGATATCGGCGGCGCCGAGCGAATCGGCATCGCCCACCACCACATGGTCGAGCGTGGCAAAGGGCGACTGCCGGAAGGCATGATAGGCCGAATCGCAACACACCACCATGTCGGCCTCACGCAGTGCCTGCATGGGAACGCTGTGGGTGGGAAATGAACCGGCGGCCAGGATTACGATATGCTTTCTTTTTTCCATCGGATGATTCCCAAAATGCAGAACACCTCAAACACGGCGTAAAGGACCGCCGAGGCGTAGTTGCCGGTGAGAACAAAAATGACGATCATCAGCGGCTCGACCAGCATCCAGCAGAACCATTGCTGCCACCATTTGTGGGCCAGCATGAGCATGCCGACGATGGTGAGTGCCGACGAAACGCCGTCGAGGACAGAGAGGTCGACCGAACGGCCGCTGGGAAGGGTGTAGGTGCTCTCGTGGAGGAAGCCCAGGAGCCATGTGAAGAGCACGCTCAGCGCCATGGTGAGCGCCACCAGCTGCCACCACCATTTGGACGGGCACGACGAGATGTGGCGCTCGCCACCTTGATCCTCGCTCCGTTTCTGGATGATGCCGCGCCAGACGAGGAGGCCGTAGACCGACATCACGAAATTGTAGCAGCAGATGGCGCCGTTGGCGTAGATGCCCGAGGCGAAGTCGATGACAATATAGAATGCCGACATCAGCAGGCTCAGCGGCCAAAACCACCGGTCGGCGCGGTATTCGCTGATAATGTAGCCCAGGCCGATGACGGCACCTATGATATCTATTGCCGACATGTTGCCTTAGAAACGATAGACCACTCGACCCATAAAGTTGATGCCGGGCTGCTGCAGAAGACCGCGGCTATGGTAGTAGCCGCCCCATTCGTAGTCGCCCACCCAGGCGCTGAGGCGATAGTGGTGGTCGGTCAGGTTGTTCACCAACAGCTGGGCCTCGATCTGGTTGCCGTGGTGCAGGTTCCATGTGTAGGAGGCACGGAGGTTCAAGAGAAAATAGGGGTCAAGGGCGTAGCATTCGCGACTGGTGTTGTCAGCATACTGCTTGCCGACATATTTCCCGATCAGCTGGAGTTTGGCGTTCTTGACGGGGGAGAAAGTGGCGATGGCGGCGCCCACCACATCAGGCGACAGCGCGAGGTCGGTGGTGCGGGTGACAATGTTGGGGTCTTCATCGCCGTCGTTGAAGTCGGCAAAGGTGTAGTCGAGCACCTTGTTCTGGCTCAGGGTCAGGTTGGCATCCATGCGGAACCAGCGCGTGATGGCCACACCGCCTTCGAGCTCGATGCCGATACGGTAGCTCTTGTCCACATTCTCCATCAGGGCATAGCCGCTGCTGCTGAGGTCGCCGCTGGGAGTCAGCTGGTCGCGATAGAGCATGGCATAAAGGTTGGCGTTGAAAGCCCAGCGGTTGTAGCTCACCTGATAGCCGGCCTCGATATCAAGCATGTGTTCGGCCTTCACCGTATCGCCGTTGCCGATGGCATCCTTGATGTCGCTCTTGGTAGGCTCGCGGTGGTTGATGCCAGCCACAAGGTAGGTGCGGTGATGCTCGTTGAGGCGATAGTTCAAACCGGCTTTGGGGTTAAAGAAGAGATAGTTCTCTTCGAAATCCATGCCGAACAGGTCGTCGGCCATGCCGCGGAGCTTGTAGTTCACCGTGCGCAGCTGCAGGTCGGCATAGGCGTTGAAGCGGGTGCTGAAATCGTAGGTGGCCTTGGCGTAGAGGCTGTTGTCGATCTTGGTGCCATTGTAGCGGTACCACTCATAGGGCTGGTCGAGGTTCACCGAGTCGGCCCTGACCCAAATCACATTGCCAAAATGGTAGCCGTCGAAATAGAGGATATTGTCGCCGAAGCTGAAGTTCAGGCGCTCGCCGGAGTAGTGCAGGGCCACGTTGCCGGTCACGCCGTCGTTGTCCATCTGCTTGCGGGTGACAAAGTCGGTTGTGCCGTCGAAGGCCATGCCGTACTTGCTGTATTTCTTGTCGGCCTTGTACTGCTCATAGTAACCGTCGCCATGCGTATAGTTGACGGCGGCCTTGAGGCTCCACTCGTCGCTGAACAGGTGCGAAACATACAGCTGGTAGTGGCGCTGCCAGTAGTTGTCGGTCTCGTTGTCGTAGTACATCGTGTTGCCGTCCATCTCATACTCTCCAGAAGGGTTGTAGGTGGGATCGGCGTCAAGCTGCTCTTCGGAGGCGCCGTCCCAGGTGATGCCGGTGGTCTGGCTGCCGATGATGGCGAGCAGTTTCACCAGGGTGCGTTTGCCGTACCACGAGGCGCTGGCAAAGAGGCTCTGCTGGTCGGTGCCCCAACTGCGCACAAATCCGTCGCTGGTGAGGCCGCTATAGGCCAGGTCGAAGCTCAAACCGTTCTTCAGGATGCCCGAACCGGCCGTGAGGCTATACTGGCGCGTGTTCCAACTGCCGAATCCGAAGTCGGCTTCTCCATAAGCCTGGCTTTTCGCATTCAAAGTCTGCATGTTGATGCTGGCACCGAACGACGGGCTGCCGCCAGTCGAGGCGCCAATGCCGCGCTGCACCTGCATATTCTCGGCCATGCCGCCCAGGTTGGGAATGTTGTACCAAAACACCGACTGGCTTTCGGGATCGTTCAGCGTAATGCCGTTGATGTTGACATTGATACGGGTGGCGTCGACACCGCGGATGCGGATTGCCGTGGCACCCACGGTGCCGTTCTCGCCCGAAGCCACCACCGAAGGCAACGTTTCAAGCATGAAGGGCATGCTCACACTGGTGCGAGCGTCATTCAGCTCGCTGCGGTCCACATTGCTCGTGGTCAGCGGGGTCTTGTTGTCGACGCGCACGTCCTTGACGATCACTTCGTCGAGGCGGCGGACGGTGTCGTTGTTCTGCGCCTGGGCGCCAATACCGAAAAATGTCATGATTGCCGCCATGCAGGCTATCTTGTGCATGGAGCTGAAGCGGGTGGCCAAATGTAGATAGCGGCCACAACTATAGGTGTGTGTTTCCATAATTCTGTTTCTTACGCCGGCATTATCCGGATCAAGTTCTTAGGGTATGTTCTCAGCCACAGCGCTTTGTAGCACCCCTATGGGTTGTGTTCCGACGGCAAAGATACACCTTTTTCGCATACCGGCAAAAAAATTTTATCCTGCACTCTCCTCAGACAGGGGTAGCCAACAGCGGACGGAAAAGTATGCAACTGCCTGTCTTCCACCACCCAACACCCTACCAACTCCTGCTGGGGTAGGAGTTGGTAGGGTGTTGGGTAGGAGTTGGGTAGGAGATGATAGGGAGAATATGCTGGAAGACAGCGGGTTGCAATGGAAGCCTTCGAGGGGGCATTTTCCCAGCCTGCAACGGCGGGCGGAAAGGCACGTCGTGGGCGATACGGGAACGGCGGAAGAAAAAAATTTTGCCAATCATGCAAAGTTTTGTATTTTTGCAATTTCCTGCTTTGGGAATAATTGTTTAATATATTAATTAATAACGATTTATGAGTCAGATTATAGGAATCAGGGGCCGTCAGATCCTCGACAGTCGCGGCAATCCCACAGTGGAAGTCGATGTGTATACCGATCAGGGCGCCATGGGACGCGCCGCCGTGCCGAGTGGTGCCTCGACGGGTGTCCACGAGGCTTGCGAACTTCGCGACGGTGACAAGAGCCAGTATTTGGGCAAGAGCGTCATGCAGGCCGTGAACAACGTGAACAATGTGCTGAGCGAGGAGCTTCAGGGCATGTTTGTCAGCGAGCAGAAGGCCATCGACGAGAAGATGATCGAGATTGACGGCACGGAGAACAAGTCGCGCCTCGGCGCCAACGCCATTTTGGGCGTGAGCCTGGCCGTGGCCAAGGCGGCTGCGCAGGAGACCAACCAGGAGCTGTTCCGCTATCTTGGCGGTGTGGGAGCCTACACGCTGCCCATCCCGATGATGAACATTCTCAATGGCGGAAGCCATGCCGACAATAGCATCGATTTCCAGGAGTTTATGATCATGCCCGTGGGCGCTTCCACCTTCACCGAGGCGCTTCGCATGGGTGCCGAGGTGTTCCACAACCTGCGCACCGTGCTGAAGGCCAAAGGCTTGAGCACCAATGTGGGCGATGAGGGCGGCTTTGCCCCCAACCTGGGTTCGAACGAGGAGGCGCTGATGTGCATCCTGCAGGCCATCGAGAAGGCCGGCTACCGTCCGGGCGAGGATGTGTACATTGCCCTCGACGCAGCCGCATCGGAGTTCTACGATGCCGAAAACAACATGTACGAGCTGAAGTGGAGCACCGGCGACCGTCTGACGCCGGCGCAGATGAGCGATTTCTGGAGCGACTGGGTGAAGAAGTACCCCATCATCTCAATCGAGGATGGTATGGCCGAGGACGACTGGGACGGCTGGCGCCTGCACACCGACGCTATCGGCGACCGTTGCCAGCTGGTGGGCGACGACCTGTTCGTGACCAACGTGAGCCGCCTGAAGATGGGTCTGGACCGCAAAGTGGCCAATTCGATTCTGATCAAGCTGAACCAGATTGGCACACTGACCGAGACGATCGACGCCGTGAACCTGGCCATGCGCAACCAGTACACGGCCATCATCAGCCACCGCAGCGGCGAAACCGAGGACACCACGATTGCCGACCTGGTGGTGGCCATGAATGCCGGTTTGATCAAGACCGGTTCGGCCAGCCGCACCGACCGCATCTGCAAATACAACCAGCTGATGCGCATCGAGGAGAGCCTTGGCGACCAGGCTTACTACCTTGGCAAGGACTTCAAGTTCCTCCGCAAATAGGACACCTTCTACCATAGGAAATGACAGGGCCGCGAAGCGAACGCTTCGCGGCCCTGGTGTTTGCGGCGCCGGATCATTTTCCCCAGCTGTCGCGGTCGAGGCTGCGGTAGGTGATGGCCTCCTGGAGGTGGTGGGGCTGGATGTCGGGCGAGGCCTCGAGGTCGGCAATGGTGCGGCTGACGCGGAGGATGCGGTCATAGGCGCGGGCGCTAAGGCCGAGGCGGTTCATGGCCATCTCGATGATGCTGCGGCCTTCATCGGTGAGGGCACAGTACTGGCGCGTGAGCTTGCTGCCCATTTGGGCGTTGCAGTGCACGCCGGGGTTGGCACGGAAGCGCTCGGTCTGGATGGCGCGAGCCGCGATGACGCGTTCGCGTATGGCGGCGCTGCTTTCGGAGGGCTTCAGCGAGTTGAGCTGACTGACCGGCACCGGGGTGACCTCGATGTGGATGTCATTCCAAAGATGGATTATTGGGGGCTGTTTATTTGTTGAGTTGTTTATCATTACTTGTACATTAGGCTACCTTATCAGTTGTTATAGAAGTGATTCTCTAAGAAGTTCGAGCAATAATCTTTCTCCATCTACACCGCTTACTACACGGCATATCTTCCCGTTCCAGATGTAGAATTCTGGTAAACCAATAATAGGGATTTCCTCATCTTCGTCATAGACGTAAGAATACACTTCTTCACCTTTGTATTTGCACTGCAATTCTAAATGACCACCACAATCAGCTCGGCCTACACTTGCTTCGATTACTTGTTTGGGAATTTCCATATTATAGTAAACATATTAGATAGTCACCAAGACGGGTCAGCCAATACCCTTTCTATATTAGTTTCATATTCTTCAACGGTTATTCCATACCTCTTACACGCTTCCTCTTTACTAAAACCTCTATTAATTGCTCCATATACAGCTGCTACCATAAAGTCAAAATGTGTGCCCTTTCCTTCCATTAATTCATAGTGCATTTCAGTTGTTAGTTCGTCTTCACCTAATTCTATTTCTGACTTCTCATTCCTCATCCAATAATCAGTTATTCTTTTAGACCTTTTTTTCACAAAGTCTAACTGTGAGTTTATCCAACTAAAATAGTCTTCAGTAGTCTTTGGCATTGGGTCATTCTCAAACAGTGGAGTGTCGAGCCAGAGTTTTACTTGATATTTCTCATTCACACAGTCTTGCAAGAGGAAGAAGTCGACATATCCTTTGAAGTCCTTAAACAGTTCAAAGAAATCCTTGTCTCTTTGCAATGCCGCATCGAGAGGAGATGGTTCCCCTGCATAGTATCGACGAATACACTCCAAGGTTAAGTCCCATCTGTCGCATATTTTCTTACTACATCCACGTGTCTGATTGATACTTCCTTGGTGTTTGGGGAAAATAATCTCACCTCCTATTGTGTATGCTTTATGCTCATAGTTTTCAAAGTATTCAGAAGGAGAGGGTATAATTTGTTCAACTTGTCTCAACAATTCCTTGTTTCTTTCGTATCGAAAACTTGCAGTAATAGAATCACTTCCAAAATACATATCATTGTTTCTTAGATACGAACAATTATCTGTGGTCAAATGGAGATACTCTCCATTGGGTAACGGCTTACTCCACAAAGCCTGATGATATCTTTTCAGCGTTGGACTTGCAGAATCAGGGTCTCTTCCTGCACTATCTGACCTAAAATCAAAAGTAACGTCTATATCAACAGTCTCAACCATTCTTAATAGTTTTTGTGTTATTTACCCCAACTGTCGCGGTCTAATGAACGGTATGTGATAGCTTCACGGAGGTGGTCGGGGGTGATATTTTGTGCTACTTCGAGGTCGGCAATGGTGCGGGCTACACGCAAGATACGGTCGTAGGCTCTTGCACTAAGCCCCAATCGGTTCATTGCCATTTCCATAATCGTGCGGCATTCATCAGATAGGACACAATATTGACGTGTGAGTTTGCTGCCCATCTGAGCATTACAATGGACACCAATGGTGTTTTTGAAACGTTCTGTTTGTATAGCACGAGCAGCAATTACGCGGGTTCGGATTGCCTCGCTACTCTCACCTCGTTCCACCTTGTTAAGTTGGCTGATTGGGACAGGTGAAGTTTCGATATGAAGGTCATTCCAAAGATGGGAAAAGAGGGGTAGAATCTTTGTTGAAAAGTTTGATAGTCGCAGTTCAGGTTCCTTAGTAAACTCGCTCGGTATGATGTGAATCATTGACATATTTAATAAGTCTTTGCAGTTATATAGGCAACTCACCTAACAAATATAATCCTTCTTCTCCATTTACCACTCGGACATGCTTACCATTCCACATATAAAACTCAGGCAACCCTATTATCATTGGTTCATCGTAGACATAAGAGTAAACATCTTCACCTTTATATTTGCACAGCAATTTTAAATAACCTCCGCAATCAGCTCGACCTACACTTGCTTCAATTACTTGTTTGGGAATTTTCATATCACAGTAAACAATTAGATAATCACCAAGATGGGTCAGACAGTACTCTTTTTATGTTAGTTTCGTATTCCTCGACGGTTATTCCATACCTCTTGCACGCTTTCTCTTTACTAATACCTCCGCTAATTGCCCCACTTGCGGCATAGACCATTAGGTCAAAGTGAGAGACATCTCCTTTCAAAAATTCATAGTGCATTTCTGTTGTTAGTTCATCGTTGCACATATCTATTTGTCTTATTTGTACACATATCAATAATAAAACTATTCATCATCTTGTCCTGCGATAGGTTGCAGTTTTTGGGTATAAAAAAAATCAGGAATATGATTTTTTAACCTGTACCAATCTTGCTTCGTGTATGACGGCAGTCTATTAGCAAACATTTCGGCTTTTTCTATTTCACCGCGTGCCAAAAATAGATTACCCAAGTCCCAATTTGAAGAATCTTCGTCGTGATACGCAAGATAAGTTTCTTTGTCGAACCAAGAATTGCCTGTTCTTTCTTTCTCTTCCTCTGTGATATTATAGTCAAATATGGTTTCCATTTCAATTTTTGTCAGTTTCAGAAAAAGTTGTATTTTTGCAAACGGTTTTTAACCACCAAGGCATATTGCGGTTTCAGTCCGAAGCCTTAAAAAAGAGAATTTAACTCTCTTTTTTGTTATTCAGCATTTTGCCCTGCAACAGGCTTACCTGTTGCTTTTTCTATCAATTCAAATAATGCTTTGGCTCTATTTACATAATATGTATCAAAATCGTCTTTGCGTATAGATTCAACGTCAATTAAATGAGAGGAAAGGAATGTATCTAAATCAGTGGGTTTTACTCCGTGATTACGCTCAATGCTGCCAATATACTTGCTTGGGGCAACACCACCAATAATACGATTAGTTCGTGCATATATAGGAGTCTTGTTTATTACCGAGTTCCATCGCTCCTTATCATACTTCATTGTTTCACAATAATTGGCAGGGAAAATATGATGGATGTCTGTTGCCTCTAACGCATAAGAGGCAAAATCCATTTCACTTCCCGAAATAAAGTCTTTGCAATGATTCTTTAATATAAGAGCCATTACCCCTTTATATGCTGCACTGTTGCGAGTGGTAAGTTGCTGTAATCTTGAAGCAAAGAAATAGGAACGGAATACAGTATCAGGCACATCATTATCATCATTAACCCATCTCATCAACCCCTGAACATCCATTGCATAGCGAGTTTCATTAGCACCGCCATATAGTTCTCCAAATACACCGCACCAATACCAACGAGACAGTTTTTTCTTGTTTGCGTTATTGAACCATAGGTTTTTGTCAATAGCAAATACAACAGACAATGGAATTAGTTGTGATGTGTATGGTAAATCGACGGAGGTATAAATATGACACTCTTTTTGAATGAAATTAACTGCCTCTTTTACGCCATCTAACACGGCATCGCGACAATCTTTATATTCATTTAGTTGCAACTTCAACACGTCTTTCTTTTTGCAACTGATACCTACCCTTTTACCTACTTGATATTGTCTGTAACTATTATAAAGTGTTATAGCTGTTAAGAAGTCTGTTCCAGTAAATGCGGGCTGATTCCCTTTGAATTGCAGAACATTTTGTTTTTTTAGTTCCGCCCATATAGAATCCCAATCATCTCTGAGGTTAAAAATATCTGCTGCAAATGAAGCTGTAATAAGCTCGAATACAGTAAGTGAAACCCCTCCCTGATTAACATTTTCAAATACTTGACACACGGCTTCTTTCGGAACATCATTCCCCAACTTAATCACAGGTATTCTGTAAGATATCATTGGATTTATTATTTTGTTAAAGAAGTCGCTCAATAAAGTTTGTGCAGAAGAAGAATGATGATATGCTATATAACCGAATTGCCAATTCATCAAAGCACTTACGTCAAAAATGATATTCAGAGGGAAGTATTGCTCTTTATACTCCTGTGCAGAAGAGGAAAGGTCAAGTTTGATATCTCTACCAATATTCTCTCGGATAAGTTTATCTTCAGGAACGGATATAATAGCATCGATTCTATCGGTCAAAGTATCAAGGCTTGTTGGAATGTGGATGTAGTAATATCGTTTTATTGATTTCTTTTTGTCGTCGATAGTTCTCACCACGTTTTTGCTGTATAATGCCTGATACATAGAAGTTATGCGTTGTTGTCCATCTAATACCAAAGTGGTAGGCTCAACAGCTTTATAATTTTCATCTACACCATCAAACAGATTGCTACCAAAACGGACATTCTTACCTGTTGCATCCAAAAACATTACTGCACCTATTGGATACCCGTTACTAATACTTGCAATTAGTGTGCGAATTCTGCGGTCATCCCACACCCATTTTCTTTGAAAGTTGGGAAGTTGTATTTTGCCACAATCTATTTCGTCAAGGATGTTCTTAATATTTGTGTCGTTGGACTGTATCATAGATTATATCTTACTTTAAATGCGTTTGATTATTTACCCCAACTGTCTCTATCCAATGAGCGGTAGGTGATGGCTTCCCTTAGGTGGTCGGGGTTTATGTTAGGTGCTGCTTCAAGGTCGGCAATGGTGCGGGCAACACGCAGGATGCGGTCGTAGGCTCTTGCACTAAGTCCCAAACGGTTCATCGCTTGCTCCATAATAGCACGGCACTCGTCGGTCAGAACGCAGAATTGCCGTGTGAGTTTACTACCCATTTGAGCGTTGCAATGAACTCCGAAGGTGTTTTTGAAACGCTCGGTCTGTATGGCACGGGCGGCAATGACACGGGTGCGGATGGCTTCGCTGCTCTCGCCCCGTTCCACCTTGTTCAGTTGGCTGATTGGGACAGGTGAAGTTTCAATATGCAGGTCGATGCGGTCCATCAGGGGCCCCGACACCTTGTTCAGATAGCGCTTCACGGCTCCGGCCTGACAGGTGCATTCGATGGTGGGGTGGTTGTAGTAGCCACACGGACAGGGGTTCATGGCGGCGATGAGCATGAACGAGGCGGGATATTCGATGGTCATCTTGGCACGGCTGATGGTGACGTGGCGCTCCTCCATGGGCTGGCGCAGCACTTCAAGGACTGTGCGTTTGAATTCCGGCAGTTCGTCGAGGAAGAGCACGCCGTTGTGGGCCAGGCTTATCTCGCCCGGCTTGGGGTTGGTGCCGCCGCCCACCAGAGCCACGTCCGACACGGTGTGGTGCGGAGCACGGAAGGGGCGCACGGCGATGAGCGAGTCCTCCTTGTGCATGAGCCCGGCCACGGAGTGGATCTGCGTGGTTTCGAGGCTCTCGCTGAGCGTCAGCGGCGGCAGTATGCCGGGCATGCGCTTGGCGAGCATCGTCTTGCCGCTGCCCGGAGGGCCTATCATGATGGCGTTGTGTCCACCGGCGGCGGCGATCTCGAGGCACCTCTTGACGGTTTCCTGCCCTTTGACATCGGCAAAATCGTATTCGTAGCTGTTGAGCGAGCGGGCAAACTCGGCGCGGGTGTCGACCACCGTCTGTTCGATGGAGCCGGCGCCGTTGAAGAAATCGGCCACCTGCTTCAGGTTGTCGGCGCCATAGACCTCCAGGTTGTTGACGATGGCGGCCTCACGGGCGTTGGGGGCTGGAACGATGATGCCTTTGCAGCCCCTGCTGCGCGCCTCGATGGCGATGGGCAGCACCCCTTTGATGGGGCGCAGGTTGCCGTCGAGACCCAACTCGCCCATGATGACAAAGCGCTCCAGTTCGTCGGCTTTCATCATCCCGGTGGCGCCGAGGATGCCGATGGCTATGGTGAGGTCGTAGGCCGTGCCTTCCTTTTTCAGGTCGGCCGGCGCCATATTGACGATCACATTCTGGTTGGGCACCTTGAAACCCGACTCAAGAAATGCCGACGAGATACGCTGGGCACTCTCCTTGACGGCGCTGTCGGGCAGGCCCACTATGAAGAATCCGGCTCCCGGACTGACGTTCACCTCCACGGTGACAGGTATGGCGCTCACTCCGACAATGGCGCTACCACAAGTCTTGACTAGCATAGCTTCTTTCAGTTTGGAATCAGACTGCAAAGATACGAAACTTGCGCCTTGCGGCAAAATATTTTTGGCCGGGTGAGGATTTCTGCGTATCTTTGCCCCACGGTAGGGGATGCTCCCCTGACCGGAGGAACCCTCATCAACCAACCTATAACGAATCCATTATGAAAGACATCATGCCTATCAACAATCAGTTTGCGCTGCCGGAGCTGCCCTACGTCGGGCTGGGCGGCGTGATCAGCCCCGAAACCCTCTCGTTCCATCATGGCAAGCACCTGAAAGCCTATGTGGACAACCTCAACAAGATGCTGCCCGGCAGCGGCCTGGAGGGCCTGCCGCTCACCGAGGTGGTAAAGAAAGCCGAGGGCGGCATGTTTAACAACGCCGGCCAAGTGCTCAACCACATCTTGTATTTCGGGCAGTTCTCCCCCACCCCGCACCCCATGGGCGACAGGATGACGGCTCTGCTGGAGCGCGACTTCGGCTCGGTGGAAACCTTCCGCAAGGAGTTCGAGCAGAAAGGTGCCACGCTGTTCGGCAGCGGATGGGTGTGGCTCAGTGCCGACAACGGCGGCAAACTAGTCATCACGCAACAAAAGAACGCCGAAAACCCCGTCACCATGGGCCTTACGCCGCTGCTGACTTTCGACGTGTGGGAACATGCCTACTATCTCGACTACCAAAACCGCCGCGCCGACTACCTTGCCGCCCTCTGGCAAATCGTCGACTGGACGGTGGTGGAAAGCCGCCTGTGACCTATGGCCAATGTGCGTTTTCACTTCGCCAGGCCCAAGGAGCGCAGTGTCGAGAGCCGGCAGGAATCCAAGGAGTTCGGCGAAACGGGCGAGCAGATAGCGTCGCGCTATCTGGAAGAGCATGGCTGCGTCGTCCTCGACCGCCACTACCGCCACGGACACAAGGAAGTGGACATCATCGCCCTCGACCACGGCGAGCTGGCTGTGGTCGAGGTGAAGACTCGCTCAAGCGACGATGTGCTCAGCCCCGAGCAGGCCGTCGACCATCAGAAACGCCAGAACATCATCCGTGTGGCCAGCGACTATGTCCGCAGCCACCACCGCACCGAACCCCTTCGCTTCGACATCATTGCCATCGTCAATACCGACGGCCAGATCCGCATCAACCACATCAAAGATGCCTTCAACGTGATGAACTACTGAGCCCTTCAGCACGACATTCTCCTGACCCTGCAAAACAGCAAGCCGAGGCCCGCATGGCCTCGGCTTGCTGCCGTCGCATGATTGAGGTGAAGCCTCCACTCTTTGCCGGACAGGCGGCAGAAGAGTCTAGGCCTGCAGCCATTTATATTTGGTCACGCTGTAGATGGGCAGGAATGGAAGCAGGATAGGAGTCTTCTTGACGTAGGCCTGATAGTCGGGATCGTTTCCGTAAACCTCATTCTGGCGCAGCTCCAGCCGGCGGGCACCGCTGAACATCACATAGACAATGCCGATCCACCCGATGGCGGCAATCAGCCACTGCCACCACACCAGCCCCGCTCCAATGCCGCTAAGCAGCACGCCGGTCCAGATGACCACCTCGCCGAGGTAGTTGGGACAACGCACAATGCGGAAAAGCCCCGTGTCGACAAAACGCTTGGGATTGCGCTTCTTGGCGGCCGATTTCTGCGCGTCGCTGAACGATTCAAGCAGTATGCCGCACAACACAACGGCAGCGCCGATCCACACCCAAAGGTCGCTCACCGCAACACCCGCCTCGCAGTTCATCAAGCGGAATGCCACAGGGCTGACCTGCGCCACATAAAGCACCGCGCAGAAAAGCCACACCGTGATGATCACGCTCACAGGTTTCTTCTGCTTCAGCGACGGATCGTGGAGAATCTTGTTGTAGGCCGCCGACTTGCGCTCGCGCACAAACAGGAAGGTGCCCAGACGCATGCCGAAAAGGAACAGCAACACCAGCATCGTCACCGTGGCCGCACAGAGGCTGCCGTGGAACATCGCGGCCATGGCCACCGCCAGCGCCGCCACACCGTAGCCGTAGCCCAGACTGAAGAAATAGATGAAATACTTCCAGCCCACGGCCGACACTACGAGCGACACTGCCAAAAGAATCAGTAACTCTGTCATAATAAATGGTTTTTGATTACTGTCTTCATTAACACAAAAATTGCATTTTTATTGTCCCACCCTGCATTTTTACCCCCTACGGAGAGCCCTTGACCAGACATAAAAGCTGCGGGCGGCGCATCTGTCGATGCGCCGCCCGCAGCTTTTTCCGGACCCACTACAATCAGTAGGTCATCTTGGGCTCGAGGGCCTTGGCCTGCTCGATCATCTTCTCAAGCTCTTTGACCGAGGGGACACGGCCAACAAGATGCTTGGCGGCATTCACCTCTTCCATCTTCGGCTGCAGGTTGGCAGCCACACGGTGACGGAGTTCCTTCACGGTGTCGACGCCCGCAGCCTCCAGCAACTCGGCAAACTGGCCGGCGATGCCCTTGATGCGGAACAGGTCGGCATGGTTGGTCCACTTGAGAATGAGCTTCTCACTGATGCCTGTCTTGGCAACCATAGCCTCGCGGCCTTTCTTGGTGGCGCAAGCGTCCAGCAGCTGTTCTGCGGTCTTCACGCCCGCTTCGATCAACTTGGCGGCATACACGTCGCCCACTCCTTCAATGTCGATTATTTTGTAAGCCATATTGTATAAGTGTTTGAATGGTTTATTTCAATAACGCTGAAAACTAGACTTTAGTATAGTCTATTTGAAAAAAATCACACCTCGGTCAATCCATCCGCATCAGGTTGAGGAGGTCCTGTCCGATGTCACGGCGATAGTACATGCCGTCCCAATGGATGTCCTGCACGCGGTTGTAGCACTTGAGCAGCGACTCGGGCAAAGTGGCGGACATGGCGGTGGCACAGATCACACGGCCACCGTTGGTCAACAGCTCGCCTTGCGGGCCCAGCTTGGTGCCACAATGGAACAGGCGCACATCGGCGGCGTCGGTCCCAAGCGACATCACCTTGCCTTTCTCGTAGCTCTCGGGGTAGCCGCCGGCCACCATCATCACACAGGCAGCGCTACGCTGGTCGACGTTGATGGTGCAACTGTCGAGCGTGCCCTGCGCGGCATTGGCGAACAGCTCCACCACATCGCTCTTGATGCGCGGGAAGACGCTTTCGGTCTCGGGATCGCCCATACGCACATTATATTCAATCACATAGGGGTCGCCGCCGCAATTCATCAACCCGATGAAAATGAAGCCGCAATAGCCAATCTTCTCGTCGCGCAAACCACGCACCGTAGGCTTGACAATGCGGTCTTCAACCTTCTTCATAAACTCCTTGTCGGCAAACGGCACAGGGCTGATGCTGCCCATGCCGCCGGTGTTGAGGCCGGTGTCGCCCTCGCCGATGCGCTTGTAGTCCTTGGCAGAAGGCAACATCAGATAGTGGCTGCCGTCGGTCAACACAAAAACGCTGAGTTCGATGCCCGAAAGATACTGCTCGACAACCACACTCGACGAGGCGTCGCCGAACTTGTGGTCGGACAGCATCTCGCGCAACGAGCCAACGGCACGCTCCAGCGTGGGCTCGATCAGCACGCCCTTGCCGGCCGCCAGTCCGTCGGCTTTCAGCACATACGGAGACTCCAGCGTGGCCAGGAAAGCCTCTCCCTCAGCCAGCGTGTCGGCGGTGAAGGTGCGATATTGCGCCGTAGGGATACCGTGGCGCATCATGAAGGCCTTGGCATAGTCCTTGCTGCCCTCCAGCATGGCACCCTGCCGCGTGGGACCGATGACCATCACATGTTTGAGTGACGGCGTTTCGGCAAAATAGTCGGCAATGCCTGCCACCAGCGGAGCCTCAGGCCCCACAACAAGCATCTCAACATGATGGCTCACCACAAACTGGCCAACCGCCTCGAAATCCGACATGTCCAGTGGCACATTCTCGCCCACCATGGCCGTACCGGCGTTACCGGGAGCGATGTAGAGCTGCCCACACTGCTCGCTCTGCGCAATTTTGACGGCGATGGCATGCTCGCGACCGCCCGAACCCAATAGCAAGATATTCATTTATATATATGTTTTGTTTCCAATAACAAAATGCAAAATTACAAAACTTGACGGGAATGGCAAAATTTATTTCCCCGACAGCCGACACAAAAAAAGCAGGATGCCCGTAGGAGCATCCTGCATTTCTTTTCATTCGCCTGAGGAGCAATTACATAGCATTCACTTTGCGCATCAGTTTCGATTTCAGGTTCGAAGCCTTGTTCTTGTGGATCACAGAACGCTTGGCCAGCTTGTCGATGATGGAGATCATCTTGGGCAGACGCTCCGAAGCAACGGCCTTATCCTCGAGAGCACGGAAATCACGCAGGGCATTACGCATGGTCTTGGCGTAGTATCTGTTCTCGACTCTTCTTTTCTCGCTCGAGCGAATTCTCTTTTTTGCAGACTTGTGGTGTGCCATAAATTAATATTATTCTAATCTATTTGTTGTTTTGGTACCGCGTGCGGGATTCGAACCCGCGATTTTGAGAATGAAAATCTCACGTCCTGGGCCATCTAGACGAACGCGGCATCACATTTTTGCTCTCAAAAGCGGGTGCAAAAGTACGAACATTTTTTCAACTGGCAAAATTTTTTTCACCGCCTCCGGTTGATATCTGCATCTCGCTATTCGTTATCTGCCTGAAAACGAAAACCTAAGCGCTTGCCAGTGACCAAGGATTTTTTGTCAAAATTGCTCCGCATCTCACCCACCGAAACGAGCTTGACTTCGTCGTATGGAGGCGACAAAAGATCAAAATTGGTGGTGTACTCGATCGCCGATTCCACCACGCCTTGGACGCTCTCGGGAGTGATCACCGACGAGTTGAAATTGGTGTAAAGCATGCCCAACTCGCGCTTGCCCTCGATGAAATAGTGCTTCTCGCGGTTGACAAACACCCTGCCGATCATATATCCCAGGTCGTTGTCGCGCTGATAGTCGAACGAATCGGCCAGGAAATTGTATATGTGGATCACGCCGCAATACGAACGCGTGGTATCCTCGCGGATATACGGAGCCTTCATCACCTGGTGGTCGCGCGAAAACTCGAACACGTTGGTGTGCATGAAGAACACCAGAATGTCGCCGGCGAACTTCACCTCGAACTCATAGTCGCCCCTATCGGTGAACTCAAAAGCCACATGCTTGTGCTCCTCTTCGCATTTCTGCTGGAATTGCCTGATCAGCTCGCGCGTGGTGGTACGGAACAGCTCAAACGCCTCGCGTGTGGCGTTGTAGACATTCTGTTTCAGCTCGCTCTTGTTGAAAACCAGATCTTTAAGTGATTCTTTAAGTTCCATGTACAAAGTTTTTACCCTTACATAACGTCGCCTGAGCCAAAAAAGTGTCTTTGACGACAACATTTTTTTGCTGTCGGAGCTCGCGGAAGGACAACCGCCATCACAAAAATGCCGGCACACCGGCCGCTCTAACCCGCTGCCCCTCAATACCTTCTCCTTACCAACTCCTTATCATCTCCTACCATGGTAGGAGTTGGGTAGGAGTTGATAAGGAGAAGGTATGTGGAAATCAGGCTGTTGCGATGGTGCGAAAAGAGGGCGGAAGAGGAGCAGATTTGGAGGTGCGGAACGCCGCAACGGGCGGCCCCGGGGAAAGGGGCGAAGAATCACCATTTCAGGTTATAGGACGGCTGATGGCAAAGTTGTATCTTTGCAAGAGAATCAGAATCCTATATCTAATATGTTACTATCTGAATTACAGACTGGTGAGAGTGGAGTGGTGGTGCGCGTGTCGGGCCATGGCGCCTTCCGCAAGCGCATCATCGAGATGGGCTTTATCAAGGGTGTCACGGTCGAGGCTGTCCTCAACGCTCCCCTGAACGACCCGATCAAATACCGAATCATGAATTTTGAGGTGTCGCTGCGCCGGAGCGATGCCCAGAAGGTGGAGATTGTCAGCGAGAAGGAGGCTGAGAAGGAGATTGTGAACCACGACGACTACCGCCCGATAGAGGCACCGGAGTGCGACGCCATGCACCACATTGCCGAAGAGCGCTCGAAGACGATCAACGTGGCGCTGGTGGGCAACCCCAACTGCGGCAAGACGAGCATCTTCAACATTGCGGCGCATGCGCACGAGCGTGTGGGCAACTACAGCGGCGTCACCGTCGACGAGAAGGTGGGCACCTTCACCCACAACGGCTACACCTTCAATCTGATTGACCTGCCGGGCACCTATTCGCTGAGTGCCTATTCGCCGGAGGAGCTCTATGTGCGCAAGCACATCATTGAGAAGGACCCCGACATTATCCTCAATGTGGTGGACAGCAGCAACCTGGAGCGCAACCTGTACCTGACGACGCAGCTGATCGACATGGACATCACGATGGTGATGGCGCTGAACATGTACGACGAGCTGAAGCGCAGCGGCGACAATCTCAACATCGAGCAGCTGTCGACGCTGCTGGGCATGCCGATCGTGCCCACCACCGGCCGTAGCGGCGAGGGCATTAAGGAGCTGTTCGACAAGATTATCGATGTGTATGAGGGCCGCGACAAGAAGATGCGGCATATCCATGTCAACCATGGGCCGGAGCTGGAGCGGAGCATCAAGCGTCTGCGCACGGAGCTGTACGAACACGGTTTCAGCGACAGCCTTTCGACCCGCTTTCTGGCCATCAAGATGCTGGAGAACGACCGCCAGCTGGAGCAGTATGTGGCCGATCGCGACCCGGACGGCAGTGTGGTCAAGATGCGCAATGCGATTGCCGACGAGTATCTCAAGGGGCATACCCATTCGGTCGACGATGCGGAGCACATACGCGAGTCGCACGGCGGCGACCGCCATGCCCACCAGGACATCGAGAGCGCCATCACCGACGCCAAGTATGCCTTTGTGCGCGGCGCCCTGGCCGAGTGCTACAAGAAAAACGAGAAGAGTTCGCTGCACGCCGCCACCGACCGTATCGACCGCGTTGTCACCCACAGGTGGCTAGGCTACCCTATCTTCCTGGTCATCATGTTCATCACGTTCTTCTGCACGTTTGCCGTGGGGCAGTATCCGATGGACTGGCTCGAGTCGCTGTTCGGCTGGCTGGGCGACGTGGTGGGGTCGGCCATGAGCGAAGGGCCGTTGCGCAGCCTGCTGGTCGACGGCATCATTTCCGGTGTGGGTTCGGTGCTTGTGTTCCTGCCCAACATTCTGATATTGTATCTCTTCATCTCTTTCATGGAGGATAGCGGCTATATGGCCCGCGCGGCATTCATCATGGACAAGCTGATGCACCGCATGGGGCTTCACGGCAAGAGTTTCATACCGATGATCATGGGCTTCGGATGCAATGTGCCGGCCATCATGGCCACGCGCACCATCGAGGACCGCAAATCGCGGCTGCTGACGATGCTGGTGATCCCGATGATGAGCTGCTCGGCCCGCATACCGGTGTATGTGATCCTGGTGTCGGCGTTTTTCAGCAAGTGGGCCGCCTTCGTGCTCATGGGGCTCTACCTGCTGGGCATGGTGATGGCGGTGCTGATGGCGAAGCTGTTCAGCCGCTTCTTTGTCAAGGGCGAGAGCTTGCCGTTTGTCATGGAGCTGCCGCCCTACCGCATGCCGACCGCCAAGGCGGTGCTGCGCCACACGTGGGAGAAGGGCAAGGAATATCTGAAAAAGATGGGTACCATCATCCTCGGTGCCAGCATCATCGTGTGGGCGCTGAGCTATTTCCCCACCAATGCCGACCGCAGGGTGCAGGCCGAGAACTCGTATATGGCACGCATCGGCAAATGCATCGAACCTGCCATGCGGCCTTGCGGTTTCGACTGGCGCCAGAGCGTGTCGCTGCTGGCTGGCGTGGGAGCCAAAGAGGTGGTGGCCAGCACCATGGCCGTGGTCTATGCCACGTCGAACGATGAGGCCGAGATGCTGGAGGCGGATTTCGAGAGCGACGAGAACGAGAGCCGCATCAGCGAACTGGTGCGCAACAATATGACGCCCTTGTCGGCAGCGTCGATGCTGCTGTTCATCCTGCTTTATATGCCCTGCATATCGACCATTGTGGCCATCAAGAACGAAAGCGGGAAATGGCGCTGGGCACTGTTCACGGTGGCCTATACAATTGGCCTGGCCTGGGTGGTGTCGACGCTGTTCTTCCAAATTGGCAGTCTGATTGTGTAGCCTATGGTACAGACGGTCATAGCACTGGTTATCGTAGCTGCCGCGGTGGCGGTGGCGGCGGTGCGCCTTGTCAGGACGCTACGCGGCAAAGGGGGATGCGGTTGCGGCTGCGACCACTGCCCGAAGAGTGGAGAAAGGGAGTGCCATTGCCACGACACCGGGCGCAAGTTGCCGGACATCAAATTATAGCGGACCTGCCCCCCTACCGTTCAGATGACAGATGTGGGTGGGGTCAACGGGCGAGGATTTCCACCTCGTCGATCATCATCCAGGAAGGCTCGCCGGCATAGGGATGCCATATCGGCAGCTTGGGGCGGGCGATGAAACGCAGACGGACAAAGGTGACGCTGCGTGCCCGCCGCGGAGCGAGGCTGTAGCGCAGGCGGCGACTGTCGGAGGCCACGTCGGCCGGAGGATTCTGTATCGACAGGGGGTACCACCGGCTCCATTCCTTTCCGTCGCTGCTCCACTGGGCCTGGATGTCGACAGGTTTCACCACCCAGTCGGCAGGACTGTGGCAAGCGCTGACGGCGATTTCGCCAAGATTGGCAAAGTGTTTCAGCGTGAGCAGCATATCGATAGTGTCGGGGGCGTCGAAGCCGGCCCACCCGTGCTGGTAGTCGCCGGGCACCGCCCGCCGTCCGTCGACCAGATTCATCGGGAATCCCGCTGCATAGGCCGCCGCCGGAATGCGTGAGCTTTCGATCCTGCGCACGGCCAGCAGGCGGCTGTCGCCTGTCGAGGGCATCTGCTCGAGATCGGGGTGCGGCCTGAAGACATGGGCGTCGGCGGGGTTGGCATCGCCGGGGAGGATGACGAAACGGTAGCAGAACGAGCTGTCGCCGCTGATGGTGTAGCGTTCGGCCACGCCAGGGCCGCAGGTGGCGGTGCCAAGAGGAGCCTGACGGTGGTCGATGCTGACGGTGTAGAAAGGATCCGGATGGAGTCCGCGCCACCGGCGCGAAGCGGTGAGCAGGCTGTCGTTGTAGCGGCGGATGCTGAAGTTGAGCACGGTGTCGGGGCTGACGAAAGTCAGGTTGGGCCGGATGGCGCTGTAGAGTTGAAGCCATTTGGCCTCGTGGTTGCCCTGTTCTTCGGGCACCACATATTGGGGGCTGGCGAGCTCGGCCAGGCTGCGGCGCCAGGTGCCTATACGCCGTGCGCTCCTGCGGTCGGGATAGGTTTCGAAGATATTGCCATAGAACAGGCCCTCAGTGTAGTTGGTGTCGAGGCCGAACTGCAGTCCCAGTTTGGGCAGCGTGCGGAACTGGCCGGCGGGCACCACGAGGTAGCTCAACTGGACACTGCCGTCGTTGAAGGCTTGCACAATCTGTTTCACCCGCAGCGCGGCGCCGTCGGGAGTGGACAGCCGGAAGATCATCTGCACCTCGGCATCGCCCACGGACGACGACAGCAGCTGGGGTTCGAGCTGGTCGAGGCCCTGCCATGCGCGGGCGCCGTTGGCGTCGACAAGGTCGTTCTCCGTCGGAGGGCGCCAGAAATTCCAGCGCAACGGACGTGCCAAGAGGTCGCGGTTATGGTAGCGGTAGCTGGTGATGCTGCCGTCGGCGGGGTTAAGCGTAAGGCTGAAGGTGGAGCCGCTGAGCGAGAGGTCGTCGCGGGTTTTGGCGACCTTCACACGGCTGTTGCTCTTGGGGCGGTCGCTGGTCGAGACCATCGTGTCGGCATCGACAGTACAGTTGGAGCCACGGGTGTAGACGGCCTCCACCTCATCGGCATGAGGATGCGGAGTGCGGTCGCCGGCCAAGATGCCGTTGGCACAAAAGGCATCGTCATCCTTCAGGCCGGCCAGCTCGCCCATGTCACCTCCGGCAGCCCAATACTGCTGCGGCCCACGGATGGCGGCGGCTGTGTCGGGCGGGAAATGCGTCACACGGCGGCCGTTGTCGACAAAGAACGATTGGTCGACCCAATCCCAGATGAACCCTCCTTGCAGCATGGGATATTTGTCGATGGTGTCCCAATAGTCTTTCAGACCGCCCATCGAATTGCCCATCGCGTGGCAATATTCGGCGATGATATAGGGACGTCGGTCGCCCGACCGGGCATATTGCGACAGGTATTCGACTGAGGGGTACATGATGCTGACGATGTCGGTGTTCCAGGCCAACTCAGCGCGCTCGTACACCACTGGCCGCGAGTTGTCTTTTCCTTTCAGGAAGCGGTAGGCTTCTTCAAAACAGTAGCCATTGCCGCATTCGTTGCCGAGGCTCCACACGATGACAGAGGGGTGGTTGCGGTCGCGCTTGTACATGTTATAGATGCGGTCGAGGATGGGGTTGAGCCACTCTTTTTTCTTGGCGAGCGACCCTTCGCCGTAGCCTTGGGCATGGCTTTCCACATTGGCCTCATCCCAGACGTAGATGCCCGCCGAGTCGCAGAGGTCGTACCACAGCTCGTCGTTGGGATAGTGGCATGTGCGCACAGCGTTGATGCCCATTTGCTTCATCAGCCTCAGGTCGTGCCGCATCTCGGCAGGAGTGATGTAGTGGCCTCCCGCGGCGGAATGTTCGTGCCGGTTGACGCCACGGATCTCCATCGGGCGACCGTTCAGACGGAGCTGGCCATCTTTGATGTCGATATGCCGGAAACCGATCTTTTTGATGATGCATTCCACCTGGCGACCCTGTGCATCGTAAAGCCGCAGGGCCATCGTGTAGAGCGCCGGCGTAGTGTCGGTCCAGGGGTTGACCTCGCCGACGGTGGGATTGAAGCTGATGAACCAGTCGCGTCTGTCGAGGCGCTTGCGATAGACCTGGCCACACACCTCAAGCTCCACAGCGCCTCCGTTCACCTGGCGGTTCAGGTCGGCCATCACATCCAGCCGGCCCGTGCGGAAGTCCATCGTGTCCAAGTCGGCAATCACCTTGATGTCTGTGATGTAGGTCTGTGGCACCGAATAGAGCACCACGTCGCGCGTCAGGCCACTCATACGCCACATGTCCTGGCATTCCAGATAGCTGCCGTCGCACCATCGCACCACCTTGGCCACAAGGCGGTTGGTGCCCTCGACAAGGTATTTCGTGATATCCCATTCAGCCGGTGTCTTCGAGTCCTCGCTGTAGCCCACCTCGTGACCATTGACATAGACGACGAGCGCCGACTTGGCGGCACCGAATTTCACTATGGTGCGCCGCCCTTGCCAATGGCTGGGAAGGCTGAACTCGCGCGCATATACACCCACCGGGTTGTAGTCGAGCGGCACCCGCGGCGGGTCGCTGCGGAACTCGTTCTTCATGTTCACATACACCGGCACACCGTACCCCTGCAACTCGATGTTGCCGGGAACCTCGATGCTGTCCCACCTGTCGGGCTCCAAGGTGCAGGCCTCGGGATTGTCATAATAGCGGAACGCCCACGTGCCATTGAGACTTAAGGTCCAATCGCCGTCAGGAACAATGCGGTCGTGCGGCTGGATTTTGTTCATACGGTACACCTCCAGGTTGTTCCAATACGGCTGGGCAGCGCCCATCGTCGCCAGCAACAGCAGAAGAATCAATGGCCCATATTTCGGTCTCATAGACAGCGGCTTTAAATGCAATTGGTGATGCAAAGATACAACTTTTTTTCGAAACACGACAAAATGCAGCGGGTTGCGTGCCGATTCGCCGAAAAAGCGTATCTTTGCAGCATACCGACAAAGGTGGGATTTTTGTGTAAAGATCTATCATATAAACCATTGCATTGAAAGAAGGATTGGTCATACGCACTACGGGCAGCTGGTATCGCGTGATGGAAGCATCGGGCGACGTGACCGATTGTAGGCTGCGGGGCAACTATCGCCTGCGGGGCAACAAGCAGACGAATCCCGTGGCCGTCGGCGACCGCGTCGACTACGAGCTCCTGGAAGACGGCACCGGCATTATTCACGATGTGCACGACCGCCACAACTACATCGTCCGCCGAGCCACAAAACTCTCCAAACAGACCCATGTGATCGCCGCCAACATTGACCTGCTTTGCGTGGTAGCCACCTTGGGTATGCCGCGCACGTCCACCGGTTTCATCGACCGCCTCCTTGTCACCGCCGAAGCCTACCACATCCCTGCATGCCTGGTTTTCAACAAGGTGGACCTATACAACGACGAACTTTGGGAGATCCACCACAGCATCAAAGCGATCTACACCCAAGCCGGATACCCGGTGTTCGAGGTTTCCGCCCTCGAAGGATCCGGAATCGACATCCTGCGCCAGACGATCAGCGGACGCACCGTCCTCTTCTGCGGTCATTCCGGGGTTGGGAAAAGCGCCCTGCTCAACGCCATCAGTCCGGACCTAAACCTGAAAGTGGGACAAGTGTCGGACTGGAGCCTGAAAGGGCGCCACACTACCACCTTTGCCGAGATATTCCCTCTCGGCGATGCCTTCCTGATCGACACCCCAGGCATCAAGGAATTTGGCATGGTCGACTTCAACGCACAGGAACTGAGCCATTTCTTCCCCGAGATGCGGGCGGTGCTTCACGAATGCTACTTTGCCAACTGCACCCATCGCCACGAGCCTCGCTGCGCAGTGAAGCAAGCCGTCGAGGAGGGCCATATCAGCGCCGATCGCTACCAAAACTATCTCAACATTCTCGACGGCATCGACACCGAATAGCCCCACACAAAAAAAACATCCCCGGCACGGATCCGTGTCGGGGACATTTCTTCAATGCGTTGGTTCTACACCGACGACTATTTGTCAAGCTCTTGCTGACGCAGGTGCTGGACGTAGATAGCCTTCTGGCGCTTCTCGCGGTTGATGACCGACGGCTTGGTGAACTTCTGACGCTCGCGCAGCTCTTTCACCACGCCTGTTTTCTCAAATTTGCGCTTCAGTTTCTTGAGGGCTCTTTCGAGGTTGTCACCTTCTTTGATAGGAACTACGATCATTGTAAATACCTCTTTCTTTTTGGTTTGTAAATAGAATGAATTATTAAGACTTTTCTGTCTTCGCTTTTAAAACTGCAGGTGACCCTGTGCGGCTGCATCGTTCAGAGCGGCAATGATGCCTTTCTTGTTGATGATGCGCATACCTTTGGCCGACACTTTCAGGGTGATCCACATATCCTCTTCAGGAATATAGAATTTCTTCGTCTGCAGGTTGGGGGCAAACGTACGCTTGGTGTGGATGCGCGAGTGCGACACGTTGTTTCCTACGATCACTTTCTTGCCGGTGATTTCACATTTCTTGGACATTGCAATATACTTTTTATTGATTATTTACGTTATTGTTTCGTCGGTTTTTCAAGCCGAAAACGGGTGCAAAAGTACCACCTTTTTTCGACATGACAAAATGCTCGCGGCGTTAATAAACCACAATTTTGAATTTTTTAACATTTTGATAAAACAACAGCGCTATAAAACAATGGATTACAGAAAAACCGATTTTGATTTTTAACATTCATTTTTCAGACACTTAACGCTTCTTTAAGCAGGTTTTATCAACAATAAATATGGCCTTTTCCGACATTTTGGACATCTGGTACACCGACAACGGCCGTTCGCTGCCGTGGCGTGGCATCAACGATCCCTACCGCATCTGGCTGTCGGAGATTATCCTACAACAGACACGCATTGAACAGGGGCGCGACTACTACCGTCGCTTCGTGGAAGCCTTTCCGACTGTCGCCGACATGGCCAAGGCTGGAGAGGAGCAGGTGCTGCGATTGTGGCAGGGGCTGGGCTACTACTCGCGTGCTCGCAACCTGTACGCCACGGCGTGCCACATCGCTTTCGAATGCGGTGGACGTTTCCCCGACACCTATGAAGGCCTGCTGCAGCTCAAGGGTGTGGGCCGCTACACCGCAGCTGCCATCGGCTCGTTTGCCTTCCATCTTCCCACGCCCGTCATCGACGGCAACGTCTACCGCTTCGTCAGCCGGCTGGAAGGCATCACCACCCCCATCGGCACAGATGCCGCCTACAACGAATTCGAATCCTTGCTGCTCCATTTGATCGACCGCAGCCGTCCCGACCGCTTCAACGCGGCCATGATGGACTTTGGGGCGATGCAATGCAAACCACATCCCGACTGCAGCCAGTGCCCCTTTGCCGACCGCTGCAATGCCCTTGCCACCGGACGCGTCGACATGCTGCCCGTCAAACCTCCGCGGCGACAGCCTACCGACCGACATTTCCACTACTTCGACATCCGGTGGGACGAGGATGGCCACGAATGCACCCTGATGCACCCGCGCGAAGGCAACGACATCTGGCGCGGCCTGTGGGAATTCCCTCTCATCGAATCCAGCCGCAAACTGAGCCGGAAAGCCCTTGCCGACATGGCACGCCGCTTCCTCGCCGATGAAATGGGTATCTCCGACCCGGCATTCACCATCTCGGACGACCATACCCACCAGCTGACACACCGGACAATACACGCCATTTTCATTCGCGCCAAAATCGGACAAAAACCTGCACGAATGCCGCAAAAATCAATAATAGTACCGGTGGAAAAAATAAAAAATATCCCCATCTCAAGATTGATTGATAGATATTTGCAGGAATTGTGAATATCTTTCCTTTGCGGCTACGGAGAAATATTCGTATCTTCGCGTCCAGATTTGAAACAGAAATAACGCTATTTTGAGTATGATTGGAGTCAACAAAGTCATCTTGGTAGGCAACGTGGGCAAGAGCCCCGACGTGGTCTCGTTCCCGTCCGAAGGGTCCGTGCCGGTCAAAAAGGCCTCATTCCCCCTTGCCACCACCGAATACCGTCGCAGCCGCGACAACGAACGAGTCGAAATAACAGAATGGCACAATGTGGTATGCTGGCGGGGTCTGGCCGATGTGGCCGAGCGCATCCTGGTCAAAGGGGCGCAGGTCTATATCGAAGGCCGCCTGCAGAGCCGCTCGTGGGAGGACAAAGAGGGCAACAAACGCCACATCACCGAGGTGGTGGCCGACAACCTGCTGCTCCTGTCCAACAGACAGCGCAACGAAGAGAATCCGCAACACACGAATCCCCTGGTCGACATCCTGAACAGCACCACCGAACCCCTCGGAGATCTTCCCTTCTGACCGTCGCCATCGACAAGCACCCTTGATGGGCGGCCTGCGCGCAGGCCGCCCATTATTTTATTGTTCCCATGACATATCGACACCCTCGCTCTAGGCTCAGACAAGGCGAAAGGATGGAGAGGATGGCATACAGAAATGCGGCAGGGCATCCGCATTCGCGGATGCCCTGCCGCATTCTTTCGCAGCCGCAGCTGCTATGGAGGTTATTGTTTGTCGGAAGTGATCTTCTCGAGCCACTTGAGCATGCCGAACATGACTCCCATGGCGATGGCGCAGACCACAAGGAACACCAGCCAGCACATCCAGAGCTTGGGCATGCTGTTGTACAGCACCGGTCCGAGGAGGATGAGCAGGTTGCCGATGGCGGTGGCGCTCAACCACAGGCCCTGGCAGATACCCTGGATATGCTTGGGGGCAATCTTCGACACGAAGCTCAGACCCAGCGGGCTGATGAAGAGCTCGGCCACGGTGAGGAAGAAGTAGGTGACAATCAGTGCCCACGGACCGACCTTCATGGCCGACGCCGCATCAACAGGCATGCCGCGGAACTCGTCGACGCCGGGATAGCCTTTGACCATGCACAACAGCATCAGGAACAGGTAGGCGCAGGCTGCGATGCCCATACCGAAGGCGATCTTCTTGGGAGTGGAAACCTCTTTGCCTTTACGCACAAAGGAGGCAAACATCCACATAATGATAGGTGTGAGGATGACCACGAGGAACGGGTTGATGCACTGCCAGATCTCGGGCGGGATGGATGAGGTGCTGACAAAGTCGCGTGCGAAGAGAGAGAGAGACTCGGCGTTCTGGTGGAAAGCGAACCAGAAGAAGACGCACACACCAAGCACGGCATAGAGACCTGCCATGCGCTGTTTCACGTCCTTCGCCATGGCGGCCTTCTCTTCGGCGGAGTAGGTGACCTCCTTGGTGTCATTTGTAGCGGCGGCTTCCTTCTTCACTGGGTTGGGCAGGCCCTTCTTGGTGCAGAGGAAGATGGTAAGTGAGATGAGCATGGCGACCACCGAGGCGATAAAGGCAAAGTGGACACCTTCGTTAAACACTCTAATGTAGCTGTCACAGAAGGCTCCGAGGTTGTTGGCTGCCTCGGGATACTGGGCGGTGAGTGCAGTGAGGTTATCCATGTCGTTTCCTTGCATGTTGCTGGTCAGGTAGTTGTGGCAAAGCATGGGCAGCTGTGCATTGTAGACCAAACCCTTGGTGCCGAGCCACCAGTTGCGGATGATGGGGGCGATGAAGGGGGCTATCACGCCGCCAATGTTGATGAAGACGTAGAAAATCTGGAAGCCGCTGTCACGTTTCTCTTTGGCTTTGGCCAGGGCCTCGGGACCCTGCTTGGCAGCCTCGGCCTCGAAGTCGTCGTAAAGCTGACCAACCACGGCCTGCAGGTTGCCTTTGAAAAGACCGTTACCGCAGGCGATAATCACCAGAGCACAGAGTGTGAGCACCATGACCCACGAGAAACCATGGCCGCTGAACACGGGTACCGACAATATGGCGTAACCAACAGCCATCACAATGATACCGGCAATGATGGTACCTTTGTAGTTTTTGGTGCGGTCGGCGATGATACCGCCGGGTAGAGAGAGCACATATATCAGGAAATAGAATCCGGCGAACATGATGCCAGCCGTCTGGTCGGGCACGCCGAATTTGGAGCAGATGAAGAGCGTCAGCACAGCATTCATGATGTAGTAGCCGAAGCGCTCACCCATGTTGCTCAGCGCGGCGGGGATAAGCCCCTTGGGGTGTTCCTTCAGTGCCTTGCGCACGTAGAAGATGATGAAAGGCGTGACCACAATCAATCCCGCAATCAGCATGAACAGCGGGGTGTTGGCCTTCCACAGATTTGTAATGAAATCCATAGTTGTAATGTTTTGGTTTATAATATATTTAACTTATTTTAATAATCCGATACATCACTAATCAATATGCAAAAATACAAAAAAAAGTTGAAACCGGGAAACGAGTGCGTTTTTTTTTGTATTTTTGCAGACCATAATGCAACAGATTGTCGAACAAACCATCCAGGTGCTGAAGTCCGGCGGCACCATCCTCTACCCTACCGACACGATATGGGGCTTGGGTTGCGACGCCCGCAATGCCGAGGCCGTGGAGCGGCTCTATTCCATCAAGGCCCGCGACCATTCGAAGAGCATGCTGGTGCTCTGCACCGGCCGGATGCTGGCCGACGGCGACAGCATGCCGGAGAGTGCCGACAGCCGCCCCACCACGTTCATCCTGCCTGCCGAGCGCTGGCGCCACATGCTGCGAGCCCATCTGGCCCCCAACCTGGCTGCTGCCGATGGCTCGCTGGGCATACGCATGCCGCAACACCGTTTCTGCCAAGCCGTCATCGACGGTCTCGGAGCGCCCATCGTCAGCACATCGGCCAACCTGTCGGGACAGCCCTCGCCGCAAGGCTACGACGACATTGCGGCGGAAGTGAAAGCGCGGGTGGATTTTTGTGTGCCGCCCCTGCCGGAATTCCTCTCCGGCGCCACCAGCGGCAGCCGCATAGTGAAACTGGAGGCCGACGGGACGGTAACGGTCATTCGTCCATAAGATCTTCAGCCAGCGCCGCCACAAGGTCGGGATGCCCGCAGTCGAGGTCGCTGACAGTGTAGCGGCTGTCGGAAAGGGCCGCCACCATGCTGCCGAAGCCCTGTATGCCGGTACCACGGCATTTCAGCACCGCCTCTTTTCGCGTCCAGAATTGAAGAAACGCCATCTGCGGATCGGCCGCCGACTGTATGGCGTCGATCTCCTCCGCGGTGCAGGTGCGCTGCAACAGGCTGGGGCTCACCTTGCGGCGCGACTCGATGTCGATACCCACCGCGCGACGTTCAGAGACAGCGACAGCCACTGCCGCACGGCAATGGCTGATGCTGATGTGCAGATTGGGGTAGGCCGGCAGATAGGGTTGCCCGTTGGCATGGTGCGACAAAGGGGTTGTCTCGCCTATCAGGCGACAGAGCAGGCCGTAGGCCGCTTGCTGCTGGTGATGCCGGCTGCCCGAGAAGCCCTCTGGCAGGAGCTCTATGAGGTAGGTCATGCCTTGCCGATGATGTCGTAGGGCACCGTGCCGTCGGCGGTGGGCTCGGTGATGGGGCCGAACTGCTGCTCGTACTTCTTCAGGTTGTCGTTGAGGGCGGCAAGGGTGCGCTTGGCATGCACGGGGTTCATGATGATGCGCTGACGGACAGCGGCGCCATCGACGCCGGGCAGCATCTGGGCGAAATCGAAGATGATCTCGGTGGGGTTGTGGCTGATGACAACGAGGTTGCTATAGGTGCCCTGGGCCACTTCGGGGCTGATGTTCAGTTTCAGGTTCTGTTCTTTCTGGTTTGCCATATCTTATAATTTTATATTGTTTACGTCACTTCTATAACGCCAACCACGGAAAAATATTGTCATCGGTGCATAACTATTGTCACTTGACGTCCCCTACCCCCCCCGACGGCCCCGCCTTTGTCCAGCTGTTGTACGACAAGTGCACATCGGGTGTACATCGGGTGTATCAGCTCAAGTGGAACCTGCGGCAGGAGGGCGACCGGGGGAGGCTCCGGCATCTTCATCCGGGAACAGGATCCCATTGTGCAACAAAAAAGGGCGGGATTCCGAGGAATCCCGCCCTTGGTGTTTTCATGTAAGTGTCACGATCAGTCCTGCTTGGCGGCATTGATAGCGGTTGCATTGCCGACGATGAGGTCCTGATATTCGCGCAGGCCTGTGCCGGCGGGGATCAGGTGACCCACAATGACGTTTTCCTTCATGCCCTCGAGGGTGTCGCGCTTGGCATTGATGGCGGCTTCGGTGAGCACCTTGGTGGTCTCCTGGAAGGAGGCAGCCGAGATGAAGGACTTGGTCTGGAGCGAGGCACGAGTGATGCCCTGCAGCACCTGTTTGCAAGTGGCGGGACGGGCATCGCGCACGCTGACGAGGTGCTTGTCCTGACGGCGCAGCTGCGAGTTCTCGTCGCGCAGCTCGCGGGCCGAGACAATCTGTCCGACGTGGAGGTTGGTGCTGTCGCCGGCATCCTCGACCACCTTCATGCCAAAGATATTGTCGTTGATGTCGTTGAAGTCGAGCTTGTTGACCAGGTCGCCCTCCAGGAAGCGGGTGTCGCCCGGATCCTCGATTTCGACCTTGCGCATCATCTGGCGGACAATGACCTCGAAGTGCTTGTCGTTGATCTTCACGCCCTGCAGACGGTACACCTCCTGCACCTCGTTGACGATGTACTCCTGCACCTTCATCGGGCCCTTGATGGCGAGAATGTCGGAGGGAGTGATGGCGCCGTCGGAGAGGGGCGTGCCAGCCTTCACATAGTCGCTGTCCTGAGCCAGGATCTGTTTCGACGTGGGGATGAGGTAGGAGCGCTGCTCGCCGGTTTTGGAGGTGATGGTGATCTCACGGTTGCCGCGTTTGAGCTTCTTGGCGATGGAGACGATACCGTCGATTTCGGCCACGATGGCGGGGTCGGACGGGTTGCGGGCTTCGAAGAGCTCGGTGACGCGCGGCAGACCGCCGGTGATATCGCCGGCTTTGCCGAACGAACGCGGGATCTTGACCATGATGTCACCAGCTTTGAGCTGCTGACCCTGCTCGACGCCGATGTGGGCGCCAACGGGAAGGTCGTAGACTTTGAGGATGTTGCCCTCGGAGTCAACGATGTTCAAGGTGGGGTTCTTGGTGCGCTGACGCGACTCGACAACGACCTTGTCCTGCAGGCCTGTCTGAGCGTCGCTCTCGACGCGGTAGGTGATATTCTCGATGACGTTTTCGAAGGAGACCTTACCGGCCACATCGGAGATGATGACGGCGTTGTAGGGGTCCCACTCGGCAATCAGGTCGCCCTTCTGGAGGATGTCGCCGTCGGCTTTGTAGAGCTTGGCGCCATAGGGAAGGAGCGACGAGAAGAGGGTGACGTCGGTCTTGGTGTCGACGATGCGCATTTCGGCAGAACGGCCCATGACGATGTGGTAGCTGGAGCCGTCGTTGTCGGTATAGGGTATGGAGCGCAGCTCGTCGATGATCAGACGGCCTTCGTATTTGGCTTGCAGGCTGGAGGTGGTACCGATGTTGCCACCGGCCACACCGCCGACGTGGAAGGTACGCAGCGTGAGCTGTGTACCAGGCTCACCGATGGCCTGTGCGGCGATGACGCCGACGGCTTCGCCCTTCTGGACCATCTGGCCTGTGGCCAGGTTGCGGCCGTAGCACTTGGCGCAGACGCCATGCTTGGACTCGCAGGTGAGCACGGAACGGATCTCGACCTCTTCGATGCCGGCTTCGTCGATACGGCGGCAGATGTCTTCTGTCAGCTCGTCGCCGGCGTGGGCGATCACTTCGTTGGTATGGGGATGGATGATGTCGTGCACCGAGGTGCGGCCGAGAATCTTCTCGCCCAGCGACTGGACGATATCCTCGCCTTTCTTCAGCGCTGTGGTGGGCAGGCCGCGGAGGGTGCCGCAGTCTTCCTCGTTGATGATCACATCGTGGGCCACGTCGACAAGACGACGGGTCAGGTAACCGGCGTCAGCCGTCTTCAGGGCGGTATCGGCCAGACCCTTACGGGCACCGTGGGTGGAGATGAAGTACTCGAGCACCGAAAGACCCTCCTTGAAGTTGGAGATAATGGGGTTCTCGATAATCTCGTTGCCGGCGGCACCTGCCTTCTGCGGCTTGGCCATCAGACCACGCATGCCGGAAAGCTGACGGATCTGCTCTTTGGAACCACGGGCACCCGAATCATACATCATGTAGATGGGGTTGAAACCTTGATTGTCGGCCTTGAGCTGCTTCATCAGCGTTTCGGTCAACTGGTTGTTGGTGTTGGTCCAGATGTCGATGACGTGGTTGTATCGTTCGTTGTTGGTGATCAGACCCATAGAGTACTGCATCATCACCTCTTCGACCTCTTCGTTGGCTTTCTCGATGAGGCTTTCCTTCTCGGCCGGGATGATGACGTCGCCCAGGTTGAACGACAAGCCACCGCGGAAAGCCTGACGATAGCCCATATTCTTGATATCGTCGAGGAAGGCTGCAGTGACGGCGTTGCCGCACTGGGTAAAGATGTCGCCGATGATGTCGCGCAACGATTTCTTGCCCATCACCTGGTTGATATAGCCATAGGCTGAGGGGACCACCTGGTTGAAGATCACGCGGCCTACCGTGGTGCGGAGGCGGTTGGTCTTGGTGTAGTGGCCGTTGGCATCGACGATGACATTGCCTTTGCTGTCGCGCTTCACCTCGTATTCGGTGCGGCTGTGGATGGCCGTTTCCGTGGGGTTGCTGCAGTCGATATCGGTGAGCACCTTGCCGTTGGCATCGGTGATGACCTCCATAAAGGTTCTGTCGGTTTTGACGAAAGCATACTCGTCCATGCCTTCAGGAATGGGGCACTGGACGCTGATGCAAGCGTTGAGGTCGACACGCTTCTCGTTGTAGGCGATGATGACCTCTTCGGGGGAATAGAAACGCTGCCCCTCACCCTTGACGGTCTCGGTCTGGGTGGTGCGGCGGGGTTTGGTCATGTAGTAGAGGCCAAGCACCATGTCCTGCGAAGGCACCGTGATAGGAGCGCCGTTGGCGGGGTTGAGGATGTTGTGCGTGGAGAGCATCAGAATCTGAGCCTCGAGGATAGCGGCGTTGCCCATGGGCACATGGACAGCCATCTGGTCACCGTCGAAGTCAGCGTTGAAACCGGTACACACCAGTGGGTGCAGACGGATGGCCTTGCCTTCCACCAAACGGGGTTGGAAAGCCTGGATGCCCAGTCGGTGCAGCGTAGGTGCACGGTTCAACAGGATGGGGTGACCTTTCAGTATATTTTCAAGGATTTCCCACACAACGGGTTCCTTGCGGTCGACGATACGTTTGGCCGACTTGACAGTCTTGACCAATCCGCGCTCGAGGAGTTTGCGGATGACATAGGGTTTGAAGAGCTCAGCGGCCATGTCTTTGGGCAGACCGCATTCGTGCATCTTCAGCTCGGGACCGACCACGATGACCGAACGGCCGGAGTAGTCGACACGTTTACCGAGCAGGTTCTGACGGAATCGGCCCTGCTTGCCCTTGAGGGCGTCGGAGAGCGATTTCAGCGCGCGGTTGGAGTCGGATTTGACGCTCGAGACCTTGCGGCTGTTGTCGAAGAGGGAGTCGACAGCTTCCTGGAGCATACGCTTTTCGTTGCGCATGATCACTTCGGGGGCTTTGATCTCCACGAGGCGTTTCAGACGGTTGTTGCGGATGATGACGCGACGGTAGAGCTCGTTGATGTCGGAAGTGGCGAAACGGCCACCATCGAGGGGCACCAAGGGGCGCAGGTCGGGAGGAATCACGGGGATGATGTCCATGATCATCCATTCGGGACGGTTGTCCATACCGCGTTCGCGCATATTCTTCTGCGACTCGCGGAAGGATTCAATCACATTCAGGCGTTTGAGGGCGTCCTGCTTGCGGGCGACGGCCGTCTCTTTGGAGGCTTTGGCGCGGAGTTCGTACGACAGTTTGTCGAGGTCGAGTTCCATGAGGAGCTTCTGAAGGGCCTCGGCACCCATGCCGGCGATGAATTTGTCGGGATCGCTGTCGGGGAGCTGTTCGTTGCCTTCGGGAAGGGTGGTGATGATGTTGTAGTACTCCTCTTCGGTCAGGAGGTCGCCTTTCTGAAGCGGGTTTTCGTTCAAGACAGCCTTGCCGGGCTGCATGACGATATATTTCTCATAGTAGATGACTTGGTCGAGTTTCTTCGACGGGATGTTGAGCAGGGTGCCGATCTTGTTGGGCAGCGAACGGAAGAACCAGATGTGGGCAACGGGCACCACGAGTTCGATGTGGCCCATACGTTCACGGCGCACTTTTTTCTCGGTCACTTCGACACCGCAACGGTCACAAACGATACCCTTGTAGCGGATGCGTTTGTATTTTCCGCAATGACATTCCCAGTCGCGCGTAGGTCCAAAAATACGTTCACAGAACAGACCATCGCGCTCCGGTTTGTAGGTGCGATAGTTTATGGTTTCAGGCTTCGTTACCTCGCCATAGGAGCGACGTTTGATCGACTCCGAAGATGCTAAGCTGATGGTAATCGAATTGAAATCGGTTTTAAGCTGGGATTCTTGTTTAAAAGCCATGTTCTTTCTTCTTTTTGAACCAATTAATCAAATGTCACCTCTAAGCCCAAGCCACGCAACTCGTGCACAAGGACGTTGAACGATTCGGGGATGCCGGACTGCGGCATGTTGTCGCCTTTGACGATAGCCTCGTAGGCTTTGGCACGACCCATGACATCGTCGGACTTGACGGTGAGGACTTCCTGCAGCACATGGGATGCGCCGTAGGCCTCAAGGGCCCAGACCTCCATCTCTCCAAAACGCTGGCCACCGAAGTTGGCTTTACCGCCAAGCGGCTGCTGGGTGATCAGGGAGTAGGGGCCGATCGAACGGGCGTGCATCTTGTCGTCGATCATGTGGTGCAGCTTCAGCATGTATATATATCCCACGGTGGCGGGCTGGTCGAAACGGTCGCCGGTTTCGCCGTCGTAGAGGTAGGTGCGACCATTCTCGGGGAGTCCTGCCTCACGCATGTAGCCGTTGATCTGCTCGAGAGTGGCGCCATCGAAGATGGGGGTCTTGAAGCGCTTGTTGAGCTTCTTGCCGGCCCATCCGAGGACGGTCTCGTAAATCTGACCTAGGTTCATACGCGAAGGCACGCCGAGGGGGTTCAGCACGATATCGACGGGGGTGCCGTCGGCCAGGAATGGCATATCTTCGGCACGGACAATCTTCGACACGATACCCTTGTTACCATGACGGCCGGCCATCTTGTCTCCGATACGCAGTTTGCGCTTCATGGCGATATACACCTTGGCCATCTGGACGATTCCGCTGGGCAGATCGTCGCCGACCGTGAGGGCGAACTTATTGCGGGTGAAACGGCCGGAGATTTCGCGGGCCTTGATATTGTAGTTGTTCAGCAGCTCCTTGATGAGGGCGTTGGTGTCCTTGTCGGTGGTCCACTTGTTGGGACTGACCTCAGTATAGTCGATCGTGCGGAGCGTCTTGGCTGAGAACTTGACTTTCTTGGGGATGAGCTCTTCTTTATGGTTGGTGTAGACACCGTTGGAGACTTTGCCGTTGAGCAGCACGAGGAGGCGGGAGATGAGCTTCTCTTTCAGCTCGTTGCACTCGAAGTTGTACTCTTCTTCGGGCTTGGCGAGCAGCTCTTTCTCCTTGGCTTTGGACTTGCGGTCGCGCACCACACGGGCAAAGAGTTTTTTGTCGATGACCACGCCATGCATTGAGGGCGGCACTTTCAGGGAGGCGTCCTTCACATCGCCGGCCTTGTCTCCGAAGATGGCGCGGAGCAGTTTCTCTTCAGGGGAAGGATCGGTCTCGCCTTTAGGCGTGATCTTGCCGATCAGGATATCGCCTTCCTTGACTTCGGCACCGATACGGATGATACCGTTTTCGTCCAGATCCTTGGTGGCGTCGTTACCCACATTGGGGATGTCTCTTGTCAGCTCCTCATTGCCGCGCTTGGTTTCGCGGACCTCGAGGGTGAACTCTTCGATATGGACGGAGGTGAAGATGTCCTCACGGACGACACGCTCAGAGATGACGACGGCATCCTCGAAGTTGTAGCCCTTCCAAGGCATGAAGGCCACCATCATGTTTCTGCCGAGGGCCAACTCGCCACCCTGGGTGGCATAGCCCTCACAGAGCACCTGTCCCTTCTTGACCTTGTCGCCTTTCTTGACAATCGGGCGGAGGTTGATGGAAGTGGAGTGGTTGGTGCGCTGATATTTGGTCAGATGATATTCTTTGACATCGTCGTCGAAGGAGACAAGGCGCTCCTCCTCGGTACGATTGTGACGAATCACGATCTTGGTGGAGTCGACATATTCCACCACGCCGTCGGCCTGGGCGTTGAGCAGCACGCGGCTGTCGTGAGCCACCGCCTCCTCGATGCCCGTACCCACGATGGGGATCTCGGGATTGAGCAGCGGGACGGCCTGACGCATCATGTTCGATCCCATCAGGGCGCGGTTGGCGTCATCGTGCTCCAGGAAAGGAATCAGCGAAGCGGCAATCGAAGCGATCTGGTTGGAGGCGATATCCATCAAATCGACCTCTTCAGGCGACACGATGGGGAAGTCGGCCTGACGACGGGCCTTGACGCGCGGAACGGTGATATGGCCCTTCTCGTCGACAGGTGTCGTGGCCTGGGCCACCGTCTTGTTTTCCTCAGCCTCGGCCGAGAGATAGATGGGATTTTCCTGCAACATCACCTGACCGTCGACCACGCGGTGGTAGGGTGTCTCGATGAATCCCAATTCGTTAATTTTTGCATACACGCAGAGCGACGAGATAAGACCGATGTTGGGTCCTTCAGGAGTCTCGATCGTACAGAGACGGCCATAGTGCGTGTAGTGAACGTCGCGGACTTCGAATCCGGCTCTTTCTCTGGAAAGGCCGCCAGGACCCAGGGCGGAAATACGGCGCTTGTGGGTCAACTCGGCCAGCGGGTTGGTCTGATCCATGAACTGGCTCAGCTGGTTGGTTCCGAAGAAAGAATTGATGACCGACGACAATGTTTTGGCGTTGATCAGCTCGGTGGGCGTGAACACCTCGTTGTCACGCACGTTCATGCGCTCGCGGATGGTGCGCGACATGCGGGCGAGGCCGACGCCGAACTGGTTGGAAAGCTGCTCGCCGACCGTGCGGATGCGACGGTTCGACAGGTGGTCGATATCGTCGACCTCAGCCTTTTGGTTGATCAGCTCAACCAGATATTTGATGATGGAGGTGATGTCCTCCTTTGTCAGCACCCGGACATTGTCGGGCACGTTCAGACCCAGCTTGGTGTTGATTCTGTAACGTCCCACATCGCCCAAGTCGTATCTCTTTTCAGAGAAGAACAGTTTTTCGATAATGCTGCGGGCGGTCTCCTCGTCGGGCGGCTCCGCATTGCGTAATTGACGGTAGATATACTCACACGCTTCCTTGGCATTGTTGGCGGTATCTTTACGCAGCGTGTTGTAGATCACCGAGTAGTCGATGCCATCCTTGTCCTCGGTCTTGATGAGGATCGACTTGACGTCGAGATCCAGGATTTTCTCGATATGTTCTTCGGTAAGTTCAATGTCACGTTCGATGACCACATCGGTACGTTCCATCGAGACCACCTCGCCAGTGTCTTCGTCCACGAAGTCCTCGGTCCAGGTGTCGACCACGCGGGCCGCCAGCTGTTTGCCCAGGACTTTTTTAAGGTTGTTGCGGTTCACTTTGACTTCTTCGGCCAGCTCGAAGATATCGAGAATATCTTTATCGGATTCGTAACCGATGGCACGCAACAACGTGGTGATGGGCAGTTTTTTCTTTCTGTCGATGTAGGCATACATCACATTGTTGATGTCGGTCGTAAACTCCATCCAGGAACCTTTGAACGGAATGATACGAGCGGAATACAGCTGGGTTCCATTCGAGTGGAACTGTGTGCCAAAGAAGACGCCGGGCGAACGGTGCAGCTGTGAGACAACCACACGTTCGGCACCATTGATAACGAAAGTTCCCTTGGGCGTCATGTAGGGGATCATGCCCAGATATACATGCTGTTCAAGCGTCTGGAAATCCTCATTGTCGGGATCTTTGCAGCTAAGTTTCATCTTAGCCTTCAGGGGGACGCTGTAGGTGAGGCCGCGTTCTATGCACTCTTCGATCGAGTATCTGGGGGGATCGATATAATAATCCAGAAATTCGAGTTCAAAATTATTTCTTGCATCCGTGATGGGGAAGTTCTCTTTGAAGACTTTATACAAACCCTCATCCAAGCGGTTGTCAGGGTTTGTCTCAATTTGGAAAAAGTCTTTGAACGACTTCACCTGAATGTCCAAAAAGTCCGGGTATTCGAACTTGGGAACCGATGCGAAATTGACTACTGTGGGTTCTGTTTTTGCCAAGGGACTAAAAATTAATCATGTTCTATAAATTGCGCGCAGCTATTGAGGTGCACCCCTTGGGGTGGAGAAGAAGGTGCTATGCGGGTTTCATAGCAACAAGGAACAGGCACTCCGGCATTACCCGGAGGCCCTATTCCTTGATTGTTCAGAAGGGGTAAACCTTACTTGATCTCGACTTCGGCACCAGCCTCTTCGAGAGCTTTCTTCAGGCTCTCAGCCTCGTCCTTCGAAACGCCTTCCTTCACGGGTTTGGGAGCGTTGTCGACGAGTTCCTTCGACTCTTTCAGACCCAAGCTGGCCATATCCTTGACAGCCTTCACAACACCAAGTTTCTTGGTCTGATCGGGAACACCTTTCAGGATGACGTCGAAGGAGGTCTTCTCCTCAGCGGCGGGGGCACCAGCGACGGGACCGGCAGCAACTGCGACGGCGGCGGCGGCGGGCTCGATGCCATATTTCTCTTTCAGGAGATCACCAAGTTCTTTAACTTCTTTAACGGTAAGGTTAACCAATTCTTCAGCAATAGCTTCAATGTTTGCCATGACTATTTTGATTTTAAATTGTTTTTAATTTTTGTTTGTTTGTTCGTGCCCTTTTAAAGGGAAGGGCGCCCTTTGATTTTTAGCGCTTACGCTCTTAGGCTTCGCGCTCCTCCAAAGTTTTCAGCACACCGGTAATGGTATTGCTGCCCGACTGGAGCTGCGACATGACGTTCTGGAACGGCGATTGCAGCAGAGCCACCACGTCGGCGATGAGCTCGTTCTTGGACTTGATGTTGACAAGTTCGTCGAGATGCTCGTGGCCGATATAGAAACTCTCTTCCACATAGGCACCTTTGAGGATCGGCTTGGTAGCGTTCTTCTCATTGGTACGGAAGTCCTTGATCAGTTTAGCAGGCGCATTGTTGGTGTTAGAAAGCATTATGGCGGTCTCACCCTTGATCACATCGAAGAGCTCGGAATAGTCGAAGCCCGACTTCTCCATAGCCTTGATAAGAAGGGTATTCTTAACAACCACCAACTTCACTTCCTTGCGGAAGGCAGCGCGACGCAGTTTGCTGGTCTGCACCGAATTCAAACCGCCGATATCGGCAATATAGATATTCGGATAGGCCTTCACCTCCTCGCACAACGAGTCGATCAGTTGGTCTTTCAGTTCTTTTCTCATAATGTTTCTCTAAATTAAATCGGTTTACAGGGTAGCTGCTTTTGTATCGACTTTCACGCCAGGGCTCATCGTGCTCGAGATAGCGATGCTCTTCACGTAGGTACCTTTGGCAGCCGACGGTTTGAGCTTCATGATCATCTGGAGCACCTCGCGGGCGTTCTCCACGATCTTCTGGTCGTCGAACGAGCACTTGGCAACGGCAGTGTGGATGATACCAAACTTGTCGACTTTGAAGTCGATCTTACCGGCCTTGGCCTCTTGGACGGCCTTGCCAACTTCCATTGTAACCGTACCCGTCTTGGGGTTCGGCATCAATCCGCGAGGACCGAGGATGCGGCCGAGGGCTCCAATCTTGGGCATACAACTGGGCATGGTAATAATCACATCGACGTCGGTCCAACCCTTCTTGATCTTGTCGACATATTCGTCAAGACCGTAGTAGTCGGCGCCGGCGGCTTTGGCCTCTTCCTCCTTGTCGGGGGTGCAAAGCACAAGCACGCGGACGGTTTTGCCCGTGCCATGAGGCAGGGTCACGCTGCCGCGCACCATCTGGTTGGCCTTACGGGGGTCGACACCCAGACGCACATCGATATCGACCGAAGCGTCAAATTTCGTGAAGGTGATATTCTTCACAATGCTCACGGCCTCCTCGAGAGAATACACTTTGCTGCCGTCAAATTTGGCGATAGCCTCTTTTTGTTTCTTTGTTAATTTTGCCATGTTGATTCTTTTTTGTGGTCAACGCATATTTCAGGAATATGCTACCACTGTTCTCTAATCTTGTTTACTTGTTCAGGGGATTCTCACCGGTGACGGTGATACCCATGCTGCGCGCAGTGCCGGCCACCATGCTCATAGCGCTTTCCACTGTGAAGCAGTTCAGGTCGGGCATCTTGGCCTCTGCAATCTGGCGCACCTGCTCCCAGGTGACCGAGGCAACCTTGACGCGGTTGGGCTCGCCAGAGCCTTTCTGCGCCTTGGACATCTCTTTCAACTGGACAGCAACAGGAGGAGTCTTAAGCACAAAGTCAAAGGACTTGTCGCTATACACCGTAATGATCACGGGCACGATCTTGCCGGCCTGGTCCTGTGTACGGGCATTGAACTGCTTGCAGAACTCCATGATGTTCACACCCTTCGCACCGAGTGCCGGTCCGACTGGGGGTGCAGGGTTTGCAGCACCGCCTTTGATTTGCAATTTAATCAATCCTGCAACTTCTTTTGCCATTGATTTAAATTTTAAAATAAATTAGTAATCTGTGTTACTGTTCCTTCTCAACCTGCGAGTAGTTCAGCTCCAGAGGTGTCTTACGTCCGAAGATCTTGACCGTAACTCTCAATTTCTTCTTCTCTTCGTTCACCTCCTCGACGACACCGACAAAACTGTTGAACGGTCCGTCGATCACTTTCACATTCTCGCCGACAATGAAACGGTCAAGGGCGTCGACACCATCCAGCTGCTCATCCATCTTGCCCAAAATCCTGTTGATCTCGGCGGGACGCATCGGGATCGGTTTACCCTCGCGCTCGCGCAGAAAATCAAGGACATTGGGAATATTCTGGATCACTGGAATGATTTCATCGCGGAGATTGGCCTCGATTAACACATATCCGGGGAAATAATTGCGGTCTTTGACAACTTTTTTTCCGTTGCGGATAGCGACAACCTGCTCGGTAGGAATCAACACTGTGGGCACATCTTCGCTCCAGCCTCTCTTGGCCATCTCGCTTTCGATGTACTCCTTAGCCTTCTTTTCCTTGCCGCTGATTGCCCTCACGACATACCATTTCTTTTCCTGCTGTTCCATTGATATTGATTGAAAAAGACAGTGATATATACTTTACAACACGATTCTCCCAAAGCGGGCATGCTCATCCACCGGCCTCAAAAAGATTTGGGAAGCAAGGCCACGGATAAAATGCCGGCTTTATCCAATCAGGTTATAGAAGTATCCCAAGAGACCCTTCCATCCCCATGCCTGGACGCCAAACACCACATCCATACAGAAGACGATCAGGGCGATAACTATTGCAGCCACAGCCACCACGATGGCGCTGCTCTGCAATTCTTTGAACGTGGGCCACGACACTTTGTGCACAAGTTCGTCGTAGCTGCTTTTCACGTATTCACCAAACTTTGACATTGCTGTATTACTAAACTAGTTTGTTAATCTTTCTTGGCAGGGGCAGAGAGAATCGAACTCCCAACTACGGTTTTGGAGACCGTCATTATACCATTTAACTATGCCCCTGGAAAGTCGCGCCCGAAGGCGCGACTTGGGTTATAATCTGGTGTCAGATTATTCAATGATCTTGGTCACCTGACCAGAACCGACGGTGCGGCCACCCTCGCGGATAGCGAAGCGCAGGTTCTCGTTCAGAGCGATGTCGGAGATCAACTCGACGGTGATCGTCAGGTTGTCGCCAGGCATGACCATCTCGCGGCCCTCGGGCAGCATGATGGTACCGGTCACGTCAGTGGTACGGAAGTAGAACTGCGGACGATAGTTGTTGTGGAACGGGGTGTGACGACCGCCTTCTTCCTTCTTCAGGATATAGACAGCAGCCTCGAATTTGTGGTGAGGTTTCACCGAGCCGGGCTTGGCGATAACCATACCACGACGGATCTCGTTCTTGTCGATACCGCGGAGCAGCAGACCCACGTTGTCGCCAGCTTCACCCTCGTCGAGGATCTTGCGGAACATCTCAACACCGGTCACAGTGCTCTTCAGTTTCTCGGCACCCATACCAATGATGTCGACGGGGTCGCCAGTGTGGATCACACCAGTCTCGATACGGCCGGTAGCCACAGTGCCACGTCCGGTGATCGAGAACACGTCCTCGATAGGCATCAGGAAGTCCTTATCCACAGCGCGGGTGGGCAGGGGGATCCAGGTGTCGACAGCGTTCATCAGCTCTTCAACAGCCTTGACACCGCTGGCTTCGCCGTTGAGGGCGGCCAGAGCGGAACCACGGATGATGGGGATGTTGTCGCCATCGAAGTCATAGGAGCTGAGAAGCTCGCGGACTTCCATCTCAACGAGGTCGAGCAGCTCGGGATCGTCAACAAGGTCGCACTTGTTCAGGAACACCACAAGCTGGGGAACACCGACCTGACGGGCGAGCAGGATGTGCTCACGGGTCTGGGGCATGGGACCGTCGGTGGCGGCCACAACGAGGATAGCACCGTCCATCTGAGCAGCACCGGTAACCATGTTCTTCACATAGTCAGCGTGACCCGGGCAGTCCACGTGGGCATAGTGACGAGTCTCGGTCTGGTACTCAACGTGAGCAGTGTTGATGGTGATACCACGCTCTTTCTCTTCGGGAGCGGAGTCGATAGCGTCGAAGCTTTTCACTTCGGAGAGACCCTTCTCGGCCAGCACCTTGGTGATAGCAGCGGTGAGGGTGGTCTTGCCATGGTCAACGTGGCCGATAGTACCGATGTTGACGTGCGGTTTAGAACGATCGAATTTTTCTTTTGCCATTGTTTAATACGTATTAAAATGTTAACTAACTAATTATTTTCACGTTCAATGAGGGCGTGCTCGCGCTGGCGTCCTCATGTGTCATTTTTTCCTTCCGTGCAGTTTTCTGCAAAAAAAGAGAGCCACAGACGAGAGTCGGACTCGTGACCTCTTCCTTACCAAGGAAGCGCTCTACCACTGAGCTACTGCGGCTTGTTTCTACTCATCCTCTCTTTTGAGTACCTTGCTTTTTAAAAGCGTCGCGGGGGCTTTCCTGCTCCCGCCTTTGAGCGGAAGACGGGGCTCGAACCCGCCACCTATAGCTTGGAAGGCTATCGCTCTACCAAATGAGCTACTTCCGCTTCTTTAAGTTTGGTATTTGTGGGGGAGGGTGGACTCGAACCACCGAACTCTTCCGAGGACAGATTTACAGTCTGTTGCAATTGCCGCTATGCGACTCCCCCAGTCCTATTCTTTCTCCGACGCGTCAGTCTGGTGCGTCGGATTTCGAGCCGATGAAGGGACTCGAACCCCCGACAGGCTGATTACAAATCAGCTACTCTACCAACTGAGTTACATCGGCTTCTTTGCAAACTTTCAAACAGCGCTCGTTCTCTTCAATTGAGGTTGCAAAAATACTACTTTTTTCAATTCCTGCAAAGAAAATTTGTGTTTTTCTGTGAAAATTTTTCTCTACACATTGATTTTCAGCGCTGTACAAATCCACTTTTTTAACAATCCGTTTCGTCTTCCTCTCTCAAAACGCTCTCTGCACCTCCTTTTTCCGCCTTTTTTGGTCCTCTCCGCTCCGGAAAACTCTTCATGATGGTCTTTCTGCTTATCTCTCAGCTTGTTATCGCTATCACGCCGGTTCTACAGATCCCGCATTCCGTCGTCTTATCCGCTGATTATCACGCCGAAAGGCCGTCGTCAGCGGCAAAAGGCCTTTACGGCTCCTGCAGCGTGTTCGTCTCCTCGTCGTCGTGGGTGGCGGTGACGCGTTTCATCAACACATAGTACGCGCCCACGAACAGCGCCGTCATCATCACGTCGCCGATGCCGACAAAGCCCCGTCCCAGGAAGAGCAACGGCACCGCCAGCAGCAGCAACTGTGCCAGCGTGTAGCTGTGGAAGCCCGACCAGCGTTCTTTCCACATCAGCACGGCCCCCGACAGCGAGATCAGATACAATATGGCGCAGGCGCCGTAATACAGCTGCGGCACCTCGAACATCCGCTGCGCCGCCGTGACGAACTGCTCGGGCAGCAGCCCGGGGTTGTCGGCCACCGTCTGCTGCAGCTGCGGCAGCATCAGGGCAAACATCAGGTACGACAACATCGACAGTCCCGACCCGATGAAGGTCAGCACCAGCAGTATGCGCAGCATCACCCTGTTGCTGTCCATCATAGAACGGCCTCCATCTGCTGCTGAAGCTTGCGGGCTTCTTCGCCGGCGCGCTCGGCAAAGTCGGCTCCCTGCGAGGCGTAGATGATGCCTCTCGACGAGTTGACCAGCAGGCCGCAGTCGCTCGTCAGTCCGTAGCGGCACACCTCTTCCAGGCTGCCTCCCTGGGCACCCACGCCGGGCACCAGCAGGAATGCGTTGGGCACGATGCGGCGCACGTCGCTGAGCATCGTCGCCTTGGTGGCGCCGACCACATACATCATATTGTCGCTGCCGCCCCACTCTTTCGAGCGCTCCAGCACCCGCTGGTACAGCGGCACGCCGTCGCGGTCTTCGGTCAGCTGGAAGTCGAAGGCTCCCTTGTTCGACGTCAGCGCGAGCAGGATCACCCATTTGCCGTCATACACGGTAAAGGGGGTCACCGAGTCGGCACCCATATAGGGGGCGATGGTCATCGCGTCGAAGTTGAAGTCGCCCTTCGGGTCGAGGAAGGCGCGTGCGTAGCGCTCGCTCGTGTTGCCGATGTCGCCGCGCTTGGCGTCGGCGATGGTAAAGGCTTTCTTGTCCAGGCTGTGCAGGTAATCCATCGTCATCTTCAGCTGGCGCATGCCGTCGAGGCCCATAGCCTCGTAGAATGCCAGGTTGGGCTTGTAGGCCACCGCATAGTCGATCGTGGCGTCGATGATGGCGCGGTTGAACAGGAACACTCCGTCTTTCTCTTTCTGCAGATGCTCGGGCATCTTGCTCACGTCGGTGTCCAGTCCTACACACAGAAACGAACGGCGCTCTTGTATCAATGCTATCAGTTCTGCTCTTGTCATATCGGGTTTGTCTTTATGGTTGTCTGTTTTATGCGGGGTTGCCGGTCACGCGGTGGAAGCGCGCCGTCAGCTCGCCGGCGTCGAGGTGTTCCATGCTGTCGTCCGACACGATGCGGCCTTTGTCGATGATGATGGCGCGGTTGCACATCGCCTCCACCTCTTGCATGATGTGCGTCGACAGCAGCACCACTTTCGTCTTGCCGGCTTCGCGGATGATGCTGCGCACAAATTCCAGCTGGTTGGGGTCCAGTCCTGTCGTCGGCTCGTCCAGGATCAGCACCTGCGGGTCGTGGATCAGGGCCTGGGCCAGCCCCACACGCTGGCGGTAGCCTTTCGACAGCTGTCCTATCTTCTTGTTGGCCTCGGGTGTGAGACCCGTCAGCTCGATCATGGCGTCGGCGCGGGCGTTGACGTTCTTCAGGCCGCTCAGCCCGCCGGCGAAGCGCAGGTATTCCCGCACATACATGTCCAGATACAGCGGGTTGTGTTCCGGCAGATATCCTATGCAGCGCCGCACGCCCAGCGTGTCGTCGTATATGCTGTGGCCGCACACCGTCACCTCGCCGTCCGTCGGGGGGATGTAGCAGGTGATGATCTTCATCAGCGTCGACTTGCCGGCGCCGTTGGGGCCCAGCAGGCCCACAATCTCGCCTTCGCCGACGTGGAAGCTCACTCCGTCCAGCGCCTTTTGCTCGCCATACAGCTTGCTAACGTTCTTGATTTCTATCATATCCCTGGTTCTTCTGGTTGTCGTCTCAACGGCCTATGCGCTTGGCCTCGTCGAGGGTGATTCGCTGTCCTTTGTATATCGCTATCACAAAGGCGTCTTTGAAGCGGCCTTTGCGCAACTCGTTGCAGCGGCGCTGTGCCTCCTGCTGCGTGGCGTAGTCGCCGGCGGTGTAGACGTATCCGTTGGCGGTCTGCGACGAATGGAAGTCTTTCACTCCACCCAGCGCCGGGTCGCCGGCCTTCAGCTCGCGCGTCGAGGTGCAGAATTGCACGCGGTACGACACCCGCTCGCCGCTGTTCGTCGCGGCGCCAGTTTGCGGGGCCGTCGGCTCCACCTTGCGCAGCAGCGCCCACGCGTCTTTGAAGCGGGTGGCCGTCTGCACGTCCTCACAATAGCGCTGTGCCTCCTGGAAGGTGGCAAAGCGCCCCGTCGTATAGCAGTAGAGTTCGCCTTTGCGGTAGATCTCGAATTCCGTGATGCCGCCCAGCTCTTTGTCGCCGGCCTCGAAGTGCTGCATCGCCGTCAGGAACTGCACGGTATAATATTGTCCGTCGCCGGCACTGTTACGGGGGGCCGCCAGCGCGGATGCCGTCTTCGGCTGCTCCGCCACAGGTTGCGGCTGCTCCGCCACGGGGGTC
>CAKZZD010000036.1 GCA_937886715.1 uncultured Bacteroidales bacterium | reverse complement strand
CTGATCGTGACTGGAGTTCAGACGTGTGCTCTTCCGATCTGGGGGGGGCAGCAGCGCTTTTTTTATGAAAAATGTTGCTGAATGGAGTGCAGCTTTTTTGCTGCCTGACGGCACTATAGTTAATGTTCCATTCCAGGACTTCTTGTCTCCTCTGTGCCTACCCATTGCCTACCTCTTGCCTACCTCTTGCCTACCTCTTGGGCAGCATCGTTTATTTTTGCAGGTATAGCGACGGCCACGGAGCATATCACACGGGATTGCGACGCCTGTCCCACACCACACCATAGCGGCGGGAAAAATAACGGGCGCCATGGCGGTTGGCCTTGCGCTCGACGACGATATGTTCGTGGGTGTTGCGCCGGAACCAGCGGTCGTAGAGCACATTGAGCAGGCTGATCAGTCCCACCACAGGCAGATAGAGCACGCCCCAAAGGCAACTCTGCACGGTGTGGCCATATTCATGCATATAGATTCCGTAGCGGTCGCGATCGGTCACCCATGCGGCAAAATTGCCAGAGAGCTGGCGGCGCTCCCACATGTTGACAAAGCATCCGAGCGAGACACCCTTCAGCTCGGCGCTGCGCGAAACAACGTAGGTGACGCCTCCGAGGCCGGCCACTTGCGCCTCCTTGCCAAAGACGATGTGCCACAGGCTGAAGATATAGCCCACCTCTGTCTGGACGAATTCCCACCCAAAGCGCGTCAGCGCCTGCAGCAGGCCCTCAAAGTCGGACGGTTCAAAGGCATAGCGACCGCGAAACAGCATGAGGACAAGCCGTGGACGGAAGAAAAATGCCAGCATTGTGGAGAGGAGAGAAGCCCCCTTCAAGGCCAAAAAGAGATAGCCGACGACACACATCACCGCCGCTCCGCGCCAGATGCCGACAAGCACCACAGACCATATCCCCACCATAACGATGAGGGCTACGGCAGTGCGTACGACGGTTTTCCTGTTTTTCATTCCATCCATGATTTGCCGGAAAAAGACGCTGCAAAATTACGATTAATTTCGCAAACAAAGCGGATGGGCATCGAATTTCGGATGGGAGACAGGCTCCAACCGGACAAAAAAATGCGACGGGGATACAATAAAAAGCAGCAGATGGCGTTTAAGCAGATATTATCGGACAAGTGCCAACAGCGGAGGCCGATAATGAGCATGCCGACTGACATCTGGAGGCCACTACAATAAAGATTATATAAAGATACAATAACAAAATGATGCTACTCGACATTTCGAACGGATGGAAGACCGCCATCATGGTGGTGTTGCTGATAGCAGTGTTCTACCTTTTCCTGATCAAACCGCAGACCGACAAAGCCAAGAAAGAGGCCGCCTACCGCGAAGGTCTGAAAAACGGCGACCGCGTGATGACGGCGGGAGGAATCCACGTGACCTTTGTCAGTGCCCAAAACGGTATGGCGACAGTGGAGGCCGCACCGGGGCACCGGATGAAGGTGCTCACCACTTCGCTGCAGCCCATTCCTGAAAGAGGTCGCAAATAACCCATTGCGGGACCCTCGGCAGGGGACTGAGCCGACGATGGTTGTGCGTACGCCTTGCCCAGTTAGGATTATTTAACACAGGAAACCATGAAAACCTATGTAGTTTTCATGGTTTTTCTTATTTTTGCGCAGGAATTTCGATTGACGATATATACATTATTGCTTGACAATCAGAAAAATGAATACAGAAGAAAACCGACAGAAGATAGTGAAGACGGCCATTGAGATGTTCAATGCGCGCGGGTGCAGGGGTGTGACGATGGACGACATCGCCCAATCCTTGCACATGTCAAAGCGCACCCTATATGAGATTTTCGAGAACAAGGAAGCCCTGCTGGAGGCTTGTCTGCAGCTCGTACAGGCCCAACTGAAGGCCACTCACTACGAGACCGCAAAGCGTGTGGAGGAGCCGATGCTTCTGGCTCTGTACATCACCAAATCAATGGCCTTGTCGAACCACCGCTACAACCGTCTGATCAGCGAAACACAGCGCTACTATCCCGAAGTGCACTGCAGGTTTTTCGCGCTGCACACGGAGGAGGTTAGGCGGATGCTGCAACGGGGCATAGAATATGCCCGAGAGAAAGGCTACCTGAGAGAAGGCATCGATGCAGCGGAGGCGGTGGAGCAGCTGTACGACCTGCTGCAGAGCCACCGCATAAAGGAAAACGACAACTGCGACACCTACGCCACACAGGTTGGCGATATGGCGTACACCTATTTCCGGGGACTGATGACTGTGGACTCTATACGCCGCTACGAAGCACACGAGGACGAGTACAAGCACCTGATTGAAGAAATAACGACAAAAAACAGATAACTAACAGACTAACATATCCAACGATGAAAATGAGACCGAAAAGAGTGCCCCTGACGATTCTTGCGCTGGTGATGGCCTGCACAACCGCGACAGCACAGGAGGGGAAGACCCTCAGACTGAGTCTGGCGGAGGCAGAACAGTTTGCCGTGGAGCACAACAAGACGATGAGAAATGCCGAACTGGATGTGAAGAAAGCCGAATTGGAGCACTGGAAAACCCTGAGCACGATGCTGCCGCAGGTGAAGGCGGGATTCGACTACCAGAACATGCTGGGCTACACAATGAACATGGGAGGATTCAGCATTCCGCTGAACCCCAACGGAACCTTTAGCCTGACGGCGAGCATGGCCCTGACGGGAGCCCAAATAGTGGGGACGACGCTGCAGCGCATCTCGCAAGAGATGAGCGACATCACACGCGAACAGACCGAACAGACGACGCGCGCCAACGTGAAGAATGTGTATGTGAGCATTCTGGTGATGGAACAGACGGTGGAACTGCTGGATTCGAGCATGTCCAACCTGAGCCGGCTGGCTGCCACAGCCCAGAACGCCGTCGACGTGGGCGCTTCGGAACAGGTGGATGCCGACAAACTGCAGGTGCAGGTGGCCACCATGCAAAACAGCATCACAAGCACACGCCGACAGCTGGAACTGCTGCGCAACTCGCTCTTGCTACAGCTGGGAGCCGATGTGGCGGACACTGTGGTGCTGACCACCACGCTGGAGCAGGTGCTCGACCTCGACGAAGCCGCCCGCCTGCTCACAGAGAACTTCGACATCCACAGAAACTACGACTACCAATTGCTTCAGCAGAGCGAAAAGCTGGCCAAACGCAATGTGACGATGGCGTATATGGACTTCACCCCCACCCTGTCGGCCTACTACCAATACAGCAGCAAGACCTATTTCGGGGCCGAGGAAGGCATGAACATGACACCACCCAACATGATTGGCGCATCGGTGAGTGTGCCCCTCTTCAGCAGCGGCACGCGCACAGCCAACGTGAAAAGCGCAAAAATCAACTATCAGGAGGCAGTCAACAGCAAGCAACAGGCCGAAGACGGGCTGAAAGTGCAATACAACCAGCTGCGCTACGATCTGGCTTCGGCATTGGAAAGCTACGACATCCAGCGCCGCAACCTGGAACTGTCGCGCAAAGTGTTCGCCAATGTGACTGAGAAATACAAGTTCGGCCGTGCCTCGAGCCTCGAGGTGACCACCGCCTCGAGCGACATCATCTCAGCCCAAAGCAACTACATTCAGGCCGTGATGAGCGTCGTGTCGGCACAAATCGAAATCGAGAACCTGATGAACATCGGCAAATGATGCCGGCTGATAGTATCCATTCTGATAATAAATAAAAAAAGTACAATATAATGAACAGAACCATTAAGACGATTGTCGCCATGGTGGCCGTGATAAGCCTCGCGGCCTGTGGTGGCAATGGCAACGAAGGATCCAAAGGGGCCACGACAACAAAGAAAGAGGCAGAAAAAGTGCGGGTGCAGACCCTGGAAAGCGAACGCATAGCAAAGACGCTGGAGCTGTCGGCAACGCTGGAGGGCTACGAGACGATGAATGTGTCGCCCAGCATCACCGGACATATCGAGCACATATACGTTGAAGTAGGAAGCCGCGTGCAGAAAGGCGCCATGCTGGTACGCATGGACCAGACACAACTCAACACTACCCGCATCAACCTGGCCTCGACAAAGACCGAATTGGACCGTGTGACAGCGTTGAAAACGTCGGGCAACATCAGCGAGCAGGTCTACGACCAAACCAAGGCCGGTTACGACCAACTGGTGGAGACAGAACGTTTCCAGGAAGAGAACACCTTCGTGAAGGCACAGTTCAGCGGCGTGATCAGCGCCAAGAACTATGAAGACGGCGAAATGTACACCGGTGCCCCGATCCTCACCCTGACCCAAATCAGCCGGCTGAAAGCCATCATCAACATACCCGAGACATACTATCCGCTGGTAAAACAGGGCATGAAGGTCGAAGTGTATAGCGACATCTATCCCGGACAGATGTTCCCGGCCACGATCGAGATAGTGTATCCCACCATCGATGCCAGCAGCCACACCTTCCAAGCGAAACTGAACATTCCCAACGGCGGAGAGAAAATCCGTCCCGGCATGTACGTCCGCGCCCGCCTCGGTGTCGGAGAAGTGGATGCCATTGTGGTGCCATATCAGAGTGTGCTGAAACTGACGGGATCGAACGACCGCTACGTATTCATTGCCGACGGCAACACCGCCCATCGCGTGGCCGTCACCCTTGGCCAGCGCTTCGACGACCGCATTGAAATCATCCCCACCACCCCCGGCGACATCAAGGAAGGCGACCGACTCGTCGTCACCGGACAAGCCCGCCTTGTGGATGGTGCCACGCTTGAAATTGTTGACTAAAAGCGATATACATCTATGGCAATATACAAAACAGCAATCAACAAGCCCATCACCACCGGCCTGATATTCGTGGCCGTCATTGTGCTGGGACTGTTCTCATTGTCGCGTTTGCCCATCGACCAGATGCCGGAAATGGACCCCCCATACGTGACCGTGATGACCACCTACGCGGGAGCCAACGCCAGTGAGATAGAGACCAACATCACAAAAATCATAGAAAACTCGCTCAACTCGGTCGACGGACTGAAGAACATCACCTCCACATCCAAGGACAACATCTCGGTGGTCAGCCTGGAATTCGAATGGGGCAGCAATATCGACGAGGCGCTGAACGACATACGCTCCTATGTAGACCTTCTCTACGACAATCTGCCCGACGGAGTGAGCCGCCCGATGATATTGAAGCTCAACTCTTCGGCAATGCCCATCATGCAATACGGATTCACCGCCGTGGAGAGCTACCCCGGACTGGACCGCATACTTGAGGACAACGTCACCAACGTGCTCAACCGTGTGGACGGTATCGGCAACATCACCGTCAGCGGCGCTCCCGAACGCTATGTCTACATCGACCTCGACCCCAAACAACTTGATGCCTACGGATTGAGCCTGGAGATGGTGGGCAACGCCATCAGCACCAACAACCTCGACTTGGCCTCCGGCACCGTGAAAATGGGCAAGGAACAGTACCAGATGCGCGTCAAGGGCGAATACGTCGAGAGCTCGGAAATCAACGACATCGTCGTCAGCACAAGCCCTACCGGCAAGCAAATCTTTGTGCGCGACCTCGCCACTGTGCGCGACACCATCAAAGACCTTTCTCTCGACGAGAAAATCAACGGTAAAGACGGAGCCCGCCTGATCATCACCAAGCAGACGGGAGCCAACACCGTGGCCATCGCCCGCGAGGTGAAGAGAGAAATGGCCAAGATCCAAAAGACCCTTCCTCCCGACATCGAAGTGACGCTCATCCGCGACGGTTCGGAGGAAATCATCAATGCCATCAATGGCCTCACCGAGAGCATTTTCTATGCGCTGCTGTTTGTGGTGCTGGTGGTGCTCATCTTCCTCGGCAACTGGCGCAGCACTCTCATCATCGCGCTGACCATCCCCATCTCGCTCGTCACTTCGTTCATCTATCTTCTGCTGGCCGACAGCTCGCTGAACATCATCTCCCTGGCCTCGCTCACCGTGGCCATCGGCATGGTGGTGGACGACGCCATCGTGGTGCTTGAAAACATCACCAAACATATCGAACGTGGCGAGAACCCGCGCGAAGCGGCCATCTGCGCCACCAACGAGGTGTGGACATCGGTCATCGCCACCACCCTTGTGCTGGTAGCCGTGTTCGTGCCCCTGACCATGCTTCCCGGCATGATGGGTATCTTCATGAAAGAGCTCGGCTGGATCGTCACCATTGTGGTGTGCGTCTCCACCGCGGCCGCCATCACCCTCATCCCCATGCTGAGCAGCCAACTCCTCAAAGAAAAACCCTTCTTCCTCACCCGTGAAGCAAAAGAAGAGGCCGAACGCAAACATGCCAGCAAAAAAATCACCTTCGACAAGACCATCGGCCGCGCTTTCAACGCCGTCGAGGCGTGGTACGCCAACGTGCTGCGCTGGGCCCTCCGCCACAAGAGAATCACCCTTGCCATCGCGGCCGCGTTCTTCATCGTGTCAATGGTGCCGGTGTTCATCGGCAAGGTGGGTCTCGACTTCATGAAAGAGCAGGACAACGGCAGCCTCAGCATCAGCGCAGAACTGCAACGCGGCACACGCATCGAGGAGACCCTCAAGACCGCCCGCCGCATGGAGGACGACATCAAACGCATCCTCGGCGACGACGTGATCGTGATCTCCACCTCGGCCGGCTCGAACGACGACGCCGGCATGGCCGCACTCTTCAACAGCACCACCAATAACAAGATCAGCATGAACGTGCGCTGCACCAAGAAATATCATCGCAAACGCACCATCTTCGAAATGCAGGAATCGCTGCGCCAATGCCTTGCCGAATACCCCGAACTTGTCACCTACCAGGTGAACAACGGCGGCGGAATGGGCGGCGGCAGCAACAACAGCCTCCAGGTGGAAATCTACGGCTACGACTTCGACCAGACCACGGCCTTCACCAACGAGCTGCGCCAGCGCGTGATGAACAACGTGCCCGGTGCTCGCGACACCAAGATCAGCCGCGACGAAGACCGCGCCGAATTGAAAATCACCCTCGACAAAGAAAAGCTGGGCATGCACGGTCTCAACGAAAGCACCGTGGCGCTCTACGTCCGCAACCGCGTCAACGGCATGTCGGCCGGATACCTGAAAGAGGACGGCGAAGAATACAACATCGTCGTGCGCCTGAAAGAGGAATACCGCGACGCCATCAGCGACATCGAACAACTGTCCATCCCCACCGCCACAGGCCGCATCATCAAACTTGAAGAACTTGCCAAGGTGGAGGAATACTGGTGCCCTCCGACTATCGAACGCAAAAACCGCCAGCGCTACCTCACCTTGACCGTCATGCCCTACCGCACCTCGCTGCAGGAACTGGCCATGGGCGTGCAGAACGAACTGGACCAGATGAACATCCCGGGCGACATCCATGTGGCTCTCGCCGGCAACTATGAAGACCAGCAGGAATCCACACGCGACATGGGCCTCCTGGCTGCCCTCATCCTGCTGCTCGTCTACATCGTCATGGCATCGCAGTTCGAAAGCTTCAGCAAACCCTTCATCATCATGATGTCCATTCCCTTCGCCCTTACCGGCGTCGTGCTCATCCTGCTGCTCACCGGGCAGAACCTCGACATGATCGGCATGCTCGGCATCGTGCTCCTCATCGGCATCGTGGTGAAAAACGGCATCGTGCTCGTCGACTACATCAACCTGATGCGCGAGCGCGGCATCCCCCTCAACGAAGCCATCGCCCTCAGCGGACAGAGCCGCCTGCGGCCCGTGATGATGACCGCCTTCACCACCATCCTCGGCATGATCCCCATGGCCACCTCGACAAGCGAAGGCTCCGAGATGTGGACCACCATGGGTTGCGTCGTCATCGGCGGCCTCACGGTATCCACCTTCGTCACCCTCATCGTCGTGCCCGTACTCTACGGCGTCTTCAACCGCCGTGGCGACCAGGAACGTCTGGAAAAGATCCGCAAGAAATTCGTATTCATGAACATCAACCTTGAAGAAGACGTAAAACAAGACCTATGAAAAGTGTAATGATAGTATTCAACCAGGCCAACACCGAGCGTATCGAATACATGCTCGACAAGCTCGAGATTCGTGGGTTCACCTTCTGGGAAAACGTCCAAGGCCGTGGCCATGAGAATGGCGACCCCCACCGCGGCACCCACACATGGCCCGAGATGAACAATGTGGTGATGACTGTGGTCGACGACTCCAAGGTCGACGACCTGCTCACCGCTGTCCGCAAGCTCGACCGCCGCAACGAGGAGGTCGGCATACGGGCCTTTGTCTGGAACATCGAGCAGATGGTCTGACCCCCACCCTGCCCATTGCAAAGAGAGGGGCCGCCCTGCTGCAGGGCGGCTCCTCTTTTTTTCAGCATCTTTGCTCAGCATGGCGCATCCATCCAAGACAGAAAACCTGCCACAGGGCACCCTTCTACGGATGCCCTATGGCAGGGTTGGATCAGGCAAGGCGCGAAAGCCTTACTCAGCCATTTCGGCCATTGCCACCGAGCCGCGATAGGCCGGGCAAGTGTGGTGGGTGCAACTCACCGACACCACAGCCAGCATGGCAACAACTGCAAATGCGACTAAAAACTTCTTTTTCATATTACAAAGCTATCTTTTCGTTGACAATCTTCAATATCTCGGCCTCCTGCTTCTGGGCCTCGGCCTCGATAGCCGCTGCACGGGCCAGGATATCGGCCTTGAAAGCCTCGTCCTTGAGCGACGAAGCATTGATCTTCACATTCAGGTGGGCACCCATCACGGCGCTGCGTGCTGCCAGCGAGCCCACGCCACCGTCGGTCACACTATTCGGGTTGCCCCACTCCACCATGGCACGGCACACCTCGAAGGCCTCGAGCGAACGCTGCATCGTGCGGAACGGCACCTCGGTGGCATAGCGCGTAGCAGCCTGGATGGCCTCGCTGCGGGCAGCCTTCTCCTCGTCGGTTTTCTTGGGCATACCGAAAGCATCCATGATGCGGTTGAAGGCGGCAGTATCCTCGTCGACAAGGTGCAGCAGCTCGTCTTTCAGCATTTGGCCCTTCACAGCCACGTCGCTGTATTTCTCCCACTGGTCGTCATAGGCAGCCTTGCCTCCGGTGAGGTTGGCCACCATTGTGCCCAGCGAAGCAGCCAGAGCACCCATATATGCGCTCACCGAGCCGCCACCAGGGGCAGGGCTCTCCGAAGAGGTCTCGTCGCAGAACCCGCGGCAGGTGAGGTCGACAAGTTTCTTCTGCGAATGGTCTTCAATCAGGAACTCGATCACCTTCTCGTGCGGATCGAAAGGTTTCAGGTCGTCAAGACCCATACTCTTGATGGCCACCTTCATGATCTCGTCCTCGCTCACGCCGAGCGAACGGTGCTGTTTCTGCAGGTAGTACTTGCCGGCATCAATCAGCACACTCTTGGGTATCAAGCCCACAATCTCGCAACCCGTCACGCGCAGGCCGCGGTTGGCGGCGCAGCGGCACACCTCGTCGAAACACAGGTGCACCGGAGCCACTTTGATCGACGTGATGTTCATCGACACCTGGGCGATGCCATAGTCCTCGATATACCATCCGATGGCCTTGGTGCCTTTCAGCGTTCCGGGAATCATGATGGTCTTGCCGTTCTCGTCCTTCATGATTTTGCCGGCTGGGGTGCCGCCTTCGCGCATCGGACGTCCCTTTTCGCGCACGTCGAAAGCGATGGCGTTGGCACGGCGGGTGCTGGTGGTGTTGAGGTTATAGTTGATGGCCACAAGGAAGTCGCGGGCGCCCACCTGGGTGGCGCCGGTATGGGCGGTGTGGTCGTTCCACTCGTTGGGACCGAAGTCGGGTTTCCACTGCTCGGTGCCGAGACGGCTGCTGAGGCTCTCGTACTCGCCGGTGCGGCAGTAGGCCAGGTTGCGGCGCTCGGGGATGAAAGCGGCATTCTCGTAGCAATAGATGGGGATCTGGAGCTCCTCGCCGAGACGTTTGCCAAGCTTGTGGGCATATTCCACCACCTCTTCCATCGAAATGTTGCTCACCGGAATCAGGGGGCACACGTCGGTGGCGCCTTGGCGCGGGTGTGCACCGTGGTGCTGCGTCATGTCGATCAGCTCGGCAGCCTTTTTCACCACAAGGTAGGCCGCCTCAAGCACAGGCTCGGGCTCACCCACAAAGGTGATGACGGTGCGGTTGGTGGTCTGGCCGGGATCCACGTCGAGGAGCTTCACACCATCGACTTTCTCGATTTCGGCAGTGACCTGATTGATGATATCCATTCTGCGGCCCTCGCTGATATTGGGCACACATTCAATAAGTTGTCTCATTTCGTCAATATTTAGGTTCGTTGCAAATATACAATTATTTTATTGTTGAAACGGCACAAATGATTTTTTATTGCATCGTAGGCGGAAATGTTTTGGCGCATCGGCGACGGAGGTCCGTACAGGCAAAGCAACGTAGCGGCACGCTCCGTTGAACATCTGATGTACGTCTGTTGTACGACTGTTGTACGAAAAATGTTCGTACAACAGTCGTACAACAAGCGGACAACAATCGCCCCTCAGACATCGGGAAGTCGTAGGAAGCAAGGCGTGCCGGTTACGGGCGTAATGAAAAAAATTGGTGCCGTATTACAAAAAAAATGTATATTTGCAGAATTAATTGACTCCCTGCAAGGTGGGGAGTGCGTTGATTATGTGGATAATATGATAATATAAAGTCTTTGGGACAACAAGACCTTGAGACTGCAAGATTGCAAGACAAAATGACGATATGCCAACAGAACAATAGGACACAATATATCAGGGCACCGGAATGGTGTCGGTGGGTGCTTGTTATGATGGCAATGCTGCTGCCGACCCTCAGGGTGCAGGCCCAGACCGACACGGTGTTCTGGTTTGCTGCGCCCGACCTGGCGGAAAGCCACCAGCAGGTGCCGATACAGCTGTGTCTGACGACATATGGCGAGCCTGCGACGATCACGATTGAGCAGCCCGCCAGCATCAGTTTCGCCCCGGTGACGATCACGCTTCCTGCCGACAGTTTCTACGTGTACGACCTGTCGGACATGGTGGACTCGGTGGAAAACACGACAGCAAACACGGTGCTGAACCGCGGCATCAGAATCGGGTCGACGGGTTTCGTGTCGTGCTACTACGAAAGCGTGGGAAACAACAGCGAGGTGTACACGCTGAAGGGGATGAATGCACTAGGGCGGGAATTTCTGGTGCCGATGCAGATGCAACTGGACAGCGAGTCGGGACACGGCTCGTACAGCAGCATAGAGATAGTGGCGACGGAGGACAGCACGGTGGTGGAAATCACGTCACCGGTGGCGCTGCAGGGCGGCATAGCTGCCGGCACCATGCTGACGGTGATGCTGAACCGTGGACAGAGCTACGTGGTGCGGGCAGCGGGACAAGGAGCTGCCGACCATCTGGGCGGCACTGTGATCCGGTCGAACAAAGACATTGCGGTGAACAGTTCGGATGACAGCGTGTCGTCGGGTATGGGCTGTGTGGACCTGATCGGAGAGCAACTGGTGCCGACGGAGCTGCTTGGCAGCCGGTATGTGGCCATCAGGAACGAAAACGAAAATGTCTTCGAGCGGGTGTTTGTGTATCCGACAGAAAACAACACGACGGTGCAGTTCAACGGCGGGCTGCCGATGACGGTGTCGCCGGGAGGCTTTATCAATTGGGAGCTGACCGACACGGCAACGCTGATCGAGGCAGACAAGCCGATTGCCGTGTGGCAAATGACGGCGACGGGGTGCGAGCTTGGAGGCACAATGCTGCCCCACATGGAGTGCACTGGATCGTTCAGCGTGAGCCACCTGCGACCGAACATCGAGTCGATGATTGTGACGATAGTGGTTGGCACGCCGTACGTGTCGCACTTCACGGTGAACGGCGACCCGACGATCGTCACCGCGGCCGACTTCAGGCCGCTGGCCGAGGACACGACGCTGTCGTACTGTCTGAAAGACATCAGCAGTTATGTGCCGATGGGCACGATGCTGAAGATAAAGAACAACATGAGCCGTTTCCAGCTGGGCATTCTTGACGGCAACACAAGCGGAAGCTGCTCGTATGGATACTACTGCGACTATGCCCGCTCATCGAGGCTGGAGATTGTTGCCGACACGCTGGTCTGCGAGGGCAACGACATCGTGGTAGGCTATTCGGCGGTGAATGTGGGAGGGCTGACGCTGACCCTGCCCGACGGCAGAGTGCTGGACGAGCCCCCGTTCGTGATTGCCGGCGCCGACATGGGCATGTGCGGCACCTACCGTCTGGAATGTATCGACACGGCGGGCTGCTTCCGCCCCGTGCGCGACTCGATCGAAATCCGTGTCCTCACTCCCACGCGGACCGACACAACGGTGGCAACAATCTGCGTCGGACATACCTATACTTTTTATGATACCACCTACAATGAAGCCGGCACCTACCAACACCATGTGGCGGTGGAGGGAGAAGTGTGCGACAGTTTGAACGTGCTCGTCCTGAAGCTGAACCCAGGCTCATGGAGCGATACTGTGGCTACGGCTTGCGACAGTCTGGTGTGGCGAGGAGCCGTATACGACAGCACAGGATACTATCTGTCGCTACCGGTGGGGACCAACTCAGACGGATGCGACAGCATGCGGCGACTGAACCTGACCGTCCACCCTTCGAAGGAATCGACAGACAGCATTGTCGTTTGCCCAGGATTTCCCTATGTGTACAACGGCATCGACTACGGCGGGCCAGTGACGCTGGACACGCTGCTGACAACCATGTACGGATGCGACAGCCTGGTGCATGTGACCCTCTACGGACGCGACTCGAGCTACCGGGTGACGACGCTGTACAGCTTCGACAGTATCGAGTGGTTTGTCATCGACAGCACCCTTGCCGTGTGCGCTCCTACGACGCTCTACCTGCGCGACAGCACCGACGGGTCGGTGAGTCGACTGTGGAGCATCCGCACTCCCGACACCACCTTCACTACGGATGATTCGCTGGTGGTGGTGCGACTGATGAACGGCTACGACAACATGGTGGCATCAATACAGGTGACCGTGATGAGCGCGGAAGGGTGCATCGACACGGTGGAATATCCATTGTATATATTCAGCAGTCCGAAGGCCGACTTCTATTGGGATCCTTACATCCCGGCCAGACACAATCCCGAGGTGCAGTTCTTCAACCGGTCGGAGCCCGACGGCTTGACTTACCTGTGGAGGATACCGCGGGTGGCCGACGGCGAATACGACACGTCTACACGCTTTGAGCCATTCTACCACTGGGGATCGGAAAGCGACAACATGACGGGCGAATATACGGTGGACCTGATTGCCTACTGGACCCATTACTACAACGACACGGTGCACGTGTGCACCGACACGTCGACACAGACCATCGTCATCACCGACGACTATCTGCAGTTCCCGAATCTGGTGACGCCTGACGGCGACGGCAACAACGACATCTGGAAGATAGTCAACCTGCTGGAATATGGAGTATATCCGATGAACGAGCTGTGGATCTACAATGCGTGGGGAGTGCTGGTCTACCACGTGAAGAACATCCAGCGGGAAGAACAGTTCTGGGATCCCGCGGCGACCCATTGTCCCGACGGCACCTACTACTACCGCTTCATGGCCATCAGCGAATACGGGCGCATCAAACGCAACGGGCTGATTGAGGTGATCAGCGGAGATTGATTCTGGCACAAAAAAAAGACACGATGAAAGAAAAGATAGAACAAGCCTGGGAAGAGCGCAGCCTGCTGAAAGAGCGACCGTATGAGGAGGCCGTGCGCGAGGTCATCGACATGCTGGACCGCGGATTGCTGCGGGTGGCAGAGCCTTCCGGCGAAGGATGGAAGGTGAACGAATGGGTGAAGAAGGCTGTGCTGATGTACTTTCCGCTATGCGGAATGGCCACCATGGAGGCCGGCCCGATGGAATATTGGGACAAGATACCGCTGAAACGCCATCATGCCGAGAGTCAGGTGCGCGTGGTGCCGCCCGCAGTGGCACGCTACGGCAGCTATCTGGCACCGGGTGCGGTGATGATGCCCAGCTATGTGAACATCGGAGCCTACGTCGACAGCGGCACGATGGTTGACACCTGGGCCACAGTGGGCAGTTGTGCCCAGATCGGCAAAAACGTGCACCTGAGCGGCGGAGTGGGCATCGGCGGAGTGCTGGAGCCCGTGCAGGCGGCCCCCGTCATCATCGAAGACCACTGCTTCATCGGCAGCCGCAGCATTGTGGTGGAAGGCGCCATCGTGGAACAGGAAGCCGTGCTCGGCGCCAACACGGTGATCACCGGAAGCACCAAGATCATCGACGTGACCGGACCCGAGCCCGTGACCTACGTGGGTCGTGTGCCGGCAAGGAGCGTGGTGATCCCCGGCTCCTACAAGAAACGTTTTCCTGCAGGCGAATACTCGGTCAGCTGCGCGCTGATCATCGGCCAACGCAAGGAGAGCACCGACAAAAAAACATCGCTCAACGAGGCACTGCGCCAATTTGAATAGCGGACAAAACCACAGAAAGCCATGAAAAGGAAACACTTGCTGATACTGGCGGCGGCAGTCATGTCGCTGATGGCCACATCCTGCATCGAACACGAGGAGATAGCCTTCGCCGGCACCGTGATGGACGTGCTGTCGTGCAACGGGTCATTCTTCGACGAGAACCCTGGCTACATCGTAAAACTGGACTATCCCGACTCGATCGGAGGCACGCTGACCAACGAATCGGGCACCTCGAGCAACCTGATTGTACTGTACGAGCCGACATGCCGCATCATGGTCAGGGACCACATCCACGGCACGTTCTATGTCGACGACAAATACTCGCGAGTCAACTGCAGTCTGCATTGGGACAACATCGACCTGCCCGAGGGCGTTTTCATGAAAGTGGTTGTTGATTAAAAGTGGATAAAAACTCGACACGAATCGCGATAAAGATTGTATCTTTGCAAAATAATTAACGGAAACAAAAACACAACAGGATATGAAATTCATCGTCAACAGTCAACAGCTTTACAAGCAGTTACAGTCGCTCAGCGGAGTGCTGGCCAACAACAACACCATGCCCATCATCAACTGTTTTCATTTCCATCTGGAGGAGAACAGACTGACGATCAAGACCACCGACCTTGCCACCACGCTTGTGGCCCACCTGGAGGTGGAGACAGGCCGCATGAATGAGGCAAAAGAAGTGGCCGTACCGTCGAAAATGCTGAACGATATCATGAAGACATTCGACGATGTGCCCCTCACATTCAACGTAGACGACAACAACCACGCCATCGAGATTTCGTCGGGCCAGGGAAAGTACCAGTTGGCAGGTATGGATGCCGACACATATCCCAACATGCCCGTTGCTGAAGGCACGCACACCGTGACCATGAGCAGCACAGCGATGGTCAACGCCATCAACAAGACCGTCTTTGCTGCCAGCAATGACGAAATGCACCAACAAATGTCCGGCATCTATTGCGAGATGACCCCCGAAGGCACTACATTCGTGGCCACCGACGCCCACAAACTGGTACGCTATCGCCGCAACGACGTCAAGAACGAGGAGAGCACCAACTTCATCCTGCCCAAGAAACCCATCACAATCGTCAAAAACATCCTCGCTTCGCGCAAGGAGGAATGCGAAATCAGCGTCGAGTACAACAACACCAACCTCTTTATCACCTTCGACAACTTCTACATTGTGTGCCGCCTTGTCGACGGCAGATACCCCAACTATGAGGCCGCCATCCCGAAAGAGAACCCCAACAAACTGCTCCTCGACCGCCAGTCGTTCCTCAACACACTGCGCCGCGTCAGCATCTTCGCCAACGAAGCCACCCGCCAGGTGCGCCTCTCCATCAGCGCCAACACGCTGAACATCTCAGCCGAAGACCTCGAGTTCTCGAACAAGGCCAACGAGGAAATCCCCTGCCAATATGAAGGCGAGCCGATGGACATCGGATTCAACGCCAAATTCCTCACCGAAATGCTGTCGAACCTCGACAGCGAGCAGGTGCTCATCGAGATGTCGCATCCTTCGCGCGCCGGCATCATCTTCCCCTATGTCGAGGACAACGAGGAAGAAAAATGCGACGACATCCTGATGCTCGTCATGCCGGTGATGCTTGCCAACTGATTTTCCGACGCTAAAAAACAATGAAGAACAAAGTAAACCTCTGGGGATCGCACGGCGCCACTGTGCTTGGCATCACGCTGGTGCTCTTTATGCTGGGCCTGCTGCTCTGCATTGAATACCACTCGTATCGCCTGACGCACGACGCTCAGGAGCGGATCACCTACAAGGTCGACCTGTCGCCCGACGTCACCGACTCGCTCGCACTGGCACTGAAAAGCAAAGTGGAAGGCATGAAGTTCGTCAAACATGTCGACTACATCTCCAAAGACAAGGCCGCTGAAATATTCACCGAAGACCTCGGAGAAGACTTTGTGGGCTTCATCGGATACAACCCCCTCTACCCCTCGCTGATGGTGAACTTCAATGTCAACCTCCTGCCCGACAATTCGACCGAGGTGCTGGACTACTTCTGCGCTGAAGTGAGCCGGGAAGACTTCGTGACGGGAGTGGCCTATCAGGAAAACGTCGTCAACGAACTGCGTGAGGTGTTCTACAAGCTCTCCTGGTTCCTGATCATCTTCGTGGTGCTGCTGCTGATCATCACCATCGTGCTGATCAACAGTCTGATCCGCATAGCCATCTATGCCCAACGCGAAACCATACGCACCATGCGAATGGTGGGCGCCGACATCAGCTTCATCCAGCGTCCCTTCCTGCTGCGAAGCCTCGCCTACGGCGCACTTGGCGGACTTATCGCCGACGTGCTGACACTGACCACACTTTGGGCCTTCAGCAACCAATTCGAACTCAACCTCATCGGCAACGAACACTGGCTCTGGTACGGCATCATCGCCTTGGCCATCATCATCGTCGGCATGGCCATCGCCTACATCTCCACCGCCTTCACCGTCCGCCGCTACATCTCCAACCATTAATATATCAACACATTCAATATGGACAACGACAACAAATTCCAATTTGCTTTCGGCAAAATAAACTACATCCTCATGGTTGCCGGCATCGTGGTGCTGGCCATCGGCTACGTGCTGCTTGCCGGCGGCGGCAGCGACGACCCCAATGTCTTCAACCCCGCCATGTTCGACAACCGACGCCTCGTGGTGTCTCCCATCCTCATCGTGCTGGGTTTCATCATCGAAATCGTGGCCATCATGTACAAAGACAAAAACAGGAAGTAAGCCGTGAGTTGGATTGAAGCACTCGTCCTGGGCATCATCCAGGGCCTCACCGAATACCTCCCCGTCAGCAGCAGCGGCCATCTGGCCATCGGCGCCAACCTTTTCGGACTCAGCGGCGAAGAAAACCTCACCTTCACCGTCATGGTGCACGTCGCCACCGTCCTGGCCACCATCGTCGTGCTCTGGAAAGAAATCGTCTGGCTCTTCACCGACCTATTCAAATGGAAGTGGAACGAAGGCACCCGCTACATCGTCAACATCCTCGTCTCGATGATCCCCATCGCCATCGTGGGATTCTTCTTCAAAGACAAAGTCGAGGAGCTCTTCGGCAGCGGACTGCTGGTGGTGGGCATCTGTCTGCTCGTCACCGCCACGCTTTTGGCTTTCAGCCACTTTGCCAAGCCACGCCAGCGCGAGAACATCTCTCCGTGGCACGCATTCGTGATCGGCATCGCCCAAGCCGTCGCCGTACTGCCCGGACTCTCACGTTCTGGCAGCACCATCGCCACCGGACTGCTGCTGGGCAACAAGAAAGAAAAACTGGCCCAATTCTCGTTCCTGATGGTCATCCCGCCCATCCTTGGCGAAGCGCTGCTCGACACCAAAGACATGATGGAAATGGGCATCGAAAACGCCATGGCCGGGCTACCAGTCACCTCACTCATCGTGGGTTTTCTGGCCGCGTTCATCTTCGGATGCATCGCCTGCCGCTGGATGATCAACATCGTCAAACGAGGCAAACTCATCTGGTTCGCCGTCTACTGCGCCATCGTGGGCATCGCCACCATCGTGTTGCCTTACATCCTATGATCACCCTCGAACAGGTGCAAGCCGGCCTGACCATCGTCGTCGACAAACCCCGACAATGGACATCGTTCCAGGCCGTCAACAAAGTCAAGTCCACCGTCCGTCGGATCTATGGCCTCAAACAATTCAAAATAGGCCATGCCGGCACACTCGACCCCCTGGCCACCGGCATCCTTCTGGTCTGTCTCGGCAAAGCCACCAAACAGATTCCCACCCTTCAGGACGGCACCAAAGAATACACCGGCACCTTCGTCTTCGGCGCCACCACGCCATGCTACGATATGGAGCAGCCCATCGACCACCGCTACCCCTATAGCCACATCACCGCCGAACAACTCGTCGAAAAAACACGCCAGTTCACGGGGCCTATCCTCCAGGTGCCTCCCATGTTCAGCGCCGTGAAAATCGACGGCCAACGCGCCTACCAATATGCCCGCATCGACGACCCCACCGCCGTCATCCAACCCAAACGCGTCGTGGTGGAACGCTTCGACATCACCGGCTTCCGTCCGGGAGACGATGCCCGCGAAAACGAGCCAATCCCCCAAACGGTCACTCCTCCCACGGAATCGCCGGCAAAACATCCGCACTTCTACGACAACCCCCTCTGCGTCATTCCCGAACACCTGCCACAGGCCGACTTCCACATCACATGCGGCAAAGGCACATACATCCGCAGCATCGCCCGCGACCTGGGCTTGGCTCTCGACAGCGGAGCCTTCCTGGCCTCCCTGCGGAGAACTCGCGTCGGCGACTTCACCCTCGACCAGGCCGTCACCCTCGACAACATAGAGGCCTACTTCACCGGCACCACCCTCTGAGCCTCTCGGCTGCACTTCTATGCCGCCGAAACATTTGCCCCATATCCGCCCCTTTTCCTGCACGACTGTTGTACGTCTGTTGTACGACTGTTGTACGAACATTTTTCGTACAACAGACGGCCACCCGGCGAACAAGGGCGGGGAGGACGGCGTGAGGACGGCTTACCGGCTGGCAGGAAGCATTTTTTCGGGATGAGAGAACGGCGGTTACGAAAAAAAAGTGTATCTTTGCAAATGGGATTTATTTATATAATAAGCTCATCTCATTAATTTTCACAATCATACACCCACAACACGGCTATGAAAAGAACTCTACGAGCGACAGTTATGGCAGCGATGGCCCTGCTTGCCGTATCATGCATCAAAAATGAAGATTGGGAGTTGTTCCGTCATCTCTACGAAGGCGACTGCCCGGTGCGCATCGAAGGATCGGCCAGTCCCACCTTTGGTCTGCCCATCGCAAGAGGCGAATTCACGGTGGAGGACATCATCAACTCGCTGGGCAGCGAGGCCAACCACTATGTGGACCCGTCGCAGGAGGTGGTGACCATCATCTACGACACCACCATCAGCAACGCCATCAGCTCGGGCAACAAACGCCATGGGCTCCACAAGGCCAGCCCTGCCCGGAAAGACGAATACACCATCTACTCGAAAGACACCGTCCTGTCGTACAGCCTCGACATCGACCTGTTCGACAATGCGGGAAGCAGCGACAACCTCAGCTACGACATCGAGCTGAACAGAGCCCTGCTGAACATCGAGACCTACCTGAAGGCGCAATGCTCTTCGGAGACGCGTCATGCGCTGGAGAACTACCTCAGCGCCACCATCGACAACCTGACGATCACCTATGTGGACCACGAAGGGCAAACCCACCCCTACAACGATGTGAGCATCGACCCCATGACGCTTGACGACATTCTCGATGGCTCCCAAATCGAAATCAGCAATGTGGACATCTCTCCTATCCTGAATTCGTTGCCGCGACAAATCAACGCCTCGGTGCGGATGACCATCAATGTCAGCAGCGCCATTCTCGACGAAGACCCCACATCCCTGTTTTTCAGCGATTTTATCGACCTGATCGAATTGGAGCGCATCAACTATACAGCCCACATCAGCGCCACGGTGCCGTTCAACCTCCGCATCGGCCACATCGCCTATAGCGACACGCTGGATGTGGACGAACTGGGGCTGGAGAGCCTGCGCACCGAGATGGATGAACTGAGAAACGACGGCATCGACATCGAACTGGGCGACACGCCCCTGAAACTGATCGTCGACAATGGGCTGCCGCTTGGTGCCGTATGCCAGCTGATGGCCATTCCCACCAACGGATCCTGGCGCGAAGAGCTGATTCCCAAAAGCCACATAGCCCCGGCCGACATGGTGCCGTCGCAGCACATTGAAGGATCGGTGGAAGCGGGCACAGCCACACGGTCGACGCTGGTAGCCAACCTCTCGAAACAGAAAATCGACCGGCTGCTCGATGCCGACCGCCTCATCGTCTACATCGAACTGTCGACGGACGACCGCACAATCGTGCTCCGAAAAACCGACCACATCAGTATGAAAGCCAATGTGAAAACGTCGATCAACGCCCACATCAACACCGAAATCGAGTAACAAACACCCAGACGCCATGCTACCGAAAGCCAAACATATCATCGCCATTTGCCTGCTGGCACTGCCGCTGGGTGTTGCCGCACAGAACAACCTGCTGTACAACACCTTCCGCACTCCGGAGGCCAACCAGCTCAACGCCGCTTTCTTTCCCAAGAGCACATTCTACATCCAGCTGCCCAGCATCATGCTTGACTTCAGCTCACCACTGGCCATCAACGATATGGTGCAATACCGTTCGGACCTTGACTATATCGCCGTCGACCTTGACAACATCATGGAGAAGACCACTGCCGACAACCTGCTCCACCTAGGCGGCGACGTCAACCTGGTGGGATTCGGATTCAAGGTGGGCAATCTCTTTTTCGACTTCAACACGAAGCTTGTCGGCGATGTGCATGTAGGTTTTCCCAAATCGGCCGTCAATGCCCTCCTGCAGGGAAATATCGACGATGAAGGCAATGTGATCGAAGACATCACGATCCTCGACGGCGACATATTCTATGCCCAGAGCTATGTGGAAGGCAGCATCGGCGGCGGATTCCGGCTGCCGGACCTCAACCTGACCATCGGTGCCCACGCCAAACTGCTCTACGGCATCGCCAATGCGCACACCGACAACAGCAGCGTGGAGCTGCACACGTCGCCGGATCTCGACAGCATCAGCGCCGACATCTACTACCAGCTCAACGAAGCGGCATGCGTGCCCTACGACACGAACCTCGGCGAGATCGTCTTCAGCTTGGACCGCCTGAAGGATCTGGGCCATGCGAACATGGGTGTGGCCTTCGACCTCGGTGTGAAATATGAATTGGGGCCGTTTGCCTTCTCGCTGGGCATCAACGACCTCAGCGCCGGCATCCACTGGAAATACAACACCAACAACTTCGCGCCACGCGACGGAAGGGTGCATCTGGTGTTCGACGGCATCGATGCCAACAACCTGCCCGAGGAAGGCGAGGAGGGCCAATCGCTGATCGACGACCTCTCCGAGCGGCTGGCGCTGACCCACACACAAGACGGTGCAGACTACTGGTTCAGCATCCCCACCAAGATCAATGTCGGCGCTTCCTACACCTTCGCCGAGATGCTGCGGGCGGGCCTCCTGTTCCACGGACAGTTCGACCGCGGGTTGCTCTGCCGCCGCCCAAGCAGCGACATCGACAACACCTTCCGTTTCAACACCACCGCCACCGTGGGTGTGAAACTCGGCAAGACGCTCGAGGCCATCATCGGATCGTCGGTGGTGTACGACGGCAACCGCATCAGCCCCTTCAACCCCGGAGCCGGAATCATCCTCACGGCCCTCGGCGTGCAGACCACCATCATGGCCGACTACATCAGCGACATACGCCTTGTGGAAGCCCGCGCTTTCCGCATCATGTTCGGCCTCAACCTTATTTTTGGATAAACAATAAAACCGTAACGCATTGAATATTATCGCAATCGTAGGACGTCCCAACGTCGGAAAATCAACCCTGTTCAACCGACTGACCGAATCGCGCCAAGCCATCGTCGACCATACAAGCGGCGTCACACGCGACCGCCAATATGGCCATTCCGACTGGAATGGTAAACACTTCTCGGTGATCGACACCGGCGGATATGTGATGGGAGGCGACGACGAGTTCGAAACCGAAATACGCAAGCAAGTGGAGCTTGCCATCGACGAAGCCGATGTCATCCTCTTCCTCGTCGACGCTCGCGACGGACTGACCCCGATGGACGAGGATGTAGCCGAGATGCTGCGGCGTTGCTCCAAACGGGTGGTGCTTGCCGCCAACAAAGTCGACAACTCGGCACAGATGGAAAGCCTGGCGGAATTCTACTCGCTCGGACTGGGCGATCCCCACCCCATTGCCGGCATCACCGGATCGGGCACAGGCGACCTTCTCGACGTGCTGGTGGAAGATTTCGACACAGGCGAGGAAGACCCCACCGACGGACTGCCGCGCATTGCCATCGTGGGGCGCCCTAACGTGGGAAAGAGTTCGTTCATCAACACCATCACCGGACAGCAACGCAGCGTGGTCACCCCCATCGCAGGCACCACACGCGACTCGATATACACGCGCTACAACCTGTTCGGCTTCGACTTCAACTTTGTCGACACCGCCGGTCTGCGACGCAAACAGAAAGTGTCGGAAGACCTTGAGTTCTACTCGGTGATGCGCTCTGTACGCGCCATCGAAGCCAGCGACGTGTGCATCCTCATGCTCGACGCATCGCAAGGCCTCGAACAGCAAGACCTGAACATCTTCTCGCTGATATATCGCAACCACAAGGGGGTGGTCATCGTCGTCAACAAGTGGGACCTTGTCGAGAAAGACCACAACACACACCGCGAATTCGAGAAACTGATACGGGAGCGCATAGCCCCGTTCGACGACGTGCCCATCATCTTCACCTCGGTCATCAACAAGCAGCGCATCTACAAGGTGCTGGAGACCGCCCGCGACGTGTACCAGGCACGCTCGCGACGCATCAGCACGGCCGACATCAACAACCAGCTCCTGCCTATTGTCAAGGAGCAGAACCCGCCGCCTTCGGTCAAGGGCAAGTGGATCAAAATCAAATACATCACCCAATTGCCAACCCCCTATCCCCAGTTTGTGTTTTTCTGCAACCTGCCCCAGTACATCCGCGACCCGTACAAGCGCTTTGTCGAAAACCGCATTCGCGAGATGTGGGACTTCCACGGTGTGCCGATGACGCTTTACTTCCGGGAAAAATAGGGCCATCACACCCCAGCGCCGCACCCATCTCGCACACCCCACACAGGATCGTGCCCGTGGCATAGACAGCATGTTGTAAAGCATTGCTTTTCACCGTGTTTTATCCTTAAAAAAGGATCAGGATCTAGGCATGGTCATGCGTGTTGATAAATAATTTTGGTGGAATTCAATTTTTTGCCTACTTTTGTATGATTGCATAATAATATATTATACTGCATAACCTATTGATAATTAATAAAAACAATAATAACAGATGGAAATTACAGGTAAGTTAATTCAGATTTTGCCCGAAGTGCAAGGCGAATCGGCCCGTGGTCCTTGGATCCGTGGCGGTTTTGTGATTGAGACTGGTGACGAATATCCCCGCAAGGTAGCCTTCACCACCTTTGGCGAAGAACGCGTCGCAATGGTGAAAAACATCCCGATGAACACCACCGTCCAGGTGACCTTCAACCCGGAGAGCCGCGAATTCAACGAGAAATGGTACACCGACCTGCGAGCCTCCCGCATCCAGCCCTTCACCCCCGGCCAGATGCCTCCCACCGCCACCGGCTATGCCTGGACAGGTGCCGCCGCACCGGCCAACGCCGCTCCTGCAGCCCCCCAAGCCGCTCCCGCTCCCCAGCAGATGCCTCCGGCAGGTTTTGCCTCGGCTCCTGCTCCCGACGCCAACGACGACCTGCCCTTCTAACCTCCCATCATGACAAACGACAAGGCCGAACTCAGACGCTTGATTCGTAGCCTCAAAAGCCAAGTGTCCCCCGACGAGAAATCGTCGCGGTCGGAGTCCATAATACATCAACTTGAAACACTGCACGAGTTCAACGAAGCCCGTGTGGTGTTGATGTATTGGTCGATGTCTGACGAGGTGCAGACACATGCCCTGGTCGAACGTTGGTACGGACAGAAAACCATATTGCTTCCGTGCGTCGACGGCGACGACCTTCGCCTGCGACCTTACACAGGTCCCGAATGCATGGTGCCCGGCGAACAGTTTGGCATCGGCGAGCCCACAGGCCCGGAATGGACCGACCTCAACTCCATCGACCTGATCATTGTCCCAGGAGTGGCCTTCGATGCCGAATGCCACCGCATGGGTCGCGGAAGAGGTTTCTACGACCGCCTGCTGAAGACCACGCCCATGGCAAAAAAGATCGGTCTGGCATTCGACTTCCAGATCGTGGATGCCGTTCCTGTCGAGCCTTTCGACGTGAAGATGGATATGGTCGTTTCCGAAACCAAGTGCTTCTCCCTCAAATAAAAAAGCAGCATACCATGCCACTGTTTCCGACCCCAAAACCACGCCAGTTTCGCTACCAGCCCCGCTTCTACGATCCCGAAAAGGAACGTTGGGAGGCTTTGAAACAGAAATATGCCGACGAACAGGCCGCAAAGCAGGCCTCCGACGATGCTCCCGCATCGGCCGAGGATGTCCAGGAGCTGGACAAAGACCTCGAATATTTCCAGCGCAGGGTTCGCGAGCTGGACCGCACCGAACGCGAAAAAAAGCATGGCCTCACGTGGAAAGACCTCTTCCGCAAGCGCGAAATGCCCACCTTCAACTACACTCCCCGCTTCCAGACCGAGAACCAGGAGATGACCACGGGTGAGCACATCGCTGAATTCAAAAAACGCAACGTCAAAATCAAACGCCGCTTCGACATTTCCGATACCGACTACATAAAGCCCGTCCCCGCCACACGCATCATGCTCTATGTGGCCCTGGTCTGCATGCTGCTTTACTGGATTCTTTTTTAACCACTGAAACAACACCCACGATGTTTATCGAAGTCCTGAAATCCAAAATCCACCGCGTAACCGTCACCGAAGCCAACCTCGACTATATCGGCAGCATCACCATCGACGAAGCCCTTATGGAAGCCGCCGGCATCATCGAGAACGAGAAAGTGGAAATATATAACATCACCAACGGCGAGCGCCTGGCCACCTACGCCATCCGTGGCGAACGCGGCTCTGGCGTCGTATGCCTCAACGGCGCTGCGGCACACAAAGCCCCCGTCGGCAGCCTGATCATCATCGCCAGCTATGCCATGATGACACCCGAAGAAGCCGCCCAATGGCATCCCACCGTCATCTTCCCAAAAGACAACCTGCTGTGAACCAACCTGAAGCAAAGAAGAAAAGCCGCTGGGGAGATGTGCTAAAAATGATCATCTTCCTCGGCATCGGCTGTTTTTTCATCTATTGGTTTTTGCTCAAGCTCGATGCCTCACAGAAGGCCATGATATGGCAATCTTTCCTTGAGGCCGACTACATGTGGGTCATCGTGGCCATGCTTTGCAGCCTGCTGAGCCACTTCTTCCGGGCGCTACGTTGGCAGCTGCTGTTCCAGCCCATCGGATTCAACCCCAACCTCAACAACACCTTCGGGTCGGTCGTGGTGGCCTACATGGCCAATCTGGCTTTCCCGCGAGCAGGCGAAGTGATGCGCTGCGCCACGCTCCGCACCAGTGAAAACATTCCCATCGAAAAATCACTCGGCACCGTGGTCACCGAACGCATCATCGACATCCTGTCGTTCTTCATCATCGTCGCCATCGGCATGCTAGTCATTTTCGGCAAGGCGAAAGACTGGCTCTACGACACCCTGTCGGAAAAATACGACAACCTGCCCAACATGGCCATGATCCTTGGTGTGGTCCTCGCTGCAATTGCCGTGCTGTACATCCTCTATCGACTCTTTTGGAAGCGCCTGCAGCACTATAAATTCGTTCAACGCATCAACAAAATGTTCCGCGGCATGGCCGACGGACTGAAAAGCATTCTCCATCTCGGCACAAAAAGCACCATCCTCTTTCTGGTCTACAGCCTGATCATCTATGTCCTCTACATTCTCGGCGGCCTGATCATCTTCCAAGCCTTTGGCGAAACAAAAGGCCTCGGACTGGGTGCCACCTTCGTCGTCTACCTTTTCGGGTCCGTCGGCATGACCTTCTCGCAGGGCGGCATAGGCGTGTTCCCCGTGCTTGTGCAGCTGGCCCTCGAGATCTATGGCATCAGCATGGAGGTAGGCACCGCCTGCGGATGGCTCCTGTGGGGCAGCCAACAGTCCATAGTCATTCTGGTCGGAGCCGTCTACCTAGTCTACTTCAGCCTGAAGAAAAAGAAAAAACAATCAATAGAATAACCACATACACGACATTCAGAATATGGAAAAGACACGTTGTTTGATCATCGGATCAGGCCCCGCGGGCTACACCACAGGCATCTATACCGGTCGCGCCGACCTCAAGCCCATCCTCTACGAGGGTGAACAGCCCGGCGGCCAGCTGACCATCACCACCGAAATCGAGAACTTTCCCGGCTACCCTGAAGGCATCAGCGGCACAGCCATGATGGACGACCTCCGCAAACAGGCCGAACGTTTCGGCACCGACATCCGCCGCGGCTACATCGTCGCCATCGACCTCAGCCAGCGTCCCTTCCATGCAAAAGACGACCATGGCAACGAAATCGAAGCCGACACCGTGGTGGTCGCCACCGGCGCCAGCGCCAAATGGATCGGTCTGCCCAGCGAGAAGCAGTTCTATGGCGCCGGTGTCTCCGCATGCGCCACCTGCGATGGCTATTTCTATCGCAACCAAACCGTCGCCGTCGTCGGCGGTGGCGACACCGCCTGCGAGGAGGCCAACTACCTCTCCACCCTCTGCTCAAAAGTCTATCTGGTGCACCGCCGCAACGAATTGCGCGCCTCCAAAGCCATGCAGCACCGCGTGCTCAACAATCCCAAAATAGAGATGCTCTGGGACAGCCGCATCAGCCAGATCCTCGGCACCGACCTCGACGGCGTCACCGGCATTGAGCTCGAAAACACCAAGACCGGCGAAAAAAGCCAGCGCGAGGTGACCGGTGTCTTTGTCGCCATCGGCCACAAACCCAACACCGATTTCCTGGCGGGTCAGGTCGAACTCGACGAGCAAGGCTACATCCGCGTGAACAACCCCTCCAGCGCCACCAGCGTGCCAGGTGTCTTCGCCGCAGGCGACGTCTGCGACCCCAACTACCGCCAGGCCATCGTCGCCGCTGGCAAAGGTTGCGTCGCCGCCATGGACGTGGAGCGTTTTCTCCAGGACCACTAACCCACACATCGCCATCCCCATGAGATTGCGTCGCCACCGCCTGTCTGGTTTTCTGCCGTGGAGTGTCGGCTTCACGGCACTGCTCCTGCTGTGCTTGGCCTCGCCTTCCTCGTATGCCCAAATTCAGATACCCACCGGCAACCGCCCCTCTACAGGCAACCGCGTCAACGTCAACCAGCCGACGTCAGGAACCAACTCCTCGTCCGCTGATCCCTTCGCCAACAACAACTCGTCCCAAACCGACACCTCGGCCACCAAGGGGCTGATCTTCGCCAAAGAGACCCCCGACTCGGTGCTGCGCACCAAAGTGTTCATGTTCCACTATGAGCCCACACGTGTGAAA
>CAKZZD010000035.1 GCA_937886715.1 uncultured Bacteroidales bacterium | reverse complement strand
CGAACTCGCGACCCCATGCGTGACAGGCATGTATTCTAACCAAACTGAACTACCGGACCGTTCAAGAAAAGGTGCTTTCTCTCTCGAAAGCGGATGCAAAAGTACGAACATTTTCCAAACCGGCAAAATATTTTTTCTTTTTTTTGTGTGCGATTGTGCTACATTGCTGATAATCAAAATCGTTGTTCATTAATATTTCTTGTCCGACACCCCCTTGTCGCCCAGCCAAATTGCGCAATTGGGCCTCCATTATTCATTTTTTTCGCCTATTGCCCCCGTGTCCATCCGGCAGCCCTCAGCCGAAAAAAACGACCATCGGCAACCCGCGACCGGAGCCTTTTTTGCCCCCTCATGGACTGCACACGCAACACGCTGCAAATCAACCCTCTCTGCCTATCATCTCCTACCCAACTCCTACCCAACGCCCTACCAACTCCTACCGCAGTAGGAGTTGGTAGGGCGTTGGTAGGTGGAAGACAGGGAGTTGCGACGAAACTGTGTCGTATGCGACAATATTTTTTTGCCATGTCGCAAAAAAGGCGTATTTTTGCATTTTAATTGAACAGCCCACTGCACTGATGAAAAACATACGCAACTTCTGTATCATAGCCCATATCGACCACGGCAAAAGCACCCTCGCCGACAGGCTGTTGGAGTACACCAACACCGTGTCGCAGCGCGAGATGCAAGACCAGGTGCTCGACGATATGGACCTGGAAAAAGAGCGCGGCATCACCATCAAGAGCCACGCCATACAGATGAACTACAAGGACTATGTGCTCAACCTGATCGACACTCCCGGCCATGTGGACTTCAGCTACGAGGTGAGCCGCGCCATCGCCGCCTGCGAGGGTGCGCTGCTTGTGGTCGACGCCACGCAGGGCATTCAGGCTCAGACCATCTCCAACCTCTATCTGGCTTTGGAAAACGACCTCGAGATCATCCCGGTGATGAACAAGATCGACCTCGACAGCGCCATGCCCGAGGAGGTGGCCGACGAGATTGTGGACCTGCTGGGCTGCTCCCCCGACGAGATCCTGCGATGCTCGGCCAAGACGGGCTTGGGTGTGCCGGAGATACTGGACGCCATCGTCGAGCGCATACCGGCGCCCGAGGGCGACCCCGCGGCTCCGCTGCAGGCGCTGGTGTTCGACTCGGTGTTCAATCCCTTCCGCGGCATTATCAGCTACTTCCGCATCATGAACGGCACGCTGCGCACGGGCGACCATGTGAAATTCTTCTCCACCGGCAAGGAATACGATGCCGACGAGGTGGGCGTGCTGCGGTTGAACATGGAGCCCCGCAAGGAGATTGCGGCGGGCAATGTGGGATATATCATCAGCGGCATCAAAACCTCGAAGGAGGTGCGTGTGGGCGACACGATCACCCATGTGTCCAATCCCTGCGACAAGCCCATCGAGGGCTTCGAGGCGGTGAAGCCAATGGTGTTTGCCGGCGTCTATCCGGTGGACACCGACGACTATGAGGAGCTGCGCGCCAGTCTGGAGAAGCTGCAGCTCAATGATGCCTCGCTCACTTTCGAGCCCGAGTCGTCGCTGGCGCTCGGCTTTGGTTTCCGCTGCGGTTTCCTGGGCCTGCTGCACATGGAGATTGTGCAGGAGCGCCTGACGAGGGAATTCAACATGGACGTGATCACCACGGTGCCTAATGTGCAGTATAAGGTACGCCTGACCAACGGCGAGGAAAAGGATGTGTACAACCCCTCGGGCATGCCCGAGCCGAACAACATCAGCGAGGTGTATGAGCCCTATATCCACGCCCAGATCATCACCAAGGCCGACTTCATCGGTCCGGTGATCAAGCTCTGTATGGACAAGCGTGGCATACTGAAGAACCAGAACTACCTGACGACCGACCGCATCGAGATCACCTTCGACCTGCCCCTGGGCGAGGTGGTGTTCGACTTCTACGACAAGCTGAAGAGCATCTCGAAAGGCTATGCCTCGTTCGACTACTACATCAACGGCTATCAGCCGTCGAAGCTGGTGAAGCTGGAGATACTGCTCAATGGCGACCCCGTCGACGCGCTGTCGACGCTGACTTATGTCGACAACGCCTACGGCATCGGCCGCCGCATGTGTGAGAAGCTGAAGGACCTGATTCCGCGCCAGCAGTTCGACGTGGCCATCCAGGCCGCCATCGGCAGCAAGATCATCGCCCGCGAGACGGTGCGGCAGGTGCGCAAGGACGTCACCGCCAAGTGCTACGGCGGCGACATCACCCGTAAGCGCAAGCTGCTCGAGAAGCAGAAGGAAGGCAAGAAGCGCATGCGCCAGGTGGGCAACGTGGAAGTGCCGCAGAGCGCTTTCCTCGCAGTGCTGAAACTCGACTAGCAGATATAATGAACAAACATAATTATTGCAAGATGAAAAAGTTTCTCAATCTTCTCGTGGCTTCGGCCATGATGTTCGCCACCTTCGGCCTTACCGGTTGTGGCGACCCAAATGAAAAACCAGGCGACAGCGGACTGGTGAATGCCGGCACGCACTACGCCATCTATTACAATGGCGACCGTATCGAGCCAGGCGCCACCATCACCTATTCTGCCGATGCGCAGGATCTTCAGCTCGATTTTGTCAGCATCACCCTGCTGCTTGAAAATCTCACAAGCAGTGCCTTGGAAACCACTCAGGAGGTGAAACTGCTGGAAGGCACTGAGGACATGGAGGACTTGGAGATCTGCGGCGGTGGCTCCTGCCCCTGGGATGGACGCCCCTATATGCTCGATCCCGGCATCAATGCCAGCAAGCCTCTTTCCATTGAGCTCTTCCCGAGTGCACATGCCAAGAACGCTACGGCCCTCTATCGCGTGGCAGTGGCCCAGCCCGGCATGGAGAATGCCACCTATATTTATCTGCGCATCAATCTGTAGCCGAGAGTATGGCAGGAATGAAGAGATCCGCTTGCGGGTCTCTTTTTTTGCCTGATGGTACAGCTGTTGTCAGGCTGTGCAGAATGGAATGCGAAGCGTCGAATAGGTCTATTGAAATGATTATTCGCATTGCTCCAAACAGCAAGTTCTGTGCTTGAAGGTTGGCCATGTATGATATCACGGACCTCGGTTGGATGGGCATTTTGCGCCATTTCCCCATTTATTTTTGATAAGTCAATAAAAATATGTATCTTTGTGACATGTTAAAATGGGGTGTTTGAAATTAATTCAATGATATTCAATATTTTTTTAATGATATTCAATAAGTGATATTCCGTCGTGAAGCTTAAAAAAAGAATAAATATTGGTTTTCGAAGATATAAAAATTAATAATTTTTTTAATAATAAACAAACATCAAATGAAAAAACCATTAAGATTAGTAATGCTGCTAGCGGCGCTGATGGTGCCGTGGGCGGCGAGTGCGCAGACGCTTGGCGACTATAACGTCAGCGTCTCCACAACTACCTGGGCGTCGATTTCGGCGACGGGTACGCAGTTGTCCTCCGTCTATGGCGACGGTGGCACTCAGTACATCACCATGCCGTTCGGCATAAACATCGGCGAGCGAACCATCGCAGCCGGCACCCAGCTGGGTGTGCGTTCCGACGGCTATGTGTTCTTCAACCCTGCCAACGGTAGCAGTACCGGTGGTGCACACTATTCCTACAGCTACATTGCAACCGACAATGCATGGTCAGGCTATGGCTATACTGCCATAGTGCCTTACGTGTGCACCGACGGTGAGATGCCTTCAGGCAACAGCGCCTGTTACTGGCAGTACACCGAGGACGCCGACGGCGACAGTTGCCTGGTTGTCGAGTTCCAGCATGCGGCTTTCTATAGTCAATCCTCATCAAGCAACTTCAACTATCAGGTGCGTCTCTATGCCGACGGCCGTATTTCGGCCACCTATGGCGCCATGAGCAACACTACCACTAGCACTTACATCAACTTCATGGTGGCCAACAGCCCCACCGACTTTGCCATGCTCAGTGGCTCGTGGAGCAACCCCGTCCTGGTGGGTACGCTGCCCGCCGTATGGCTTACCGGCACGCCCGAAAGCGGCACCGTGATCACCTATTCTATCCCCGACAATATCTGCACTCGTCCGTCGAACCTCGTTGTCAGTAATATCAATGAGACTAGCGCCGACCTGGCCTGGACCGACGAAAACAACTCCGCTTGGACCATCTATTTGAACGGAGAATGGGTGGCTGATGTCGCCACCACTTCCTATAGCTTCTCCAGCCTCACAGCCAACACGCCCTACACCGTCACTGTGCGCTCTGTCTGCGCCGCCGGCGACACCTCCAGTGCTGCCGTTGCGTCGTTCCGCACCACATGCACCGTTATCTCTGAACTGCCTTGGAACGAGAACTTCAACGCCTACACCGGAGCCTCCAGCGCTTCCGCATCGGCCTCGGCTGCGAACATCCCCTGCTGGGACTTCAACGGCCTGTATAGCTACTACACCTTCCTGCAGAACTCGTATAACCACGATACCGCCGCCAGCGGCAATGTTCTCCGAGTCTATGGCCACACCACCAGCTATCCCACCTTCATGGTGCTGCCTCCCTTCCAGGAGGACCTCAACAACCTGATGCTCTCCTTCTGGCTGAATAGCGACAACATCACCACTCAGCAGCTGGGTGTGGGCTTTATGACTAACCCCGCTGACACCAGCACCTATACAGAAGTGGCCCAGATCAACTGCACCGCAACAGGCGCCTGGGAGTTTATGGACTTCACCTTCCCCGACACTGCATCGGGTCGTATCGCCATGCGTTACTATGGCAACTACGGCAACTTCCGCATCGACGACATCACCGTGATGGAGACCCCCTCGTGCACGCGTCCGCTTATTAGCATCAGTGACATCAGCACCGACGAGGCCACCCTTAACCTCAGCGATGCCAACAATGTGGGCAACTATATCGTTGTGCTGCGCAATGGCACCACGGTGGTCGACAGCACCACGGTGACTGGCAGCAGCTACCTGCTGTCCGAACTCAGCGCCAACACCGCCTACACCGTGTCGGCCATGACCGATTGTGGTGACGGCACAATCACCATGGCTACCACTCTCTCCTTCCGCACAGCCTGCGGCAATATCAGCCTGCTGCCATGGACCGAGAGCTTCGAGAGCTTTGCCAGCACCTTTTCGCAGACCGACCTCCCCTGCTGGGACTACATCGGCAACGGCAGCGGATACAACAATATTGCCACCAGTGGCAACAACAGCAGCCAGCGCAGCTACCGTTTCATGCCTGGCAGCACCACCCCTCTCTTCGCCATCATGCCTCCTTTCGAGGACAATATCAGCACTCTTGAGATGAGTCTCGCTGTAAGAGCCGAGAGCGCTACCAGCAGCGGCAGCCTTGTCGTCGGCTACATCACCGATATCACCGATGCCTCCACCTTCGTGGCTATGCGCACCATCCCTGGCAGCGGTCACACCAGCTGGACTCTCGAGGAGGAAATTGGCTTTGCCGGTGCCCCCGACGGCGCTCGCATCGCTATCGCCCAGTACAGCAACGCCACCAACTACTATTGGTGGATCGACGACATCAATGTCCATGTGGCCCCCGACTGCACTCGTCCCGTCATCTCGGTTGAAAACCTGACGGCCACCAGCGCCACCATCAACCTGACCGATGCCAACGAGGTGAGCCACTACATGTTCTTCTTCGATGGCGACAGCACCGAGGTATATGACAGCCAGTACCTGACAGAACTCACACCTGCCACCCCCTATACTGTCAGCGCCTACACTATCTGCTCCGACGGTACGCATACCCAAGCCACCACCGTCACTTTCACAACCCCCTGCACGGCCTTCAGCCTGCCTTGGAACGAGAACTTTGACAGCCTCAGCACAGGTGTTGTCGCCGACGTGCTGCCCTGCTGGTCGCAGCTCACTTCCGGAAACACCTCGCAGAACTACTTGAGAGTGAACAACAGCTACCCCTATAGTGGTTCAAATCACCTGCACTTCTCTTACTCTGCCCCTACTGGATGCATCTTGGCTCTGCCTGTGTTTGAGGAAGAAATCAGCACCCTTGAGCTGACCTTCATGCACCGTCCCGAAAGCTACTCCAACAGCAGCTGCGGCACCTTCAAGGTGGGCTACATCACCGACGTGGCCAACCCCAGTTCCTTCGTGGCCGTCGGCGAGTGGGCCTACAACGACTTCACCGCCAACGAATACCGCATGGAGAGCGCTGTCTTCCCCGGTGCTCCCGAAGGCGCCCGCATCGCTCTGTGGCACATGACCCCCTCCACCAATAACTGGTACTGGTTTGTGGATGACATCAGCGTGCACGAGGCCCCCAGTTGCCTGCGCCCCAGCGGCGTGACCGTCTCCAACGTCACCACCACCAGCGCTCATATCTCCATTGCTGACTCCAACCTGGCCAACAGCTACCAGATTGACTTCATCCACGGCACCGACACCCTGACGGTCAGCGCCAACGACACGTCCTACGACGTCACCACGCTCAATCCAAGCACCTCCTACATGGTCTATGTCTCCACCCTCTGCAGCGACGGCACCGTCACGGCTCCTGTCAGCACCTTCTTCAGCACCGTGTGCGACGTGATTAGCACCCTGCCTTGGACCGACAACATGGACAGCTACACTGCCCTTTATACGAGCTATCCTTCCCGCATGAACCAGCCCATGATCAACTGCTGGGACTTCATCGGCCACAACGCCAACGGATTCATGTTCCTCACTAACAGCAGCTACCGCTACGGCACCTCCGGCCTCAGCCTGGGCTTCTATCCTGGTACGGCCGGTGCCCGCAACTTCGCCGTGCTGCCTGAGTTCAGCGACGACATCAGCGGTCTCGAACTTTCCTGCTGGACCCGTCCGGAAGGCACTTCGGCCAGCAGTGGCTCGGTGGACTTCGGCTACATCACCGACCTCACCGACACCTCCACTTTTGTGTCCATGGCCCATTACAACTACAGCGACTTCAGTGATGCTTATGATCAAGTGTTCGTCACCTTCGAAAACGCTCCCACCGGTGCACGCATGGCCATCCGCCACAATGCCACGGCCAGCAACTATTACTGGTTCGTCGACGATGTGGATGTCCACACCGCTCCCACCTGTACCCGTCCCACCATCGCTGTCAGCGACATCACCGAGACCAGTGCCACCGTCACCTTCAGCGACCTCAACGAGGTGAACCACTACGGCCTTATCGTCGACGGCGACACCATCGAGGTGACCGGCAACACCTACACCCTCACCGGCCTCACTATCGGCACCGTCTATACTTTCTCCGCCTACACCATCTGCTCCGACGGCACCCTGACCAACACTACCACCGCCACGTTCCGCACTCAGTGTGGTGCCGTCACCGACATTCCTTGGCTTGAATCCTTCGATGCCGAAGGCTCCGATATCTGCTGGGACATCCTCAGCTACGACAACAATGAGACCTCTGACTGGAAGCGCAACTCGAGCGGCTATATGTATTCTTCCTATAATGGAACTACTAATGCCAACGACTGGTTGATTTCGCCTGTGTTTGCCTTTCCTTCCACCGCTGATGGCATAGTGTTGAGTTGGCTGGCCTACGGCAGTTCCTACCAGACCTACAGCACCCATCTCACTGTGCGCCTCTCCACCGCTGGATCCAGCACCGACACTGCCGACTTCAGCGTCGTGCTCTCGTCGCAGGATCTTGCCAATGGTATATGGAGCAGATTCGGCGCCAGCCTCGACCAGTATGCCGGCGACTCCGTCCGCATAGCCTTCATCCACGACAGCTACAACGACAATGGTCCCCGTATCGACAGCGTGCAGCTGCGCTATGCACTGGCTCCCGTCGTCACCATTTCGGGTCCCACCAACGCCTATTCCGGCACCGCTTTCACCTATCGCGCCAACGTTCTGGAGGGTTCCTCCTCAACGATGAGCTACGCCTGGACCTCGTCGCTCGGTAGCACCATCGTCGCTGCTGCCGACAGTGCTGACATTACCTTCGCCACCGCGGGTTCCGACACCATCACCGTCATTGCCACCAATGCCTATGGTGCCGATACCGCCAGCATCGTTGTACATGTCTGCGGCACCATCACCTCCCTGCCTTGGACCGAGGACTTCGAGGCCCAGCCCACCGGCAGCGTGCCCGACTGCTGGAACTTCCTCACTCCTGGCAGTGGCACCTACGACAACTACCTTCAGGTCTACAACTCCTCCTATTCCTCACACAGCGGCTCGAACTGCCTGCGATTCAACTACTCGCACTCCACTGGTAATATGGTTGTACTGCCTGCTTTCAGCACCGACATCAGCGGCCTTGAGCTCGCTTTCTGGCATCGCCCGGAGAACTATACCAATAGTAATTGTGGCACCTTCCAGGTAGGCTACATCACCGATATGACCGACACTACCACCTTCGTGGCCACCGCCACCTTCGCTTACAGCGACTTCACCTCGAACGACTACCGCTTGGACGAGGCTACCTTCACCGGTGCCCCCTCTGGCGCCATGATTGCCTTCCGCCACAATGGGGCCTCCAACAACTGGTACTGGCATGTCGACGACCTTGACCTCCACGTGGCCCCCAGCTGCTCCCGTCCTACCGTTTCTGTCAGCAATGTCACTGAAAATTCGGCCGACGTGACCCTGGCCGACGCAAACAACGTCAACCACTACCGCCTCTACCTCTCCTATGGCACCACCACCGACAGCGTCGAGGTGACCGGCACCACCTACTCTTACACCGGCCTCAGCTCCAGCACCAACTACACGCTCAATGCCCGCACTATCTGCACCGACGGCACCCTTACTGCTCCCACCACCACCACCTTCCGTACGCCTTGTGGCGCCATCACCACCCTGCCTTGGAGCGAGGACTTCGACAGCTGGACCAGCAAGTCTGAATGCTGGTCGTTCCTCAATGGCTTCTACAATGGTGGCAACGGCCCTGCCAGCGAGTATAGTTATGCCTGGACGCTCAGCAGCAATAGCTATGGCAGCATCAGCATCAGTGGCAAGGCATTGACCATGAACCTCTACAGCACTCTCTGTTACTGGGCTGTCACTCCGATCATCAACCTCGGCAGCAACAACACGCTGAGCGTCGATGTGGCTGTTTCGGCTTGGTCTTCCGTTACGCCCAGCTTCGACGACAACGACACCCTGGCCTTCGCCATCAGCACCGACGGCGGTGTCACCTTCACCAGCCTGCATGTGCTCGACGGCACTGCCCTCAATGCCCTCGACACCTCTTACACTACTATTTCGGTTCCTGTTACGGGCTACGACGGACAGCAGGTGCGCTTCGCCGTCTTCGGTGGCAGCATCTCCGGCACCAGTCCCTACGACAACCGTGTTGTCATCGACAACTTCGTTGTCTCGGGCGACGGCAGCTCTACTTTCTACACCGTCAATGTCAGCGTCAACGACTCCACCATGGGTAGCGCCAGCGTGACACCTTCCGGCAGTGTAGCCGAGGGTACAAGCGTCACGGCCATAGCCACGCCTGCCGACGGTTATGTCTTCTCCAACTGGACTGTGGCAGGAAGCGTCGTTTCCACCGACAATCCTTACACCTTCAACGTCACTGCCAACACCTCTCTTGTGGCCAACTTCGACGTCGCCTGCGACGCTCCCGTTGATCTCACTGCGAGCGACGTGTCCTTCAGCACTGCCATTGTTTCCTGGACTGCTGCCGAAGACCAGAGCGAATGGGATATCCACGTCGTTGGCACCAGCTTTGACCAGACCTACACTGCCAGCACCAATCCCTACACCATTGTCGGTCTCACTCCGGGAGTTGCCTACACTGTCACCGTGCGCGCCAACTGCGACGCCGAGCACCAAAGCGACTGGAGTGCACCCGTGGTGTTCACCACCGACGAGTGCCAGCCCGCCACGCAGGTCAGCGCCGGCAGCATGACGGCCACCACGGCCACCATCAGCTGGACCGCCTCTGGCAACGGCACAGGATCGTACATCCTTGAGTACGGCTTCCGCGGCATGAGCCAGGGCGAGGGCACCTCGGTGACGGTCAACGCCACGAGCTACACCATCACGGGCCTGCAGCCCGAGACGGAGTACGACGTGTACA
>CAKZZD010000034.1 GCA_937886715.1 uncultured Bacteroidales bacterium | reverse complement strand
CCGAGTTTCTGCTCGAAGGCGGGAGCCACCACCGAGGGGAAGCCGCGGTTGACGCCGCTCAGGGCGCCCACGCTCTGGAATTTGGTGCACATCTCCTCGCAGCGGCGGCAGTAGACGCACTTGTCCATGTCGCGGTAGACGCTGAGGGTGGTGTCTTTCTCATAGTGGCTCTGCTCGCCCTTGAAGGGGATCTCGCGGATGCCCATGCGGGCAGCGAGGGCCTGCAGCTCGCAGTCGCCGCTCTTCTCGCACTGGAGACAGTCGTTCGGGTGGTCGCTGAGGATCAGCTCGAGGACGGTCTTGCGGGCGTTGAGGGCGCGGGGCGATGCGGTGAGCACCTCCATGCCTTCCACGCAGTCGGTGGCGCAGGCGGGGGCCAGGTTGCGGCGGGGCTTGCCGTTGAAGTCCTTGGTCACCTCGACCATGCAGACGCGGCATCCGCCGGGTTTGTTTTCAAATTTCATTCCGTCGAGCTCGAAGTAGCAGAGCGTCGGGATATCGATACCGGCCATGCGGGCAGCTTTCAGAATAGTGGTGCCTTCGGGGACCTGGATCGCTTTATTATCTATAGTGACATTAATCATTTCTATTCCTATTTAAAGATTATTTAATCGAGATGGCACCAAACTTACAGTTCTGGTAGCAGGCACCGCACTTGACGCACTTCTCCTGACCGATGACCATCGAGGCCAGTTTGTGGCCGGGAGCGATGTAGTCGGTGCGGGTGATGGTCTCGGCGGGGCAGTTCTTGGCGCACTTGCCGCAGCCGATGCACTTCTCGGGATCGATGACATACTGCATCAGTTTCTTGCAGACGCCGGCACGGCACTTCTTGTCGACGACGTGCTCCACATACTCGTCCCAGAAGTTGTCGAGGGTGCTGAGCACGGGGTTCGGCGAGGTCTGGCCGAGGCCGCAGAGGGCGCTGTCCTTGATGACGGCGGCCAGGTTGCGCAGGGCGTAGAGGTCGTCCATCGTACCGTTGCCGTTGGTGATCTTCTCAAGCATCTCGCAGAGGCGCTTGTTACCGATGCGGCAGGGGCTGCACTTACCGCAGCTCTCCTCGCAGGTGAACTCCAGATAGAACTTGGCGATAGCCGGCATACACGAGGTCTCGTCCATGACGACCATACCGCCCGAGCCCATCATCGAGCCGGCAGCCACGAGGCTGTCGTAGTCGATCTCGGTGTCGAGGTGCTTGGCCGTGAGGCATCCGCCGGAAGGACCGCCGGTCTGCACAGCCTTGAACTCGCGGCCATCCTTGATGCCGCCGCCGATCTCATAGATGATCTCGCGCAGGGTGATGCCCATGGGCACCTCGATCAGACCCACGTTGTTGATCTGTCCGGCGAGGGCGAACACCTTGGTTCCGGGCGACTTCTCGGTGCCGATGGTGCGGAACCAGTCGGCGCCCTTGGTGATGATGACGGGGATGTTGGCGAAGGTCTCGACGTTGTTCACGTTCGAGGGCTTGTCCATGTAGCCACGCACAGCGGGGAACGGGGGCTTCAGGGTGGGCTCGCCGCGCTTGCCTTCCATCGAATGGATCAGAGCGGTCTCCTCGCCGCAGACGAAAGCGCCGGCGCCGTAGCGGAGCTCGATATCGAAGTTGAAGCCAGTGCCGAGGATGTCCTCACCAAGGAGGCCATACTCGCGGGCCTGGCTGATGGCGATCTTCAGACGGTCGATAGCCAGGGGATACTCGGCGCGGATATACACCAAGCCCTTGCTGGCGCCGATGGCGTAGCCGCCGATGGCCATAGCCTCGACGATGCTGTTGGGGTCACCCTCGAGGATTGAACGGTCCATGAAAGCACCGGGGTCACCCTCGTCGGCGTTGCAGATGATATACTTCTGGTCGGCCTGGTTCTTGGCGCAGAGGCCCCATTTCACACCGGTGGGGAAGCCGGCGCCGCCACGGCCGCGGAGGCCGCTCTTGGTGATTTCGTCGATCACCTGCTGCGGGGTCATCTCGGTCAAGCACTTGGCCAAAGCCTCGTAGCCGCCACGGGAGATGCTCTCCTCGATGTTCTCGGGATCCACAAAGCCGCAGTTGCGCAGGGCGATACGGATCTGCTTGCGGTAGAAGTCCATGTGCTTCGAGTCGCTGACGTGCTCTTTGTTCTCGGGGTTGGTGTAGAGCAGCTCGGGCACCTTACGACCCTTGATGATGTGCTCGTTGACGATGCGCTCCACGTCTTCGGGTTTCACCTGGGTGTAGAACGTGTTGTCGGGCATGATCTTCACGATGGGGCCCTTCTCGCAGAAGCCGAAGCAACCGGTCTTGATGACCTGGACATCGTCGGCGAGGCCTTTCTCGGCGAGAACCTTATGGAAATTGTCGATGATCTGGAGGCTGTTGCTGGACTTACATCCGGTACCGCCGCAGATCAGGATATGCATTTTGTATTTTGCCATTTCTTGTTGTTTTTGGATTTTATCTGACAAGTCCGGCTAGTCTGACAAGTCCGACTAATCCGACTTATTCAACCTTACTTATCAATCGTTTCGTAGTTCACGGGGATGATGCCCTCGACGAGTTCGCCGTTCTGGACGTACTTGGTGAGGATTTCGTCAGCGCGATTGTTGTCGACGTGACCAAAGACGATGGGGTCCTTGCCCGGCACACGCACCTCGAGGGTGGGCTCGGCGTGGCAGTAGCCCATGCATCCCGTCTGCGTGAACACCGCGGGAATGTGCAGCTCGTCGGCTTTCTGCATCATGTGTTCCATAACCTGCTTGGCTCCGGCGGCAATACCGCAGGTGGCCATAGCAACCTTGATCTGCACCAGGCTCTCAGGGTTCTCTGCCTTCTCGCGGATGTCGAGGTTCGACTGCAGCTTCTCGCGCATGGCTTTCAGGTCTGCCAAAGATTTAACTTTTGTCATAGATGTGACTTTTTAGGATTAATATTATTGTTTATTACTAATTATCAGCGGTATACGTATGGTATACTTTCAGATGTGACCATGCAAAAATACAAAATAAAAATAATATGCCAAGCACTTTTAACAAAAAAACTCACCACAAATGGTGAGTTTTTTGTAATGTGCTTATTTTGAGCAAGCTATCTGACGATGGCAATCTTTTTGGCCGGACGGTCGCCAGCCTTTACCACATAGAGGCCCGAAGGCAGCGGCGCCGTCAGTGTGCGGCCCGGCGCGGCCTCGACCGTGGCCACCTGCCGGCCAAGGGCGTCGTAGACGCGCACGGATACACGTCCAGCGGTGGTGTTGTTGATAGACACACGTCCGTCGACCGAGCTGAAGCGGACCTCTTCGCCAAGCGGGTTCTCTATTCCCTCAAGATAGTCGATTCTGGCACCGACGAGCTGGACCATTCCAAAGGCCCCGACGGCGGCATGGTGATGGAAACCAAGGCGTATCACCTGGCCGGCAAAGGGTGTCAGGTCGACATGTTTTTCGCCCGTGTGGGTGAGGTCGTACAGTTCGTCGGCCAGCACCGTCGTGTCGCCCGTGCCGGTGATGGCCACAATGGCCACGCTGTCGCCCGTGCGGCTATTGCATTCGAAGAAAAACGATGTGCCAGGTTCCACAAGCACATGCGGCGTTGCAAGCCAGTTGTCGGGCACACCGGTGCTGATCGATATCAGCAAGTCGGCAATCAAATCCCAGCCGTTGTCGCCAAAGAGGTCCCAGCAGTTGAGCGAGGTCTCGTTGATCACGGCCTCCCAGGGGAACCGGCTGATGGTGTCGCAGTCGGCAGCGGCGAAAGCGGCCACCAGCGAGGTGTCGGACGTGAGGTCCACGGTGCGCGGGTTGTCGCTGGTGCCGTCGCTCCACTCAAGGAACCGGTAGCCATCCTGTGCCACCGCCTCAATCTCGTGCATGCCTTGTGGATGGCGTCCGCGCCCGATCACAATGCCATGGTTGTAGTTCTCCGTCTCGGCATCCAGCATGAAATAGGGCACCGAGGGTGCGGAGAGGCCTCCGAAGGCGTCGATTTTGCCCCATCCCCACAGGTTGCTGCCGGAGGCGGGAATGGCGCCCGTGAAACTATCGTGCAGGGCCGAGGCATGGAGCAGCGCCCGCACCGAGTCGACATTCAGCGCCGCATTGTGCTGCAGCCACAGCGCCACCACGCCGGTGGCCACGGGGGCCGCCATCGAGGTGCCCTGCATCAGCGCATAGTAGTGCATCGCATCGTTGTAAGGCATCGAGTCGTACACCAGCGATGAGAGGTACAGCGGCACATAGGGCGCGTTGACGGCCGAAACCAGATATTGGCCGGGGGTGCAGATGTCGGGCTTCACGCGGCCGTCGTAGGTGGGGCCGTGCGACGAGAAACTCGACAGCTCGCCGACGAGCGTCTGGGTGAGCGTCGCGCCGTCGGCCTTATGGTTGCGTGTGGCGTAGCTGCCCACCGAGATCACCGCGTCGCTATTGGCTCCGACGCCACCGATGGTGTAGTCGTCGTCGCCGTACGAGTTGAAAATGTTGTTGCCTGTATAGTAGAATTCCTCGTTGTCGCTCCACAGATGCACATTGGCGTTCTGCGACGTCACCGTGACGCCGAAATAGTCGCCCGCAACCTTGGTCCCCTCATGGTAGATTTCGACCTGAATCTCGGGGCGCTCGTTGAAGATGCCCGACGGGGTTGCGGCGAATGTCACTTCGTAGACGTCGCCAGTGGCATTCGTCAGCTGGCAGGTGTATGTGGAGTCGACCACCGTCGGCACCAGGGGCGTCTGCGCTACCAATGTCAGGTCGCCGAGTCCGGTGCCCATGGCATAGAGCGCAATCGACACGCTGAAGGTGTCGCCCACGTCGCCCCAGCAGTCCAGCGCTGTGCTGTAGTCACCATCAAACAGGAAGTCGCGCATAAACGAGTTCGCCAGGGTGTCGTTCGGGCTGAAACTTTTGTGCATGTGGTTCATCGAGCCGCCGCTGTTGCCGGCCGACACCACCACCACGAGGCTGTCCACTGGCGTGGCGTGCAGATAGTTTTCGATCATCACATCCGCCGGACCCAGACCGTCGTGCGGGCCCATCACGGTGCCCAGGCTGATGTTGATCACGCAGGGCTTGCCCACCGAGTGGGCATAGCGGTGGATATATTTGATGCCGTCGGTCACTCCGGACTCCGACATGTTGGTGGCCACCATCACAATGTCGGCTGCCGGCGCCATGCCGCGGTAGGTGCTTCCGTTGCCGTTGGGCGCGCCGCAACCGGCAGCAATGCCTGCCGTGTGCGAGCCGTGACCCTGGTCGGTCAAGTCGGTGACTGCCGCCAGGATCTGCTCCTGCGTGGTCAGCTCGGTGCCGTAGCTGAAGCCTGCCGGGGCACTGCCCGACATGTCGCGCTGCTGCCACACCCGCTTGATGCGCAGCGTGGTGCCTGTGGTGTCGTAGAAGGTGGGATGGCCATATTCGAAGCCCACGTCGATCACGCCCACCACCACGCCGGTGCCGTCGTAGCCCTGCGGCAGCTGCACGCCATGGTGGATATATCCGACGCCCAGCTCCTGGCGCACCTTGTCGAGCAAGGGGCGCACGGGGCGTGCCACGTCGAGATGGGTGCACAGGCCCGAGGCCACAAACTCGTCGAACCGTTTCACCGGCACCTGCACCGTGGCCATGCGGCCCACCATCGTGCCTGTCGTCACGCCGTAGGCGTCCAGCATCTTCAGGTCGGTGCCCTCGGCCAGGGTGGCGAAGGCCTGCACACTCTCCGTGGTGCAGCGGCCTTGGCGTATCTCATGGGCCTTCAGCATCGCCTGCGGCGACATCCTGGTCGACTGGCCATAGGCCGAAACGAGCGCGGCAGTTAAGCCGATCAGTAGCGCTATCTTTCTCATTCTTACGCGTTTAATTGTTTAAAATAAGAATATTGCTAATTGCAAAAATATTGATTTTGTTCCTTTTATGCAAGCCGGGCCGACGTTTTTTTCGCCATTTTTCCACATCGCCGCGCCGTCCCCTCACCGTCTCCCCTCCATACCATCTCCTACTGTGGTAGGAGATGGGTAGGAGTTGATAAGGAGAAGGTATTGAGGGACAGTGGGTTGGAGAAATGTTAAAAAATGGGGCGAAATGGGGCGAAAAAGGCGTTTTTTGGGGGAGGGGACACAATAATATTTTATGAGGGATGTTATTAAGTACGGTGACGAATGCCGGAACATATTTCAGCCATCTGCGCGAGCTGGTGAGCCTCGAACTGGAAGAGGAGCGCCAGGCCTATCGTCGCAGCCTTGAGGCCAAGGGCGCGTCGCTGACGGGCATCATACAGGAGAGCGGCTGCCGCTTTCCCGTCAAGCTGGGCAACACGGCCTACAATGCGCTGGGGCAGCTGACGCTTGACGTGCGCTATGAGGTGGCCGAGGACGAGGTGGAGCTGGATTTCGAGCCGGGCAAGCCGGTGACGTTTTTCTACCTGTCGGGAGAGGCCGCCAAGGAGGTGCCGAGCCAGTGCTATGTGGAGCGGGTGACCGACGGGGCGATGACGCTGAGCGTGCCCAGCCGTGCCGCCTGCCAGAGCATCCGCGACCTTGCCGAGCGGCATCTGCTGGGCGTGCAGATTGGCGTCGACAACACCTCGTTCGGGGTGATGGCCGACGGCTTGCGCGAAGCGGAAAGGCGCGACGACGAGCGGTTTGTGCGGCTGCGCAATGTGCTGCTGGGCAATGCCCGTCCGGCGTTCCGTACGTTGCCGAGGGTGCCGTTTCCGTGGCTCAACGCGAGCCAGAACGATGCGGTGCAGAAGGTGCTCGAGGCGCAGGAGGTGGCCATCGTCCATGGGCCTCCGGGCACGGGCAAGACCACCACGCTGGTGGAGGCCATCATCGAGACGCTGCAGCGCGAGACACAGGTGCTGGTGTGTGCGCCGAGCAATGCCGCCGTGGACTGGATCAGCGAGCAGCTGATGCGGCGCGGCATCCATGTGCTGCGTGTGGGCAACCCTTTGAGAATGAGCGACGAGATGCTGGACTGCAGCTATGAGCGGCGCTATGCTTCGCATCCCGACTACCATGAACTGTGGAACATCCGCAAGCAGCTGCGCGAGGGTAAGGGCATCGGTGCCGAGAAACGCCACCGGATGCAGATGCGGGCAACGGATATCGAGCTGAAAATCAACACCGATTTGTTCGAGCAGGCGCGCGTGGTGAGCTGCACGCTGATCGGCAGCGCCTATCATGTGATGGGGCGCCGGCGGTTCAGCACGCTGTTCATCGACGAGGCGGCGCAGGCGTTGGAGCCTGCCTGCTGGGTGGCTGCGCTGAGGGCAGACAGGGTGGTGATGAGCGGCGACCACCAGCAGCTGCCGCCGACGGTGAAGAGCCTTGCCGCCCTGCGTGGCGGGCTGGCCGAGACGCTGATGCAGAAGGTGGCGGCGCGTTGGCCTGAGTGTGTGGACCTGCTGACGGTGCAGTATCGTATGAACGAAGACATTATGGCCTTCTCGTCGCGGTGGTTCTACGACGGGCGCCTGCAGGCGGCCCCCGAGGCGGCGCACCGGCTGGTGTCGCCGCTGGACACGCCCCTGATGTGGCTCGACACGTCGGCGCTCACCTATGAGGAACGCCCGGGGCGCAACATGAGCCTGAGCAACAGCCAGGAGGCGAAGCTGGTGATACACACGCTGAGGGACTACATCGAGATGATCTCGCCGCAGAAGGTGGAGAGCGAGCATGTGGACTTCGGCATCATCACGCCCTATCGCGGGCAGGCACGGCTGATCCGGAGGCTGCTGAAGATGCAGCACTATTTCCGGAGGCTGAGGCATTGCATCGCGGTGGGCACCGTGGACGGTTTCCAGGGACGGGAGCGCGACGTGATTGTGATCAGCCTGGTGCGCGACAATGCCGACGGGCAGATAGGCTTCCTGCGCGACCTGCGCCGCATGAATGTGGCGATGACGCGGGCGCGGATGAAGCTGATCATCGTGGGCAACGCGGCCACGCTGAGCCACCACCGCTTCTACCGGGCGCTGGCCGAGCATGTCAGGGAAAATGGAGATTTTGTAGAAATAAAAATGGATGCAAATGAGGAAACCTAGGCTATTTCGCTGGGCCCTGTGGTGGGGCCTGGGAATCATGATTGTCTGTCTGGCGGCCATTGTCGTCGACGCATTGGTGAATGGCGACAGCAGTGCTGCTGACGAGATGAGCGCGCCTGTGATGGGTACCTTCTATAAGATGATCTACCATTTCGGCATTTGGCCGATAGTGCTGTATATCGGTGTGATAGGGCCTGTTTTTGAAGAGTTGTGCTTTCGCCTGTGGGGCAATAGAAAACGATGGACTGGCTATACGTCGGTGGTGTTGATGGCGCTGTGGATGACGGCCTATGGATGGTGGGCCGGTGCGTTGGCTCTGGCGGCGGGAGTGGCCATCATGGTGGTGTGGCGCCACGACGAGAAGCGGCGGCTGTTCGCGATGATGCTGCTGTCGTCGGTGCTGTTTGCCCTGGTGCATATCGGCAATTATGAGCCCGGCGCCAACGTGCCGATGTTCCTGATTTCGGTGCTGCACAAATTCGGCATGGGCCTGGCGGCATCGTATCTGGTGATCAACCACAACCTGCTGTGGTCGATAGGGCTGCACATACTGAACAACAGTGTGTTGGCATTGATGTTTGGCCTGGCTGTGGACAAGGTGGCCGACACAGTGACCACCGTCGAAAACGAGGCCTGCCGCATCACGCTGCGGCCTGTGCTGACGCAGAGCGCCCATGAGGACACCTTCGAGCAGAGGTGGCACGGCGACGGCACCAGTGTGACCTGTTCCGACTTTGGCACTCCGGGCTATGTGGCCCACATGCTGAATTCGATGGCGCACATGGAGGCGGATGGCTCCACCGAAATGTGCGAATATGAGTGGACGGACTTTCCCAGGACTGAAATCACGGTGGAGATGCTGGACGGCAGCCGCGACTTCACCAGCCCCGTGCACCTGATGGAGGAGCAGGGGTGGATAGCCATCGACACGGTGAAGAGTGGCGACGGCAGTTGTGCATTCAAGATACGCAATACCTACGACCCGCTGGCTGGGTTGTAATTGCTTTGGTATTCAGGTAGTACGTATGGTGTGGGGACGGAGAGTCCCGGTTCTGCGACCGCTGACTGTGGAAGTGCAGTTGGATGGTGCTATGTTTTTTTTTAACATTTTTTTTTTCGGGGCGATAAGTTTTTTTCGTAGTTTTGCCCCCGCTTATTTTCGTTATACTTGTGTATAAAGATAAGATTATAACATATTTATTAACAAAAGACCTCTGCAAAATGAGAAGATTTTTACACTTGATGGCATTGGCGGCATTGGTGCTGATGCCTATGATGAGCAGGGCGCAGAGCGCGTGCACCTTCACGTTGCCGTATTCGACCGATTGGGAGGACATCGCCTACAACGGCGCATGGCCCAGTTGTTGGGACAGCATCGTGCATGCCGGCACCGATCCGTCGGTGAACAACGTGAGCGCGCACAGCGGCACCTACTCTATGTATCTCCAGGCCACTGCGTCGGGATCGTACAACATGTTTGCCACGTCGGAGCCCATTTCGCAGCCCGGCAACGCGATCTATGTTGATTTCTGGGCCCGCCTGAACAGTTCGACTGACGGTTGGATCCAGGCCGGTGTGATGACTGACCCGAGCGACACGAGCACTTTCATCCCGATGGTGACAATCCAGGGCGTGGAAGGCTGGCACGAGTATGAGTTCAACACGGGCACGCTCAGTGCCTCGGCCTCGTACTATGTGGCCTTCAAGGCCTACCGCTCGGTGAGCTACAACATCGCCATCGGCTATGTGGACGACATCACGATTGCCGCCTTCAACGGCTGCAACCATGTGTACAACCTGACGGCTACCGACATCGACACGGGCAGCCTGACGCTGAACTGGGTGGATTCGCTGAACAGCGGCGCCACCTATACCATTACCTATATCAAGAACGGTGAGACACAGACCCTGACGAGCAACACGACGAGCGTGGCGGTGACCGGCCTGTCGTCGAACACTTCGTACACCTTCACGGTGGTGGCCAACTGCTCGGCCACTGCGGCTTCGACGCCCGTCAGCGCCTCGTTCAAGACGGCCTGCGGCACCACTCCCTGCCAGATGCAGGTTGACATCAGCGGCTATGCCTTCAGCAGTACGTACTATGGTGCACATATCACCCTGATGCAGGGCGACTATGTGATCGGCGACTACACGTCGAGCTCCACTGTGGACATCTGCCCGGGCCTTCCGGTGAAGGTCAGTCTGGGATATTCGAATTACTACTATTATTATTTTGAGAACTCGTATGTGGCGGTCTATGACGGCGGCGGCACGGAGCTGTACAACAACAGCATTGACGCTGTGGGCGACGACGGCATCCTGGTCCTGGTGACGGATCCGTGCCCCACCTGCTTCCGTCCGGACAGTCTGGCGGTGAGCGAGATCGCCACCGACGGAGCCCAGCTGAGCTGGGTGGCCAGCGAGCATGGCGAGACAGAGTGGGCCGTGTATGCCAACGGTGTGCTGCAAGGCACGACGACGACGCCTGCCTATACGCTGAGCGGACTCAACTCGAACATGCAATATAATGTCGACGTGAAGAGCGTGTGTGCCGCCGGCGACACTTCGTTCCAGCGCAGCATCACCTTCCGCACCGCCTGCGCCGACGCCACATGCGAACTGCATGTGACGGCCACCGGCAGCGGATTCTCGTATGGATATGCCCAGTATGACCTTTATCAGAACGGTTCGCTGCTTGGCACGTATACCAGCTCGGCCGATATCGAGGTGTGCAGCAGCAGTCCTGTGACGGTCACAGCCTCGTGCGTGTATTCGTTTTACAGTGCCGACCTCGTCATCCGCGACGGTGGCTACAACACGGTGTACTCAGGCAGTGCTTGCGACGGTTTGAACTACACTGTCGACACGCTTTGTCCCTCGTGCATACCTCCCTTGGTGACGCTCGACGAACAGGGTGAGGACTATCTGAATGTGAACATCGTGGCCCGTGGTGACGAGTCGCTGTTTGTGTGCAGACTCAACGGCGAGGAGATGGGTACCACCGGCGAGGGCGTGTATGCCTTCAACGACCTTACGGCCAATACGGCCTATGTGATCGAGGTGGCCGCCATCTGCGACGGCGACACGACGGTGTACACCACGCTGAACCTGCGCACGGCCTGTGAGCCGATCACGTTGCCCTATCTGGTGGACTTTGAGGACATCACCACCAACGGCGCATGGTATCCCTGCTGGGACAGCGTGATGCGCTACAACACCGACCCGTCGGTGAACAATGTCTCCAACCACACGCCCGGTGGCCAGTACTCGATGTATATGCAGGCTTCCGGATACAATTTGGTGGTCAGCCCGCAGATACCGGTTCCCGGCAACACCATCAATGTCAGCTTCTGGGCAAGGATGGGCTATTATGGCAGCTGGATCAAGGCTGGCGTGATGACCAATCCGCGCGACACCAGCACCTTTATCCCGATGGTGACGGTGGCGGGCAGCGACTGGGCGGAATACACCTTCAACACTTCGGCCCTTGATGCCGACGCCACCTATTATATTGCTTGGTTGGGCTACAATTCGATGAGCTATACCTATGGCGCGTTGGGCCATATCGACGATGTGTCGATTGCAGAATATACGGGTTGCGACAAGCCCGAGGTGGCCGTCGTGGACTCGGTGGGACCCTATGCCGCCTATCTGCATTGGAACGGCAATGAAGACGCGCTGAGCTATACTGTGGCCTACAGCACCACCAACGACTTCAACTCCGACAATGTGGTGGAGACCGTGGTGACCGACACCATGACCACCCTGCTCGGACTGATGCCGCAGACTACCTACTATGCCTGGGTGCGCACCAACTGTGGAATGGGCGATTCCGACTACAAGAGCTTCGGCAGTTTCACCACCGCGCTGACTTGCGCTCAGGTGATCAACCCCACGCTGGCGAATGTCAACTATACGGCTGCCCAGATCAGCTGGGAGTATGACACCACCGTTGGCTTCCCGACCCTCGGTGCCACGGTGTTCCTGGTGGACAACCAGAACAGCGAGGTGGATCCTGTCGAGTACACCGCTACCGGCAACAGCATCACCTTCACCGGCCTCGAGCCCAGCCATTCCTACACGGCCATCCTGCGCAATGTGTGCCAGACCGACTATACGATCGACAGCGCCGCTGCAGTGAGCTTCACGTTCATGACCCTGTCGTGCGCCGAAATCACCGGCTTGACGAGCACCACCAACGCTTATGTGCCGACGTATACCTATTATGGCAACACCTATTCGCAGATGATCTATCCTGCCGAGACCATGCCTTCGATCGACACGATCCACGGCATCGCCTTCAATATTGCCAGCACCAGCAATACCAGCAGCAGTGCCGTCAGATCCTTCGACGTGTATATGGGCTATGCCGACACTACCGTTTTTGCCAACGGCAATTCGTGGATCCCTGTCAGCAGCCTGACGCTGGTGAAGTCGAACTTCGACTACGACGCCCGCGTCACCGGATGGCAGTCGATACCCTTCGACAGTGTCTTTGTCTACGATGGCAGCAGCAACCTGGTGGTTGCGGTGAACGATCATAGAAACGCCTATAATAGCACCGCCAACTTCGCTTCGCACGAAGGCTCTTCAATCTATGCCTATCGCGATGGCAGCAGCTACGATCCCACGACCCCGCCATCGGGCACTGTGCTGAGCACTGTCCCCGACATCCAGTTCATGGCCAACTGCGAAGTGCCGACCTGCTTTGCCCCGATGGTGAGCCTGTATCATCTGGACAGCAACCATATCGGTGTGATATGGGTGCCGGTGGGCGAGGCAACGACGTTTGCCCTCGAGCTGAAGAGCCCCAGCGATGACGACTATGTCTACTATGGTGCCACCACGGACACCTTCTACACCTTTAACGCCTTGATCGCCAACACGGCCTATACGGTCCGCATCGGCTCGATCTGTGGCGACGACACAGTGTGGGGATATATGAATGTCCGCACCGACTGCGGCGACATGGTGCTGCCCTACACCGAGGACTTTGAGACCCAGAACCAGGGAGAGGCTCCTTCGTGCTGGATTGTCCAGCAGAGCGCCACCGTCTCGGGAACCACCTATCCCGCCATTGCCACGGAAGCCCACGCCGGTAGCCAGGCGATGATGATGAGCGGCACTTCCTGCATGGTGTCGACTGCCCCGATCAACACTGGCGGCATGAGCGACCAGCTGTATATCAGCTTCTGGGGCAAGGTGTCGGCCAACTATGCGTCGGCCACCGCCGGTGTGCTCACCAATCCCGACGACATGAGCACCTATATGCCGCTGGTGACCCTGACCAACGACGGACAGTATCACCTGTATGAGCTGTACACCACCTCGTTGGCCCCCGACACGACCTACTATCTGGCCTTCAACCACACCTCGACATACGGCTATTCCAACTACTATTCCACGAATATCGACGATGTCAATATCCGCATGGACGACGGTTGCCACCGTCCGCAGAACCTGACTGCCACGGCCGACAGCAACTCGGTGAGCCTCGAGTGGGGCAACGACGGTTCAGTATATAACTATATGATTGAGTACCGCCAGGCCGGCACTGGCGCCTGGATTGTCGCCGACAGCGTGCCCGACACGTCCTACTACCTCTATGGCCTCCTGGCCGCCACGCACTATGACATCCGCGTCGGCAACGTCTGCCCCACTGGCGACACCATGTGGGCCGCCACCGATGTGACCACCCATTGCGGACTTGTGGCGGTGCCCTATTTCGAGGACTTCGATTCGCCCACCGGCACGTTGCCCGAATGCTGGGACTACACCAACGCCTCCATCTTCCACTGGAACCGCTGGACCGACCACGCCGAGACCTCCGGCGACGGCGAGCTGATGGCCGGAAGCGGTTCGGCTGGCGAAGCTGTCATCCTGCCCGAGTTGAACGGCAACTTCTACAAACTGGAGATATCGTTCGACGGTAAGGTCGGCAACTATGACCAGCCCGCCGATGCTGGCGACGGCTTCCTGATGGGCGCCTACGACGATGCCACCGGCGTTGTCACTTGGGGCGACACCCTCCGCGTCACCGGCCAGAGCCGCGAGAACTTCGTGCGCTTCACCTACAACTACCTCAACTTCTCCGGCACCGGCAACCGCATCGCCATCGGCCATGCCCACAACAATCCTAGCGACTGGGGCTTCGCCATCGACAACATCAATGTGCGAGAGCTGCCCGACTGCTATCCTCCCGAGAACCTGGCGGTGAACAACACAATGTATCCCAACGATCCCGACAGCATCAACGTCACCTGGACCTGCTCCGGCGACGCCCTTGAATGGGAGCTCTACTATGACACCATCACCTCGACGGTCAGCATCGACAGCATCGACACCACGAGCATTATCACCCTGAACGAGATGTCGTACCACTTCCCGGCTGGTGCCCTTGATGCCGGAGCCCGCTATCGCCTGTTTGTGCGCAGCAAGTGCGGCATCGACCACAGCGCTTGGGTTGAGGTGCAGAACGGCTTTGCCACCAACGAGTACTGGATGAACAACACCGGCACCTTCGACACGCTGGTCGGCTGCAACTTCATCATCTACGACAACGGCGGTCCTGTGGCAGGCTATCTGCACAACAGCAACTCGGCCGTCATCATCCGCTCCAACGATCCCGGCAACGAGATCCAGCTGCGCGGCGCCACCTTCGGCACCGGCTCCGATGCCAATGCCCTGAACGTCTACGACGGCGAAGGCACCAGCGGCACGCTGCTCTATACCTACACGAGCTACAACACTCAGGAGTCCTTCGACAGCGTCCTGGCCACCTCGACCGAAGGCGCCATGACCATCACCTTCACCTCGGGCTACTATGCCGGACTGGGCTATGAGCTCTACGTGCACTGCGTGGAAGGCGCCTCGTGCCACCGTCCGACCAGCCTGGTCGCCGAAGCCGATGGCCACCTTGCCGCCAACATCTCGTGGACCGGTAACGCCTCCACCTACCGCGTCTACTACCGCGAGTCCGGCACCACCGTCTGGAACACCGCCACCGCCACCAGCGACAGCTTCAACCTCACCGGCCTGCAGCCTGCCACCACCTACGACATCATGGTGCGCGGCATCTGCTCCGACACCGACTCGTCGCTCACCAGCCACGTGGTCCAAGTGACCACCGACTGCGCGCCTGTCCAGGTGACGGCCACCTTGTCCTACGAGCAGGACTTCGAGAACAGCACCGACATTGAGCGCTGCTTCTCCATGATCTATGGCGACAACAACCCCAGCATCAACACGATGGGCGTCAATGCCGCCGCTGCCCACAACGGCAACAACGGCTTCCGCTTCAACTCGCTGAGCCCCAGCGCCGACTACAACCAGTATCTTGTCACCCCGTCCATCGATGCCGACGGCAACATTCTGGTGCAGTTCTACGTCAAGGCTTCTGCCGGCACCGAGACCTTCCGCATGGGCTACTCCACCACCGACAACGACGTGACCGCCAGCTTCATCTGGAACAACCCGGTCACCGTCAACTCCACCTGGACGCTCTACAGCGCCAATGTGCCTGCCGCCACCCGCTATGTGGCCATCCACTACATGCCCGGCGCCAGCAGCTACTATCTCTATGTTGACAGCCTCTCGCTCAGCATCACCGACGACTCCAACCTCTGCTTGGCTCCCGCCATCAGCGCCGTCACCGAGGATGCCACCACGATCACCGTCAACTATGTGGCCCCCGGCACCGTTGAGGCTGCCATCACCAGCAGCGCCTGGAACAGCAGCATCACCGGCACCATGGTCGCCGACACCACTGCCTACACCTTCACCGGACTTGTTCCCGGCACCAACTACACCATCGGCCTGCGCACCGTCTGCGGCGACGATAACTACTCGCCCTGGACCACCCAGACCGTCACCACCCTCTCTGTCGACTGCAACGCGCCGACCAATGTGACTGTCAGCGATATCGACTTCACTGAAGCCACCGTCGACTGGACCAGCGACGACGCCACCGAGTGGCAGGTCTACTACACTCAGGGCACCCAGGAGGACACCATCATCACCACCGTCCATCCCGTCACCCTCACGGGCCTCGACTGGGGTGCCAGCTACACCGTCAAGGTGCGCACCGTCTGCGTTGCTGGCCTTACCAGCGGCTGGAGCACTCCCGCCACCTTCAGCACCACCGGCTGTGAGGCGCCTCATGGCATCTACGCCGGCAGCGTGACCATGAACGAGGCCGACATCCACTGGACCAGCGACGCCAGCGAGTGGGATCTCTCCTACGGTGTGGCCGGTGAAGACGCGATGACCACCGTCACCGTCACCTCGCAGCCCTACCACCTCTCCGGCCTTATCGCCAGCACCGAGTACCAGGTTCTCCTGCGTGCCCATTGCGCTGAAGGTATCGCTTCGGAGTGGAGCGGTGTCTACACCTTCCGCACTGCCGACAACCAGGGCATCGACGATGTCGATGGCGGCAGTGTCCGACTCTTCCCGAACCCCGCCAGCACCAGCGTCACGCTGACGCTTGACGAGGGCATGGGCCAAGTGAACATCGTGATTGTCGACATGAACGGCCGTGAGGTGGCCCACTACCAGACCTCCGGCACCAGCCTCGACATCGATGTCACCAAGCTTGCCCAGGGCGCATACTTTGTGCGTGTCGTCAACGAGCAGACCACCGCGGTCCGCAAGCTGATCGTCCGCTAAACGCGGACAGCGACATACACCATACCGTATGTCCCCCAGCCAGGGGCGCCGCCATCCGGCGGCGCCCCTGGCCTTTTTTTGCATCCGCCAACGCAATATTCATATCCCCATGCCGTTACTTAAGCATATTGTCGAACCTAAAAAACACACAAGCCTTATGTCAGGAAGCCAAATCCCATTCAAGAAAAACTACATCCTCGGCGCCAGCCTTGTCCTTGCGGCCTTCGTGCTGGGACTTATGATGGTGTGGACCGTACGCACCCTGAAATCCTATGACGACACCGTCAAGGTGCGCGGCCTCTGCGAAAAAGAGGTGCCCGCCGACCGTGTGGTCTACCGCATCACCTACAACGAAAAGAGCAACTCCCTCGCCGAGCTCCGCAGCACCGTGCAGGCCCACAACAACGTCGTTGTCAAACTGCTCCGCGACGCCGGCTTCTCCGAAGACGAAATCAAGGTGGGCAACGCCAGCTACGACGACCGCTACTCCTGGGCCAACAACACCTCGCAAATCACCTACCGCTACCAGGCCTCGCAGACCATCACCGTCTTCACCAAAAACCTCGACCTGGTGCGCAAGATGCAGCAGACCCTCGAAACCGACCTTGTCAACCAGAACATCCTGGCCAGCAGCTGGGCCGACTACCAATATCTGGGCCTCAACGACATCAAGCCCTCGATGATCGCCGAGAGCCTTGAAAATGCCCGCACCGCTGCCGACGAGTTCGCCAAAAACAGCCACAGCCGCATCGGCAAGATGCGCACCGCCTCGCAGGGCGTGTTCGAAATCGACGACCTCGACGAGAACACTCCCCAGGTGAAAAAAGTGCGTGTCGTCACCACTGTCGAGTACTATCTCAAGTAGTTCTCCGCAGCCAAGGCCATACCACAAAGCGGGCGCGCATCCGACTGGATGCGCGCCCGCTTTGTTTTTGTCGCCGGCAGGCGTCAGAATCTGATGCTCAGACCCACCTTGGGCGCGATGTGGCTATGCCACCATTGCGTCCAAGAGTAGGAGGCGTAGGAGTATCTTCCCCAATTGCATTCCGCCTTCAAACCCAACCATCTGATGGGGTAGTAGGCCACCGAGAGTCCCACGCCGAATTCGGTTTGCAGCGTGGTGCCTTGGCAGTAGAAGTTGCCCACCGTGGCCGACGCCGCCACGTCGAAGTGGTCGCTCTCTACATTCATCAGCGGTAGCAGGTGGAGCTGTGCCCTAACACCGCCCCTCACTTGCACCGACAAGCCGCTCGCGTTGCCAGTGTAGTAGTCTATAAAATACGACGACAGCCACGCACCGCCATACAGGCCTAGGGTGGCATGGTTGCCCAGCCGCCACAGGTTGGCATCCACTTGCAGCGACAATTGGTGGTTGGTGCTCGCCCCGTCCTGGATCAGCTCGCTGGGCTGCCATGTGTTTTCCATGTGCACGATGCTGACATCCACGCTGCGGTAATTGTTCTGTGCAAAAACTGCGCCGCCCATCAGAAACATCGCGGCGGCAATCAAAGTTGCTTTCTCCATAATGTGTTGATTTTGATATATATATATGCATATATTTGCCTTTCCTACGCCATTCTGCAAAGATACTTTTTTTTTCGTACATGAAAAAATTCCCCCCAAAAAACTACCCAAAAATGTAGCCTGAGCCGGCCGATTGCCATCCTCTCCGAATGGCATTTTCAGGCCAATCCGCCGCTTGGACCGGAAGTTTTCCTGTTTTGTGCAACTCCCTGATTTCTACCTATCAACGCCTTATCAACTCCTACCCAAGTCCTACTATGGTAGGAGATGGGTAGGAGTTGATAAGGAGAAGGTACGGATTTAGAGGGGTTTACGGAGGCGATGCAGGAGGAGGGTTGGATGGGGTGTCGGGGCGGCGGGAGATGCGGCGGGCGGCGGGTGTGGCGGCGGTATGTTGGCGGTATGTTGGCGGTGTGGCGGCGGTGTGGGGGAGCGGTGCGGGAAGAAAAAAATTGCAGTATGAAAAAAAATGCGTATATTTGCAATTTGAAATCTTCATTCAAGAGATAAAAAGTTCATTCCTATGACACTGAAAGAAATAGTTGAGAAGCTTGACGCTCAGGTTTGTCTCGGCGCCGACAAGCTGGACCGCGAGGTCGAGAACGGTTTTGCCTCCGATTTGATGAGCGATGTGCTGACGCTGAAGGACACGCCGGTGCTGATCACGGGTTTGTGCAATGTGCAGACGATCCGCACGTGCGATATGGCGACGCTGGATGTGATCATCTTTGTGCGCAACAAGCGGCCGACCGAGGATATGATCGAGTTGGCGGAAGAGAACGATATGGTGCTGATAGCGAGCCCGTATTCGATGTTCAAGGCATGTGGCCTGCTGTATGAGGCGGGGCTGAAGCCGTTGTATTAACTTGTTAACAATCAGGCAGTATGCATCAGGAATATACGGTGGTGGAAGGCGATTTCGTCAACGCCGGCAAGGCTTCGAGCTCGGTGAAGAAGACGCTGAAGCAGTTGAATGTGAACCCGCAGGTGGTGAAGCGTGTGGTGGTGGCGCTGTATGAGGCCGAGGTGAATGCGATAGCGCATGCCTACGGCGGCAAGGTGCTGGTGGATATCGACAGCGACAAGATCCGCATGGTGGTGGCCGACAAGGGGCCCGGCATCCCCGACATTGCGTTGGCGATGCAGGAGGGCTATTCGACGGCCCGTCCCGAGGTGCGCGACATGGGTTTCGGCGCCGGTATGGGATTGCCCAATATGCAGAAGAATGTGGACAAGATGAATGTGACGTCGGAGGTGGGCGTAGGCACCACGGTGGAGATGGAGGTGAATTTCGTCTGATCCCCTGTTGAGAACCAATAACCAAAGAATTATGTTTTACCATGCACTACAGATTGAAAGCCAGCGCTGCATAGGATGCTCGCGGTGCATGAAGGTCTGCCCCACCGAGGCGGTCCGCATCCACGGCGGCAAGGCCGCGATACAGGAACACCGCTGTATCGATTGCGGCAAGTGCTACGAGGTGTGCCCGGCGGAGGCCATCACCATCAAGGACGATGATTTCGAGTCGTTCCGCCAGTACAAGCATTCGGTGGCTTTGCTGCCGGCGGTGTTTATGGGCCAGTTCCCGGACGAGATCAGCGTGTCGCAGGTGTATGCCACGCTGGGCGAGCTGGGCTTTGCCCATGTGATGGAGGTGGAGTCGGCAGCCATGATTTTTGCCGATGCGAAGAACAAGTATGCTTTTGAGCATAGCGATGTGCGCCCGCTGATTTCGTCGTTCTGTCCGGCCATTGTGCGGCTGATACAGATCAAGTATCCGTCGCTGGTGGAGAATGTGATGCCCATCAAGGTGCCGCTCGACCTGTCGGCCATGTATGCCATCGAGGAGCTGCAGAGCCGCGGCATTCCGCGCGAGGAGATAGGCCTGTTCTATATCACGCCTTGCGCCGCCAAGATTGCGGCCGTGAAGGCTCCCGTCGGCGAGGAGAAGTCGATCATCGACGGGGTGATCAACATGAACCTGCTTTACAATCGTGTGTACAAGAAAATCAAGGAGTTGGGCAAGAATCACCAGTATCAGGTGCAGTCGCGGCAGCGGCTGGGTGCCGATGCCATCCTGTCGACGCTGACCAATGGCGAGCGCCGCATTTGTCTGGCCAAGCGCAGCTATGCCATCGACGGCATCCAGAATGTGATGGATTTCCTCGACAAGCTGGAGAACGACGAGGTGGAAGGTGTGGAATTCCTCGAGCTGAGGGCCTGCGACCAGTCGTGTGCCGGTGCCTTGCTGTCTTGCGACAACCGTTTCCTGTGCGGTGAGCGCATGTATGCGCGTGCGCGCAAGGCGGCCGAGCGTGAGCGCAACGGCGAGATGCCGCGCGACCGCGAGATGGAGAAATACAAGGACTACCTGATTGACCATTCGCTTGTCGACGAGGTGCAGCCCCGCTCGATGATGGTGCTCGACACCGACATCGGCAAGGCGTTGGAGAAGATGGAGAAAATCGAGCGACTGAAGGTGCAGTTGCCGCAGATCGACTGTGGTGTGTGCGGAGCCCCCACGTGCGAGGCTTTCGCCACCGATGTGGTGTGCGACAGGGCCCACCTCCATTCGTGCGTGTTCTATCGCATCCATCTCGAGCAGAATGGCAAGATGTCGCTGCGCGAGGGCGGGGCCAACATGAAGTCGATCTGGGGCGAGGACCGTATCGAGAAAGAAATTGAGTTGTAGCCATGCGGGGAGGTGTCGTACTTTACATGATGTGTGTGCTGCTGGCCGCCAGCGCTGTGGCGCAGAATGTCTCGGTGTCGTCGGCACAGGGGCAGAACCCTGCCGCATTCATCCAGAGCGAGATGGTGGGCAGCGGGGTGCACATTACCAATGTGAAGTTCAACAACAGTTCCAGCAATATAGCCTCCCACCAGATAGGCACCTTCCAGTCGAACGGCTTTATCCATCTGCGCATGGGATCGGGGGTGGTGATGACCACGGGGAACGTTTCGGTGGCACCCGGCCCCAACAACACGGGCAGCAAGAGTGTGGCGGCAACACCTGTGTACTCCGATTCGCAGCTGTCGTCGATAGCCACGGGCTCCATCAACGCCTGTGCGACGCTCGACTTCGACTTTGTCAGCGTGTCGCCATACATCACTGTCAACTATTGCTTTGGCTCGGAGGAATATCCCGAATATGTGTGCTCGAATTTCAACGATGTTTTCGCTTTCTACATCACGGGGCTGGACCCGACGACCAACACCGTGCGCACCTGGAACATGGCCAAAATACCCAACACCACCAGTACGCAGCACCCCGACGGCATTCCGGTGACCATCAATTCCGTCAATCCCGGACAGGCAGGCGCGTCGGGCGGCTCCGGCAGCGGATGCTATTACACATATTCACAGTACTATGTGGAGAACAACTACTCCACGGGTGTCCAGTACGACGGCTTCACCCAGAAGCTTTCGGCAAGCGCGGTGATATATCCGTGTGTGCAGTACCACATGCATATTTCCCTCTGCAATGTGGGCGACAACTCCCATGATTCGGGGGTGTTCTTGGAGCACGGCAGCTTCAACAGCCCGCAGGCACAGGTGTCGCTGGCCCCGCCGACCTTCGACACGCTGCGCCGCAGCCGCTCGGTGACGGTGCCCATTGGCCTTGACAATACGGATTATTCCTATGGCGCTGTCACGCTGACCTTTGCCGGCAACGCGCTGGTGGGCAGGGAGTACATCTGTGTGACCGATCAGGGCGACACGCTCAACACGCAGCACCGCACCTTTACCTTGCTCAACAGCGATGTGCGTTACCTTACCTTCTCCGGCCTGCCCACCGCTTTGCTCGACGAGCCCCGCAATATAGAGATCCAACTGGCCACGTCGCTCTGCCAGAACTATGCCGATCTTTGCACCTACGACACAATCCGCGGCGTGATTGCGGAGGACGATGTGGTGCGTCTGCGCGACACCGTTATCCATGCCGAAGGCGAGTGCACGTCGGTGGGTGTCGAGGTGGACTATGCTTTGCGGCCGCTGCACTTCCAGTGGATCCCCGAAACGGGCATATATTTCCCCCAGCAGCAGTATTCGGCAGCCAGCATCACTGAGGACGCCTCCTACCGCGTGGCTGCTTGGGACGATATGGGCAACACCGACACTGCCGAGGTGCAGGTGCTGATAAGCCCTGTCGGCATCGGCAGCGTGGATGCCGGAAACCCGATGCAGGTGTATCCCAATCCCGCTGATGACCGGCTTGTGGTCGAAGCCGAGGGTCTGTTGCGAGTGGAACTGACAGATGTCGAAGGCCGCACTGTGGCTGTGTCCGATGCCGACGGCCTGCGAGCCATGGTCGGCACCTACGGCATACCTTCGGGCGTGTACACCGTCCGAGGCGTGGCAGCGGACCGCGTGATGTCGGCACAAGTTGTTGTAAACCATTGAACAAAACAATAATTATCATAGAACTGACATATCATGACACTAGAAGAATTTCAGAATGAATTGCGCCTCGGCATTCCCGATCCGCTGCCCGAACCCCAACCCTATGACCCTTCGGTGAACCATGCACCCAAGCGTAAGGACATCTTGACGCCGGCCGAGAAGAAGCTGGCCATCCGCAACGCGCTGCGCTATTTCCCTGCCAAGTATCACAAGATGCTGGCCAAGGAGTTTGCCGAAGAACTGAAGACGTATGGCCGTATCTATATGTATCGCCTGCGCCCGACTTACAAAATGTATGCCCGTCCGATCGACGAATATCCTGCCCGCTGCCGTCAGGCTGCCGCCATCATGCTGATGATCCAGAACAACCTCGATCCGGCCGTGGCCCAGCATCCTCACGAGCTGATCACCTACGGCGGCAACGGTGCCGTGTTCCAGAACTGGGCCCAATATCGCCTGGTGATGAAATACCTCAGCGAGATGACCGACGAACAGACCCTCGTCATGTACAGCGGTCACCCTATGGGACTTTACCCCTCGCACAAGGATGCGCCGCGTGTGGTGGTCACCAACGGCATGATGATCCCCAACTACAGCAAGCCCGACGACTGGGAGCGATACAATGCCCTCGGCGTGACGCAGTATGGCCAGATGACCGCCGGTAGCTATATGTATATCGGACCGCAGGGTATCGTCCACGGCACCACGATCACCGTCCTCAATGCCGCCCGCAAACTTGGCGGAGGCACTGCCGGCAAGCTCTTCATCACCGCCGGTCTTGGCGGCATGAGCGGAGCCCAGCCTAAAGCCGGCGACATTGCCGGTGTGGTCAGCATCACGGCCGAAATCAACCCCGCCGCCACCCAGAAGCGCTTCACGCAGGGCTGGGTGGACGAGGTGCACGACAATCTTGACGAGCTCTTCGTGGCCGTCAACGACGCCCGTGCCAAGAAGATCGCCAAGAGCTTTGCCTATCAGGGCAATGTGGTCGACCTTTGGGAATACTGCGCCGAGAAGGGCATTCAGGTCGACCTTGGCTCCGACCAGACTTCGCTCCACAACCCGTGGGCCGGCGGATACTATCCTGTCGGAATCTCGTTCGAGGACGCCAAAGTGATGATGGCCGAGCAGCCCGAGCTGTTCAAAGAAAAGGTGCAGGAAAGCCTCCGTCGCCATGTGGCCGCCATCAACAAGCTCACCGCCAACGGCATGTATTTCTTCGACTATGGCAACGCCTTCTTGCTGGAGAGCAGCCGTGCCGGAGCCGACATCTGGAATGCCGACCACACCGCTTTCCGTTATCCCTCCTATGTGCAGGACATCATGGGCCCCATGTGCTTCGACTACGGCTTCGGACCCTTCCGTTGGGTGTGCACCAGCGGCAACCCCGACGACCTCGACAAGAGCGACCACATCGCTATGCGCGTGCTTGACGAGATTGCCGCCACGGCTCCCGCCGAAATCCAGCAGCAGATGCGCGACAATATCCAGTGGATCCGTGGCGCCAAGGAGAATCACCTCGTCGTGGGTAGCCAGGCCCGCATCCTCTATGCCGATTGCGAAGGCCGCACCAAAATTGCCGCCGCCTTCAACGAGGCCATCCGCAAGGGTGAGATCAGTGCGCCTATCGTGCTCGGCCGCGACCACCACGATGTCAGCGGCACCGACAGCCCCTTCCGCGAGACCAGCAACATCTACGACGGATCCAACCGCTGCGCCGACATGGCTGTGCAGAATGTCATCGGCGACAGTTTCCGCGGTGCCACCTGGGTGTCGATCCACAATGGTGGCGGCGTAGGCTGGGGCGAGGTGATTAACGGTGGCTTCGGCATGGTGCTCGACGGTTCGGCCGAATGCGACCGCCGTTTGCGCATGATGCTCCACTGGGATGTCAACAACGGCATCAGCCGCCGCAGCTGGGCCCGCAACGAGGGCGCCATGTTCGCCATCAAGCGTGCCATGGACATCTGCCCCGAGCTCAAAGTCACCATGCCCAACCTGGTCGACGACGATGTGCTCGAAGGCCTGTTCTGATCGGTCCGTACATATTAATATTATACGTCAAGGCCGCGCCCCATCGGGGCGCGGCCTTGTCTTTTGTCTATGCCACGCCTGGCCATGCTTTCTCCCTGCCAACACCCTGACAACCACCTACCATCTCCTACCGCAGTAGGAGATGGGTAGGAGATGGGTAGGAGATGATAAGGAGATGGTGTTGAGGGACAGCGAGTTGCGTGTGTGCTGTTTTTGGAGGGGGAGAGTGTTGGGTGCGGGGATGCTTGAGGCGGGGATGAATGCCTGTGCGTCAATGGTTTGCGGCGAAATTCGGCGGCTTGGCGCAAAAAAGAAGCCGGAGGGCATCCTGACGGGAGCCTCCGGCTGTGGGGTTGTGGTGTTGGAAATGGTCAGAAAACCAGTCCGAGACCGATGAAGGCGCTGTAGCCTTTTTCTTCGATGTCTTTCGACGCGCGGCGGTCGAGCAGGGTGGAGCTGAGACCAATGTTGAAGTTCATGAAGTCGAGTTTCAGTCCGATGCCGACGGTGCCGCTGATGTTGAATCGGTTGAGGCGGATGATGTCGTCGGCGTCAAAGTAGTTCTGTTCGCTCATCGTTTCGGGCTTGTCGCCGGTGGTGACGATTTTCTGCTTGGCGCTGATCCCGATGTTGAATTCGGGACCGGCAAAGATGTAGGCCCGCGACTGTTCGGAGATGTTGAGGTTCAGGTTGAGCAGAACGGGCACGTTGACGCTGTTCTCGGTGTAGGTCTCTTTCAGTTTGTCATACTCGTTGTCGTTTTTCAGGCTGCGGAAATAGACACCGGGGGCGATGCCGATGTGGCTGGTGAGCTCGAAGTTGTTGGTGACGCCGACATAGTAGCCGATGGTGGTGTCGGAATTATTGACATTGTCCTTCGTGTTCATCGCGGAGATGCCTCCGTTGATGTTGAATTGGGCCATCACGTTGCCGGTCAGCAGCATGGCGCAGGCGATAGCCAGAAAGGATAATTGTTTTTTCATGATGACTGTTATTTTTTGTTGTTAATAATTGATTTTCAGGATGTTTATTGTTGTTTTTGTGTTGGTGCCGTTTTGCAAATATATGTAATTTTTTCATAATTGGATGAAAATTAGTGTACGGCATGTTGCAGGAATTGATGCGGGTGGCATACTAAAATGTTAAAATCGGAGTTATACAAACATAAAGGACTAGGATATGAAGCCGAAGAACATGATCAGAATGGTGGCAGCTGCAGCGCTGGTGTTGGTGTCGGGTGCGAGCGAGGCGCAGGTGCCGCTGAAGCTGAAGGCGTTGAAGCCTGACAGCACGTTGAAACAGGCCCCTGTCGACAGGAAGAGTCTGGTGGTGGGACCCACCACGCGGCGCATCACCGACCAGGAGCACTATGTGTTCGGCACGGTGCTCGACGGCGACACGATTCCGTTGTACCAGTTGCGGGCGGTGAATGTGTATATGTCGGGTATGTTGCTAACGCCCAAGGAGATCAAGTCCAATTCCAAGCTGATCCGCAATGTGCGCCTGATGCTGCCCTATGCGCAGGAGGGCAAGCGTCGGCTGGATGCCCTTGAGATCGAGATTGCGGCCTTGCCCAAGAAGCAACGCAAGGCGGCCATCAAGGAGGCCGAGCAGAAGTTGCTGGCCGACTATAAGGAGGATCTTTCGAAATATTCGTTTTCGCAGGGGCTGGTGCTGATCAAGCTTATCGACCGCGAGACCAACCGTACGGCTTACAACATTGTGGGCGAGTTGCGAGGCACGCTCCGTGCGGGACTGTACCAGACGTTTGCCAAGCTGTTCGGCTACAATCTGAAGACGCAGTTCGATCCCAAGCACAATTCGAAGGACGATTTGATTGACCGTATCGTGAGGTCGATAGAGAGGGGGCAGTTGTGAGGGGGTTCTGTTTTTTGGCAGCGGTGCCCATTCGGGCCACGGCATCAGACCGCGCCGAGATGGTCAACCAGTTGCTCTATGGCGACGTGGTGGAGGTGTTGCAGCGCGATGAGAAATGGAGCTATGTGCGCTGTTTCTATGATGGTTACGAGGGTTGGGTCGACAACAAGCAGTATGTCCCGTTCGACTATGCTGCTGATCTGGCCGAGCGGCTCTTTTTGGGCACGCCCTATCTTTGGGGCGGACGCTCGCAAGGAGGGATTGACTGTTCGGGATTGACGCAAGTGTGTTTCAAAGCGATGGACATCTGGCTGCCGCGCGATGCCTCGCAGCAGGCCACGGCGGGCGTGGAGGTGTGCGCCTGCGACGTGCGTCGTGACGACCTCTGCTTTTTCCACAACAGCGAGGGCCGCATCATCCATGTGGGCATCTGCACCGGCGACGGGCATGTGGTGCACTCGTCGGGGCTTGTGCGGGTGGATGTGCTTGATTCCAAGGGTATTTACAACGAAAAAGCCCATGCCTATTCGCATGAGCTTCATTCTGTGAGAAGGCTGGCCGTATGATCAGAACGCCACGCGTTGCCAGAGGAGTGCCCGCAGGCGGTCGGTGAAGCGCTGGCGATCGGTGTCGCGCGGCACGATGTAGAGTGTGTCGTCGTTGGGTGTGGGATACGAAATGGTTCGGCCAAGCATTTGATTTGCATAGCATTTGGCGCGTCCGTAGCGTGTGCAGAGGGCGTTGTTGCCGGTGGCGAATTTCCGGTTGGAAGCCTGTTGCTCGGCCATGGCGACGATTTCTTCGAGGAGCATTTTGTGGGTCAGTTGCGAGTAGGTGCCGCCGCCTGAGTAGATGAGCGTGCACACATCGTCGGAGGTGATCATGTTGCGGCGTCGGGCCAGCAGGTCGCAGTCGGTTCCGTCATTTTCGGCAATCAGGTCGGCAATGCTGGGAACACCCTTGCATGGGTCGATGGAGAATACTGATTCTATGGTTTTTATCTGAGGGAGTATCAGCTTGAAGCGAGAGAGGATTTCTTCGTCTTCGAGGATCAGTGTCCGGATGTTGGCGTGCTGGAGGCATTCCACATATTCTTCGGCCGACAGCCCTTTGCATAGCGGCAGCAGGATGCCTCCTGCCTGCATCACGCCCATATCGATGAAGTTCCATTCTGGGCGGTTGTCGGAGAGGATGGCCACGGCTTCGCCGCGTTTCAGCCCGTGATGCAGGAGCGCCTGGCCGATGCGGTTGGATAGTCTGATATAATCGGAAAGTGATGTTTCGTTCGCGCGATAGCGGAATGCCGGACGGCGACGGGGAATCTCCATTTGGTCGACAATGTCGAATACGCGTGTGGGTTTTTCGGTTTTTTCCATATCGTTTTCCGTTGGTTTCGGATGCAAAAATAGGCATATTTCTGTCCCGAGGGAATTATATGTTTCCTAATTTCGCCAAAAGGGACAAAAGTACCGTTTTAGGGACGAAAATGCCGATTTTAGGGACGAAATAGTGATTTTTTACTTTCGTCCCATGTTTTGTGTGCCGAAAAATGGACTGTTTTTTGTCCCAAAAATCCATCGAGGAGGTCTTTTTTGACGATTCGCTTTCCCATGTGAAGAAAAAGTAGTAATTTTGCATTTTGATTCAATGATAAAAAGAACTGATAGTATGGCAGAATTAACTGAGCAAGAACAAATCCGCAGAAATTCGCTCGCAGAGCTGCAGAAGCTTGGCATCAATCCTTATCCTGCTGCGTTGTATGAAGTCAATGTCGACAGCAGGCAGATTCTCGACGAATATCCGAAGGACAACAGTCTGTTTCAGGATGTGAGCATAGCCGGACGCATCATGAGCCGCCGTATCATGGGAGCGGCCAGTTTTGTTGAGTTGCAGGATCCTGCTGGCAGAATACAGCTTTATATCAAGCGCGACGAAATATGTCCCGGTGAGGACAAGACGCTTTATAACACCGTTTTCAAGCGCTTGCTTGACATTGGCGACATCATTGGAGTGAAAGGCTATGTGTTTGTGACCCAGATGGGTGAGATTTCGATTCATGTGAAGAGCCTCACCGTGCTGAGCAAGAGCCTCCGGCCGCTGCCCATCGTGAAGGAAAAGGACGGCGTGGTGTACGACGCGTTCAGTGATCCCGAATTGCGCTATCGTCAACGTTATGTGGACCTTATTGTCAATCCGCAGGTGCGTGAAACTTTCGTCCAGCGTGCCATGATTGTCAACGAGATGCGCCAGTATTTCAACGAACAGGGATATTTGGAGGTGGACACGCCCGTGTTGCAGTCGATTCCCGGCGGCGCTGCCGCAAGGCCCTTCATCACGCACCACAATGCCCTCGACATTGATCTGTACCTGCGTATCGCCAATGAACTGTACCTCAAGCGCCTCATCGTGGGCGGCTTCAAGGGCGTGTACGAGTTCAGCCGCAATTTCCGCAATGAGGGCATGGACCGTACGCACAATCCCGAATTCACCTGCATGGAGATTTATGTGGCTTACAAAGACTACAACTGGATGATGCGTTTCGTAGAGACCATGCTTGAGCGTATCGCCATGCGGCTTCATGGCACCACGGAGGTGAATGTCTGGGGTAACGACATCAGCTTCAAAGCTCCTTTCCGCAAGGCCCCGATGGTGGAGCTCATCAAAGAAGAAACCGGCATCGACGTGAGCGGAATGAAAGAGGAGCAGCTGCGTGAGGCCTGTGCCCAACTCGGGGTCGAGACCGACGCCACCATGGGCAAGGGCAAGCTGATAGATGCCATCTTCGGAGAGAAGTGCGAGGGTAAGCTGATCCAGCCGACCTTTGTCACCGACTACCCCATTGAGATGTCGCCCCTCTGCAAGCGCCACCGCGACAATCCCGAGCTCACCGAGCGCTTCGAACTGTTTGTGTGCGGCAAGGAGCTGGCCAACGCCTACAGCGAGCTCAACGATCCCATCGACCAGCTGGGCCGTTTCCAGGAGCAGCTGCGTCTCTCTGAGAAAGGTGACGATGAGGCCATGTTCATCGACATGGACTTTGTCCGCGCCCTCGAATATGGCATGCCGCCGACTTCCGGCATGGGCATCGGCATCGACCGCCTGGTGATGATGATGACCGGCGCGCAGAGCATTCAGGATGTGCTGCTTTTCCCGCAGATGAAGCCCGAAGTGCACGAGAAGAGCGGTGAAGACGAATCGGCCGATCTTATCGCCCATGGCATCGATGAAGCTTGGGTCCCCGTGCTGCAGAAGGCCGGCATCAAGAGCTTTGAGCAGTTGAAAGCTGCCAACCCCAACAAGCTCTTCAACGACCTGGGCGGCCTCCGCAAGAAGCTCAAGCTCGACATCCCCGCCCTCAAGCGGGAGCAGTTCGATGCTTGGCTCAACGACTAAAGTTCATCACCATGCCTCGTCGGTTGATAGCAATGCTTGCCCTCGTGCTGGCCTGGCTGCCGGCATGGGGGCAAGTTGAAATATGCTACGACTTTGAGGACGCAACACCCAACTCCCGCCCCATGGGATGGAGCGCGCTGCCCAACCTTGACTTTCATTATGTAAGTGTGCAGACGGGTGTCCATCATTCCGGGGCAAAAGCGCTGGCCAATAACGGCACCACCTGTTTCACCATTATGCCCGACGAGGGCATCGATTACGGAGCCGACAGTGTATGGCTTACGTTCTGGTACTACCTGCACTTGAACACCGACTGGGTGGAGGTGGGCTACCTGACCGACGCCAGCGACAGCACGACCTTCCACGTGCTCGACACCCTGCACGGCTGGCAGCAGCGGTGGCACTTTGCCGCCGTCGACCTATCGTCTGTACCCACGGGAGCCCGCATTGCCTTCTTCGGACACGATATTTTCTGTGCCGACGGCACCTTCTGGCTCGACGACATGCACCTCACCTCGACACCCTGCGCAGCGTGGGGCTTGAGGGTGGTTGAGAACAGCGAGGACTCGGTGCGGCTGGAATGGGAGTCAGCAGGCGACCCGACGGTCACTCTCACCGTCAACTGGACTACGCCCTACGAAGTCACCGGCAACAGCTTCACCTTTGCCCGCAACTATTACCAGAGCTTCAACGCTGGCCTTATCGCCCAATGCCCTTATTCGGGCTGCATGCCGATACAGCCGCATAGCGAGGTTTATATCCACCGCTACCGCGAAGGGGCGTGCCTCGATGCCTCCGACTTCAATTCCGCGATGGCCATTCCCTTCTACGGCACGCCTGTGGAACCTTACCTGAATGTCGGCACCTACACCACCAGCGCCCCCGGCGTGAGCGGCATCTACGCAGGCACCCATGCCCTTAACACCAATCCCGGCTCCGACGGCGGCGGCATGATGGTGTTCCCTCGCACCATACCGCCAGGCGACAACGTCACCTTGCGCCTCGGCAATCGCTTGGGTGACTGGGAATCGGCATCGATGCTCTACACTATCGATGTCGACACCAACGAGAGCGATTTGCTGGTGATGAAGTACACCGTTGCCATGGCCTTTGGCACATTTCAAGGCCCAGAGGAAGCCTACCGCAGCGACACACTCCACCCCGCATGGTTCCGCATCGAGCTGCTCGACGACACCTTGTCGCCCTGCAGCCAGTTCTACATCGACGCATGGGACACCACCGGCTGGGACGAGATGAACAGCATGTACAAGCGACGCAACTTCACCGGCAAGGCATTCGATCTGTCTACCTACCATGGGCAGCGGATGCGCCTACGCGTCACCACTTGCGACGGTGCCGTCAACAACCGCTGGTGCTATGCCTACTTCAACTTTGAGTGTCTCAAACGCGACGCCGTCCCCGACAGCTGCTTGACCGCCGACAGCACCACCTTCACCATGCCCTACGGCTTCCTCTACCGATGGCACTGCGGCGACGATACCACCACCATCGCCACCACGCAGAGCATCACCGTGCCGATAGATTCCAGGCAATACCTGTGCGAGCTGACCGACCGTTTCGACCCCGACTGCCGCGTCACCGTCTCGCGTTGGGCAATGTCGAGTCCGCAGCTATGGGAGGCCGACACCGTGGTTGAGAACCAACTGCCTTACACCTGGCATGGTCTCGAATTCACCGCCGGCGGCGACACGACACTCATCCTGTCGTCATCCACCGACTGCGACACCATCCTCCATCTGCACCTGCATGTGTGGCCCAACCGGCACCTCCGCGTGGAACAGAGTGTGTGCGCCAACGAGTGGCCCTTCGTGTGGATGGACTACACCTTCGAACGCCCCGACAGCGCGACAGCGACCTTTACCGACAGCCACGGTGCCGACAGCACGGTGACCCTCGTCGTCATTGAGGCGCCTGTCTACGAAACCGACGACACCGTGGAAATATGCCCCGGCAGCCCGTTCATCTATAATGGCGTTTACTATGGCGGACCCTCCACCTTCGACACCATGCTGGCCTCCGTTGCAGGTTGCGACTCGCTGGTCCATATCTCCCTCGTGCTGAGGGACAGCTCCTTCCGGCTGCGCTTTCGGCACAGCACCGACGGCCTGCGCTGGACCGACACGCTGCCCATCGTGATCTGCGACAACCAGACACTCTACGTTGTCGACTCCACCCGCGGCAGTGCCGAATGGCAATGGTATTTCGATGACCCTTCGTCTGCCGTTGCCACTCAGATGGCCGACTTCCGTTTAGACACGGCAGGAATGCATACCCTGACGCTCGTCGCCACCAGCCGTTCCGGCTGCACCGACACAATGCAGTGGCCTGTGCTGGTGGCCGTTTCGCCTGAGGCAGACTTCGGCTGGTATCCCGAGCACCCGTCCGACATGTCGCCCGAAGTGCAACTGCTCAACTATTCCCGGCCCGACACATGCCGATGGCTGTGGTTGATGCCCAAGGAGCCGGGCGGCACCGTATGCGACACCCTCACCGCTTTCGCCCCCTTTTACCGCTGGCAGGGCGAATTGCCCCAAGGCACTGTCGATGTGCGCCTTGTGGCATCGTGCACCTCCACCTATTTCGACCACACCGTCACCCACACCTGTACCGACACCGCCCAGCATTCCATCGAGATCGTGACCGCCTGGCTCGACTTCCCCAACCTCGTCACACCCAACGGCGACGGCATCAACGACCGTTGGCAGATTGCGAACCTGATTGAACTGGGGCAGTACCCCTCCTGCGAGCTCTGGATATTCAACGCCTGGGGCATCTGCGTCTACCATGTCCGCGACATCGTGCGCGAAGATCAATTCTGGGACCCCAACAAAACGTCCAGCCCCGACGGCACCTACTTCTACCGCTTCATGGCCCGAAACGATTATGGCCTGGTGCGCCGCAACGGCATCATCGAGGTGATCCGGGGGGAATGACAACAATGTGCTATACGCTATGATTAAACAGTTCACATTCAATCATTTTGAAGTAAATTGCTACGTGATCGCCGACGACTCCACACGCCAGTGTGCCATCGTGGACCCCGCCTGCGAGGCTTCGTTCGAGGACGAACAGCTGTTCCAATACATTGAGCATGAGCAGCTCCAGCCCGTCATGGTGCTGCTGACGCATGCCCACGTCGACCACATCGCCGGCTTGCGCCAGACCTGCCAGCGCTATCAGTTGCCGGTAACCATGCATGCCGACGGCCGCAAACTGCTGCGCCAGGCCGAAGCCTATGGCTCGGTAATGGGTTTTGCGGTGGACGACATGAGCGACCTCGAAGTCAACGAGGTGGCCGACGACGAGGTGCTGCACCTGGGTGCCACCGACATCGAGTGCCGCTACGTCCCCGGCCATTGTCCGGGCAGCATGTGCTATGTGCTGCACGACGCCCAGGCCGTGATCACCGGCGACGCCCTTTTCCATTTCAGCATAGGTCGCACCGACCTGCCCGGCGGCGACTATCCCACGCTGATCGAAAAGCTCAAAACCCGCATCCTTGTCCTCCCCGCCGACTACACCGTCCTCCCCGGACACGGCATCAGCAGCCAGATAGGCCGTGAACGCAAATACAACAGCTTCTTGGCGTAACGGCATGATAACCACAAGTTTATTTTGACCTCAAACCCACCTTTGATATGGCCGTGAAAATCGATCCCAGTTGGCTTGAAGTGCTGCGTCCACAGTTCGAGTCGGCATATTTTGCACAACTCAAGGAATTTCTTGTCGCCGAGCGGCAGCAGTACACCTGCTATCCCCGTGGGGGAGACATCTTTGCCGCCTTCGACACCACACCCTTCGACCGCGTCAAAGTGGTGATCCTTGGCCAGGACCCCTACCACGAGCCAGGCCAGGCCATGGGCCTGTGCTTCTCGGTGCCGCAGGGCATCGCCGTGCCGCCCTCGCTGGTCAACATCATCAAGGAAATCAATTCCGACCTTGGCCTCAACCTGCCCTTCGACCACGGCGACCTTCGCGGATGGGCCGAGCAGGGGGTGCTGCTGCTCAATGCCACGCTCACCGTCCGCGCCCACCAGGCCGGATCGCACCAGCACCATGGCTGGGAGCAGTTCACCGATGCCGCCATCAGCGCCTTGAGCGCGCAGCGCAGCGGCATCGTGTTCCTGCTTTGGGGCAGCTATGCCATCGCCAAAAAACCGCTGGTCGACCTTTCCCGACACCATGTGCTGACGGCCCCGCACCCCTCGCCGCTGTCGGCCTACCGCGGCTTCTTCGGATGCCGCCATTTCTCGCAGACCAACGCCATCCTGGCCGCCCAAGGACAGGCGCCGATCGACTGGTCGCGCATCCTTTAGTGCCCCCCCATTTTCCCCCTTTGCCAGCCCCGATGGGCAACGATTCGCAATATGTGGCAACTGCCTGATTCCCACTTACCAACACCTTACCATCTCCTTATCATCTCCTACTATGGTAGGAGTTGGGTAGGAGTTGGTAAGGAGAAGGTACGGAGAATCAGCGGTTTGGAAGAGGACGAAAAAATGGTCGGCGGGCGGCTGGAGGAGGGAGGTGGCGGTGCCCGGGAGAGTAGCGGCGGGGAAGGGTGGATGCGGGAGGAACTGAATGGGGTTGGCTGAAAAAAAATTTTGCCGGTTTCGGAAAAAGTCGTATTTTTGCACTTCTGACATGTTGCGCTGTGTCCTGTCAATAGTGTGGCTGTCAGAGCGTTAAACAATAATATAATGTACAACCCGCGCGTGACAGGGGCGCACAAACAACAAAAAGAATCTCACACATGGATTACAAGAATGTGCAACCGTTGGCCGATTTCGATTGGGATGCTATCGATGAGAAAGCCGGAAAAGTAAGTAACAAAGAGCAGGCCAGCGACAAAACCGAAGCTTATGAAAAAAGTTTCAACGCCTTCACGGAGCAGGAGGTGATCGAAGGAACGATCGTGGCTATCAACGACCGCGAGGCTGTGGTCAACGTCGGCGCCAAGAGCGACGGTGTGATCCCCGCCAGCGAGCTTCGCTACAATCCCGACCTCAAGGCCGGCGACAAGATCGAAGTGTATGTGGAGAGCCAGGAGGACGCCAATGGCCAGCTGATGCTCAGCCACAAGAAAGCCCGTATCCTGAAATCCTGGGAGCGCGTCAACGAAGCTTACGACAATCAGGAAATTATCACCGGTTACGTCAAGAGCCGCACCAAGGGCGGCCTGATCGTCACCGTGTTTGACAATATCGAGGCTTTCCTTCCGGGCAGCCAGATCGATGTCAAGCCCATCCGCGACTACGACGTGTATGTCGACAAGCAGATGGAGTTCAAGGTGGTCAAGATCAACCACGAGTACAAGAATGTCGTTGTCAGCCACAAGGCTCTCATCGAGGACGAGATCGAGGCCCAGAAGGCCGAGATCATCAGCCACCTCGAGAAGGGTCAGGTGCTGGAGGGTGTTGTGAAGAACATCACCTCGTACGGTGTGTTCGTGGACCTCGGCGGTGTTGACGGTCTGATCCACATCACCGACCTCAGCTGGGGCCGCATCAACCATCCCGAAGAGATTGTGCAGCTCGACCAGAAAATCAACGTGGTTATCCTCGATTTCGACGAGGCCAAACGTCGTATTGCCCTGGGTCTGAAGCAGCTCACTCCTCACCCGTGGGATGCCCTTGATCCCAACCTGAAGGAAGGCGACCACGTGAAGGGTAAAGTTGTTGTTCTGGCCGACTATGGCGCATTTGTCGAGGTGATGCCCGGTGTCGAGGGTCTGATCCACGTCAGCGAGATGAGCTGGAGCCAGCACCTGCGCAGCGCCCAGGATTTCCTGAAGGTGGGCGACGAGGTCGAGGCCGTGATCCTTTCGCTCGACCGCGAGAACCGCAAGATGAGCCTTGGCATCCGTCAGCTCATGCCGGATCCCTGGCTGGCTATCGCCGAGAAATATCCCGTCGGAAGCAAGCACACCGCCACGGTGCGCAACTTCACCAACTTCGGCATCTTTGTCGAGCTTGAGGAGGGTGTCGACGGTCTGATCCACATCAGCGACCTCAGCTGGAGCAAGAAGATCAAGCACCCCGCCGAGTTCACCAAGATCGGCGAGAAGATCGATGTGGTTGTGCTCGAAGTCGATGCCAACAACCGTCGTCTCAGCCTCGGCCACAAGCAGCTCGAGGAGAATCCTTGGGATGTGTACGAGAGCCTGTTCACCGTTGGCAGTGTCCACCAGGGCAAGATTGTCAGCATGAACGACAAGGGCGCCACCGTGATCCTGCCTTACGATGTTGAGGCCTTCGCACCGATGCGTCACCTCGACAAGGAGGACAAGACCAAGGCCCGTCAGGGCGAGACCCTTGATTTCAAGGTGATTGAATTCTCGAAAGATTCGAAGAAGATCATTGTTTCGCACACCCGCACCTTCCAGGATGGTGCCGACAGCACCCGCGAGGGCGACGACAAGAAGGAGCGCGCCACGAAGCGCACCGTCAAGCAGATCAACGACAACCTGGAGAAGACCACGCTCGGTGACCTTGACATCTTCCAGAAACTGAAAGAGGAGAAATAAAATCCCCATCCATTCTGCCCGCCATGGGCAGGATGATCCTACGAGCAGCCCGCCTGATGAAGGCGGGCTGTTTTGTTGTGCGGCGCCGGCCGGCGGAATGGTGCATGGCACTAAAAACGAGCGAGGGGACTTCCTGAACGGGAAGCCCCCTCGCATGGTGTTGTGGTGAAGGGGTCAGAACTTCACGATGTCGATCAGGCGGACACCGTCGAGCCATACGGCGATGCAGCCGACGGCACCGTTGTCGGTGTCGTCCCAGTTTTCAATGGGTTGCAGGGTGATGGCGTCGACGATCTCGAAGTATTCCGGTTCGAATTTCAATCCATCGGGTTGGGGGTTCACCTCGTGGTAGGAGCTGAGTGTGTCGAGCACCCATTCCTTGACGTCGTCGACGTCCTCGTATTCGGCCATTTCGGCAGCCTGCTCGAGGGTGGCGTTGATGGCGGGGGCCATGGCGCGGGCGGCAGGTGAGAGGCGCATGTTGCGGCTGCTGAGGGCGAGGCCGTCGTCGGCACGCACGATGGGGCATGGAACCAGCTCGATGGGGTACTGTATCTGCTTGAGCAGGGCCCGGATCACGGCGATCTGCTGGTAGTCTTTCTCGCCGAAGTAGGCGCGTTTGGGTTGTGCCAGGTCGAAGAGGCGGCGAACCACCACGGCCACACCGGAGAAGTGGCCGGGGCGGCGGGGACCTTCCATCACCTCCTCGACGGGGCCGAAGTGGTACACCTCGGTGGGTTCGCCGTCGGGGTACATCTCGTCGACGCTGGGTGTGAAGGCCAGCAGTTCGGTGGCGCGCAGGTCATCCATGGCCGATATCTTGTCGGCAATCAGTTTGAGGTCGGCGTCAATGGTGCGGGGATATTTTTCGAGGTCCTCTTTGTTGTTGAATTGGATGGGGTTGACGAACAGGCTCACCACCACCATATCGTTCTCGCGCAGAGCGCGTTCGATGAGCGAGAGGTGACCTTCGTGCAGCGCACCCATCGTCGGTACCAGTCCGATTTCGAGGCCTTTTGCCTTGGCCTCGGCCACGGCCGACTGCAGTTCGGCCGTTGTTGCGATTTGTCTCATGTCAGTCTTTTATTTCTTCGTAAGGAGTGAATTCTTCGTCATCGTCGTTGTGGTGGTCGTCGCGTGGGCGCAGTTCCTTGCGGTCGATGTAGCGGTTGGGCAGTTCGAGGAGGTAGTTGACCGCCGTCAGCACGAGGCTGAACAGCAGTGCCGACCAGAAGCTGTCCACGTGGAAGCCGCGCACGATGGCCGACGACATCAGGATGATCAGGGCGTTGATCACGAACAGGAACAGGCCGAGTGTGAGCGCCGTGGCGGGCAGCGTGACCACCACCAGCACGGGGCGCACCAGATTGTCGAGCAGCGAGATGACCACTGCCGTGAGCAGTATGGCCCATATCGAGTCGACCTGTACGCCGGGCAGCAGTCGTGCGCCGATCGTCACGGCCAAAGCCAGCAGCAGTATCCTTACGAGGCAGCCGCTGCGGCTGGTGTAGAAAGTCCCATTGCCGTCCATGGTGAGTTTCAGATATCGATTTGACCTTTGCCTTGCCGCACCACTTCGATGCCGTCGGAGCAGTCGACCACGGTCGAGGGCTCGGGTTCGGCGTATCCGCCGTCCACCACAATGTCGACGCGGCTGCCGAAGCGGTCGTGGATCAGGTCGGGGTCGGTGTAGTTTTCGGGTTCGTCGTCGGTGTTGTCGATTGGGCGTACGGATGTGGCAATCAGCGGCATGCCCACTTCCTCGATGAGGGCGCGGGTGATGTCGTTGTCGGGCACACGGATGCCGATGGTCTTGTTGGCATTCTGATAGTTGCGAGGCACATTGTTGTTGGCCTCAAGGATGAAGGTGAAGGGTCCCGGGAGGCTAGCCTTGAGCAAGGCGAACACGTCGCGGTCCAGGGGCCTGACATACTCCGACACTTGGCTCAGCGAGGAGCAGAGTATTGAGTATTTGGCCTGCTTCAATTTGAATCCTTTCAGCTGGGCGATGCTTTCCACGGCCCGTTTCTGATCCATGCAGCACGCGAAGGCATATAGCGTGTCGGTGGGCATGATGACCACTTTGCCGTCGCGAAGGATGTCGGCTATGCGTCTGACTTCGCGCGTGTTAGGATTACCGTTGTATAGTTTTGTAAGCATAATTATTGGGTGCAAAGGTACAACTTTTTTTCAATTTGTCGGTTTTCTTCGTTCGGGTGCTGTAGAAATGCTGCTGAGTGGGTGGAAATGAGGTGCTTTGGCGGTGGCGGCGATGAGGGCGTAATGAAGTGGTGTTGCACCGTTTAGGGGTTGTCGCCAACTTATCAACGGGAGGGTTTTAAAACTTTTCTGATTTCTTGCCCAAACATCGTGAAAAAAGTTGTATTTTTACAAATCAAACGTGCATTGTACGATGTGCGCAAGGTTTTTGTTATCAATACGATAAGTGAGTGATCACCATGAAAAATAGTATCAAAGAATTGACGGAGGGCATGCAGCGGCTGTGTGCTGTTGCCAATCGGATTGTGGCCGCCGACGCGGCGGTGGAAAGAATAGAGGTGGACCTGCTGATGGAGGATCTGCGCCGGCTGTATGACGTGGCGCTGGTGCTGCAGGCCGAGTTGCCGGAGGTCAAGCCTTCGCCGGCCAAGCCTCACAACGTGCATGCGATTCCCGACGACGGTTTGTTGTCGTCGACGATGATGGCCACCATGGCCGCCATGGCTCCTGCGCCTGTGGTCGAGGCAGCCCCGAAAGAGGAGCCTGCCGAGGAGGAGGCCTTTGTGCCCGACATTGAGGTGAACGAGCAGCCCCGCATGCAGGATCTTGAGGAGGACGACAACAGTCTGCTGTTTGACGAGGTGATCATCGAGCCGACGCCTGCTCCCGAGCCGGAACCCGTCGTGGTTCCCGAGCCTGAGCCTGTGGTGGTTCCTGAGCCGGAACCTGTGGTGGTTCCCGAGCCTGAGCCCGTGGTGGAGCCCAAGGTTGAGCCTCGTGGTCAGGCTTCGCTGCTTGACTATCTGAAGTATCAGGTTGAGGAGACTCCGACGGTGAAGACCCTTGGCGATGCGCTGACGGGTGCTGCTGCACAGCGTGTGGCCGCCAACCATGACCAATTGGTGAAGAAGGTCGACGACCTGCGCACCGTGATCAATATCAACGACAAGTTCAGTTTCATGTCGGAACTGTTCCACAACAATATGAAGGCCTACAACGACTTTATCATGCAGTTGAACGGCATTGCCGGCCGCGACGAGGCGCTGTCACGCGTGCAAGAGGTGGCAAAGCAGTATGGCTGGGACGACAATTCGGTGGTGGTGAAGACCTTCTATACGATTTTTGACAAGAAATTCTGACATATGGGCAAGGCAATACTCTTCTCGGCCCCGTCGGGGTGTGGCAAGACAACCATCATACGCGAGTTGATGCAGTACTTCGACTGCTTCGATTTCTCGATTTCGGCCACCTCGCGTCAAATGCGCGAAGGTGAGGTCGACGGTAGAGACTACTATTTTCTGACGCGCGATGAATTCATGCAGCGTGTCGGCGAGGAGCAGTTCCTTGAATGGGAAGAGGTCTACCAAGGGGTGTGCTACGGCACGCTCAAGAGCGAGGTGCGCCGCATCTGGGAAGAAGGGCATGTGATCGTCTTTGATGTCGACGTGAACGGCGGGCGCAACATCAAGCGCTATTTTGGCGACGATGCGTTGTCAATTTTTGTGATGCCGCCCAGTGTCGAGGTGCTTGAGCAGAGGCTGCGCAGCCGTGGCACAGAGACCGAGGAGGCCATCGCCAAACGCTTGGGCCGCAGCGCCGAAGAGTTGAAGCAGGCCCCCTATTTCGATGTCACGATTGTCAACGACGACCTTCGTACTGCCGTTGAACAGACAAGAAAGGTTATAGAGGATTTTCTGAATGCATAGGCTGTTCCAACTACTGAAGAAATACGACTACCTGCTGGTGTTTCTCCTGCTGGTGATAGTGTCGATTGTGATGATGGCGCGCAGCACCTACCATCAGAACTCTAAGCTGGTGGTGTGGGCGAGCAGCATCGCCGGAGGCTGGTATCAGGGACTGAGCAGCGTGGGCGGATATTTCGGGCTGAAGGCTGAGAACGACCGACTGGCCGCCGAGAACGCCCAGTTGCGGGCGCAGGTGGCCGAGTCGTATATCAGCTACACCGACACCACGTTTGAGGTCAACGACACGGTCTATCGCCAGCGTTACGACTACACCGAGGCGCGGGTGATCAAGAACTCGTGGAGCCAGCAGAACAACTATGTGATGATCAACAAAGGCAGCCGTCACGGCATCAAGCCCGATATGGCCGTCATCTCTCCCGAAGGCATCGTCGGTGTGGTGGTGGCCACCACGACCAATTTCGCCACCATTATGCCGGTGCTCCATTCCGACAGCAAGAACAGCGTCAAAGTGCGCCGCACGAACATCAGCGGATCGCTGGTGTGGGACGGCAAGGACTATCGCTATGCCCAGGTGATCGATGTGCCTACGACGCACCAGTTCTACAAAAACGACACCATCATCACGTCGGGTCTGGCCAACGATTTTCCCGAGGGCATCCTGGTGGGCTTCGTCGAGGGCACCGAGACCATCAAAGGCAGTGGCTTCTACAAGGTGAAGATCCGCTTGGCCACCGACTTCAACAAGTTGGACCATGTGTATATTATTGACAACAAGTTCCGTCAGGAGCAAGAAAAACTGATGGAGGCTACGGAAAAGGACTGATATGAGTAAGTTGGTTTGGAGAAACATAGGGCGCTTTATCTTGCTGATGCTGTTCCAGCTCTTTGTGCTGAACAATGTCTATCTCGGCGGATATGTGATGCCGATGCTGTATGTGCTGTTCATCATGATGCTGCCCACCGACATCAAGCGAATTCCGTTGCTGCTGATAGCCTTCGGGTGCGGCTTGATTATCGACATCATGAGCAATGCTTTGGGCTTCCACACGCTGGCCTGCACGATTGTGGCCATGATGCGTATCTGGTTTGCCAACCGTATCCTCACCCGCAACGAGCCCGTCGTGATCGACACTCCGAGCGTGTTTTCTGTGACGCCCCAATACTTCGTTTCCTACCTGCTGATTCTTTTCGGCGGGTTCTATCTGGTCTTTTATGCCACCGAGCTGTTCGACTTCCGCGGGCTTGGCGGAGTGCTGCTCTCCACGCTCTGCAGCACGGTGGTTTCCACTCTCTTGGCGGTCCTGTACCAGGTGCTGTTTCTGCGAAAGGAGGAGCCGTGAGAAAGTCGTTGCTGCTCCTGATGCTGCTCCTGTTGGCACTCCCGATGCGTTCGCAGACTGCCATCGGCCGTTGGCGCGACTGTTTGGACTATTCCCTCGTGACCCATGTGGCCGTCACCCCCGACCGTGCCTATGCTGCCGCCAAAGGGGGCCTGTTTTACTACGACCTTGATGACAATACGCTCAACACGCTGAGCAAGTCGACCGGATTGCACGATGTGGGCATCGCCGATATGGCCTACGATCCCCAGAGCGGATACCTTGTGGTCGGCTACGAAAACGCCAATGTCGACCTCATCCACAAAGACAGGATCTACAACATCTCCGACATCAAGCGCAGCGACATCCTCGGCGACAAGAATATCTATCACATCCGGTTTCACGACGGCAAGGCCTATCTGGCCACCGGCTTCGGCATCGTGGTGGTCGACCTTTCCCGCCATGAAATCAAGGAGACCTATTTCCTTGGCACCGACGGCGGATATTTGCAGGTCTACGACATCGCCTTTGTGGGCGACAGCATCTATGCCGCCACGCATGACGGACTGCGCCGTGCAGCGGCTGCCGAGCCTTATCTCGGCATCAGCGACCGTTGGGTGCCCGACACGCGTCTCCACGACACCAAACTCACTGTGCTGGCCGAGTATTCCGGTCAGCTGTTTCTCGCCGGATACACCTACGACCCCGACCGCTACACTGTATACCGCCTCACCGACACAGGCTACGACGCCGTTCTCGAAGGAACCGTTCGCACATCCGGACTGACACCTTCGTTGCATGTCGGTGGTGGTCATCTGGCCATCACCCTCTCGGGATGCGTTTCGATATTAGAGGGTCAGGAGTATTGTGAATATGTATGGGGCGAGTTGGCCGCCAACGATGCGGTTCTCGACGACCAAGGCCGCCTCTGGGTAGGCCACTCTTGGGGAGGAATGGTCGTCGTTACGTCTGACGGCGACCGCGCCTTTCAACCATCCGGCCCTGCCTCTGGCGACAACGTCTTCCAGCTGGTCCCCACCGCCAAGGGTATGATGCTCTGCCCCGGTGGCCACACCACCACATATGCCAACACCTATCTGGAATCCAACGTCTTCACCACCGATGGGCGCAACTGGAAAGGCCTTGACCGGGGCGATTTCTTCAGAAACACCTACGATGCCGTCGATGCAGCCGTCAATCCCACCAACCCCGACGAGGTGGCCGTCGCGCTTTGGGGCTCCGGTGTGGCCATCACCCATGGCGGCGTGGTCGACACCCTTTTCAATGAAACCAACACCAACGGGGCCCTGCAGCCCTACATCATCGGCAACTACAGCACCCTCCTGACCAGTGCCGTCGAATACGACCGCAGCGGCAACCTTTGGGTGCTCAACTCCCACCAGCCCTATGCCCTCGCGCGCCTTGACCGCAGCGGCAACTGGTCGCATTTCTCCACCGCCGCCATGGCCGCTGTGCCCGAGGTGGACAAGCTTGTCTGCGACAGCGTGACGGGCTACAAATGGTACTGCGGCCGCAGCAATGTCATCTATGTCCACGACGGCGAGGGTCGCATGGCTAAAGTCAACCCCAACCGTGGCAGCCGCCTCAACACCGAAAGCGTCAACGCCATCGTCCAGGACCGCGACGGCCACATCTGGATCGGCACCAACAAGGGCATCAAAGTCATCTACGACGCCTATCGCGTCTTCCAGAACGGTGGCCGCGGGGAAGAAGCCCCCGTCAACTGCAGCAACATCGTCATCACCAACGGCGAGTTCTTCGAGTATCTGATGGCCTACGAGAACATCACCAGCATTGCCGTCGACGGCGCTAACCGCAAGTGGGTGGGCACCGCCTCGGGTGGCCTCTATCTCCTCTCCTCCAACGGCATGGAGCAATTGCTCAACTTCACCACCGCCAACAGCCCCATCTTCTCCGACAAGATTGTCACCATCGGCATCCAGCCCGCCTCGGGCGAGGTGTATGTCGGCACCGACAAAGGCCTCCAGGTCTACCGCCACACCGCCACGTATGCCGATGCCGAACCCCAGTCGGAGGTCTATGCTTTCCCCAACCCCGTGCGTCCCGGCTATGAAGGGCCGATCGCCATCAAGGGCTTCACCCGCGACGCCCTCGTGCGCATCACCGACGCCGGCGGACACACCGTTTTCTCCACCCAGGCCTATGGCGGACAGGCTGTATGGAACGGCCGCACCGCCAGCGGCCAGCTTGTGGCCAGCGGCGTCTATTATGTCTTTGCCTCTGATGCCAATGGCGAAAACCGTTCGGTAGCCAAAATCCTCATTGTCCGCTGATGCTCCTCTCCACGCCTGCCATAGTCCTGCATGTGTTCCCCTATTCCGACACGTCGGTCATCGCTCGCGTCTTCACCCGCCAGCTGGGCATGCGGTCCTACATCATCAAGGGCAGGGGAGGCTCCCGCGGACGTCTTCGGCAAAGCCTGCTTCAGCCGCTCTCGCCGCTCGACATGGTGGTCTACGACAACCGTCGCACTCAGCTCAACCATGTGAAGGAAATCTCCTCGCGACGCCCCGACATGGCTGCCGACCCCATCAGCGCCTCGCTCCGCTTTTTTGCCGCCGAGGTGCTCTACAAAGCACTCCGTGAAGACGAACCTTTGCCGGCCTTGTTCGACTATGTCGACACGCTCGACCTCAACCTTCGCCCTTCGCAGTTTCCCCTCACTTTCCTGCTCCACACGGCAGCACATCTCGGCATCGAGCCTATGGACAACTACAGCGCTGCCAACCCGCTTTTCCACCTCGAGGAGGGCCGTTTTGTCGCTTCGCCCGACGAACTGACCCTCACCGCCGACGACTCGCTGCTGCTGCATGCCCATCTCGCCGCCCTTCACAACTCCACCGTCCCGCCTGCCGCTGCCCTTGAGCGCCGTCAGCGCCTGCTTGACGCCCTTATCGCCTATTTCCAGGTCCACCTCTCCGGATTCCACAATTTCAAAAGCTCCGAAATCCTCCACGAGGTGCTTGCTTGAATATGAATTAATAACCTTAATATCAATTATATGAAACGTTTCATCACATCCCTTTTGTTGCTCTGCGCCGTGGCTTCCGCCACTGCACAGGATTGCTACTGGGTGTTCCTGACCGACAAGCAGGGCTCCACCTTCGACCCCTATGCCTATTTCGATGCCAAGGCCATCGAGCGCTACCGCCAGTGTGGTGCCGACCTCTACGACATCACCAACTATCCCCTGACGCAGCAGTACGTCGACGGCGTCAATGCCCTCGCCACCGATGAGGTGGGCGAGAGCCGCTGGATGAACGCCATGGGCGTCGTGGCCACCGCCGAGCAGGCTGCCGCCATCGGCCGTCTGCCTTATGTGCTCCGTGTGCAGCCCATCAGCTCCGACTTCCAGCTGGCCGCTGCCGCCGTCGAAGCCGTCTCCGACGACAATCCCGTTGCCGACACCACACTTTCGCTCCAGGTGCTGCGCATGCAGGGCGACCTCTTCCGTGCCAAAGGCATCGACGGCCACGGTGTGCGTATCGCCGTGTTCGACGGCGGCTTCCCCCGAGTCAACACCCATGCCGCCTTCAAGCATCTCCGCGACGACCATCGCATCCTCAAAACCTGGAACTTCCCCAACAAAAAAGAGAATGTCTACGGCTGGAACAGCCACGGCACCATGACACTCAGCTGCATCGCCGGCCGCATGAACGGCAAGGATCTCGGTCTCGCCACCGGCGCCGAGTTCCTCCTGGCCCGCACCGAAGTCAATGCCGAGCCCTTCAAGGAGGAGATCTGGTGGATGCAGGCTGTGGAATGGGCCGACCGCAACGGCGCCAACATCATCAGCTCGTCGCTCGGCTACGGCAAGGACCGCTACTACACCCGCGACATGGACGGCAAGTCCTATGTGGCCAAAGCCGCCAACATGGCCGCCCGCAAGGGCATGCTGGTGGTCAACTCGGCCGGCAACGAGGCCGTCGACATCAGCTGGCAGTATATCATCACTCCCTCCGATGCCGACAGCGCCCTCTGTGTGGGCGGCATCGAGCACAGCCTCACCGAGTATGAGCATATCTCCTTCGCCTCCTTCGGTCCCTCGGCCGACGGCCGCCAGAAGCCCAACGTCTGCGCCATCGCCCACACCTGGGCCGCCTCGCCCCGCAACGACGGCGCCTTCCAGATGGTCTACGGCACCTCCTTCTCCTGCCCCCTCGTGGCGGGCTTCGCCGCTTGCGCTTGGCAGGCCTCGCCCGGCAAGACGGCCATGCAGATGTTCCATGAAATCGAGCGCTCGGCCGACCTCTATCCCTATTGCGACTATGCCTTCGGCTACGGCGTGCCCCAAGCCTCCTATTTCACCGGCGACCGCAAGCCCCAGACGCCCTCCTTCCGCTTCGAGAAGCAGTCGTCCATGTCGGTCAGCGTCATCCCCACGCGCAACATCGACAATGCCTACATCTTCTATAAGGATGTCGACAGCAACGGCAAAATCATCACCTACGGTCAGCAGCACACCTCCCATTTCGACACGGCCATGAGTCTCGACTTCACCGGTGGTCACCACATCGTGGTATCGCTCGACGGCTACTCCGCCGACTACCGTTTCGACTCCCCCTCCGACGCCGACCCCAAGAAGTGGACCGAATTCCGCTCCACCAACCCCAATCTTGAATACACCGCCCAGCGCACGCTCAGACGCACGCCCGCCACCGACGTGCCCAACGAGAGACACCTCGCTGCCGATGTCTATTTCAGCTATGGCCTTTGCTTCGATGTCGACGGCAACGCCATCGGACCCCGCTTTTGGTCCGACGCCACCCGCATCGGTGTCCGCGTCCTCTACAAATTCTCCAAAGCCTACGGCATCGGTCTGGCCGTCGAGGTGGGCAAGTCGACCTATTCGTTCCGCAACCGCGACGTCAACGAGCTCGAAGCCAACACCCTCCACCTGGCCAACCAGATCACCTCTGCCGTCAAACAAGAGAGCCGCAAGCTGATTGCCGACGAGCTCAGCCTTGAGCTCTTCCAGCGCGTGCGCTTCGTCCCGGCCGGCATGATGCACAAGGGGCTCCATTGGGACCTCGGCGCCTTCATCTCGACCATCGACGGCAGCTATCGCTTCCGTGCCAAGAACAACGATGCGGTCTCCGCCATGCGCGAATATTCGTTCATCGACCTAAAGGCCATGGACGATTACAACTTCTCCTACGGCATCACCACCCGCTTCACCTACGACATCATCGGCGTCTATGGACGCTTCCGCCTCAATCAGGGCCAGCAGGTGCAGCTGCCCCGTCTCGAGGTGGGTGTGCAGCTGATGTTCTAGTTGCTGCCAAAACCTTTGATGGGCTGCCCCCAATGTCGGCATTGCCGGCGGTGGAGACAGCCTTTTTTTCTGCTTCGTCCTCCTCCCACGCCACGCTGCCGCCATAGGCCGTGGCCGACGCGCGTCCGCGATAGTCGGTGGCGAACAGGTATAGGTGTGCCGTGCATCCGCGCCACCCTTCCGGCAACGCTACCGCCGCCGCCCCCTCTCTGCGCGCCACGTCGGCC
>CAKZZD010000033.1 GCA_937886715.1 uncultured Bacteroidales bacterium | reverse complement strand
GTTGTGGAAGCGGCGCGCTGACCATCGCCGTCGCCAAATGCAATCCGCAGGCGCGGATAACCGGCATAGACCGCTGGGGAGTTGAGTATTCCTCTTTCAGCAAGACCCTTTGCGAAGAGAACGCCAAAGCCGAAGGTGTGACAAACACTTTCTTTGCAAAAGGCAACGCCCTGAAACTCGACTTCGCCGATGAGACCTTCGATGCGGTGTGCAGCAACTATGTGTATCACAACATACCCAGCCGCGACCGTCAGGAAGTCCTGATGGAAACGCTCCGCGTGTTGAAGAAAGGCGGCACCTTCGCCATCCACGATATCTTCTCCCGCCAGAAGTACGGCGATATGCAGATGTTCGTGCAGCGCTTGAAGAACATGGGCTACGAACGGGTGGAACTCATCGACACCACAAAGGGGCTGTTTATGTCACATTGGGAGGCCTCCTGGATGGCACTAAAAGGTTCTGCCATACTCGTGGGGAAGAAATAGCCATACGCCATGAAGAAGTATACTCCCATTAAGATGATTCGCGCAGGCCGCTACAAGGTTTGTTTTGACGGGTTGGAGTCGGAGGTGCAGGCCGGCGTGCTGTACCGTATGGAAACGCTGATAACGGATAATAGGGAGTGGTGCGACAAGGGGAACTATGGTCATCTGTGCAACATCCTGCCCACTATCGCCATCGACGAGGCATTACAGGCACACGGAAAGACGGCTGATGAAGCCTATGAAATCATCTCAACCCACATGTGGGCTGCTCTCACACCAGAGATGTACATAAAACTTTCTCGACTGCCGTTCTTTCTTTCAGTTATGCGGAAGATTATTCCGCTGGGGTTCAAATACGGCTCCGGCAAAGGCTGGAGGTATGTGTGGCATCCCGACGACCCCAAGGACCGTTTCCATTTCGAGACGTTGGAGTGCCTCTACCGCCATATCTTTGAGAAATACGGCCTGCTTGAACGATTCGGACCGATGTTCTGCTATAGCGACATTATTAATTACGGCAATCTGTACAACCTCGATTTTATTCGCACGCAGACGCTCTGCCAAGGTGGCGACAAATGCGATTTCTGCTTTGTCCGCCACCGCAAATGCGAAGTCTGGGAACGCACAAAGAGCATTTAGTAATTATTCTTTCGTACTCTTGAACTCGAAGCCTTCCTGTTCGACGGCGATACGAACGGTTGCCAAAAGGTGGCCAAAACTGAAACACAAATAAAAAAAAGAATTCTACATTTTATTCATTTTGAACTACTTGTAGAATTCTCTTGGTGCCCGGAACAGGAACGCTTTAATTACTTCCTATTAAATATAATTAGTTATTATTTCGGGTTTTATGAATTATTATACACTCAAATAACACATCAAAATCCAGTAAAACGTCAAAAAAATGGCCAAACTATGTAACCCTGTTCGTCATACTCAAAACAATTCCACGCCCCGGCGTGCTGACGGCGTAGAGTGCCGCCGCCAGCACAGCCAGCAGGATTGCAGTATTTGTTTTAGTATGCTTCATCATTAACTACAATTTAAAAGCATACATTTCAGCAAGAAGCAGGTGCAGGTCGCGCTGGGCGGCGAGGCGACGCGCGAGGGCAGAAGAGGAAAGACTTTGCTCGAGGAGGTAGTCAGTAAGTGATAGTTCGCCTGCAAGGAATGCACGATGCAGCAGGTCAGCATCTGCGGTTGGAAGCGTGTTGTCGATTTGCGCAATGAGAGTGACGAGACGCTGCGCCTCTTGCAAGAGACTTTTGTACCGTGTGGAGAGCTGCAGGCGAATTACGTCCCCTTGTGATTTAACGGCTTGAGCGCTGAGCTGTGCTTGGCGCACCCGTCCTGCGTTGCCCCAAAGAGGCAGTGACAAGCCGAAAGTGACACCTTGGAAGGTGTTGTCCACGACAAATTCGCCCATATAACCTATCGACCAACGCGGCAGGGTGCGGGAACGGGCAAGCGATACGGCACCTTGTGCTGCATCGCTCTCGGTGCGGGCGACGGCCAACGATGGGTCGACGGCACTAATGGCCGAAAGCCACGCCGCTGTGTCGACAGGCAAGACCGCGACAGGAAACTCCACACACTCAAACTGCAACGGTGTGCCTCCATTCAGAGCTTGTAGTTCTGACCTGCAGCGGTCGCGCTCCATTTCAGCCTCAGTCAGCGCCGCCTCGGTGGTTGTCAGCCCCAGACGCGCGCGATTCACCTCCTGCTGCGTAGCACCGCCTTGCTGTAGCATCTTGTCGTAGGCATCGGCCACCTGCCGGGCTCGTTCGGCATCGGCCAGACGCAAAGCGACAAGAGCGTCGCTATAGATGAGCCGAATGCAAGTCTGTTTGGCAGCAAGCAGTAGTTGCTGCCGTCCGTAGCGATACTGATACTCAGCGCTACTGTCGCGCACAACGGCCAGTCGCCGCTGCCATACATAGGCAGTCGGAAAATCGAAATCCTGCCGTACCGCAACGTCGATACGCGGACCTACTGCCGACGGCATTCCCCACAGATAGCCTGCTTCCACGGTAGGATTGTCGGGGGCAAGCCCCGTGTGATGTTCCGCCACTTTGGCATCGGCCATTTGCCGCAAGACACGGAGTTCTGTGCTGTTCCGTTCTATCTGTTCCAACACTGAGGTATAGACCTCTTGTGAAAACGAAAGTTGATTACTTAAGATGGAAATCAATATGGCTAAAAAAACACTCTTTTTCATAATCATTCATCTTTAATCTTTAAACCAAAACCTTTAAACTCCACCTTGCGATGAAACCATTCATATACCATGGGCATCAGGTAGAGATTGAGAAGTGTGGAGGTGAGCAAGCCGCCGAGCACGACGACGGCCATAGGACTCTGTATCTCGTTGCCAGGCTTGTCACCGTTGAATACCAACGGTATCAGCGCCAACGCCGAGGTGAGGGCAGTCATCAGGATTGGATTCAACCGGTCGACGGAGCCTTCAACCACTGCCGTACGTATGGGTAAGCCCGAAGACACTAGGTGTTGGTAGCGCGACACCAGCAATATGCCGTTGCGCGTGGCGATGCCGAAAAGCGTAATGAAGCCAATGATGGAAGGAATACTCAGCACACGGCTGGAGAGAGCCACAGCCAGCACGCCACCAATCAAAGCAAGCGGCAGACTTGCCATTACGATGGCTGCCAGCGTTACATTGCGGAACTCACCAAATAGCAGCAAGAAGATGACCAGCAGCGCCAGAATAGTGGCTATAGTCAATGTTCGCGACGCGCTCTGAGCGCTTTCGAACTGGCCGCCATATTCGACGCGGTAACCTGCTGGCAGGACCACCCTGTGGGCGATGGTCTTCTGCACGTCGGTGACGACACTCTGCAGGTCGCGCCCCGACACATTAGCCGACACCACCAGCTTGCGCTGCACATTCTCGCGCGTAATGGTGCTGGGACCTGCTGTCGAGACAATGTCGGCCACCTCCTCGAGGGGTATCTTGCTCCCGCCGGGCAGGTCGATGAGAGCGCGACGCACAGCATCGAAGTCAGAGGTGTAGTTGCTGTCCATCCGCAATACAAGGTCGAAAATGCGTTGCCCCTCGTAGATATCGGCAATCTTCTCGCCGCTGAAAGCAAGGTTGACAAAGCGGTTGAAGTCGTCAATGCCGATGCCGTGGGCCGCCAGAGCTCGTCGGTTGGCGCGTATCTGCAGCTGCGGTGTTTCGGCAATCTGCTCCACCGCCACGTCCACAAGGCCGTCAATTTCTTCTATACATCCCTTTATCTGGTTGCCAATCAAAAGCATCCGGTTCAGGTCGGTGCCGAAGAGTTTGATTGCGATATTGGCGCGAGTACCAGAGAGCATATGGTCGATGCGGTGTCCAAGAGGCTGTCCGATGGTGACGGCGATGCCGGGGATGGAGACCAGCCGCTGACGCATATCGTCGAAAACTTCCTTGCGGCTGCGACCGGCAAGGGTGAACTGCACATCCAGTTCGGTGCTGTTGACCGACTGCGAATGCTCGTCCAACTCGCCGCGTCCAGTACGCCGTGCTGTGGCTGTCACTTCGGGTATTAGCATCAGCTCACGTTCCATCAGGTTGCCCAATTCATCGCTCACGTCGAGCGAGGTGCCAGGTGCAGTCACCGCCGTGATGACTGCCGAGCCCTCGTTGAAGTCGGGCAAAAAACTGCGTCCCATCAGGAAGAACATCACCACGGCAGCCACCAGCAGCACAGCGGTGCTTGACACCATCGTGCGATGATGTGCCATCGACCAGTCGAGCGAACGACGATAGAAGCGTGTGAGCCAAGCGGCGAGTCGGCTTTCGCGGCTGTTCTTTGCCAGATAGCGCTCATCAGAGAGCATCATCCTGCACATCAGCGGCGTGACCGTCATAGCCACCAGCAGCGACATAGCGAGTGAAACAATATATGCAACGCCAAGCGGTTTCAGCATCCTACCTTCCATTCCAGAAAGGAAGAAGAGCGGCAAGAATGCCACCATCACGATGAACGTTGCATTGAGGATTGAGGAGCGAATCTCGGACGAGGCATCGAAAACCACCTTGAAGGCGTTCTCGCGCTGTTCGGGCGGCAAGGCGTGATTCTGTCTCAGCCGCTTGTAGACGTTCTCCACGTCGATAATGGCGTCGTCCACCAGTGAACCAATGGCGATACACATTCCGCCGAGGGTCATTGTGTTGATATTCATCCCTATCAGGTGCAGCACCACCAACGAACCAAGCAGCGACAACGGTATGGCCAGCACCGATATGACCGTTGTGCGCCAGCTGCCAAGGAAGAGGAACAATATAAGTATGACAAGCAATGCGCCTTCCACCAGCGCACGACCCACGTTGTTGACCGAACTCTCGATGAAGTCGGCTTGACGGAAAATACGGGTGTCGAGCCTTACGTCGGCAGGCAGCGACTTCTGTATGTCACGCAGGTTGTCCTCGATCTTCTCCGTAACCTTTAGCGTGTTGATGTTGGGCTGTTTGGTGATGGAAAGTATGACTGCTGGCGAGGCATTTTGCGAGGCGGTACCAAGCTTTACAGCAGCACCCACGCGCACCTCTGCCACGTCGGCGAGGGTGACGGGCTTGCCGTCGGACATCTTCACCAATGTGGCACCCAGCTCGTCAAGGTCGGTAGTGCGGGCCATGCCGCGTAGGGCGTATTCGTTGCCGAAATCGCGCACAACGCCACCAGACGAGTTGGCACTCATCGTGCTGCCCGCCCGTTGCAGGTCGTCCATCGTAACTCCGTAGACGGCCATCCGCTGCGGGTCGGCAAGAATCTGATATTGCTTGTAGTCGCCGCCAATTATGGTCACCTGCGACACTCCACCGGTGGCCAGTATGGCAGGCTTGATGGTCCATTCGGCCAGCGTTCGCAGCTCCATCATAGAAGTGGTGTCGGATTGAAGGCCAACAAACATAATCTCACCCATAATGCTTGACTGTGGAGCCAGCTGCGGCGTGATGCCGTCAGGCAAAGACTCTCCGAGGGCAGACATCTTCTCGCTCACAATCTGGCGTGCCTTGAAGACTTCCATACCCCAGTTGAATTCCGCCCATACGAATGAGTATCCCGACATTGAGGCCGAGCGCACACGGCGCACATTGGTGGCACCGTTGACGGCCGTCTCGATGGGGAAAGTCACCAGGCGTTCCACCTCTTCAGCCGCCATACCGTGAGCGTCTGTCATCACCACCACTGTGGGTGCCGTCAGGTCGGGAAAAACATCAATATCCATCTGTTTCGACGACCAGACGCCGCCTATCACCACCAACACCGCACCAAGGATGACAACAAGCCGGTTCTTCAACGAGAACCGTATAATATTGTTTATGATATTCATAGCAAGTCCTCCCTATGGTTAGTGTTGATGACCCGATTCGGCATTGAGGGCGCCGGACATCTGGGTTAACTTCACCAACACGGTTCCACGGGTTATAACGCGCTCCGTACCGTCAAGGCCGCTGGTAATCTCGGTACGGAGGCCGTCGTTTTGGCCGACAGTCACTTCGCGTTTCTCGAAGTATTCAGGCGTCAGTTGCACATAGACAAACCAGTTTCCCATTTCCTCAATGAGCGCAGAGGTGGGGATAGTGACTACCGGACGGTTGCCGTTTGTGTGGATGAACATCTCAACTATCGAGCCTGGAAGCAGTCCTGCCACGTTACGCACTTCAAAAGTGACAGGCACCATCGGGGATGACAAGTCAACAGAGCGGCCATATGAAACCACTTTGCCGCCAAGTTCTTCAAGGCTATAAATGCGATTTTCGCTTGTAGTACGAAGTGTTGCAGTGGTTATATCAGCCAGCAGCTTCCAGTAGCGTGACGGTACATCGGCACGCACCATCAGCTGTCGGTTCTGCGACACCACAGCCAACGGCTGCCCGGCTTCGACATACTCGCCACTGCGAACAAGCAGCTGCTTGATATATCCATTAATTGGCGACTTTGCTGCCAGTCGTCCCGACGAGAAGTGGCTACGCAGATTGTTGTACACCGCCTCGGCCTGTTCCAGGTTGGCTTTGGCTCGTTGCAGCTCGGCCTCCGACACAATGCGATCGGCAGCGAGCGACTGTTTGCGCTCATAATCTGCCTTGGCCAACCTATAGGCCGATTCTGCTTCGCTGTAACGCACAGCGAGGTTGCCTTCGGCCATCGCCCCGCTCTCTATGGTGAAGAGCGTCTGTCCGCCGCTGACGGCGCTGCCCTCCACAAGCGAAGCTATGGCCGCGGACACTATGCCGCTGCCCTGCGCTGCCACCACACGCTCGTCGCCCTGCGAGGGCTGCACCTGCGCCATTGCGCGGATGACCTGTCCGAACAACTCGCGGCGGCAGCTGTCGGTGGCGAAATCAACCTTCCAACTCATCTCCTTGGTAAAGACCACGCCGTTGCTGCTGGCGGCTTTCAGGTCGGCAGCGATATGCTGTGCCTCGTGATCGTCGTCGCATACGGTGAATGTCGGGGTGACGAGATGCGAAGTGCCGTCAGGCGTAGTGATGTCAAAGGTTATGCAAGTCTCGCAGGTAGATGCAGGTACCAAGTGGAACTTGTAGATGCCCAGCCTTGTCGGTGTATCAAGGGTCTGCTCGGTACTGCCGATGGTGGCTTTGATTGTGCCGCTCTCAAACGGTTTGAAACTGTCAAGCCAGGTAAAGTGCGCCACTATCTCGCAGGTATCGCCTACCACGGGCGGTGTCACCTCGGCATAAACTTCAAACAATTCATTATATGCTGTCAGTTGCAGTCTTTCGTCGTGCGAATGGGCGTCGTCCGTCACCGCCCGACTGCAACTTGCTGTCAGCACCAATACGCCGACAGCCAATAGGACGAATAGTTTCGTTCTCATTGCTGATTTCTGTCTTAAAATGAATACAATGGTATTGTCAGCCCAAAAGCCGAAACACCGTTAATAAACAAGTAGGGTAAAGAAAATCAGCACAATGGTGGAGCGCGAAGAGAATGGGCGCGATGTGGCCGAAAGACAGCTTCACTCACAATGGAAGCCGGCGGTATACGCTCAGCCTCGAGGGGAGTCACTTCCCAGCTGTCGAAAAGAACCGCCGACAATGTCGGCAACGGTACATCGTCGCTGTGTCGCACCACGGCAGATGCCACCGACTGACTTATCAGGCAAGTCTCTGACCCGTCGTGATGGTGAGAAGAATCGTGGTCGTGATGATGGTGGTGTCCGTTGTCGTGCAAATACAGCACCTCCACCGGCACACTGTCGTGATGGTGGTGCGGCACAACCACGTGAGCCAACAAAAAAACATTGGCCAGCAGCAAGAATAATATGGACACCGTTCGTTTCATTTTGACTATATTAACGTAAATAAGATTTATTTATTGTACAATTGAATAAGGTATGCTAACAAGGAATAAATACCACGATGCATTTTTGCCCTCAAAAAAATGCACAGAAACGAAAAGAAGGTCCAAACTATGGCCAAATTTGGGATATAAAAGAAGAAGGATTTTACATTTCGTTCATTTTGAACTACTTGTAAAATCCTTTGGTGCCCGGAACAGGACTTGAACCTGCACTCCTTTCGGAACACGCACCTGAAACGTGCGCGTCTACCAATTCCGCCACCCGGGCATTTGCTTTACATTTGCATTCTGGGGTGCCCAGGACAAGACTTGAACTTGCACGCCTTAATCGGCACTACCCCCTCAAAGTAGCGTGTCTACCAATTCCACCACCTGGGCAAATGCTTCTTTTGAAAGCAGTTTTCTTCGCTCGAAAACGGGTGCAAAATTACTACAATTTTTCTTACTGGCAAAATATTTTTTCTATTTTTATTCCATTTTTCATATAGTTGATTGATATACAACAGATAATATTTTCAAATATAAAGGCGAAAAAATGGTGCGGAGCAAGATCAGAGATGGTGCGGCATAAGGTTTTTACAAAAAAACAAGGCAACCGGAAGCGGTACTGATTCCGGTTGCCTTGAGGGTCGTGATATTGCCGCTATCAGGGACGCGAATAGGCAGTTTCGGCAAACCAGCGGAGGTAGGTGCTGACCTCTGAGGTATTGTTGCCGACATAGTAGCGGAATGTGCCTAGGCCATCCTTGCTGACGCGCCGCTGGTCGGGGGAGAGGGCTTTGATCTTGTCAAGCCACAGCCCGTTGGAGCTGTAGACTATGAGCTCCTGCGAATTGGAGTCGAACTTGAAGTAATACCAATGGTCGTTGGCGGCCTGAAGGTAGAGAATGATCTGCTGGCTGCCGGAGCGCATAGTGATCTGGGCCTTGAGTTTCATTTCGAGGTTGAGTTGCTCACCGTCGACGGCGATGAGACCCACCTTGCCGTCATAGAAGTAGCCCATTGAGGGGGCATAAAGCCATCTGACGTTGTCGAAGAGAAGCATCGAGCGCATAGCCTGCGGGAGCTCTTCGAACTTACCGTTCTCGGAGTAGTCAGCATAGACGGCAGCGCCCTCGTCAGCGCCAAGATGGTACATCAGGGCATGCATCAAGGCGGGATTGGTCTTGGGCGAGACTGGAGCCAGACGGAGGTCGTCCTTGATGTTGGCGGCCAGCGAGGTGACGAGTTCCAGCGAGATGGGGAACGTGATGCCGAAGACGGTGGAGAGGTAATCGTCGTCGTAGCGACGGACACCGAACGAACCAAGGCCGTAGGTGTAGAGGTTGGCTTGCGTGCGCTTCATGGTGAAGTCAACCGGGCCTTCGCCCTCGACAGTGCAGTCGGAGGTGTTCAGGGCCAGATAAGGTTCAACCACAGCGTCGGGGTCGCTCACTTTTTCTTCCGAGCCGATCATATACTGGCCACGGTCACCAAGGTAGGTCAGCACACCGCTGGCTGAGAGAAGCTCGTTGTCGGCGGCACGGTCGTTGGTGAGGAAAGCGGTCTGAGGCTGCAGGATGGAGGGCTCCATAAGGATCGAGGCGGTGATGCGGTGACCCTTCCAGTCGGTGGGCAACTTGGGCACGTTGATATGGACATGTGCGGGATCGGTGTAGTCGGCATAAGCCAGGAGGCCGAGTTTATCGTTAGCTATGCAATTCTGGAGCAGGCGCACACCGCCATCGAAGAAGAGCTCGCGGCGGTTGCCTTCGGCGCGCACCTTGCCGGCGAAGCCGAAGGCGGAGCTGAGCGTGAAACCCGACTCGGCGCTGATGTTGCCCTGAGCCATGGTGATACCCTGCGGGCTGACCGAAATGTTGGAAAGAAAGAGACGCTGCACCTTGTCGACATCGTCAACATAGTCGATGTAGCCCTTGCCAGAATAGTTGTCGGACGCCTCGACAAGGAGGTCGGCATTGTAAATCAAGTGGAAAGCGCTGTCGCGGTTGCATACGAGATTGGCGTTGTTGAGCACCCGCATGGTGCCGCCCTTGGCGATATGCACCGTGTCGGCATTGGGCGCAATGGCAGCATCAGCCACCTGGATGAGGTAGACACCCTTGCTCGAGAGATCGCCCTTCTCGTAATGATACACACTGCGCAACGAGTTATAGGTGAGTTGCTTCTTGGCGGCATCGGTGCTAACAAAACGGACGCCTGGCATGTCGTGTAGCTTGCCCAGCCGCATGCGCACATCCATCGCGTCGAGGCCCTCTGACGACTCGCGTGTGGAGTTGAGCAGGTCAAGTTCTTTCTTGTCCATCTCCCATGAGAACTTGTCGGCATAGGCTTCATACTGGACAAGCTGCAGCTCGGTGCGCGTCATTCCGGCAGGCGACTGCAGGTCGGCTCGACGCTTCTTGTAGTCGACATGCGAGATGACGCCCTTGGCGGTGAAGGCAATGGCGTTGAAGGTGTTGCTGCGGAGAGTGAAGTCAGACACTCGGGCATCCATCTCCATGGTCTGTAGCTTGAAATAGGGCGAGCTGAGAGTGGCTTCGTTCATCGTGGCCACACCGGCTGCGGATGCGCCGGAGGGCTGCACGGCCACATGTCCGCGGAGAATGGCATCGTTGTGATACATCTGGAAGGCGTTGCCCTGCTTGATCGAGGCCACGGCCATCGAGTCGAGGTAGGGCAGCCAATGCTGCGAGGTGCGACCATTGCGGATGTCGGGGAACCCCTGTTCCTCGCGGACATAGAAGGTGTCGGTGATGGCCAGCATCGAGTCGGGCAGGAAGAGGAAGTCTTTCGAACGCGAGTTGGAGGCCAGGTACTGCAGGTTGCCATTGCCGCGCAGACCGTTATGGTCAAGCGAGATATGGTGACGATAGGTGCCTTTGCCGCCATAGGTGGGATAGCCGCCGTCAGGAGTTTCCACCTGGAATCCCAGATAGTAGTCGCGCTGCACCGAGAGCGGATAGGTGATGTCGGGGAAGATGTTGGCCGATGTCAGCACGCCGTTGAATTTCACGCTGTCGGTCACAAAGTCGCCCATGCTGCGGATGGTGAACGGATGGAGCGTGTAATAGAAGCGGTCCTTGGTGTATTGTCCGCCCTGGATGATGGACTTGTCGAAGTAGACAAAGCTGTTTTCGCGGCTGTCGAACATGGGGTATTCTTTGTTCTTGGTCAGGCCGCAGTGGTTGTCGGGCTTGTCGACATGAAGGGTGCCGACAAGGTTGTAGAGGGGGGTGTAGACGATATGGTCGGTGTCGGGGTTGTCGAATTCGGGGACGTAGAAGAACACCGAATCGACATGGGGCATATCGAAATTGAACTGCTCATACGAATAGTCGCAGTCGCTCACAAACAGGATAAACTTGCCAGCATCGACGCGGCCATTGAAGTGGATGGAGCGGTTCTTGCCCACCGAGAGCTTTCCGCTGCGGGGATAGACCATCACACGCAAGCTGTCGGAAACGACGAACTTTTCAACGCCACGCATGTCGAGCACATTGTCGGCAAGGGTGAGGCGGGCATTGATGCCGCGCGTGGAAGACTCAAGCGTCAATGCGTCATAGTCGAAGCCTTTGGCATGCGAGAAGGCCTTCACATAGTCCTCAAGTTTGTCCTTCACCAGGACATATCCGGTGATTTCGTTGTAGGAAACCAGTCCGTGATGGGCCAGGGTGTGGATCATCAGCAACGCCTGCGACATGTCAAGTCCGATGTAGTCGGCAAACTTGCTGACCGAAAAGTAGTAGGTGTTGGCCTCGGCATAGTCATAGACGCGCTTCACGGGACTGACGTCGTCAATGCCCTGAATCTCGCGATATTTTTTATATGTATAATAGCTTGACGACTCGAACGAAGCCGTGCTGACCGTTCCGGACGATCCCAGACCTGAGAACTCCACCTCGTCGGTGTTGATGTTCCAAGTGAGAGCCTCGCTGTAGATGTCGAGCTGGTGGTAGGTGTCGATATAGGGGCTGTAGAAATTGCGCTTGGCATCGTTGATGAGGGTCACCTTCTTGTCGGCCGACAGATAGCGGACGGTGATACCGGTGTTGCTGATCGAGTCGTCCTCGCCCAGGTAGAAAGCCACCATGGCGTTTTCTGCCATGAGGCGGTCAGGAGTGATGGTGAACTTAAGCGAAGTGACGGCCAGCTGGGCTTTGCCCGCGCGCTTGAAGATGAGCGAGGCGGGATGTTTGCTCGAGGCGGTGATGAACTTGGATCCGTTCATCATGAAGCTGCCGCTATAGTCGATGTCGGGCAGGATATCCTTGATCACAAAGTCGCGCTGATAGGAGCGGAACCTGGGGTAGCCATATTTTTCCGGCTCCATGGCGCTGCTGAGCACCTCCTCAATACGGCCAGGGATGGGGTGGCTGAAATAGTGCGTGTTGACGAACTGCACCGAATCTGCCGTGAACTTGGGGAACTTCGTCTCGGCCTGATAGCGGCTCAACTCGGCATAGCACGCTTCGGCCCCGAGGCCTGTGCGGCTCCAGTCGATACGGCCACCGTTACCCACCCAGCGGTTGTCCTTGTAATAGTACACACCGGTGGTGCCATGAATGACACTCGCATCTTTGGCCGACGCATAGTGCAGGTCGGCAGGCGAATCGAAATGCACCGTTACAGCGCCGTCGTTGACCACGATGCGGAACGGCGTCTTGGTGTCGAAACGCCATTCGCACGAATTGGATCTGTAAAGAACACGCTCGCTCAGCAACAAACTGCTGAAGTCCACAAAGTCGTTCACCGGCTTGGCCTTGGCGGCTCGCTTGCGCATCTGCTCCAACGCCGACACCCAGTCGCCGAAGTTGGGATTGCCGGAATAGGCCGTCATCGTGGTGGCGAGATTGGCAATATCTGGATTGCCCTTCAGATGGGCTTTGACCGCATAGGTGTAGATGTCCGCCACCCGCTGCTGCATGGCGGGCGTCATCATGTCGTAGGCCGACCTGAACGAGGCCACCACCTTGGTGTTGGCCTTCTGCTTGTCGCTGTCGGACGTGGCCTTGTTGAGGTATTCCAACAGCTCCGTCGGCAGGTTGGCAGCCGTAAATTCAACAGTCTTCTGCTTCTGGCCCATCGCCCATGTGACAGGCAGCAGCATGACCATCAGAAAAAGTGCTTTGTATCTCATAGTCATTCCTGGTGTTAATAAAATGGGAAAGCGCCCCCGGGATCAACCCACCGAGGCTTTCAGTTTCTCGGCGTTCTCGGCCAGCTGCAGGGCCTCGATCAGATCTTCAATGTCGCCGTCCATGAATGCGGGCAGGTTGTACATCGTGTATCCGATACGGTGGTCGGTCACTCGCGACTGGGGATAGTTGTACGTGCGCACCTTCTCCGAGCGGTCTCCGGTGGCCACCATCGTCTTGCGCTTGGACGACATCTCCTCCATATACTTGTTGTATTCCCTCTCATAGAGGCGCGTACGGAGCAGCGCCAGCGCCTTCTCCATATTCTTGATCTGCGATTTCTGGTCCTGCATCGACACCACTATGCCTGTCGGCACATGTGTCAGTCGCACGGCCGAATAGGTCGTGTTGACGCTCTGTCCGCCGGGACCGCTGGCGCAGAATATCTCCTTCTTGACGTCCGACATGTTCAGCTCCACATCGAACTCTTCGGCTTCGGGCAACACCACCACGCCGGCCGCCGACGTGTGCACGCGGCCCTGTGTCTCCGTGACGGGCACACGCTGCACACGGTGCACACCGCTCTCGTATTTCAGTATGCCATAGACACCTTCGCCACTAACGTTGAATGTGATGTCCTTATAGCCGCCGGCAGTGCCCTCGTTGAAGTCCACCACCTCCACCTTCCAGTGTTTCTTCTCGCAGAAGCGGGTGTACATCCTGAACAAGTCGCCGGCAAAAAGGCACGCCTCGTCGCCGCCCGTGCCACCGCGGATCTCCACCACGGCGTTCTTCGAGTCGGTAGGATCGGCCGGGATCAGCATGATGCGGATCTCCTCCTCCATCGAGTCTTTCTTGCTCGTGGCCTCGTTCAGCTCTTCCTTGGCCATTTCGCGCAGCTCCTCGTCGTGCTCGGTCTGCAGCAGCTCGCGACATTCGGCGATGCTGGCGAGCAGGGCTTTGTATTCGTGATAGGCTTTCACCACAGGCTGCAGGTCCTTGTAGTCTTTGCTCAGCTTCACATAGCGTTTCATGTCCGCAGTGATCTGCGGGTCGTTCATCTGTTGCTCTATCTCTTGATAGCGAGTGTAGATAGCCTCTAATTTGTCAAGCATTCTTCTCTAAGGTGTAGTGTGTCTTGTTTTGTTGTTGTCAGGTCGTTATCTGATCATCGTCACCGTGCCCTTGCCGGTCTTGTAGCCACCGCCGTCGTAGCGGATGTAGCGGTAGAAGTACACATAGGCGCCTTGCGGCAGCGGCCGTCCTTCCATGTCGCGGCCGTCCCACTGGGCCAGCGGGTCGGTGCTGGTGTACACCATCTGCCCCGTGCGGTTGTAGATAAAGATCTCATACTCGTCGAGCGGCAGCGAGGTGATGATGTTGAATCTGTTGTTGGTCTCCTCGTCAGGCGTGAAGATATTCGGGAACCATACGCTGAACGTCTGCACAGGTATCCACACCGTGGTGTCGCTGCAGCATTCCAGCTCGTTGCACGACCGCATGGTGAATCCCACGCTGTCGGCCTCCAGGTTGCCGTAGGTGTGCGTCACGCGCATACCCTCGGCGGTCATGCCGTCGGAGAAAGTCCAATAGGTGGTGGCACGGTACGACGAGATGTCCTCCAGCGTCACGCGGTTCTTCTCAAACGAGACATAGGCCGGGCTGATCCTCATCGCAGGCACCGGATAGGGTATCACGTCCACCATCACCGAAGCGCCTTCGTTCGAGCAGGGGTTCTCCTCGTTGGCACGCAGATAGTAGGTGGTCGTCGTGGCAGGCGACACCGTGATGGTCGACATGCCCTGGTATCGGTCCAGATCGGGATCCGGCGGCGCCGACACCCACGTGTAGGTCGTATTGCCGGTGGCCGTGATGGTCACGCTGTCGCCCTCGCAGATGGCATTGTAGCGGCTGTCCAGCTCCAGCACCGGTATGCCGTACACCGTCACCGTGTCGTGCTTCGACGACACGCATCCGTCGGCGTCGGTCACCGTCATGCCGATGGTGTGCACACCGATGGCGGCCGTGTACTGGAACACATTCAGGCTGTCGGTGGCCGTGGGCTCGTAGCGTGTCGTGTCGACAGTCCAGTATTTGCTCCACTGGCATCCTTCCGTGCAGGGTATCTGCATCGTCTCGCCGTCGCACATCACATGTTTCTCCATCGTGAAGTCGGCCTTGGGATACGACAATGCACGCACCGTGAACGTCTGCGACGTGGCGCAGGGGTCGCCTGCCGTCACGCAGTACAGCTTCACGCCATAGGATCCGGGATGGGGCAACTTGGCTGTGGCCACCTCGCCCCACACCGTGTCGATAGGCATCGTGCAGGCAGTGTCGCTATAGATGATCCATCGGGTGGAATCGAAATTCAGGCCGTCCGACACCAGCACCGTCGTGCCGTTGTGGAAGGTCACCGTGGTGTCGCAATGCGCCTCGTAGCGGTAGCGTATCAACGGGCGGCGGTTGGTCACGTTGGCATACAGCTTCGAGGCGAAAGGCTTCATCGGGTCGAGGGCCGACGTCATGATGCACATGAACGTCTGCTCGGCCACCGTGTCGCCAGCATTCGGGCCTGCCGACAGCACAAAGTCGGCCAGCGTCGGCGTGTAGATATGTCTTGTCGTGTCGCCGTTGCCCACCGGACGGAACTCCACCGAGTCCATGTGCGGCGCATCGTAGATGTTGAGTTCGACGCCGTGCGTGGCCACATACCAGCGGTAGGATATCATGTCGCTGGGCGCACGCAGCGTGTCCACCACGCTCGAGGCGGGGTCCGGGCATCCCGACGAAAGCAGCCGCATCGGCTGGTAGTCGCCGGCAATATAGGCATAGATCGGGTCCACATCATAGATACAGTCCGACGTGTACATCTCGACACGCACATTCGAATAGAGATATTCGCTCAAGCTGATAGCCACCTTGGTCCATGGCTTGTAGACATAGGCGCAGGTGGTCGAAGAACAGCTTGAACCGGGACGGCCCGACACCCAGGGCGGGATAGGACCGGAGGTGGGAATGGCCGGCGCCGACACCTTGAACCACATGTTGTCGTTGATGGGCGCATTGGGCCATGAGCCGTCGGCATTCTGTTTCACCACACGGATCAAAAACTCGCCGGCTTCCCTGGCCGTGTGGGAATAGCAACGGCCCACAACGGCATAGTTGATAAACAGCAAGGCGTTGTCGGGTGTCACCCGCATCGTGTAGAACAAGGCCTCCGAGCCCTTGGTGTTGTTCGACGACCACGTGTGGCTATGCTCCACGCCTGTTCCATACGAGGCACGGGGGTCGCCAAGTCGGATGCTTGTCTGGTATCCCGGCGGGATGCGCTGCATGCCCTGGCCGGCGGCGTTCACCGTCAGCTCGTCAAGGCCGGCATTGGCACTGGTGATGATCATGAATCGGTGGTCCTGCGAGGCATCCCACAGGCTACCGTGATTGCAGCAGGTGATACCGGCATCGGAACCTGTGTTGTAGGTCGACGACAGGATATTGTTGCCAAATATCGCGGGGCAATTCGGATCCACGCAGGTGCTCATCACATAGTAGCCCGTCGTCGTGTCATTGTTGCCCGAAGGGTAGACACGGGCACCCACACGGGCACTCCAGAAATAGTTGTTGTTGCCTCCGGCAAACGTCGTCGTGTTGCGGAAACCGGGACATGCATCCTCGTCATCCTGCGCCACCGCGACGGCCGTCAGGGCCATCGCCACCAAAAGCAAGAAATACCGCTGTTTCATGATATGCACTATTACAGTTATACCCAACACTAACGCCGCATCGTGCGTTTTATTGTGCATTAATATAAAAAACCTTTACGAAAATGCTACCGGCGCATCCCCATCTTGCGCAACGCATTGTCGGCCATACGGTTGACCGTGTCCGACACACGCCATCCATAGACCGCCACCGCCGCCAGCGCACCCAGCACGGCGGTCTTCACCACCGCCTCGACCAGCACCGCGCCGCCGAACAGCGGCGTCACCCATCCGCGCCACAGCACATCCAGCGCGAAAAGCGCCGCCACAATGGCCAGCACCTTGAGCTGCGCCCACGAGAAAAGCGACACGCCGAGCCGCCATTTGAGAAACGCCAGCAGCAAGCCGAAATAGGCCACATACGACAACAGCGTGGCCGCAGCGGCACCATTGATGTCCCACAAGCCTATCAGCTTGTCGTTCAGCAACAAGGCAGCTGCCGTCAGCACCCCTATGAAGAGCAGGCTCCACGAATAGTGGCGCGAGAAATTCAGCACATTGGTGCCTATCGACAACGACGAGTTGGCAATCTTGGCCAGCCCGAGGATGAACACCACCCCCTTGCCGCCGACATACTGGTCGCCGTTGGGCAGATAGTGGAACAGCACATCCAGGTTGATCCATATCAGGAAGAATATCAGCGAGCTCACCAGCAGCTGGTGCAGCGACACCTGCCGCGACAGGCGGTTCACCTCACGCCAGTCGTCCTCCTTCACGGCAGCCGAAATCACAGGCTGCGAGATAGCGCCCAGCGACCGGTACGGCACCTCGACCACGTTGGCAATATACATCGCGATGGCATACACGCCCGTCATCGCGGCGCCCACCTTGGCGCCGAGAAACAGCGAGTTGAGCAGCGGTATGTTGCCCGCCAGCACCGTGGCCGTCATGAACAGCGTGTAGCGCATGATTTCGCCCAGCTTGCGCCGCGTCATGAAACGGCGGTCGATGCGGAACGATATTCTGCCCAGCGACAGCAGATACACCAGGTTCAGCACCATGGCCAGGCCATAGCTGCCGCAGAACAGCCACACAAACACGTCGAACGACACCCACCCCGCGCCGTAAAGCAGATAGGCCACCAGATTGAACAGCCGTATGCCCACCTCGCGCACCATCTTCGGCACCGTGATGCGCAGCAGCACCGACGCATTGGTCTCGAACACCGTCATATACAGCGCGAAGAAGGTGATCATCGGCAGCACATACAGATAGTCCGCCATCAGCGGCGATTTGTCGGCATACAGCGCCGACAGCGGCTCGCGGAACAGCAGGAACAGCAGCGCGAAGAGCGAGAAACCCACCGCCGGCAACAGCAGCGACCAGCCGAAGATGCCGTGGTTCTTGTCGTTGTCTTTGAAGTAGGGGAAAAACCTCACTATCGAGGCGTTGGAGCCCAGCTGCGCCAGCGACGAAAACAGCACCGCCGCATCGACCAGCACCCGCGTGAAACCCACCTCGGCACTCGTCAGGCAGCGCGTCAGCACCACAAAGGTGTTGACGAAGCCTATGGCCACACCCAGATAGTTGGCCACAGCGCCCTTGATGCTCTGTCTGGCAATGACTCCCATAATCAACCTAATAACTCATTCCGCGGCGAAATATTGTACCGCCTCCCGCAAAAGGATTTTTCCGATTCCGTAACCTGCTGAAAACCATCCCTATTGCCAAAGCCCCTCCAACCCCCCTCCAACCCCCCTCCATCTCCGCTCTAAAATTTTTTGGAGATAGGTTGGAGAGGGGTTGGAGGGGGGTTGGAGGGGCTGTGGAGAAGCGGCTGAGGATGAGCATGTTGCGAAGGCGGCAAAAAAGGGTGTTTTTTGGGGGAAGAAGAGGGCGGCGGGAGGGGGCGGATGGAGAGGGTGGAATGTAGGGGTGCGCGGGGGCAGATTTGTTCATTTTTTTGAAAAAAGAGGCTCGCGTTTAAAAATAATTTGTATCTTTGTGGCTCGATATTCGGACACGTCCGGTGCATACGGGCGCATATATGGCGTTGATCCACAGCACAGTATATGCCCTGTATGGCATAGTGGGAAATCAGGAAAAATAAAAATAAATATATCATAGCACAATGAAAATTTACCAGACATCTGACATTCGTAACATCGCCCTCGTGGGCGGCGCCAAGAGCGGCAAGACCACCATGGCCGAGGCTATGGCTTTCTGCGGAGGCCTCATCAACCGCCGCGGCACCGTGGACGGAAAGAACACTATCAGCGACTATCGCGACATCGAGCACGACCGCGGCTACTCCGTGGAAAACACCCTCATGTACACCGAATTCGGCGGCAAGAAGGTGAACATTCTTGACGTGCCCGGCTTTGCCGACTACCAGGGCGAGCTCGACAGCGCCCTCAACGTGGTGGAGGCTGCCGTGGTGGTGGTGAACGCACAGAGCGGCGTCGAGGTGGGCACCGAGATTGCCAACCGCTACGCTTCGAAGCTCGACACCCCGATGATTTTCGTCGTCAACCACCTCGATGCCGAGAAGGCCAACTTCGACGAGAGCGTCAGCCAGCTGAAGGACTACTTCGGCCAGAAGTGCACCGTGCTGCAGTTCCCGACCAACGCCGGCCTGGGCTTCAACCAGGTGGTGGACATCGTGAGCAACAAGATGTACACCTTCAAGGACGGCAAGGCCACGGAGGAGGAGATTCCCGCCGCACACGCCGACCGCGCCGCCGAGATGCGCATGGCCCTCGTTGAGGAGGCCGCCGCTGCCGACGACGAGCTGATGGAGAAATATTTCGAGAACGGCGACCTGACCGCCGAGGAGCTCACCAAGGCCCTGAAGCTTGCCATCGACAAGCGCGACCTGTTCCCGATCCTCTGCACCAGCGCCAAGGAGAACATGGGCGTGGCCCGCCTGCTGGAGTTTGTCTGCCAGAATGTGCCTGCCCCCAACGAGGTGGCTGACGCCAAGAAGACCAAGGGCGGCAAGGAGCTGAAGTGCGACAATGCCAACCCGACGGTGGCCTTCGCCTTCAAGAGCGCCAAGGACAAGAACCTGGGCGAGATCACCTACCTCCGCATCTATGACGGCGAGCTGGCCGAGGCCCAGGATGTGGTCAACGCCTGCAACCAGAGCAAGGAGCGCGTGAGCCAGGTGCTCGTGTGCAGCGGCTCCAACCGCCAGCGCGTCGAGAAAGCCTGCGCCGGCGACATCGTCTGCACCATCAAGCTGAAAGACGTGAAGATCAACCATACCCTCACCACCCCGAAGAACACCGACGACGCCGTCGAGGAGATCGTCTTCCCGACGCCCATCTACACCGTCGCCGTGAAGGCCGCCAACAGCAACGACGACGAGAAGGTCGGTGCCGCGCTGAAGGACCTCGTGACCTACGACCGCAGCCTGACGCTGGAGAACAGCCGCGAGCTGCGCCAGGTGATCCTGGGCTGCCAGGGTGAGCTTCACCTGAACACCGTGAAGTGGTATTTCGACAACCAGTACAAACTGGCCGTCAACTTCACCGCCCCCAACATCCCCTATCGCGAGACCATCACCAAGAGCGCCGAGGCCATGTACCGCCACAAGAAGCAGTCGGGCGGCAGCGGCCAGTTCGGCGAGGTGCACATGCTCATCGAGCCCTACTACGACGGCATGCCCAACCAGACCAAGTACCCCATCCGCGACACCCAGGAGTATCCGCTGGAGTGGGGCGGCAAGCTGGTGTTCAACAACTGCATCGTGGGCGGCTCGATCGACGCCCGCTTCATGCCCGCCATTCTCAAGGGTATCATGGAGAAGATGGAGCAGGGACCTCTGACCGGCAGCTACGCCCGCGACATCGTCGTCAACATCTACGACGGTAAGATGCACCCCGTGGACTCGAACGAGACGGCCTTCAAGATTGCCGGCCGCACCGCCTTCCGCGAGGCCTTCAAGCAGGCTGCCCCGAAGATCAAGGAGCCTATCTACGACATCGCCGTCACCGTGCCCACAGAGGCACAGGGTGGCGTCATGACCGACCTGCAGGGCCGCCGCGCCATCGTCATGGGCATGGATGCCGAAGGCAAGTACACCACGCTGAAAGCCAAGGCCCCGTTGGCCGAGATGAACCGCTACTGCACCGCCCTGAGCTCGCTCACCAGCGGCCGCGGTACCTTCACCATGACCTTCAGCAGCTACGAGCTCGTCCCCGCCGACGTCCAGCAGGCCCTCCTCAAAGCCTACGAGGAAGCCGCCAACGAGGAAGAGTAAGCACCGCGTGCTCGGCTACGCTGGTTACATTCTACATACAGCGAGGCTCCACCGAATGGTGGAGCCTCGCTCGTTATTGTCGCCAAAAACTTATAACGCCACGGGGAACCGCGACAATGATTTTTCGTCAAATTTGATTGCTTCCATATCTATGTAGTATTACGTTGTTAATATTTCATTCCGAGAGGCCTCGTTGTAGCCCTGCAAAACTATGTTTCCGTTTCAAAACACCCCGTTGCAACCCTGCAAAACGCTGTTTTCAATCCGAAAGGCCCTTTCGCAACCTGCGAAACCCTGTTTCATTTTCAAAACACCCTTTTGCACCCCTGCATAACCCTGTTTCAATTTCAAAACCCACTTTTGCACCCTGCGACAGCCATTTTTAAAATCATTTAGACCTATTGCAGCATTGCAATAGTCGTTTTCAGTCTTGATTGGCCGCCCGCGCGATGGAGATTTGGTCGATTTGCATTGCTATTTCCATAATCTTGAAGTTTTATTGATGAAACATTATGTACTTACAGAAGAGGTGAGAATTGTTCTGCCGTGATAGTAAATATGTGGTTGGTATAAGTCTGCCCGCTCTCTGTGTACAAATAAAACGGCGAATTGAAATTATATGGGCTGTTGTTAGTCAGCGTGTCCGATGAATGATAGGTGTAGCGATAAGTCCCATCGACAATGAATGTAAGACTATCCCCAAAAAACCACTTGACTATTTCCATTTCAGAATCCATTTTTCCTGTATAACCATTATCTTCTGCTGAAAATACGACAACTGAAGAATCTGTAGGGATAATATCAGTCCAACCTAATTCAAAACCCCCAATGGAATGTGGGCGCATAACTGTTGCATATTCTATCACAACATTATGCCCACTTTGGTTGTTGATAGTTAGCTCATCCGTGTGAAACTTTTCGCATCCGGACATCAGCATTGCGCCCAAGGCGAGGACGGCGATTGCCATAATTGCTTTCTTCATATTGTTTAATATTTAGAGATTACAAAACCATCCCGCCCCGCCGCAGCATTGCGGCAGATGCAGGCACATGAAGAAAGCCAGTGGCTTTCGATAGCGTCCCGCAGGGTGGCAAACGGAGTGCAGCCAAGCGGAGAACAGAGAAAAAACGAAGAGTAAATCCTCCCGACGATTACTTGTGTAATTCGTGGGGAGAAAACCAGAGAGTTATGAATATTGGTATTCATCAAGCAATCGTTTTCAATTGCAAAAGTACGACAATTACGCAATATGACCAAATTAATTTTGTTGACCTACCCTTATGCATCCTTAATGGAATCATAGCGGAACCTTATTCCGAGGAAGCGACCGTATGGGAGCAACCTTTGATAAAGGTAGTGTTTGATTAAAGTTTGAGTAAAAGGGGAGTAAAACCTAAGCGGTATGTAAGGGGGCTATTCCGGCAGGCGGAAAAGGATTTCTATCGGGTAGTGGTCGAAGGTATAGGAGACGCCACACTCGAGGATGAGCACTCGATAGCAGCAAAGCAACAAGAAAAGTCCTGTCGAGATGACTGGGCTTATTTTACTCAATCATCGTTAGGCTTTGCGGTAAAGGTCTTGGATGACGAGGCCGGCGAGGGTGAAGCCAAAGAGGGCTGTGATGTGGGCGGTGGTGCCGTTGATCTGGGCCTTGGAGGTGCACCATTCGTGGTTCAGCAGATCGGCACGGCCGTCGCCGGAGTTGGCTTTAGGGCACATGCAGGCGTCAGTGCCGCACGTGCGCGCCCTGCCCAGATTAGGCAAAACCTCGGGGCCCCACACGCATTGGAACTTGCGACCGGGGAAGCGTTTCTGTTTGCGCATGCGGCGTCGCAAGACGGCTGCCAACGGGCAGCCGTCGACCTGCCAGAACTCGCTGACATGGACCTGCGTGGGGTCCATCTTCAGGGCGGCACCCATGGAGCTGTAGAAAGTGGGTAGTGGCTGTTGTCCTTTCTGCGTGCAGCGCAGGATAAGCTCAAGCTTGTCCTTCAGGCTGTCGATGGCGTCGATGATGTAGTCGTACTCCCCGAGATGAAAGCTGTCGGCGGTGTCGGCGCAGAATATTTCCTGCACGGCGGTGATGTCGGCTGCAGGGTTTATCTCCAGCAGGCGTTCCTTCATGGCCTCGACCTTCACCTTGCCCACGGTGCGCGTGGTGGCCATCGCCTGACGGTTGACATTGGTGATGCACACACGGTCGGAGTCTACGATGGTGAGGCGACGTATTCCGCTGCGCACGAGGCTTTCGGCGCACCACGACCCCACACCGCCGACGCCGAAGATGATGACCCGCGCGGCGGCGATGCGTTCCATGGCGGCATCGCCCACCAAAAGGGTGGTCCGGTTGAGGATGGCTTTCTCTATGGTTCTCATAACTTGATGGTGACGGCAATGGGATAGTGGTCGGAAATGTAAGGCACGCCGTTCTTCAATTCATTGTTTTCATTTTCAGTGGTGTTCTGCTCTTCGGAGAAGTAATCGCCGTTGAGGGTGCGGAAGCGGAGCACCTTGATGTCGCGGACGAAGAAGTGGTCTATCACCGCGCCTTCGTTCTGGCCGAAGGCGTTGTAGGTGATAGCGTTGCTGGTGCTGTCGGTGAGTGTGCGGGCATCCTGGAGGCCGACACGACGGAAGTAGGCAAACGCGCTGTATTCGGAGCTGTCGCCTTCGGTGTTCATGTCGCCACCCACGATGACGGGTATGCCACCGGTTTTTGTCTTGTTCAATTCGGTAGCCACCGTGTAGGCAATCACCTGCGCTCCGCGCATGCGGGCGTCCTCGCTCACGTGGTCGAGGTGGGTGTTGAGGTAGGCGAACTCCTTGCCGCTCTGGCGGACACGGAAGCGGGCCACGGTGACGGTGCGGAAGCATCCGGCGCCCTCGTACTTCGACGGCACCTCGGGCGTGAGGCTGAGCCAACGGGTGGTGTCGAAGAGCAGCTCCAACCGCGCGGTGTCGTAGTAGATGGCCATGAACTCGCCGGCCTCCATGCCGTCGTCGCGGCCCACGCCCACGCGGCGATACTGCGGCAGGCAGCTGTCGAGGTACTGCAGCTGGTCGATCAGCGCCTCCTGCAGGCCCATGGCGGCGGGCTGCTCCTCGCGAATCATGCGCACCACGGCGTCGCGCCGCAACTCCCAGCGGTTGGGGCTCTCGCGGTCGTACCACGAATTGTAGCGGATATTGAACGAAATGATTTTCAATTCGTCTGCCGATCTGCCGCATCCACTCAGAAGCAGCAGGGCAAAAAGCATAATGCCGAAATGTTTCATGGCCAATAATTATAGCGGTTGTGCAGGGGGTCGGTTCATTACTATCTGGCGGCAGCGTCAAACATCGCTGTGCCTACATATTGCCTCCGGCATCGGCACGCGTGTGTAAGGTTTATCTGCCGACAACTGTGGAGGCACCCGTAGCCGGGGCATTGAGGGAAGAGGGATTGCCGCCATAGGTGAGATGGGAGGCACCTGACACCTTCACATCGAGCTTCTGCCGACAGGTGACATCAGCGTTGCTGGCGCCCGACACCTTGCCTTCGACCACATAGGCTTCAAGCCGCCCGGCCGCACAATGGCTGGCGCCGCTGAGGTTGATATCCATACGGCCCGCCTCGCCGGCAAGGGTGACGCGGGAAGCACCATTGGCCTCGACAGAAAGGACATCGGAGGCCACATTGCCTTGATACTCCGACGCACCGCTGAGGTCGATATCCACTTCGGAGGCTTCGACATCGGCGGTGAACGACGAGGCACCGGAGAGCTCCACATTGACCTCGCTGCCCTTGAGCGGATAGGGCGAGGAGAAGGAGGAGGCCCCCGCGAGCTCGACATCGGTCAGCAGGGGATTGCGCGGCAGCACCACCGAGGGGGTGCCCTCAACCGACAATGACGAGCGCAGCCGGATATGGAGCGTGCCGTCGTCGACGCGGAACTCGAGCTTGTCGAAATTGTCGCCGGGAAGGGTGACGACGGCTGCGGTGACATCGTCGGAAACGGTGACACGGAAAGCGCTGGCGACATCAAGTTCGTCGTAGCTGCCGGGGATGGCAATTTCGCGCTGCACACTCTCAGACGGCTTGCCACTGGCGGAGCTGGCTTTGAAATCGCATGCGCTGAACAACAAGAGCGCCACGACGAGCATCGGAAGGGTGAAATGTTTCATCGCTGGAATATTTTATTGGGTGAATACAAAGCGGAGTATGTTGCTGCCCATGCGGAGGGCCTTCTGGCGGGTGGCCTGGCTGTCGTTGTGCACGTCGGGATCCTCCCAACCGTCGCCAAGGTCACACTCCCACGTGAAGAAACACACCAGACGACCCTCCCAGATGAGGCCGAAGCCCTTGGGCGGCAGATTGTCGTGCTCGTGGATCTTGGGCAGACCGTTGGGAAAATCGTATTTCTGATGATAGACGGGATGGCTGAAGGGCAACTCGACGAATTCCAGCTCGGGGAACACCTTCTTCATCTGCGGCACGATGAATTCGCGCAGGCCATAGTTGTCGTCGATGTGGAGGAATCCGCCGCCGATGAGATAGTTGCGGAGGTTCTGTGCCTCGCGGTCGGAGAAGACCACGTTGCCGTGGCCGGTCATGTGCAGGAAGGGATAGTTGAAAATCTCGCTGCTGCCGACATCGACGGTGGCATACTGCGGCACGAGGCCCATCTGCTGGTCCTGGTTGCAGAAGGCGATGAGGTTGGTGAGCGAGGTGGGGTTGGCATACCAGTCGCCGCCGCCACCATATTTCAAGAGTGCGATCTGCGTCTGCGCATGGGAGAAAAAGGGCAGCGCGACCAGGAGAAACAGAAGTAGGGATGATGCTTTCTTCATGAGCGGTCGTTTACGAAATTGAAGGCAGCCACAGCATAGAGCGCAGCAGTCTCGGTGCGGAGACGGCTGGGGCCGAGGCTGACAGGGACAAAAGAGGCTTGGAGGGCCAGCGCGATCTCGTCGGCGGAGAAGTCGCCCTCAGGACCTATCAGCACCACCGCATCGGCAGCCGGCAGCAGCACGTCGGCCAGCGGTGTGCGGGGTTTGTCAGCCTCACAATGGGCAATGAATTTTTGAATGTGCGGATCCGATAATGCGCCAAGCCAGTCGGACAGTTTCACGGCAGGACGGACAACCGGAAGCACAGTGTGGAGGCTCTGCTTCATGGCGCTGACGGCGATCTTCTCCAGGCGGTCGGTTTTCAGGAACGAGCGCTCGGAATGGTCGCATTGGAGCAGGGTGATCTCCCCCACCCCCATCTCGACGGCTTTCTCAACGAGCCATTCCATGCGCGAGGGATTCTTGGTGGGCGCCACCGCCAGATGGATGCGAGGACGCATGCGGGCGCTGTCGACGGGGCCGGAACCCGCGTTCTCGCACACCGTGGCCTCGACACATTCCACGCCACAGGCGCGGTCGTCGGCACCGACGATACGGCACCGGTAGAGGCATCCGCGGCCGTCGGTGACATGGATTTCGTCGCCATCCCTCAGGCGCAACACCCTGACGGCATGCCGGCTCTCGTCGGCATCGAGGGTGGCATAGCCCGCATCGGTCATATCTTTACAGTAGAACAGCTGCATGGTTCAAATTCACATGGTTAAGTTCACAACTGACAACGTCTCAAACGATCATTCCCGACGCCGCCACCAGATGGGCGTCGTTGTCGTAGATGGTGGCATACTGGCCGGCGGCGATGCCCTGGATGGGTTCGTCGCTGTCGATACGTACCAGCGACCCGTCGGCATGACTCAGGTGGCCCTGATGGAACTCGGGCGTGTGGCGTATCTTGAACTTGACATCGACGGTGTCGAAATCGTGCCAGAGGTCGGCCGAAAGGTAGTGGAAGCCCATCAGGTGGATCACCTTGCCGTGAGCCGCAGCAGGGTCGTAGCCATTCGACACATAGAGCACATTCTCGTCGATGTCCTTGCGGACCACAAACCAAGGGCCGCCGCCAAGACAGAGGCCTTTGCGCTGGCCGATGGTGTGGAACCAATAGCCACGGTGCGTGCCGAGCACGCGGCCGGTCTCCAGCTCGACAATCTTGCCCTCGCGCTCACCCAGATAGCGACGGATGAAATCGTTGTAGTTGATCTTGCCGAGGAAGCAAATCCCCTGCGAGTCCTTGCGTTCGGCACTGGGCAGCCCCGCCTGCGCGGCGATGGCGCGCACCTCGCTCTTCATCATGCCGCCGATGGGGAACATCAGCTTGCGTATCTGGCTGTACTCCAGCTGTGAAAGGAAGTCGGTCTGGTCCTTGACGGGATCCACCGCGGTGGCCAGAAACACGGCCTGCTGGCCGTCGCCGTCGAGCGGCGGCACCCCGACACACTCGGAGCGGGCGTAGTGGCCGGTGGCAATCCTGTCGTAGTCCTTGCCACAACGCTGCTCGAAGGCGCCGAACTTGATGAGCTTGTTGCACATCACATCGGGGTTGGGCGTGAGCCCGCGCCGCACGCTTTCGATGGTGTAGCTGACCACATTGTCCCAATATTCCTTGTGCAGGTTGACCTCCTCGAAACGGCACCCATAGTGGCGGGCGATCCACTGGGTGATCTCAATGTCTTCTTCGGCGGGACAGTCGATATAGCCGTCCTCCTCTTCCATACCTATGCGGATGTAGAAGATATCGGGCGTGAACCCTTTTTCCTTGAGGACGTGGACAACCACCGAGCTGTCGACGCCCCCCGACACCAATGCTGCAATATTCATATTTCAAAAATAATAACGCGCGCGAAGAGCTATTTATTGTGACCGGCGGATGAATATGAGCCCAGCAGGCTGACACCACCTCTTGGCCAATTGTTGTACGACAATCGCACGACGGGAGCATCGGGCAACAGGAAGGCTGCAAGATGCAGCCGTGCCGGTCGGGCTATGGCAATGGCTATTTTTTGGCGGGCTTGAAAGCCACGACAATCGTCACGGCACAGAGAATGAGCAATATGCCGACCAGCAGACGGAAGGTGAAGGGCTCGTCGAAGACAAAAATGCCGATGATGACGGCCGTGGTGGGCTCGAGAGCGCCGAGGATGGCAGTGGGGGTAGAGCCGAGATATTTGGCGGCATAAACCATCATGACGAGGGCCATGATGGCGGGCACGACGGCCAGCCAGCCCACGAAGAACCACGCACGCGGCGAGGGAGGCAGCATCAGCGGCTGGCCGCTGACCAGGGCAAAAAGGGCCATGCCGAAGGCACAATAGAAAAGGACGTAGAAGTTGATCTTGAACGACGACATGGGCAACGGCGACTTGTCGACGACGATGATATACATGGCATAGGTCAAAGCCGAGACAAGCACCAGCACCACTCCCCCGATGTGAAGTGTGCCGTTGCCATCGCCCCAATAGAGCAGCAGCACACCGATGAGCGACAGGACGATGGCTATGACGGTGGACATCGTGGTGCGCTCGTGGAAAAAGAGCGACATGATGACGGCAGTCATCACCGGATAGGTGAAAAGGATGGTGGAAGCCACACCGGCCGGCATCAGATGGAAGCTGAGGTAGAGCGTCAGCGAAGAGGCGATGAAGAGCAGGCCAAGAGCCGTAAGGGTGAGAAACTGGCGGCGGTCGACACGAAGGCTTTCTTTGCGGAAAAGCATCACCACGGCCACAATCACCCATGCGAGGCCGAAGCGGTAGAAAAGCACCGAGGGGGTGTTCATGCCCTCGGCATAGAGGTTGAGTGCACCGAAGGGGTTGGTGCCATAGGCGACGGCAGCGCCGATGGCGCAGAGGGTGCCGACAAGTTTTTTTGAGCGAGTCATAGGATGGGGTCGGATATGAGGGACGGTTTCATTTTCAGGACACCGGTGACGATACGGCAAAAAGAAAGTTGAACCACAAAAATTGCGGTTCAACTCTCAAGTATGCATCAGTCCATTATATTCATCAATCGGGTTGGGGTCCAAAGACATAGGGGTTGTGGCCGATAGTGCCGTTGTTGCGCATGGTCATCGACGAAGCTTCGCGGGCGCTGGAGTGGGCACCTTCGTAGAGGGCACCTTCCTCGAGCTCCTGGGGAGTCATGTTGAGGACGATATCGGCGCCGTTGGCATTGTTGCGGAGCAGCTCGTGGATGCGGCGGATGCGGTCGGCAGCGGTGTTGACGGCGCTGTCGTTGACAAAGGCGCTGACGGGCTCGGCGGGTTCAGGTGTAAAGTGGTGCTGGGGCTCAGTATGGGGAGCTGGCTGAGGCTGCTGAACCGGAGCCACACGAGGCTGCGACGACACGGCGGCCTGGGGCTGGACTGTGTCGACCAGGCGGATATCGCTGACCATGCTGTCGAGCACAGCCACCTCCTCGCGCTGACGGGCCATTTCGCGCTCCTCGTTGTCGTTGCATTCATCATCAAGAACAAAGACATTCTTGGGCTCGGGAGCGGCCTGAGGGGTGGGTTCGTAGACGTTGACAGGAGCAGCGGGCTTGATTTCGTCTTTCTTGATGATCACGGGCTCGTCGACCACGGGCTTCACCACGGGGGTTTCGACCGGACGGTTGATGACGAGGTCGGAAGGCGTGAAGACGTTGGGCGACTGCACCTTTTCGAAGCCTGTGGCGATGAGGGTGACGCGGAGTTCATCCTCGAGGGTGTCGTCGATGCCGGCACCCCAGATGACGTCGGCCGAGCCGTCGGTCTTGTCGCTGATATAGTCGGTGATTTCGCCAATTTCGTCCATCTTGATCTTGTGATCGGAGGAATAGGAGAAATAGAGGAGGACATTCTTGGCGCCACGGATATCATTGTCGTCGAGAAGGACCGACGTGGTTGCCTCTTCGATGGCATGGATGGCACGGTCGTCGCCCTTGCCGCTGCCGGCACCCATGAGGGCGGTGCCGCTCTTTTCCATGACGGTGTTGACATCCTGGAAGTCGATATTGACCTTGGCGGTGACGGTGATGATTTCGGCGATGCCCTTGGCGGCGGTGAGAAGCACGTCGTCGGCACGGTCGAAGGCCTCATCGATGTCGAGGTCGCCAAACGAGCGGAGTTTGTCGTTGTTGATGACGATGATGGAGTCGACATAGTTGCGCAATTCGGCCACGCCGGCGAGGGCCTGTTCGCGGCGTTTCTTGCCTTCGAAAGCGAAAGGCAGGGTGACGATGGCCACGACGAGGATTTTCTTGGTGTCCTCGCTCTCAAGGTCGATGCTCTTGGCTATTTCGGCCACGACAGGAGCGGCTCCGGTGCCGGTGCCGCCGCCCATACCGGCGGTGATGAAGAGCATCTTGGTGTTGTGCGAGATGGCCTCGCGGATGTCGTCGGTGTGGTCGATGGCGGCCTTGCGGGCACGCTCGGGCTTACCACCGGCGCCGAGATCGCCCAACGAAATCTTGTTGGGGACGGGCGAGGCATTGAGGGCCTTGATGTCGGTGTTGCAAACAATGAAGTCGACACCCTTGATGCCCTGATGGAACATGTGGTTGACAGCGTTGCCGCCACCGCCGCCGACACCAATCACCTTGATGTAGGAGGACTGTTCTTTAGGGGAATCGAAAGTGAAAAACGACGAATTTGTATTTTCTTCCATGTGCTTGTGTATTTCTATCTAACTGTATATAAATTGATTATGAGTACTTTGATGTATTAATAATCGGGATAAAATTACTAATTATTCATAAATGGCCTGATGGGGTCTATGGTTTAGTTTTCAACAACTTATGCACATGTGGTGTATTTTAGTCGTCGAGACCCTCGTTGAAGAGCTTGCCAAGCCATTTTTCCATCACCTGTTCGAAGCCGCCGCCCTTAGCGTCGGGGTTGGGGTCTTTTTTCTTCTTCTCCTTGGTTTTTTTGGTGGGTTCAGGAGCGGGTTCGGCTGCAGGCTGCTTAGGCAGATCCTCGTCCATATCCTTGAAGAGGTCGACATGTTCGGGCTCGGCTTCCTTTTCGTCTTGCTCATCGCTTTGCTCGGCATGTTCGAGGCCATAGAGCACAAGACCGATACCGGTGGCATACATGGGGTGGGTGAGCTCGGCATAACCGACGCTGTCGACTTCAAGATGCTCGTTGGGGATGCCGATGCGGGTGTCGGTGGTGGTGATGAGCTCGCAGAGTTCCTTGATGTTTTTCAGCTGGGCGCCGCCACCTGTGAGCACCACACCGGCGATGAGCTTCTTGTGGTAGCCCGAGAGCTTGATCTCGTAGTCGATCTGCTCAAGAATCATCTTTGTGCGGAGGTTGATGATGCCAGCGAGGGTTTTTACGTAAATCTCGCGGGGAGCCTGGCTGCGGATTCCGGGGATGGATATGACATCATTCTCGCTGACAGCCTGGACCAGACATGAGCCGAACTTGACTTTGAGGCTTTCGGCCTGACGCTTGAGGATGTTGCAGCCCTCGCGGATGTCGTTGGTAATGGCATTGCCAGCGAGTGGGAGCACCGACGTGTGGCGTATGATGCCGTCGTAGAAGATGGCGATGTCGGTGGTGCCACCGCCGATGTCGACCATGGCCACGCCAGCGTCGCGGTCGCTGTCGTTGAGGGTGGCTTTAGCTGAAGCCACGGGCTCGAGGACAACACCTTTGATGCGGAGACCGGCCTCCTGGACAGCATACTTGATGTACTGGAGATTCTGGACATTGGCGGTGACCATGTGGAAGTCGGCCTTCAGATTCTTGCCGCCGACACCCACCGGAGATATTTCGCGGCTGATGGGCTCACCGTCGACATAATACTGTTGGGGGAAGATGTGAATGATCTCCTCACCCGGGTCGAGCAGGATATTGTACTGCTCGGAGATCAGGCGGTCAACATCCTCCTGGACGATCAGCGTATGGTCGGTGATCATCACACTGCCCTGGCTGGGGCGCGACTTGATGTGCTGGCCAGCAATGCCCACCCACACCTCGTCGATGTCGACATTGGCCTGGTCGGAGGCCTCGTTGACGGCCTTGCGGATCGATTCAGCAGTAGTCATCACATTCTTCACCACCCCGTGTTCAACTCCTACCGACTCCGTTTTCCCAAAGCCAAGAATTTTCACTTTGTCGTTCTCGCCCCGCATACCCACAAAACAGGCTATCTTCGTGGTTCCTATGTCAAGGCCTACAATGATTTCGTTGCTCATAATCAATATTGTTTATATAATTTTATTTCAATCGTTTTTTGTACACACGACCTGACCGTCGAACTTCAGGCTCAATTTGGAGTAGGTGTCCCAGCCGGCACGCGGCATGCCTTTGCGGTAGAAAGTGAGGAGATTGGCGAACTTGGTGTCGAGATTGTCGGCTGAGCCAAGATCGATGACATGATTGCCCACCTTGGGCACCATCATGATGTCGCCGTCGGTTTCGGCATGGATCTGGTCGATGAGGGCGGCATACTCGGGGTTGCGGTCGAGGAATGTGGCCACGGCCAGGATAGCAGCAAGCTGGAAATTAAGGCTGTCGTAGCGGATAGGCGGGACGAAGTCGCCGGTAGCGACAAGGACGTCGCAGTCGCCCATACGGCTGACAGGGAACAATACGCCCTCGCGGTCGAGATAGAGTTCGCGGCCACCGTAGAACAGTCGGGCTATCGGGCGGCGCTGGTCGGCTCGAACAACGACGTTGCCGCTGACGTTGAGCGAAGCTTTGATATGGGCCAGGAATGGCACATGGGCGGCGGCTTCGGCCACTTGGTCGAGGTCGACATCACGCACCTGCTGTTGCAGCAAGTTGGGAAGCACCGAAAGAACGCTGTCGGCCACAGTGGGCTCATCCACCAAGACAGGCGTGCGGCCATAGCGGATGACCACATCGACTGAGCCCACACGGGAGTGGGAGCGGACAATGTTGGCATATATCACCAGCGCCGCCACCAACAGGGCACCTAGAAGGATGAGCAATATTTTAACCGGCCGTTTCATAACATTTGTTCTCTCAACACTTTTTCCAATCGGGGAACCAAGCGGTCGATGTCGCCTGCTCCAAGCGTCACAACAATGTCGGGACAGAGGGCCGGGACCAGCTCGAGCACCTGGTCGGGGGTGCACAAGTATTTTGACATTCCATCGATCTTGCGGAGCAGCATGCTTGACGTAACGCCGGGTATCGGCATCTCGCGGGCAGGATAGATAGGCATCATGACCACCTCGTCGAGAGTGGAGAGGACTCGGGCAAAGTCGTCGGCAAGATCGCGGGTTCGGGTGTAGAGGTGGGGTTGGAATATTCCCACAACCCTTTTGTCGGGATAGAGATAGCGGATCGAATCGAGGGTGGAGGCAATCTCCTGCGGATGGTGGGCATAGTCGTCGATGTAGACCAGCTCCTTTTCACGAATCCGATAGTCAAAACGACGGCGCACACCGGCATAGGTCTTCAGGCCGTGACGCAGTTGGAACTGGTCGAGGCCACAATGCAGCGCCACTGCCGAAGCCGCGACAGCATTCTCGACATTGAAAAGGGCTGTGCCGTCGATCTCAAGATCGAAGAGCACACCATCGGGAGTGCGGAGGTCGAAAAAAATGTTGCCGTTATAGGTACGGACATTGATGGCGTAATAGTCGGCCTCGATGCCATGGGTGGTATAGGTGGAATAGGGACGGCTGATGAATTCGAAGTCGTTGTGATGGTGTTCGTCTTCGTGAGAGTCGTGACCATGATGACTCTCGCCGAAGAGTTCGCCGTCGGATGTGCGGAAAATGCCGTCCTTGAGAAACAATCGGCCGTCGGTGGACACCTGGTTGGCAAACTGGACATATGCCGCCAGCATCTGTTCGTGGGTGCCATAGATGTCGAGGTGATCGGGGTCAGTGGCTGTAATGACGGCGAGGTGAGGATGAAGCTGGAGAAACGAACGGTCGTATTCGTCGGCCTCAACGACGACATATTCACTCGAATCGTCGATATGAATATTGCTGTCAAAATTTTTGCTTATGCCGCCCAAGAAAGCACTACAGCCGCAAGGGGCGCCACTCAACAGATGGGCGATCATCGTGCTGGTGGAGGTCTTGCCATGGCTGCCCGCCACAGCGATGCATTTCTTTCCTTTGGTGAGTTCGCCGAGAGCCTGCGCGCGCTTGACCATCTTCACGCCGCGGGCTTCCAGCGCCTGGCGTTCCCTCAGGTCGGCGGGGACAGCCGGGGTATAAATCACCAGATCTATATCGCCAGGCAGCTGGTCGGGGTTGTCGTCATAGTGCACGGCGATACCTTCAGCCTCCAGTTGCCGTGTAAGCTCCGACGCTGTGCGGTCGTAGCCACTGACATCGTCGCCCCGGCGATGGAAATATCTCGCCAAAGCGCTCATGCCGATTCCGCCTATACCTAAGAAATAGTATCTCATTGAACAATCTTGGCTATTTGGTCCACAATTTTATCAGCCGCTCGACGGACAGCCATCTTTTGTATTGCCGCACTCATTTCAGCCTGTTGGCGCGGGCTGTCGAAGAGTTCAAGGATTGCCGAAGGGCCTTGGGCATCGCAGTCAGCATCACGCACCATCAATGCTGCGCCCCTGTCGACAAGGGCCAGCGCATTCTTCGTCTGATGGTCTTCTGCCACATTCGGTGAGGGTATCAGAATCACCGGTTTGCCCACAAGGCAAAGCTCAGAGATGGCAATGGCTCCGGCACGCGACACTACCACATCGGCCGCGGCATAGGCCATATCCATACGGCTGATGAATTGGTGCACTTTGACCCACTCAGTCACTTTGGCCTGATCCACGGCAGCCTTGGCCTCGTCGTACATCCACTTTCCAGTTTGCCAGAGCACCTGAATATTGTTCTCCTTGAAGAAGTGCAGGTGGGCCAGAATCATCTGGTTGATGCTGCGGGCGCCTAAACTGCCCCCTACCGAAAGCATCACGCGCCCCTCAGCGTTCAGGCCAAAATGCGCCCTGCCTTCAGCATTGGTCACAGTCATATTCTCAATATCGGCACGCACAGGATTGCCGGTGAAAACAATCTTCTCTTTCGGGAAGAATCGCTCCATTCCTTCATACGCCACACATATCTTTCGGGCGTTCTTCGCCAGCATCTTGTTTGTCAGGCCGGCATATGAATTCTGCTCCTGAAGCAAAGTGGGGATGCCCATGGCCGATGCGGCCATCAGCGTGGGTTCACTGGCGAAGCCTCCCACTCCAACCACAATATCAGGTTTGAAACCAGTCAGGATTTCCTTCACCATCTTCCGGCTTTTCCACATCTTGAACGGCAGCTGGAGGTTCTTCACCACATTGGCCGGAGTCAGCTTGCGCTGAAGACCGGCAATCGGGAGACCCTTGATTTCATAACCGGCAGCGGGAACCTTTTCCATCTCCATACGCCCTTCGGCACCGACAAACAGGATATCGGCCTCGGGCCACCTGGCCTTCACAGCATTGGCTATTGCCACAGCAGGGAATATATGTCCGCCACTGCCTCCTCCACTGATAATTATCCTCATATCGCTCATTATGTTGTTTGTTGATTCACTATAGGTTCAATATCTTCGCTTTGTGGCTTGGTTTCATTCTTTTCCTGAATATCGACATCCGCTGCCACCGACTGGATAACTCCCAGTGCACATCCCAAGAAAAGGTACGCCGTGCCACCATAGCTGATGAACGGCAGCGTTTGTCCCGTCACAGGCAACAAGCCCACCGCCACACTCATATTGACAAGCGCCTGAAGATAGATCACCGTCCCCAGTCCCGCCACCGTCAACGCGCCAAAACGGCCCTTACATCTCCAAGCCAGACGAATGCAGCGGAAATAGAATATGCCATACAGCACAAACACGGCCAATCCTCCCACCATCCCCATCTCCTCGATGATGATGGCATAGATGAAATCGTTGTGTGACTGGGTCATCAGCCGGGCATGCACCGTCTTGCCTATACCGGCGCCAAAGACGCCGCCTCGGGCGATGGCCATCTTGGCCATATTTTCCTGCGACAGCTTGTCGGGGTCGGGATGCAGCCAATTGTCGATACGCTCTGCCCAGATTCCGCCACGATGGAAAAAGCCACTACCCTCGACAGAATCGCCTCCAGGCATCTTGACCATCAAGAACAAGGCAAGTCCGCCCACCAGCGCTATGCCTAAAAACAGACGCCACCAGTAGCTTCGGCGGACGCCACCGAACAGCAACATCAGATAGCACGACAAGAAAATCAATGCTGCAGTGGAGAAGTTTTCGGGAAGTACCAATGCCGTCACCAAGGCAATATAGACCAGCAACATCAGGAATGTGCCTAACTCTTTGACCTGGTCCTTTTTCAACGTCAGCACGCGCGCCACGAAGATAATCAGTACCACCTTGGCAATTTCCGACGGCTGGAATTGGCCGATGATCGGTATCTGGAACCAGCGGCCTCGGTTCAGGGCCAGCATCAGCACCAACAGCACCAGTGAGGCCCAATAGCCCAACATGGCAAACCGGGAAAAATAGCGATAGTTGACCCGCGACAGCAGAATGATGGCGACATAGGTCACCCCCACAATCAGCAGATGGCGCAGAAACAGCGAAGTAGGTGTCTTCGTCGCGAAGAAAGAATAGGCATACAAGCCTATCGAGCTATACACCTCGACAAGCGATATGATGCTGAGCAGCAGAAACACCACCCAGATGATCTTATCTCCACGAAACAGATTGCCTACTTTTATCTTCATAATTCATTCACTTCATGTCTGAATATCTCGCCCAGTTCACCCGACGGACGACCATTGTCGACGGCTGGTGAATAGAGCACCTTGACATCGTCGGCTTCATAATAATATGCCGCCTTCAAGGCATCGGCCATGGTGTCGACCTCAATGATATTGGGAATGATTCCGGTGAAAGTCTTCGTCATACCGCTCTCGTCATGCCCCACTATCAGCAACATACGCACCTTGCGCAGCGCAGGCGGCACCAACCGGCTATAATCGTTTTTCTTGTCGCTGCCGTTGGCAATCCATATCAACCCGCCCTGCACACTCTCCAGCGCATACCATGTTGAATTGATATTGCGCGATGCTGCATCATTGATATATTCACGATCACGCACACGAGCCACAAACTCAAGCCGATAACGGGTATCTTCAAGCCGGTTGAAACAGGCTCGCAACCCCTCCTTTCGCATGGCCTTAAGCCGTTGGGCATCGATGCCGGCCAATCCCGAGTGTACTCTATCCCTACCTTGCAGGGTCAATGTGTCTATCATCATAGTTTATCTGAGTTTCAATGTCATCAATGTAAAAATTGCCAGCAGTATGGCGATTATTATAAAGCGCTGGACCACCTTTTCTTCTGCCACACCCTTCTTCTGGTAATGGTGGTGCAGGGGGGTCATTCTGAACGGACGCTTATCCACCGGAACGGGCACTCCCGCCGGCAATTTGTGCTTGCGGCGATAGCGCTTGCAGGCAGCTGTCTGGATAATCACCGACAGGTTCTCAACCACATATATGCCACACAGCAAAGGCAGCAGCAATTCCTTCTTGATCAACACCGCAAACACTGCGATTATGCCGCCGATGGCCAGCGACCCAGTGTCGCCCATAAAGATCTCCGCCGGGTGCGTGTTGAACCACAAGAAGCCCAAAGTGGCGCCCATGAACGCGGTGCTGAATATGGTCAACTCGCCGATATTCGGCAGATACATGATATTCAGATACGAAGCCATCATGACGTTGCCACTCACCCAAGCCAAAAGGGCCAGGGCTCCGCCGTTGACAGCCGCCACGCCCGTGGCTATACCGTCGATGCCGTCGGTCAGATTCGATGCATTGCTCACCGCCGTTACCACAAGCACCACCACAAGCACCACCACAACCCATACCAGATCCTTGGCCCACGGGCCCATCCACGTGACCAGCTTGGCATAGTCCAACTCATTGTTTTTCACAAACGGAATCGTCGTCAGGGTGGAATTCTGAATATCGGGATGGTACATGATCAGCAGTCCCACAACCAGTCCGAGCATCACCTGGCCTATCACCTTGTACTTTCCGGGCAACCCGGCCTTGCCGCGATGTTTCTTCAGATAGTCGTCAAGAAAGCCCACCATGCCCATCCACACCGTCGTGCCGAGCATGATCAATATGTAGATATTGTCCAACTTGGCAAAAAGCAGCGTGGGAATGATGATGGCTGCCAGGATCAGCAATCCCCCCATCGTGGGGGTCTTCGCTTTCTGCTCTGCGCCCTCCAGACCAAGCTCCGTACGGACCTCGTCCATCATGCCGAGCTTCGTCTTCATCCACTTGATAAACGGTTTGCCGCAAAGCAACATGATCAGCAGCGACGTGACCATACTGGCGGCAGCTCGCGTGGAGATATACTGGAACGCACCCGCGCCCGGCACATCAAGCACTTTATCCATCCAATCAAAAAGATAATACAGCATCTATCTCTTCCTGTTTACTTGTTACTTTTTCCTATTCCTTGTCGCACAGACACTTCTTCAATTCTTCAACATCGTCGAAATGCGAGCGCACTCCGTTCACCTCCTGGTAGGTTTCATGCCCCTTGCCTGCCACCAGCACAATGTCGCCTTCCTTGGCCATCATGCAGGCGGTGCGTATGGCCTGCCGCCTGTCACTTATTCTCACCGTATGGCTCAACTGGATAGCGGTCAAACCCGCCTCCATATCGTCAAGGATACGGTCGGGATTCTCGGTGCGCGGATTGTCGGATGTGAGCACCAGCTTGTCGCTACCCTCGGAGGCGATCTTCGCCATCTCGGGCCGTTTCGTTTTGTCGCGGTCGCCGCCACAACCCACCACAGTGATCAGCGCCTGCGTCGGCCTGCGAATCTCGGAAATGGTGGATATCACATTCTGCAGGGCATCAGGCGTATGCGCATAGTCGACGATAGCCGTCACACCCTTGCCCGACACATATTGGAAACGCCCCGGGGCAGGTTCCAGCACACTCAGCAGCCGCAACGCCTCCGCTTCTTCCACTCCGCACAACACGGCGGCAGAATATATCGCCAACAGGTTGTAGGCATTGAAGCGTCCCACCAGCCGGCACCAGATTTCGTTGCTCTTTGTTGCGCCATCTCGACGGCTTCGTATCTCGAGCATCATACCCTCGAAGGTATCCTCCAGCACACGGCAACTGAAGTCGGCCGCCCGTGTGAGGCTATAAGTGCTCACCGCGGCTTTGGTGTTTTGCACCATCACCATACCGTTGCGGTCATCCACATTCGTCAGCGCCCACGCACCGGCCGGCAGCATGTCGAAAAATCCCTTCTTGGCAGCAATATAGTTGGCCATCGTCTTGTGAAAGTCCAGATGGTCGTGGGTGATGTTGCTGAAGATACCGCCCGCAAACGTCAACCCTGCCACGCGGTGCTGCACAACGGAATGCGAACTGACCTCCATGAAGCAGTATTCGCAACCCGCCTCCACCATTCGCGACAACAGCCCGTTCAGCTCGACGGCATCCGGGGTGGTGTGCCCTGTTGGCAGCTCCTCCTCGTCAATTTTGTTCACTATCGTCGAAATCAGTCCCACATGGAATCCGGCCATACGGAACATTCTGTGCAGCAACGTCACCGTCGTCGTCTTGCCGTTGGTGCCGGTGATGCCCACCAGCCGCAGCTTGCGCGACGGCTGGCCGTAGAAATTCGATGCCATCACTCCGAGGGCATAGCTGCTGTCCTCGACAACAATATAGGTCACCCCGTCGGCCAATGCCTTCGGCAACTGTTCGCATACCACTGCCACAGCGCCCTTTTCTATGGCACCGCCGATATATTCGTGACCATCCACTTTGGTGCCTCGCTGTGCCACAAAGAGCGTACCCTCCTTCACACGACGGGAGTCGAAATGGACATCCGCCACTTCCAGATCCCGGGCGCCGTGCACCTCGCAGGATAACCCTTCTATGATATCTTTTATCTTCATTCGAGTCTTCATCTTAACACCAATTCCACCATCCCGTTCCTGTGCAGCTCCTGGCCGGCCTTGGGCGATTGCGACACCACCTTGCCATAGCCGCTCACACTCACCCTGTAGCCCAACGAATGCAGGATTGCCACCGCATCTTTGGCCGTCATGCCGCTGCAATTGGGCACCTGACCCTCTTTGGGTTCATAGCCGCAATAGCGCGACGGCACGCTGTCGTCGCCAGCCAGATATCGCACCCATGAGGTGGTGCTGTCGTCGCTGACAAACGGCACCTTCAGCCGGCGGTAGGCATTCTCCAATCCCTCACGACGTCCGCGCGCCACCATAGGTCGCTGGGCAGCCTTGGCACTGTCGTCTTCCAGGCGCGGCCACACCGACTTCACACCGCCATTGCTCAAACTCTTGTCCACAGCCACCACGCAATCGCTGATGTCCTTGAACACCAGCGCCGCCTGACGTCCGAAGGCATGTATGTCCTCGATCATCACCAGACACGTGTAGCGCGGATTTTCCGACGGGAAGAATCCGGCAAACGACGCGTTATAACGATATCTGTTCGAATAGCTGTGCACCGCCGTACCGGTCTTTCCGGCAATGCCGTAGGTGGTATTCTTTATATTATTGCCGGTGCCTCGTTCGACAACACCCTCCAACAATGTCGCCATCATCTGGGCGCTTGCCTTGCTGCACATCCGCTCGTTGAGCACCACAGGCCGCACCGGCTCCGTATGGCCACCGTCGACAATGGCGCGGCAAAAGAGCGGCTTCACCATCCTCCCGCCTGCCCCAAGCGCATTGTAGAACGTGATCAGCTGCAGGGCCGACACTCGTGTGGAATAGCCGTAGCAGAAATTCAGAAAATCGCGGTTCGACCGATTCAGGTCGTTGACATAGCTGCTGGGTTGCGGCGCTGTCACGTCAGGATTGAGCTTGGCATACGGGAACATCTCCTCCACCATCCGCCTCAGCGTGTCGCGACGGTGGTTGTAGTACATCCATCCCAACTCGCTCATACCCACATTCGACGATTGTTCGATCACCTCCCTCACATTCAGCGAATCGCGTCCGGCAAGCGTATGGTCGTCCTTGATCTCGCCGTTTTTGCCGCCAAAATTCTTATATCCCGACTTCAACTGCATGGCCGTGTCGATGGTGATGGCGGGGTCGTTCAGCATCGCCGTCAGGATCACTGTCTTGAATGTCGATCCGGGCTCATACACATCCGACACCGCCACATTGCGGTCGCGCACCTCGCGGTAGTCGTGCGCCGCCGTATCGATGGCCAGATTGGCACAAGCCAGCACATATCCCGTCGACATCTCCATCAGGATGGCACACCCCGCGCTGCCGCCATAAAGCCGCAACGCCTTGCGCAACGAACTTTCCGCTATGTCCTGATAGCGTGTGTCGATCGTCGAGATGATGCTCTTGCCGTCCACCTTACGTTGCACGATGACCGTGTCGATCCTGTCGTCGTCGGTGCGCTGCGGAACAGCCTCGCGCGACTGCGGTTCGTCGGGAAGCCACAAGCCCTTCGTCAAGCGGCGGCAATTGTATATGCCGTCCTGCCCGCGCAAGATCGAGTCATAATAGCCCTCCAGCCCGGTGTACGACCGTGCCGAGAGACTATTGCGGAAACCTATCGTGTTCTCCGCCATATTACCATATATATGCGCACGCACCTGATGCACCACACTCTGTCCGTCGACCTGCTTCACCACACCCCTGTTCCAGCCCGGCACACGAGTGATCTCGCGCCACACCGAATACGGCACTCCGCGCTGCACCAGATAGCACCGGCTCTTGCTGCCGTTGGCGCGTCCGCGGTTGATACGGTCGCGATAATAGGCCACGCTGTGTCCGGGGCAGCCTTCGCTCAGCATCAGGCACACCGTATCCAGATATTTCTGATAGTTCGAATCCACTATCGGACCCGTCTCGCAGGGATTGTGCTTCGAATCGTATTTCACGTTGCCATCCTCGTCCACCTTCACCTTGTTGTCGAGGTCAAGATACAGGTCGCACTCGGTCACCGTCGTGGCCAGCACCTTGCCGTCGCTCGAATAAATCGTGCCACGCCGCGCCGGCTCCGTCCGGAGACCCTCCTCGCGCTTCTCGCCGCGCTTGCGCCATTCGTCGCCATGCGTCCACTGTATGTCAATCAGCTTCATGACAATGGCCACCCCTACCCCCACAACCAGCAGGGCGTAGAGAAGCGTCATTCCGCGCGTCATCCGTGTATCTTTCTTTTCTTTCATGGCATCATCCTGTCATTGTCACAATTCATACGGAGGGCCTGCCGTCAATCCCACACCGCGATCCTTCAGCGTCTCCGCTATCTGCGAGATCTTCACCGTCTGCTGATACTGCTTCTGCATCTGGATACGGTGTTCGCGCAGATAATTGATGCGCTCCTCCGTGGCCTGTTTCTCGCGGCTCAGGGTCTCCACATGGTAGCGGTTGGCCACAATCACCAGCAGATATATCAGGCACAGCAGCAGCAACGGTATCTGTCGGGTGACCATCTTGTCGGCCAGCAGGTCGCCGCCCAGAATCTTGCCCAGCTTGCCGGCAGCCTTGCCGCCTCGCGACGCGCGCCTGCGCACCTGCTCGCCGGCTTCCGCATTGACGGTCGGCCGCTCCTGCCCCTCTCCTTCTTCTACGGCAGTTTCCACCACAGGGGTCTCTTCAACAGCCTCGGCCTGCAAGCCTTCCTCTACGGTCTTCTCTCTGAATCGGTTACCCATTGCTGACTTCCTCCATATTGGCAACCTTCTCTCCCACACGCAGACGGGCGCTACGCGAACGGTTGTTGCGCGCCAGCTCCGCCTCGCCCGCCTTCACGGCACCATGGCTCACCATGCGCACCGGCGACAGCACACGCCCGTAGAAATCCTTCTCGAGCTCACCCTCAAAGTTGCCTGTTTTCATAAAATTCTTCACCAAACGGTCCTCAAGCGAATGGTAGCTGATCACCACCAGACGCCCGCCCGGACGCAACACCTGGATCGACTGCTGAAGAAACTCGCGCAGCGCGTCCAGCTCGCCATTCACCTCAATGCGCAATGCCTGGAAAATCATCGCCAGGCGCTTGTTCTCCATACCGCGCGGCAAATGGCGCGACACCGCATCACGCAAATCGAACGTCGTCTCGATCATGCTCTTCGAACGGGCCGACACAATCGCTCGTGCCAACTGCCGTGCATCCGTCAACTCGCCATACAGCCTGAATATCCTCGTCAGCTCGGCCTCGTCCAGCGTGTTCACCAGGTCGCGCGCCGACACTCCAGTGCGGCGGTCCATCCGAAGGTCCAACTCACCGTCGAAACGTGTCGAAAACCCCCGCGACGCCTCGTCCAGCTGGTGGCTCGAGACGCCCAAATCGGCCAAAACCCCGTCCACCTGCCGCACCCCATACAGCCTGAGGTGATTCCTCATATACCGGAAATTGCTGTCGATCAACGTAAAACGGGAATCGTCGAGCGCATTCATCCGCGCATCCTCATCCTGGTCAAAAGCCAGCAGCCGACCCTCGTCGCCGAGGCGCTCCATGATGGCACGCGAATGTCCACCGCCACCGAACGTGGCATCGACATAGGTGCCGGCCTTGTCCAGCTGCAGGCCTTCAAGCACCTCATCCACCATCACGGGCAGATGGTAAACCCTCTCGGGCCCCGCTTCAAAAGCAAGGTCCGTTTGCGCTACGGATGTGATATGCTCTTTGGGATTCATTCTTCGCTGGCCGGCTGACCCAGCAACTGCTCCGCCTTGGCCGCGAAATCGTTGCCGGTGTTGTTCATCTTGTCGTAGGCCGAACGGTCCCAAAGCTCGATGAACTTGCCAGTCGACTGAAGCACCAATTCCCTCGCCTTGGCCACCACCGACTTCTGCTCGGCAGGCACCAGCAGGCGGTCGTTCGAGTCGAGCTCGACGATGTTGCCGTCCGTCAGCTTGCGCAGCAGGTCGCGGTCCTCACGACGATAGGGATTGAGCCTCTCCTGAAGCTTTTCCACTTCTTCCCTGAAACTGGCATAGGTCCACAGCTCCAAACACTCGGCATAGATACTCTGGCGGATCACAAACCGACCGTCCTCGCTCTCCAACTGCCTCTTCAAGGCAATTGGAAACTTAAAGCGGCCGTTGGAATCCACCTTACAGTATTCTTTTCCAAGTATTAACGCCATTTTACCTACTATTTTTCAGAGTGTAAAAGTACGAAAAATTTCCCAAATAATGACAAAAAAGTACTAAAAAAGTTTTTTTCTACCAATTTTTGTTGTTCATAATCATAAACGGAAGAGTTGCGATTTTGTTTCACACAATGTCAAAAAAACATTCCATCCATCTTGGAAACAGCAATTTACGAGGCAAAAAAGTGCCGTTTATTCGCTTGTCGGGCGGAAACGTGCACATTGTTGAAAACTTTCTTCGGTTTCAGGAGTCTCTGCCATCCACGGCCACGGGCTCCGGCGCCTTCGACAGTGGCGTTGGAGGGTGCCGGATACGACATTCTGCAACATACTGATTTCCATATACCTTCCAGCATGCCCCTCCAACCCCTCTCCAACCCCTCTCCAACTCCTCTCCATCCTCCCGCCATATCGTTTCGGACAACGGTTGGAGAGGGGCTGGAGGGGGGTTGGAGGGGCGCAGTACAACAGGCTGTTGCCGTGCAAGTTAGAAAAGAGGGTTTTCGGGACTCTTCCAGGGGGTGGTATTTGGCGGCGGAATGCAGGGGCAGGGGCGAACGGCAAGGGGGTGAAGCGGCTGGGAGCGAAGCGGTGCGGACGGGCGACGGGGACAAAAAGAGGAGAAACTTTTGGCATGAAAGAGAAAAAACTTTTGGCATGGGGCTGCAGGTTGGATTTTTTTCGTATCTTTGCCTTTTGTTATTAATGGATTTAATTTTTAATAAATATTGATAAAGCAATGAAAATTCGTACTTTGATTGTGGCCCTCGCCATGTTGGTAATGCTGCCCAACGTGGCCAAAGCTGACGAGGGAATGTGGCTATTGTCGCTGCTTGGCAAGAATTATGCCGACATGCAGAAGGCGGGCTTCAAGCTGACGCCTGAGGATGTGTACAGCATCAACCAGAGTTGCCTGAAGGATGCCATTGTGGGTTTGGGCAATGCCGGCAGCCCGTTTTGGCATTTCTGCACGGGAGAGATTATCTCGAGCAAGGGCCTGATGAGCACCAACCACCACTGCGGCTATGGCAAGCTGCAGGAGCATTCGACGGTGGAGCACGACTATCTGCGCGACGGATTCTGGGCCTATTCGATGGACCAGGAGCTGCCGAATCCGGGTCTGACGGCTTCGATCCTGATCCGTATCGAGGATGTGACGGCCCGCGTGAAAGAGGTGCTGAGCGACGACATGAGCGAGGGTGACCGCGAGCAGGCCATCCAGAAAATCAGCGAGAAGATCGAGGCTGAGGCTGTTGAGGGCACGAACTACGACGCGAAGGTGCGCCCGATGTTTAACGGCAACCAGTTCTTCCTGTTTGTGCATATCATCTATCGCGATGTGCGCCTGGTGGGAGCTCCCCCGTCGTCGATGGGCAAATTCGGCGGCGACACCGACAACTGGTCGTGGCCTCGCCACACTTGCGATTTTTCGATGTTCCGCATCTACACGGCTCCCGACGGCAGCCCGGCCGACTATTCGGCCGACAATGTGCCGCTGACCCCGAAGCACCACCTGCCGGTGAGTGCCGGCGAGCTGAACGACGGCGATTTTGCGATGGTGATGGGTTTCCCGGGCACCACGGACCGTTTCCTGACCAGCTATGGCCTGGAAGAGACGATGGATATCACCAACAAGCTGCGCTATGAGATCCGCACGGTGAAGATCAACATTCTGCGCGAGGAGATGGCCGCCGACCAGGCCACCCGCATCAAATATGCATCGAAGTATGCCAGCTGCTCCAACTATTGGAAATACAGCAACGAGCAGAACAAGGCCCTGAAGGCTCTGAACACGATGGGTGTGAAGAAAGAGGTGGAGCGCGAATACAGCGAATGGGCCCGCACGCAGGCTCCGAAATATGGCCGCGCACTGGGTCTGATCCGCGACGGCTATGCCGCCCGCCGCAATGTCGAGGAGGCCAACCAGTATATCGTGGAAGGGCTGCTTTCCGGTCCCGAGGGCCCGCTGTTTGCCGCCCGCATGGCCCGCACAATGCAATACCGGCTGGAGCAGGACAAGAAGGCTGATCTGACTGGGTACCAGAACTATATCAACAATTATTTCAAAGACTACGACGCCAATGTCGACAAGCGTTTGGTGGCCGCATTGTTCAAATATGTGGTGGACAATATGGCTCCGGAATACTGCCCCAAATTCCTCATCGCGGCCAACAAGAAATACAAGGGCAACTTTGAGAAGTATGCCGACGATTTGTTCTCAAAGTCGATTTTCACCGACCAGGAGAAGCTGACGAAATTCCTGAGCAAGCCCAACCTCAGCACCCTGAAGAAAGACCCGCTGGCCAAAGCCGGCACTGAGGCGCTGTCCACCTATATGGCCCTGAACGAGGCTGTGCCGCAGGAGGTGCAGGAGAACCTGCAGCGCGGCATCCGCGATTTCACCGACGGTATCCTGAAGATCAACGACAACCGTAAGCTGATGTCGCCCGACGCCAACTCGACCATCCGCCTGACCTACGGCAATGTGATGTCGTACATCCCGAAAGACGGTGTGACGTATCACCACTACACGACCCTGAAGGGCGTGATCGAGAAGGAGGATTCGACCAGCAGCGAGTTTGCCGTGCCGGCCCGACTGAAAGACCTCTACACAGCCAAGAACTTCGGCGGCTATGCCAACAAGCGCGGTGAACTGCCGACCTGCTTCATCACCAACAACGACATCACCGGCGGCAACTCGGGTTCGCCCGTGATCAACGGCAAGGGTGTGCTGATCGGACTGGCCTTCGACGGCAACAGCGAGGCCATGAGCGGCGACATCGACTTTGAGGAGAACCTGCAGCGCTGCATCTGCCTCGACAGCCGCTACATGCTGTGGGTGATCGACGTGTATGCCGGCGCCAAGAACCTGATCGACGAGATGGATATCGTCAGATAACGATATAAATAATATGAAACAGATTCAGAGACAACAGCTGCAGCAGAAACTGTCGCCTCAGCAGATACAGCTTATGCGTCTGCTGCAGCTGCCTGTCACTGAACTGGAAAGCGCCATCAAGGAGGAGATCGAGAAGAACCCCCTGCTTGAGGCCACACCCGTGGAGAGTCCCGACAACCTCGACACGCCGGAGGAGGACAACAACGCGTCGGACTGGGACAGCGACGAGGATGACTTCGGATACGACTACCACGAGCATCTGGAGTCGGACCCGAACAGCATGCGCCGCGAATTCATCGTGGCCGACAGCCAGTCGTTCTACGAAAGGATGGCCTCGCAGCTTGCCTCACGGCAAATGAGCGACCGTCAACAGGCCATCGCCACGGAGATCATCGGGTCGATCGACGACGCAGGCTATCTGAGCCGCGACATGGCGCTGATCACCAACGACCTGGCCTTCCGCCAAGGCATCGATGCCTCGAACGAGGAGGTGGAGGAGGTGCTGCACACCATCCAAAGCCTCGACCCTGCCGGCATCGGCGCCCGCAACCTGCAGGAGTGCCTGATGCTGCAGCTGCAACGCATGGCGGCACACGAGCGCAACCCTGAGGTTGACACCGCATTGCAGGTCATAGAGCACCACTTCGACGATTTCGCCAACCACCGCTACGACCGCATAGTGGCCAATCTCGGCATCAGCCAGGAGCAATTCGACCGCGCCACCGACGTCATCCTGCACCTCAACCCCAAACCGGGCGGCTCGGACAACGAAAGCCGCACGGAGGCGGTCACGGTGACCCCCGACATCATCCTTCAACAGCAGGACGGCGAACTCAGTTTCTACCTGAACGACTACAACATACCCCGCTTGAGCCTCAACGAATACTACATCCAGATGCTGCACGACATGGAGCAGCAGAAAGGCGACAAGCAGACCATCCAGTTTCTGCGGACAAAGCAGGCCGACGCACAGGGATTCATCGACCTGCTGCAGCAACGGCACAACACGATCGTCCGCGTGATGAAATACATCGTCAGGCACCAGCGGCAATACTTGCTGACGGGCAACCCCAACCTGATGGTGCCCCTGCGGCAGCGCGAAGTGGCCGAAGCCACCGGGCTGGACATTTCGACCGTGTCGCGGATGGCCAACAGCAAATACATCCAGACCACCTTCGGCACCATTGCGCTGAAAGACTGTTTCTCCAAAGGACTGGCCGACAACGAAGGCAACGAGATCTCCGTCGACAGCATCAAGAACCGCTTGGCCGACCTGATCAACAGCGAAGACAAACACGCCCCACTGTCGGACGACGCCCTTGCCAAACAGCTGAACGGGCAAGGCATGCCGGTGGCCCGGCGCACGGTGGCAAAATACCGCGAACAGCTGGGGTTCCCCGTGGCGCGCCTGCGACGCATCATCATCCTGCTGCTGTTCCTCGCCAGCGGCGCGGCACAAGGACAGATGTCGTACTACGACTCGATCCTCACCGCGCGCCTCACCGCAGCCGAAGCCAAAGCCAAAGCCAAAGCGGCGACGGCGAAAGCCACAGCCGAAAGAAAGACCGCCCCCAACCCAAAGGCGGAAGAGAAAAAACAAGAAAAGCCACAACCGCCCACCCCCGGCGGGCCTGTGGAAGAACGGGCCGCCATGACGCGCGCCATGGTCCCCATGTGGTACGACGGATTTCCCCAAAACCGCGTCAACCCCATGGGACGCACCCAAACCGACATGCTGCCCGACGAGATCAACATACACCTCATCACCGACACCAGCGAATTCTGCTTCCCGGTGAAAAACGCCAAAACCTCCAACTACGGCTGGCGGTGGCACCGCGGCCACCATGGCGTCGACATACGCCTCAACACAGGCGACCCGGTGCATTGCGCCTTCAGCGGCATCGTGCGCGTGGCAGCACGCATGGGAGGCTACGGCAACTGCGTCGTGGTGCGCCATCCCAACGGCCTCGAGACCCTCTACGGCCACCTGTCGCAAATCAAGGTGAAGCCCTACCAGGAAGTGCAGGCCGGCGACATCATAGGCCTGGGCGGCAGCACCGGCAACTCCACCGGACCCCATCTGCACTTCGAAGTGCGCTTCCTCTACCAGACCTTCGACCCCGAATGGCTGCTCGACTTCAACAGCTTCAGCCTCCGCACCCGCAGGCTGCACCTCGACAAATCCTACTTCGGCATCTACCAGCCGCGGAAAGGCACCCACATCGAATACAAAGCCGACGGAAGCATCATCAAAGAATCGAAGAAAAACCGCAAATCGCAAAACCAAGCCCTCAACCCAAAAGACTTCTGACATGCAAAAACAGACCGACCTCTCCGCCTACGACCCCAACTCGGTGCCCGACGGAGCCCCCTACCGCATCGCCATCGTCGCCGCCGAATGGAACCCCGAGGTGACCAACTCCATGCTGCAAGGCGCCTACGACACCCTCGTTGAACACGGCGTGGCCAAAGACCACATCGACGTGCACCATGTGCCCGGCACCTTCGAGCTCTCCACCGCCGCCAGCCTGCTCGCCCGCCACACCGGCGTCGACGCCATCATCTGCATCGGATGCGTCATCCAGGGCGAGACACGCCACTTCGAATTCATCTGCCAGGCAGTGTCACAAGGCCTCACCAACGTGGCCATACAGACCGGCACCCCCGTCATCTTCAGCGTCCTGACCACCAACACCCCGCAGCAGGCCCTCGACCGCGCCGGCGGAAAACACGGCAACAAAGGCGTCGAAGGAGCCATCACGGCCCTCAAAATGTGCGCCCTCCACGACAACATCGTATCGAAATGAAAACCGTCTTCTTCGGCACCCCCGACTTCGCCGTAGCCGCACTCGACGCCATCATGCACTCGACGCACGAAGTGGCCGCCGTGGTCACCGTGCCCGACCGCCAGTCAGGCCGCGGCCGCAAGACCACACCCAGCGCCGTCAAACAATACGCCGTCGACCACCAGCTGCCCCTGCTCCAGCCCGAGCGCCTGCGCGACGAGGAATTCCTCCGGCAGCTGGCCGCCTTCCAAGCCGACATCTTCGTCGTCGTGGCCTTCCGCATGCTGCCCGAGGCAGTGTGGAACATGCCCCCCCACGGCACATTCAACCTGCACGCCTCGCTGCTGCCCCGCTACCGCGGCGCAGCACCTATCAACTGGGCAATCATCAACGGCGACACCACTACCGGCGTCACCACCTTCCTCCTCAACCACCACATCGACGAAGGCGCCATCCTGCTACAGCAGCCGACCCCCATCACCCCCGACGACAATGCCGGCACACTGCACGACCGCCTGGCCGCCATCGGAAGCCGCCTGGTGGTCGACACCCTCGACCGTCTGGCCGACGGCACCCTCAGCCCTCAACCGCAACAAGGCACACCCTGCCCGGCCCCCAAAATATTCAAAGACGACTGCCGCATCGACTTCACACGCACGGCCAAAGCGACTGTCGACTTCATCCGCGGCCTCTCGCCCTACCCTGCCGCATTCATGACACTGCTCAACCCGCACGGCGAAACCGTCGACTTCAAAGTGTTCGAAGCAACGGCCATCACACAAGACGGAAGCGTGCCGGGCGACATCCAATGCGACGGCAAACACACGCTAAAAATCGGAGTTGCAGACGGTTTTATCTTGATTTCCGGCCTGCAAATGAGCGGAAAACGAAGAAACTCGATTGAAGAATTTTTAAGAGGCACAAACTTATCGGGTTGGAAAACAACTTTTTGAAGAAAACTCGAAAAAAAAGTAAAAAAAAATTTGCAGGATATTAAAAAAAATTACATAAATTTGCACCGAAAACAACAAGACATCAATTAGCCATTTAATAACCAGCATATTATTAACCAAAAAATTCATTAACATGAACAAAACCGAACTTGCTAACGCAATGGCCGCCAAAACTGGCATGACCAAGACCGCCGCCAAAGAGGCAATGAATGCTTGCCTTGGTACCATCCAGGAGCAGCTGAAAAAAGGTGAGAAAGTGACCCTGATCGGCTTCGGCACCTTCTCCGTTGTGAAACGCAAAGCCCGCACCGCGAAGAACCCGCAGAACGGCAAAGCCGTCAAAGTTCCCGCCAAGAAAGTGGCTAAGTTCAAAGCCGGCAGCAAACTCATCTAAGACGGGTTTGTGCAACCAAAGACATGCGGGTCCCAGATTTGGGGACCCGCTTTTTTTATTTCCCAAAGCCGTCGGATGGCACACCTCCGCCGCGACTTTACCGCATTGCCAACCCGCTGTCCCTCAATACCTTCTCCTTATCAACTCCTAACCATCTCCTACTATGGTAGGACTTGGGTAGGAGTTGATAAGGAGAAGATACGGATTTAGAGGGGATTACGGAGGCGGGGAAATGGGGCGGTCAGGTCACTTCAGAAGGATGAGGTCGGTCCAGCGGGTGGTGTAGTTGGGCGACCGGAAGGCGTGGCGCAAGGCATCGGCGAAGTGTACCGGCTTGCCGTCGGGACCAGGCCGATACTGCTGTGAAGCCAGCTGGACGGCATTTTCGCCCTCGATATTGTTCAGGCGGTCGATCAGGGCATCCAGCCGGCGCTGGCGCTGGACATGCTCGCCGTCGCCGTTGAGGAGGTTGGTCTGGATGGCGTTGTCGGGCAGGAGGCCCAGGGCCACGACGCCGGCACGCTTGTAGTGGCGTCCGGCCTTGAAGATGGAATCCAGTATGCGCTGGGCGGTGGCGGCGATGACTGTCGACGACGAGGAGGGGGTGAGAAGCTGGCGGTCGGCATAATTGTAGTATTGTTCAAGGTCGTCGCGGAAACGGTTGGTGTCGATGAAGACGCCCACCACGCCGGCCACGGTGCCCTGGCGGCGCAGTTTCTGGGCCACATGCACCGAGAAGTTGGCCACATGGTGCGAAAGTATCTCGGCGTCGTCGACCATACCGTCGAAGCTGCGGCTGACGCAGATGCTCTGTTTGGCGGCCATTTTCTCGTTTTCGATGCAGCTGGTGCCGTTCAGTTCGCGCCAAGTGCGGAGCGCCGTGACGGTGAAATGCTGGTTGACGCGCTGTTCCGTCCAGCGAGCGAAATCGAGTGCGGTGGCCACGCCGAGGGCCTGGAGTTTGGCCGTGTTGCGGCGGCCGATGCCCCACACGTCGCCGATCGGGCATAGTGCCAGGGCTTTTTCGCGCTGTTCGTCGGTGTCGATCAGGCAGGCGTGGTGATAGCCCGGATAGCGCTTGGCGAAGTGGCTGGCCAGTTTGGCAAGTGTCTTGGTGCGCCCCATGCCTATCGACACGGGCATGCCGGTGCCCCGCTTGATGTCGGTGTGCAGCGCCTGTCCCCATGCCCTCAGCCGTTCGGGGGGCCAGTCGTCGGGCAGTTCGCAGAAAGCCTCATCGATCGAATAGCGGAAGAAATAGCCGGGGCATGCCCTGCGCAGGAGCGCCATCACACGGCCTGTCATGTCGCCATAGAGCTCGTAGTTGCTGCTCAGGGCGGTGATGTCGGCATTGGGGAAGAGCTGCCGCATGCGGAAATAGGGCATGCCCATTTTCACGCCGAGCTGCTTGGCTTCGTTGCTGCGGGCCACGACGCAGCCGTCGTTGTTGCTCAGCACCACGACGGGCCTGCCGTTGAGGTCAGGACGGAAGACACGCTCGCAGGAGCAATAGCAGTTGTCACAATCGCAGACGGCAAACATCGCTCAGTGCCTCCACTGCCTTATGGTGTACACCACGACGCCCCACACCTCGAAGTTGTCGGTGTTGTGGATGCGGATGGGGACATAGCGCGGGTTGGCGGGCCGCAACTCGACGTAGCCGTCGGCCCGGTGGGAAAGATCGAGGATCTTGATTGTGAACTCGTTGTTGACATACGCCACGACGATATCGCCGTCGTGAGCCAGAAGCGAGCGGTCGATCACGGCGATGTCGCCGTCGCCGATGCCGGCGTCGACCATCGAATCGCCGGAGACGCGACCGTAGAAGGTGGTCTCAGGGTTGCGTATCATATCGCGGTTGAAGTCGATGGCGTCGCGCATATAGTCCTCGGCAGGGCTGGGGAAACCGGCCTTGATGGCTTCTGCCAAGGGCCGCTCGGAGGCGTAGTCGAATTCGGCGTCGGAAAGTACAATCGTATCCATAATTCAGATTGCAAAGATACACACATTTTTCCGATCGCGGAACACAAAAATCCACCATGCACATTCTTCGGCCATTAGGCGATGCGCGGTTGTGGCAAGTGGCGACGGGACGGAGGCAGGGGAATGAAAAACGTAACAAAAACTTAACATATCGGCATAGAATATCTTCGTACTTTTGCAGCACGAAACCTCAACCGATGCGACCATGTCAACAATAAGCATTTTACTCATTATCATCAATTTGGCAGGAGCCTTAGCGGTATTCCTCTTTGCCATGAAACTCATGAGCGAGGGCCTGCAGAAGATTGCGGGCAGCAAGATGCGCGCCGTGCTGAAGAAGATTACGGGCAATCCGCTGCGGGGTATCCTGACCGGAACGGTGGTGACGGCGGCCATCCAGAGTTCGTCGGCCACGACAGTGATGGTGGTGAGTTTTGTCAATGCGGGCCTGCTGTCGCTGGCAGGAGCCGTGGCCGTGATCATGGGAGCCAACATCGGCACCACGGTAACGGCCTGGATCATCACCCTTTTCGGCCTGGGTGAAGGTTCCGGAGGATTCAGCCTGCCCATGCTGCTGGCGGCGATCAGCCTGTTTTTCATCTTCTCCAAACGCGACCAGATGAAGTCCATCGGCCAGACGGTCATCGGTCTGGCCCTGCTGCTGGTGGGCATGGAGCTGCTGCAAGAGCCGATGGCCAACCTTGACCAGTATCCCGGCTTTCTCAATGCATTGGGCACCCTGAGCGACTATGGTTTCTGGTCGATCCTGCTCTTCGTGGCCATCGGAGCCCTCCTGACCTGCCTTGTGCAAGCCTCGGCGGCCATGATGGCAATCACGCTGGTGATGTGCTACAACGGATGGATAGGTTTTGATGTGGCCGTGGCCCTGGTCATGGGACAGAACATCGGCACGACCATCACGGCAAATCTGGCTGCGCTGGTGGCCAACTCGGCAGGCAAGAAGGCCGCGCGTGCCCACCTGGTGTTCAATGTGGTGGGTGTCATCATCACCCTCATTGTCTTCTCGCCCTTGATGAAACTCATTGCCGGCCTCACGGCCAGCATGACGGGCTGCAGCCCCTATACCGATGTCGCCGACCCGAGCTACAACCCCGAGTCGGTGCCACTGGCCATCTCGCTGTTCCACACCATTTTCAATGTGGGCAACACCATCATTCTGGCATTCTTCATCCCGCAGATACTGAAACTGGTGAACTGGATGGTGAAAACCAAGGACGAGGACAACGAAGACGAGTTCCGCCTCACCTACATCACAGGCAACTGGCTGTCCACCGCTGAGCTCAACCTGCAGAGTGCCAAGAGCGAGATCGAGGAATTCTCGAAACGCGTGCTTCGCATGTATACCTTCCTGCCCGGCCTGCGTACCGCAAAGAACGACGAGGAGTTCGACACCATCATGCAGCGCATCACCAAATACGAGGGCATCACCGACCGCATGGAGATGGAAATCAGCAAGTTCCTCACCAAGGTAGGATCGGGCGACATTTCCGAGCATGGTTCCGAACGCGTCAGCAGCATGCTGCGCATCATCGATAATCTGGAGTCGATCGGCGACACTATCTATCAGATAGCCATGACGCGGCAAAGCAAACGCGAGGATGCTGTGCACTTCGACGCCGGCCTCAACGCCAACCTCGAAGAGATGCGCGATCTGGTGCAGAAGGCGCTCAACATTATGGACACCAATCTTAAAGATTACGACCACATGGACCTCGACGCGGCCTATGCAGCAGAACACGCGATCAACACCGAACGCGACCGCCTGCGCACGCAGCACCTTGATGCACTCAAGCTGGGTGTCTACGACTATGCCATCGGCAATGCCTATTCGAGCCTCTATGCCCTCTATGAGAAGCTTGGCGACTACGTGATCAATGTCAGCGAGGCCATCGACAACAGTCGCAAGCACCACGACGACTGAGCCGGAATCCACACGCCGGTGTTCCGTGCCGGCATGCGGAACAGAGCACACTTCGCCCCGCTGTGGTCGGCGGGGCGAATTTATTTATTATATTGTACACAACATTTTTTGCGACGGGGCGTTATGTAGAAAAAACAGACTACGGCATGAAGCAATATTTGGACCTGCTGCAGCATGTGCTGGACCACGGCACCGTGAGGGAAGACCGCACAGGCACGGGCACTATCGGGGTGTTCGGCTATCAGATGCGTTTCCCTCTGAGTGACGGTTTCCCCGTGCTGACCACCAAGAAACTCCACCTGCGCTCGATCATCTACGAACTGCTGTGGTTCCTGCGTGGCGACACGAACATCAAGTATCTGAAAGATCACGGGGTGAGCATTTGGGACGAGTGGGCCGACGAAAACGGCGACTTGGGTCCCGTCTACGGCTCGCAGTGGCGCTCGTGGCCGGACGGTCGCGGCGGCACGATAGACCAGATCGCCAACGTGGTCGCCGAAATAAAACGCAACCCCTACAGCCGCCGCCTGCTGGTGACGGCATGGAACCCTGCCGAAATGCAGGATATGGCGTTGCCCCCTTGCCATTGCCTTTTCCAATTCTATGTGGACGGGGGACGCCTCAGCTGCCAACTCTACCAGCGCAGCGCCGACATATTCCTGGGTGTGCCGTTCAACATTGCCAGCTATGCCCTGCTGACGATGATGATGGCCCAGGTGTGCGGACTGGGCGTGGGCGACTTCATCCACACACTCGGCGACGCCCATATCTACCGCAACCATCTGGACCAGGTGAAGCTGCAGCTGACACGCGACCCCAGGCCGTTGCCGACCATGAGGATCAACCCCGAGGTGAAGGACATTTTCGGTTTCGACTATGAGGACTTCACACTTGAAGGCTACGACCCGCACCCACACATCAAGGGAGCCGTAAGTGTTTGAACAGACACATTATTTGACCAAGACAACAACAATTTGAAAGACAACAAACATATTTGGACCATCGTGATGGCAGGCGGCCTCGGCAGCCGTTTCTGGCCCATCAGCAACAGCGACACACCCAAGCAGTTTATCGACGTGATGGGCGTCGGCAAATCGATGCTGCAGATGACCTTCGAGCGCTTTGAAAAGTTCTGCCGGCGTGAGCAGATCGTGATTGTGACCGGAGAACACTATGCCGACCAAGTTCGCGAGCAGATCCCTTCGCTGGAACCCCATCAGGTGGTTGTGGAGCCCATGCGGCGCAACACGGCACCATGCATCGCCTATGCTGCCGCCATCATCAACCAGCGCGACCCGGAGGCCACCATCATCGTGTCGCCGGCCGACCATGCCATATTCAAACAAGACAAATTCGAGGCAGACATGCTGCAGGCTGTCGACGTGGTGGGGTCGCACGACTGGATCATCACCCTTGGCGCCCAACCCACCAAGCCTGAAACATCCTACGGATACATACAATTCCGCGAACAGGCCTCGCTGGAGAATGCCAAGAACCTGCACAAGGTGGTGACATTCACCGAGAAACCCCCTGTGGAGATGGCTCGCCAGTTCATAGCCAGCGGCGAATTCTTCTGGAATGCGGGCATTTTCGTCTGGCGGTTGCCCATCCTGATGCAGGCCTACAGAGACTTTCTTCCGGCCATTGCCGAAACGTTTTTCTCACTCGGCATCGACACGCCTCACGAGGATCTGGAACGCGTCTACGCTCATAGCGAGGCCATATCGGTCGACAATGGCATCATGGAGAAAGCCTCCAACGTGCACGTGATGGAGGCCGGATTCGGATGGAGCGATGTGGAAACCTGGGATTCACTCTACGACGTGTCGCTGCGCGACAGCCACGGCAACGCCATTTTGGGAGGGAACGTGTTCACCTACAACACAAAAAACACCATCGTCACCATGCCCGATGAGAAGGGCAAGACTGTCGTCGTCGAAGGCTTGGACGGATATATCGTGGCTGCCAGTGACGACACGCTCATGATATGCCGCCGCAGCCAAGAGGAAATGGTGTTTCGCTTCGCCAGCGATGTAGCCCTTAAAGAACTGATTGACAAAAAATAATATCACAACAATATGAAGCACTACGAGATTAAATATCTGCTTAAAAACGACGTCAGCACCCTGATCGGCACACAAATCTGTGTCAAAGGATGGATACGCACCAAACGCGGCAACAAGAATGTGGCCTTCCTGGCCTTGAACGATGGTTCAATCATCCACAATATGCAGGTAGTGGCCGATCCGGCCAAGTTCGAGGAAGAGCTGAAGCGCATCACCACCGGCGCCTGCATCGGCGTGGAGGGCACACTCGTCCAAAGCCAGGGCAGCGGCCAGGCCGTCGAGGTGCAGGCCGAGCGCATCGTCGTCTACGGCGAGGCCGACCCCAACACCTACCCCCTGCAGAAGAAGGGCCACTCCATGGAGTTTCTCCGCGAAATAGGCCACCTGCGCCTGCGCACCAACACCTTCGGTGCCGTGATGCGCCTGCGCCACAACATGGCCATGGCCATCCACACCTTCTTCCACGAGCGCGGATTCTACTATTTCCACACGCCGCTCATCACCGCCTCCGACTGCGAAGGCGCTGGCGAAATGTTCCACGTCTCCACCCTCGATCCTGAGAATCCTCCCCGCACCGCCGACGGCAAGATCGACTGGGAGCAGGACTTCTTCGGCAAGTTCACCGCCCTCACCGTCAGCGGACAGCTCGAAGGTGAGCTCGGTGCCACTTCGCTCGGCAAAATCTACACCTTCGGCCCCACCTTCCGCGCCGAAAACAGCAACACGCCGCGCCACCTGGCCGAGTTCTGGATGATCGAGCCCGAAATGGCTTTCTACCAGCTCGACGAGCTCACCGCCCTCGAAGAAGAATTCATCAAATACTGCGTCCGCTGGGCCCTCGACCACTGCATGGACGACCTCGAGTTCCTCAACAAGATGATCGACAACGGCCTCATCGAGCGCCTGCGCAGTGTCATCGACACCGAATTCGTCCGCCTGCCCTACACCGAGGGCATCAAGATACTGGAAGAGGCCGTCGCTAAAGGCCACAAGTTCGAGTTTCCCATCAGCTGGGGCGTCGACCTGGCCTCCGAGCACGAGCGCTACCTCGTGGAGCAGCACTTCAAGCGTCCCGTCATCATGATCGACTACCCGAAGGAGATCAAGGCCTTCTACATGAAGCTCAACGACCAGGTGGTCGAGGAGGGCAAAAAGCAGGGCTTCTCGGGTCTCACCGTGCAGGGCACCGACGTGCTCTTCCCTCAGATTGGCGAGATCATCGGCGGCTCGGTCCGCGAGGAGAACTACGACAAGCTGATGGGTCGTATCACCGAGCTGAACATCCCGATGAAAGACATGTGGTGGTACCTCGACACGCGCCGCTACGGCAGCTGCCCCCACGCCGGCTTCGGCCTCGGCTTCGAGCGCCTGATGCTCTTCGTCACCGGCATGGCCAACATCCGCGACGTCATCCCCTTCCCGAGAACCCCGAAGACCGCCGAGTTCTAAACCGTCGGCACTATGTAACAACAAGTGCGCCCCGTATTCGCGGGGCGCACTTTCTTTTTCTTTGTGCAGTTTCATCTCGCATCATTGCAAGGCCACGTTGTAGCACAGAAAACAAATCTCGCATCAATGCGGAGGCACTGTTTGGGCAGAAAATAGACCTCGCATCACTGCAAAACGCATTTACATCACTGCAAACCGACCTCGCATCATTGCAAAAGGCACTTCCAGCACTGTTTTATCATCCCGCATCTATGCACGACCATTTTGCAGCACTTACAATGCGAGCCGCATATATGCGGAGCGAGCCGCGGATTTTTATCCGTGGCTCGCTACTTTAACAATCTGGTGAACGCTACTTACTATTCCACTTGGCCACGCGCTCTGCCCAGCCTGCATCGTCGTCACAAAGCCATACGATGCCTTCGACCAATCCAATGATGGCAGGTATGCCTGTCCAGCAAAAGAGGATATCCAAAACACCACGCAAAGTTTGTCCAGTGTAGAAGTGATGGACACCAATACCTCCAAGAAGAATCGCAAACAGACCTGCTGTCAACTGGTCGGGGTTTTTGCTGAGTTCAAAAACCTCAGCAGGCATCTCATTCTCTGTAGGGAAAGAGGCTTCTTTCATAGCTTCAAAATAGGAAGCATACGAGGGATTCACTTCCACCTGATCGGTAAGCATTTGGATGTCGATTGTGTTGCTGTTTTCTGGCTCGACGAGCAGTGCTTGAGCCGATGTTGTGCCGATACCCATCATGGCAGCGACGGTTAGAGTAATAACTTTTTTCATTGTTGTGGTAATTTTATAAGGTTTTGTGCGATATTGCCATAAAAAAGGTACGGTTCATTCCGTCTGCCTTACAGGTTTACCACAACCTTCCCTTACGACGGATGTCCGTACCATAAAGCACAAACATCCCAATGTAAGGGATCAGGCAAACTCGAATTATCTTCAAGGTGGTAATTTGTAAGGCAATTGAGCTTCTTCTTGTCGGATGCTTACTCTCGCAAACGACGGTGCAAAGATACACACTTTCTGCGACATGACAAATTATTATTTTGCCATGTGGTTGTTTTGTCGTATATTTGCACACTGAAATGACACAGCAGGAAATAGACATCATCTATATGCGGCGGTGCCTGCAGCTGGCCGCCAACGGGCTTGGGCGTGTGAGGCCCAATCCCATGGTGGGTTGTGTCGTTTGTAGGGGCGTACCCCCGTGTACGCCCGAAGTGATCAGCGAGGGCTACCACCAGGAACACGGCCACAACCACGCCGAACGTAATGCCTTGCTGCGCAACGACGGGGCGTACACAGGAGTAAACCCCTACGAGGGTGCCACGCTGTACGTTAACCTCGAACCCTGCTCACACTACGGCCACACGCCCCCCTGCGCCGACCTCATCATCGAGAAGGGCATCCGCCGCGTGGTGTGCTGCAACGACGACCCCAACCCCCTCGTCAGCGGCAACGGCTTCCGCAAGCTCGAGGCCGCCGGCATCGAAGTCACGAGGCACGTGCTAGAAAGCGAAGGCCGCGAGCTCAACCGCCGATTCTTCACCTTCATGGAAAAGCAGCGCCCCTACGTCATCCTAAAGTGGGCCGAGAGTGCCGACGGTTTTATGGCTCCCGTAGGGGCGTACCCCCGTGTACGCCCCCAAGAAGGCACACGGGCGTACACAGGGGTACGCCCCCAGAAAGACACACGGGCGTACACAGGGGTACGCCCCCAGGAAGACACACAGGCGTACACAGGGGTACGCCCCTACTGGTTGTCGACCCAGCGGCAGAACCGACTCAACCACCGCTGGCGCACCGAAGAAGCCGCCATCCTTGTGGGCAGCGAAACCTACCTCACAGACTCCCCCACCCTCACGGCGCGCCACTACCTCGGTCCGCAGCCGCAGCCCATTGTCCTCGACCGCCGCGGCCGTCTCTCCAACGTCCCGTCCCATTGGCTCCACCTCCGCACCCAGACTGTCGCCGACACCCTTAAGACCCTCTACGAAGCCAAACTGCAAAGCGTCATCGTCGAAGGCGGACGTCATGTGCTCGACGCCTTCATCCAGAGCGGCCTCTACGACGAAGTGCGCATTCTCCGCAGCCCGCAGACCCTCGGCAGCGGCCTCCCCGCGCCGGAGCTACCGACCATAGCCCCCAACCGACTAACCATCGTCGAGCCATGAATCACAAACTGCTGGCAGCACTGCTGCTGCTCACCGCCTTTGCCGCCCACGGGCAGACCTGGGAGAGCCTCAACGCCCGGCCCTACCCGCAGTGGTTCAGCGACGCCAAGCTGGGCATCTTCGTCCACTGGGGACTCTACTCCGTGCCCGCCTACGCCGGCAAGGAGGGCTACGCCGAATGGTTCTACCGCGGCCTGATGGTCGGCGACAGCGGCCGCTGCCAGATCATGAGCCTCTACGCCGACACTACCCTGCCTGTCTTCGAACAATATAAAGAATTCACCAAATACTGGCGCGCCGAGCTGTGGAGCCCGCAGGACTGGGCCCGCATGTTCCGCGAGGCCGGCGCCAAATACGTCGTGCTCGTCACCAAGCACCACGACGGCTACTCCCTCTGGGACGATCCCTACCAGCCCGGGTGGAACAGCACCGTCAGTGGCCCGCACCGCAACATCGTCGAGGAGCTCACCGCCGCCGTGCGCCACGAAGGCCTGCGTATGGGCTTCTACTACTCGCTGCCCGAATGGAGCAACCCCCGCCACATCTGGATGCAGGATCCCGACTCGGCCATCACCGACTATGTCGACAACCACATGGTGCCCCAATTCAAAGACCTCGTCTCCCGCTACCATCCCGACCTCATCTTCGCCGACGGCGACTGGCAGAACACCCCCGAACAACTGCGCTCCGTGGAACTCATCGACTGGTACTACCGCACCGTCGGCCCCGACGCCATCGTCAACGACCGCTGGGGTCAGAATACAAAACATGGTTTCAAGACCCCCGAATACAGCGCCGGCATCGGCGTCAGCGACCGGCCCTGGGCCGAATGCCGCGGCCTGGGCCGCAGCTTCGGGCTCAACCGCAACGAGGACCTGGACAACTACCTCACCTCCACGGCCCTCATCCAGCACTTCTGCGAGCTCGTGGCCCACGGCGGCGGCCTCACCCTCAACGTCGGCCCCGCCGCCGACGGCCACATCCCCCTCATCCAGCAGGAGCGCCTCCGCGACCTCGGCCACTGGCTGCAGGTCAACGGCGAAGCCATCTACGGCTCGCGACCCTACATCATCCCCTGCCAGCGTGAGCACATGACGGCAGAGATGCCCCACACTACCGCCATCGACTACGACTGGGTCCGCAACGCTCCGCTGAAAGGCATGCCTGTGGACAACTTCACCATACGTTGGCACGGAGTGATGTGGCCAAGCCGGCAGGAAGAAGACTGCCTGATCCGCGCGGAAGGCGACGACGAGATATGGGTGCTTACCGGCGACGACACCATCCTCTACTACAACCACTCTTGGGCCGAGAACGACCAGGCGCAGGCATCATACCACTTTGATGGTAAGAGCGCATACCTCTTCGACGTGATACTCAAAGAGAAAGACCTTGAGGCCACGGCACACTTCAGCATCAGCCACGACGGTGGCAAGACCTTCGCTCCTCTATATGCCGACTGGCACGGCACCACCTCGTGGGATCGCACCCTCCGCTGTTTCACCACCAAGGCCGACAACCTATACGTCATCGAGTTCGAGCGCCCCGGCCGCACGCTGACCCTCCCCAACCTGCCGCGTCTGAAGAAAGGCACAGCCATTACCCTCCTCGGCACCACCGCCAAACTGAAATGGAAGCAGAAGAAAGACGGCACCCTCACCCTCGACCTCACCACCCTCGACCCCAAAGAGCTCAACACCCTCGACTACGCTTGGGTCTTTCGAATTGAAAATTGAAAATTGAAAATTAATGTTCGACGACACATACAAGACATTAGCCGCCCCCTCGGAGGGCCTCTACAAGGAGAAAGGCAGTAAGTTCCTCGCTTTTGCCTACCCCGTGCGCACCCTCGACGAAGTGAAGGCTCACCTCGACCAGCTCCGCAAAGACTACTTCGACGCACGCCACCACTGCTACGCCTACATCCTCGGCCCCCGCAAAGATGCCTTCCGCGCCAACGACGACGGCGAACCCAGCGGCACCGGCGGCCGCCCCATCCACGGCCAGCTCCTCTCCGCCGACCTCACCGACACGCTGATAGTCGTCGTCCGCTATTTCGGCGGCATCCTCCTCGGTGCCAGCGGCCTGGCCAACGCCTACAAGACCGCCGCCCGCGACGCCATCGACCACGCCACCATCGTCGAGCGCACCATCGACTGCCGCTACCGCCTCTCCTTCGCCTACGAAGCCATGAACGACGTGATGCGCATCCTGAAAGACTTCGACCTCAAACCCGAACAGCCGCACTACGACCTGCAATGCTCGCTCGAAGTGGGCATCCGCCAGTCGCTCAGCGTCCGCTTCTACGACGCCGTGCAAAACCTCCGCACCGTCAAAATCGACGTTTTGTAAACCCTCTGGAAACCAACCATTTGCATTTTTCGCCAGAACCTCGCGCAACTGCCTGATTCTGTGCCCTTTCACCTGATCCCCTCCAACCCCCCTCCAACCCCCCTCCACCTCTTCTCCGAAAATTTTTGGCGAAGGGATGGAGAGGGGTTGGAGGGGGGTTGGAGGGGGTAGGTTGAGACTACGGATTTTCAGGGGGTTACGAAAGCGGCAAAATGGGGGTAAAAATAAGGTCCGGAGGTTGGAATTTTTTTCGTACCTTTGCTGCTCCAATCTGAGGAGAACAAATGAGTGAACTGCTTGATCAACTGAATGAACCGCAGCGCGAGGCTGCCATGTGCACAGAAGGGCCGGTGATGATCATCGCCGGCGCCGGCAGCGGCAAGACACGCACGCTGACCTACCGCATAGCGCACCTGGTGGAGCAGGGCGTCGACCCGTTCCGCATACTGGCGCTGACCTTCACCAACAAGGCCGCCAAAGAGATGAAAGAGCGCATCGTGAAGCTGGTGGGCGACGACGCCCGCGACATCTGGATGGGCACCTTCCACTCCGTGTTTGCACGCCTGCTGCGCAGCGACGGCACGCGCCTGGGCTACACCTCCAACTTCACCATCTACGACACCGACGACCAAAAGGCCGCCATCAAGCAGATTGTGAAGCAGCTCAACCTCGACCCGAAGGCCTACAAGCCGTCGTTTGTGCTGAACCGCATCTCGATGGCCAAGAGCAATCTGTTGTCGCCGAAAGACTATCAGGAAAATCCCGAAATCTACCAGGCCGACACCGACTCGAAGCGTCCCGCCATCGGCAAGATATACCAGATCTACGACCAGCGGCTACACAACTCGAACGCGATGGATTTCGACGACTTGCTGTTCAACATGAATATCCTGCTGCGCGACTTCCCGGATGTGCTGCTGAAATACCAGCAACGGTACCAGTATATCCTGGTGGACGAGTATCAGGACACGAACTATGCACAATACCTGATTGTGAAGAAGCTGGCGGCGCGTCACCAGAACATCTGCGTGGTGGGCGACGACGCGCAGAGCATCTATGCCTTCCGCGGCGCGAACATACAGAACATTCTGAATTTCCGTCGCGACTATCCGACGATGAACCTCTTCAAGCTGGAGCAGAACTACCGGTCGACGAAGACCATCGTCAATGCCGCCAACAGCATCATCGCGCGCAACCGCGACCAGATCCACAAGGAGTTGTGGAGCGACAATGCCGACGGCGGACGCATCAAGCTGATACGCGCCATCGACGAGCGCGACGAGGGCACCCGCGTGGCCGACGCCATCCAGAACCTGAGGCTGAGCCAGGACGCCGACTTCCGCGACTTCACGGTGCTCTATAGGCAGAACTCGCTGTCGCGCTCGATCGAGGATGCGCTGCGCAAGATGAACATCCCGTACAAGATCTACCAAGGCACGTCGTTCTACAGCCGCCGCGAGGTGAAGGACGTGCTGGCCTACCTGCGCCTGTGCGTGAACCCGCACGACGACGAGTCGCTGGTGCGCGTGATCAACTATCCGGCCCGCGGCATCGGCCAGACCACGATGGACAAGATCCGCGTGGCTGCCGCCGACAACGATGTGAGCATCTGGACGGTGCTGGAGCATCTGGGCGACTTCGGGCTGGGCATCGGCAGCGGCATCGTGCAGAAGGTGACCGACTTCGTGTATATGATCAAGCGTTTCGAGAGCCAGGTGGCCACCACCGATGCCTTCACGCTGGCCAAGCAGGTGGTGTACGCCTCGGGCATCATACGCACGCTGCGCGAGGAAGAGGACCCCGAAAGCGCTGAGCGCATCGACAACATCGACGAGTTGCTCAACGGCGTGAAAGAGTTCTGCGACAACGAGGAAGAGCCCCTGCCCGAAGAGGACAACGGCGACCGGAAAGAAACGCTGCGCACACTCGACGCCTTCCTGCAGCAGGTGCTGCTCTACACGTCGGAGGACAAGGAGAAGGACGACAAGGCCGACCGGGTGTCGCTGATGACGATCCATGCGGCCAAGGGACTGGAGTTTCCCTACGTGTTCGTGGTGGGCATGGAGGAGCAGATTTTCCCGTCGTTTCTGGCCATGACGCGCGCCGAACTGGAGGAGGAGCGGCGGCTGTTCTACGTGGCGGTGACGCGCGCCGAGAAACAGGTGACGCTGAGCTATGCCCAAAACCGCTACCACAACGGACAGCAGAGCAGCGGCGAGATGAGCCGCTTTGTGGACGAGATCGATCCGCAATACATCGAGCTGATCCGCAGCTCGCGGTCGACGCCGACGATGCCACGGGCCTTTTTCTCGGCTGGCCGGCCCCAACCCAAGGAGCCGGTGTTCAAGAAGAAACCGGTGGCCAAGACGTTTGTGCAGCGGGGCCCCGTCGAGGGCAACACGCCGGCACAGATAGCGAGCATCATGCCCGGGATGAAGGTGCAGCACGACAAGTTCGGCAGCGGCAAGGTGCTGAGTGTGGAAGGCAGCGGCGACTCGCGCAAGGCGGTGGTGTTTTTTGAAGGTGCGGGGCAGAAACAGCTGATGCTGAAGTTTGCCAAACTTACCATCGTGGAGGAATAGAACGGAAAGGAGAGCAAGATGAGACTGGTGATTCAACGGGTCAAGGAAGCGTCGGTCAGCATCGGCGGCACATTGCACAGCACCATCGGGCAGGGCCTGATGATACTGATAGGAATCTGCGACGAGGACACCGACGAGGATATAGAATACCTGTGCCAGAAGGTGGTGAAGCTGCGCATCTTCGACGACAGCGAGGGGGTGATGAACCTGCCGGTGACAGAGGTGCAAGGCAGCGGCATACTGGTGGTGAGCCAGTTCACGCTGATGGCCTCCACCAAGAAAGGCAACCGCCCGAGCTATATACATGCCTCGAAGCCCGACTTCGCAGTGCCGATGTACGAGAAATTTGTTTCACGCCTGCGCGAACTGTCGGGCAAGGAGGTGCAGACGGGTGTGTTCGGCGCCAACATGCAGGTGGCGCTGGTCAACGACGGTCCTGTGACCATCATCATGGACTCGCAGCTGCGCGAACGGTTTTAGACAATCTCGCGGCCGAAAGGCGTCAGGGCAATGTGGGCCAGTTTGAAGTGTTGCTTGCCGAAGGATATGCCCACAATGGTGATGTAGAACAGCACCCCAAGGAAGAAGTGCGACAGTACAATGCCGATGCCGCCGAAGATGAACCACAGCACGTTCATCAAGGTGTTGAGGCATCCATTATTACCTTCCATTTTGCTCACATTGTGTCCAAAAGGCCACAGAGCCAGCAGACCCAGCTTAAAGATCTGCAGTCCGAAGGGAATGCCTATGATGGTGAGGCACAGCGCGACACCTGAGACAAAGTAGCCCAGCGCCAGTTCGAGGCCTCCGAACAGGACCCAAATGATATTTCCGATAGTTTTCATTGTATGTTGTTCTGAAAGGTTGCCGATATCCACCGGTGGCGGCCGCGGAAGTCGTCGTGAATGACGGGGCTGAGGCCCCGGTCACGGAACAGCATCGCCGTCTCTTCGGCAAGGGCTTCGTTTATCTCCACTACCAGCAGGCCGTTGTCGGACAGGTGCTCTTTTGCGATATCGGCTATTGCCTTGTAGAAGCGCAGCGGGTCGTCGTCGGGTACGAAGAGGGCCAGCGCGGGGTCGTAGTCGAGCACGTTGCGCTGCATCTGGGCGCGCTCTTTTTCCATCACGTATGGCGGGTTGCTCACAACCAAATCATATCGTAGGGGCGTACCCCCGTGTACGCCCGATGGATTCCAACGCAGCACGTCCCCCTCAACCCAATGCACCTCCACACCGTTGTTTTTGGCGTTCTGCTGCGCCATCTCCAGCGCTGCAGGCGAGACGTCGACAGCCGTTACCTCGGCCGAAGGAAAGGCCTTTTTCAGAGCGATGGAGATGCAGCCGCTGCCGGTACACAAATCCAGTAGGGGCGTACCCCCGCGTACGTCCTTGGCCTGCGGGCGTACACTGGGGTACGCCCCTACGATATACTTGACCATCTCCTCGGTCTCGGGGCGTGGAATGAGCACGTCGGGACTGACGTTGATGCGGCAGCCGCAGAAGTCCACATGGCCTATGATGTGCTGGATGGGGCGGTGATGGTTCAGGTCCTCGAGTGCCCAATGGAAGCGCAGCAAGTCGCTCTGGTTGATGGTCTGTTCCTTGGAGGTCAGCAGGCGCACCTTGTCCCATCCGAGGAAAGCCTCGAAGAGCATCTCGCCGAAGACCGATACCTCGGCAGCGCCATAGAGGGCATCGAGCTCATCGTGGAAAAGGGCCAGGATGTCGCGGACGCGGTTGCTGCGGAAACGTATGTTGCTGGTGTTCTTCACGGCAGGGGTTGTTCATTTGCGGCCGAAATCGGCGGGGATTTCCCCCCAATGGTCGGTGTCCCACTTGCGGATTTCGGTGGTGTAGGTGTTCTGCCGGAGCCAGTTTTCGGCGCGGTGAACATAGTCCCAGAGTTCGGCAGTGCTGCTGTCGCAGGGCAGCTTGCTCTTGCACAGTTTCTGTCGCACCCATGAGATAGCGTTGACAGAATCGGAATAGATGATCTGGTTCAGCCGGTGTTTTTTGAGGTAGGCCAAGCCGTGGACGATGGCAAGGAATTCGCCAATATTGTTGGTGCCCTTGGGGGCGCTGTAGTGGAACACCTGGGTGCGAGTGGGGATATAGATGCCCTGATATTCCATCACGCCGGGATTGCCGCTGCAGGCGGCGTCGACGGCCAGGGCGTCGAGGACGGGAGGATTTTCCGTGCCCGGGCGTATGGCGGTGATGCCGTTGTCGTCGACGAAGAGGGCGCCGGGTTTAGCGGCAGCACTGGCCGGTCCTGTAGTGGCCTTGGTGGCGACCACGCTGCTGTAGGGCATACGGATAGCCTGTTCGGCTTCGGCCATCGTGTCGAAGGCCTTGTATTGGGCGCCCTGTACGCCGGCCACCTGCGCCTTGCAGGCCTCCCAGTCCGTGTAGATACCGGGCTTCTTGCCCTGCCACACCACGTAGTATTTTTGTTTTTTAGCCATAGGTTTTCAGCGTGCAAAGATACGACTTTTTTCCCATCCGGAAATAATGTCGTATCTTTGCAGCGAAAATGGAGGCTGTACCGTTCATAGGCATCGACCGGCACCGGCTGGGGGTGGACGGCGTGGGTGTGACCACGCTGGCGGCCTTCCACGGCTGTCCGCTGCGCTGCCGTTACTGCCTCAACCGCCGCTGTCTGGAGGCTCCCGACGGTCTGCCGCGCTACACGCCGCAGCAGCTCTACGACCACGTAGGCATCGACAACCTCTACTTCATCGCCACCGGGGGCGGCGTCTGTTTCGGCGGCGGCGAACCGCTGCTGCGCATCGACTTCATCGAGGCGTTCCGCGCCCTGTGCGGCAAGAGCTGGAACCTCACCGCCGAGACCTCGCTGCAGGTACCCGCTGAGAGCGTGCGCCGCGCCTGCACGGTGGTGGGCGATTTTATCGTCGACATAAAAGAAAGCGACCCCGACATCTACCGCGCCTACACCGGCGGCGACGCCAGCCGCGCGTGGGACAACCTGCGGTTGCTTCTCTCGCTCGTCGGGCCGGAGCACGTCACCGTCCGCGTCCCCCTCATCCCCTCCTTCAACAGCGAGGCCGACACCGACCGCACCGCCCAGCGCCTCGCCGACATGGGCGTCACCCGCATCGACCGCTTCACCTACCGCACCACAAAGGAATGCCAGTGGCATTCCGATAGCGAAGCGGAGAACAATAATCTTTAGAAATCAGCGTTATATCAACATGACACTCTTGAAGAACAATCCTATACTGGCAGCGATATTCACGGCTGTTTTCTGCCTCATTATTCCAGCCATGGCCACGGGACAGAACAACATCGTTGGCAGAACACAAACAGATACCATTTCGAAGTTGAAATCGGCACCCACCATCGAAAAACGAATTGTTTTTGTCCATAGTGATTGCGGAGGGTTATTGCCATACTATCCTGATGTTGAATACGTATGGATGCCCCGGCGTATTGTAAAGCTCCCACAACCGCCGTCGTCTGTCCTTGAACAATACACCAGCGACAAAACATTATACGAAGACCGCAGGCTTCCTCCCCTGGTGGAAATAGAGGAAGCGGACGGCATCAAAATAATCAAAAAGGAGGCCACCGATGACCCACGGGAAGAACATCTGCAACCAATTGAAAGAGGTCCGCAAGCGCATTGCGGAAGAGAATGACATACCTCTGGAGATAGAGGAGTGCAGCTACAAGGGCGAGTGCCGCGGCACCTGTCCGCGCTGCGAGGCCGAGGTGCGCTACCTGGAGAACGCCCTGGCCGACCGCCTGCGGCTGGGCAAGGTGGCCACCGTCGCGGGCCTCGCGCTTGGCCTTGCCTCGTGTGGCAACGGTACTTCGTCGCCCAATGGCAACAAACAGCTGCTTATCACCGACACCACCCCGGTTGATACCGACACCATCCGGACGGCCGATACTGCCCAATCCGTGTGGCGCGAACCGGAATTTCCTGATGACATCTACCTTGGCGGCGACTTCGATGTGCTTGATATCAGCGACACTCAGTCCAACGAGGCTGTACTACCGGATGACGAACTAATGGAGGGAGAAATTTATGATGATGACTGGCTCTTCGTACAAGTTGACGAAGACCCTGAATTCCCTGGTGGAGAGAAAGCCCTGTATAAGTTTATTGAGGACAATATGCAGTATCCGCGGCTGGCGACAGAGAACGGCATCAGTGGCAAGGTGTATGTCTCCTTCGGCATAGACACTGACGGATCGGTACAGAACCCTCGCCTTCTCCGTGACATTGGAGGTGGTTGTGGTGCAGAAGCCATACGTATTGTTAAGATGATGCCCAAATGGAAGCCTGGTAAACAACAAGGAAAAGCTGTTCGAATGCAGTACAACCTGCCTGTTGTTTTTGACAAAAAGTATTGCATTCCACTTATTGAAGGGCAGGCCCCTGTTCAGGGGAGGATGCCCATCCAAGACGTGGAAGGTCCAGATTTGATAGGTCCGAACGGCTCTACACAAGAAATGGAGGTTGAGGGCGTGAAAGTCATCGTACGATAAGAAATAGCAATGTGATTATGACACACGGGAAGAACATCTGCAAGCAGCTAAAGGAGGTGCGGAAACGCATCGCTGAGGAGAATGAAATCCCTCTGGAGATAGAGGAGTGCAGCTACAAGGGCGAGTGCCGCGGCACATGTCCGCGCTGCGAGGCCGAGGTGCGCTACCTGGAGAACGCCCTGGCCGACCGCCTGCGGCTGGGCAAGGTGGCTACTGTCGCCGGCCTCGCCCTGGGCCTCGCCGCCACCGCGCAGGCGCAGGCTTCGCAGACAGCCGCGTCGGAGGTGCCGCCCGTCGTCAAAGAGGAGGTGCATGTGTCCGATAGCGTGACATTAAAGGGCACGGTGGTGGACTCCAAGACGGACGAGCCGCTGCCGTTTGTCAACGTCATCGTGAAGAAAGACGGCAAGATGGTGACAGGATGCTCAACCGACTTCGACGGCAACTTCAGCATCACCGTCTCCGAGGGCAGGTATGATATAGAGACATCGTATATAGGCTATGCCAGATACATTCAAACAGATGTTCTTCTCACGAGGGACACCACATTCGCCACAATCAAGCTAAGCGATAGTGACAATGTTTTCCCTGTTACGATTGGAATAATAACTGATGAAGACATACATCCCGTAATAGAAATCGACCCCAACGGCGCATCCCAATACTTGGAGAAAGACGGTGTGAAAGTCATCGTACGATAGCCTGTTGCAGCGCAAACAATGTCCCGCGCACCTGTGCGGATGGCATTGGAGGGCGTGAAAGTGCACTGCGCTCATGTGCGGGATGTTGAAACAGTCCATACAATACGCCCCGCTCATGAGCGAGGTCTATTTTTTGACGGGAAGTACTCCCCGCACATGAGCGAGGTCTATTTTCGGCCGGAAAGTGCGCCCCGCACGTGAGCGCGGTCTGTTTTCAATGAAAAAGCGATGCCCGCTCATGAGCGCGGTGCCATTGACCGAAAACGACGAAAGCGCGCTCCGATGCAGGGCGCGCTTTCTTTTTCATTATCGCAGTGCGGGGCTTAGGCGCCGAGTTCGAGGCGCTTGAAGCCGGTGCAGCGGAGGTCCTTGTCGGCCTTGGCGATGAAGTCTTTGACCTTCACCTTGGCTTCCATGATGTACTCCTGCTCCATGAGGGTGTTCTCCTGGAAGTACTTGTTCAGACGGCCGTTGGCAATCTGGTTGATCTGCTGCTCGCTGAGCTGGGCGGCCTTCTCGGCAGCGACCTGCTCTTTGATCTGGCGGGCCTGGTTGACCTGCTCCTCGGTGATCCAGCCTTTGCCCATGTTGGAGGCCATGTGCTCCTCGCTGTCGACGTGGGCGGGGTTGATGCCGGCCTTCTTGAGGGCGGCGTCGACGGCCTTGCCGATGAGCTCTTCCTTGGTCTTCTCGATGGCCACGCGGAGCTCCTGGTCTTTGATCTCCTGGGGCACGCTCTCGGCGTCGAGGGCTACGGGACGCATGGCGACGACCTGCATGGCGATGTCGTGACCCACCTGGTCGAAGCCAGCCTTGTTCATACCGACGATAGCAGCCATACGGTTGCCCGGATGCACATAGGCGTAAACCTTCTCGGCCTCGATGGTCTCGAAGTGGGCCAGCTCGATTTTCTCGCCGATCTTGGCGATCTGGTCGGTGATGGCGTCAGCAACGCTGCTGCCGTTCAGATCCATAGCCAGCACCTCATCTTTGGTGGTGATGTGGTTCTGCATGGCGGTGTCGATAATGCTGTTGGTGAAGTCGACGAAACCGGCGTTGGTAGCGACGAAGTCGGTCTCGCAGCTCACCATGATCAGAGCACCGTAGTTGCCCATGGTCTTGGCGAGGACGCAACCCTCGTTAGCGTCGCGGTCGGCGCGTTTGGCGGCCATCTTCTGACCTTTCTGGCGCAGCAGCTCGATGGCTTTCTGCATGTCGCCGTCGGTCTCGACGAGGGCCTTCTTGCAGTCCATCATGCCGACACCGGTGAGTTTACGGAGCTCGTTAACCTGTGAAGCGGTAATTGCCATTGTATGTTTCCTTTCTATACTTTATTCGGTGATTAAAAAAATCTAGTTTTACTAGTAGAACCAGTTGGACTAGTCGGACTAGTAAAACTAGAAACTACTTTATTCCTTACTCAGCCTTGGGAGCTTCCTCAGCCTGAGCCTCTTCAGCCTTGGGGGCCTCGCTTCTGGGCTCGGTGCGCTGACGGCGCGGACGGGTGCGCTTCTCAACGGGAGCGGCACCTTCCTCGGCGACGGGGGCCTCGGCCTCTTCGGCGGCCTGGGCGTCCTTGTCGAGGGCGCGCTCGTTCAGACCTTCCTGGATAGCCTCGCACATGTGCTTGAGGATAGCTGCAATCGACTTCGATGCATCATCGTTAGCGGGAATCGGGAAGTCGATGAGCTCGGGGTTGGTGTTGGTGTCCACGAGGGCGAAAGTGGGGATATTCAGACGGCGTGCCTCGGCCACGGCAATGTGCTCCTTGTTGATGTCGATGACAAACAGGGCGCTGGGCAGACGGTTGAGGTCGGCGATCGAGCCAAGGTTCTTGTCGAGCTTGGCGCGCTCGCGCTGCACCTGGAGGCGTTCACGCTTGCTGATATTGTTGAAATCCTTGTCGTGCATCAGCTGGTCAAGATTGTTCATCTTCTTCACAGCCTTGCGGATGGTCTGGAAGTTGGTGAGCATACCGCCCGGCCAACGCTCAGTGACGAAGGGCATGTCAACGCTCTTGGCCATCTCGGCAACCACTTCCTTGGCCTGCTTCTTGGTGGCCACAAAAAGCACCTTCTTGCCGGAATGGGCCATCTGCTTCAAAGCAGCGGCAGCCTCGTCGGCCTTGACGATGGTCTTCTGCAGATCAATCACATGGATGCCGTTGTGCTCCTTGAAAATATAGGGAGCCATTTTGGGATTCCACTTACGCTTGAGGTGTCCGAAATGACAACCGGCTTCAAGCAGTTCTTCAAATTTGAGTTCGTTCATAATGTGTTTACTTTCCTTTTGATTTTTAATTCTTTTACCAACCCTTGGGCAGTCCATCAGGCCGCGTTTTTCGGCTTTTCTACGCAGCGCGAACTGTCAACGCGGCGGAGCATCCCATGGGTTTGGATACTAAACATTCTGGTCGTGCCAGACACGTTGGACTAACGCTTGCTGAACTGGAAGCGCTTACGGGCCTTGGGCTGACCGGGTTTCTTACGCTCGACCATACGCGGGTCACGCATCAGGAAGCCTTCCTTCTTCAGGGCCGGACGGTCCTCGATGTTGTTCTCGCACAGCGCGCGGGCGATAGCCATACGCAGAGCCTGGGCCTGACCGGTGATTCCACCACCGTCGAGGTTAGCCTTCACATCCCATTTGCCCTCAGCATCGACCACGGCGAAAGCCTGGCCAACAATGTACTGCAGCGGACCGGTGGGGAAATAGTCCTTATAATCACGACCGTTGACGACAATATTGCCATTGCCCGGGGTCATATAGATACGGGCCACGGCGGTCTTTCTTCTACCAATGGTATTGATAACTTCTGCCATATCTTATTATCTTACTTCGTTAATGTCAATAACTTTGGGGTTCTGGCCCTGATGGGGATGCTCGCTTCCGGCATACACATAGAGGTTGCGGTAGAGGGCATCACCGAGGCGGTTCTTCGGAAGCATGCCGCGGATGGCGTGCTCGAGGATACGCTCAGGGAAGGTGGCACGCACCTTGGCAGGAGTGGTCTCACGCTGGCCACCGGGGTAGCCAGTGTAGCGCTGGTAGATCTTGTCACTCTCCTTCTTGCCGCTGAAGACGCACTTCTCGGCATTGATGATAATGACGTTGTCGCCGCAATCGACGTGCGGGGTGAAACTGGGCTTCGTCTTGCCGCGCAGAATGTTGGCCACGCGGGTTGCCAGACGGCCGACGGTCTGTCCTTCAGCATCAACCACCACCCATTCCTTCTGGACGGTGTTCTTGTTGGCTGATACGGTCTTGTAACTTAACGTACTCATTTCTTGTCTTTATACTAACGATGATATGTTTTCTTTACTGTTTTCTCTATGGCAAACCGCCCATTTCACCAGTGACGGACAACCGGCATAACGCGCTAATTCACCCTGATGCTCAGCACTTTGAACGGGTATACAAAGCACCCTTACATCGCTTTTAGAGTTTGCAAAGTTACGAACATTTTTTAAACCGCACAAATTTTATTCATTTTTCTCACAATTTTTAGCAATTCGCTCCCGCACAGCCGCGCCTCCGGGCACAAACAAAGCGGGGGATCCGTCGGACCCCCCGCTTTTGGGTTAAACCTATTGGACGCTAATCGGATTAGCGGACAATCAGTTTCTCGACTTTGCTGAAGCTGTCGTTGGTGACGCGCACAAAGTAGGCACCGGCGGGAACATTGTTCAGGCTGATGGTGTGGGCCTCTTCAGCATTGATGTTGGCGTTGTAGATCACACGGCCGCTCATATCAATGATATTGCAGTTGACCATGCCAGTGACGCCCTTGATGTTCAGCTTGACCTGCGAAGTGGCGGGGTTCGGCGAGAGGCCGAGCGACACATTCGAGGCAACGGGATCGATACCGTTGATGAACTCGTTGTACGAGGTGAAGGCCTTGATGCTGTGGCCATTGGCGGCATCCTGGATGTTGGCGAACTGGTAGCCGTAGTATTTACGATAGAGCAGGATGTTGCCATCAGCGTCGGTCACATTGTAGTCGCCCTCGAAGCAGTTCTCGTCGCTGTTGGGATCAGTCTCATCGTAAGGAGTCACCTTGACACCGTCGATATAGATCGAATCGATCACCATGTGGTCGGAAGTGGGCAGGATGTAGAAGATGGGCGAGCTGCCGATGACAGCGTTGACGGCCTCACCGCAAACATTCTCGTCAGCAACATTCTGAATCATGTAGCCAGTGTCGGGATCGCCGCAGATGGCATACACGGTGGTCGAGGGAAGATCCTGATAAGGTCCGACAATAAGGCGGATCATAGGCCACTGCTCATAATACATCGACGCCCAGAGGCTGCCGTTCCGTCCTTCGGGTGCCAGCGGGTCGTAGATACGGGTTGCATAGTAGTCACCAACGATGAACTGGCTGTAGAAGGGGGCAGTCGAGTTGTTGTTGTAGTAACGGACATAGTTGCCGCTCTCGTCATAGTAGCCATAGGCGGTGGAAGCAGGGGCGAACGAACCGTCACGGGTCAGCGAATAACCCACACGGTAGGCGGTGTTCGGGAGCAGTTCGGGCTGCTCGGGGAACATGATGTTCACAGCGTTGTACTCCTGGCCAGGCAGAATGTAGCCGCTCTCAAGCATATTGAGCTGGTCGTAGCTGACCTCCTGCACCACATTGTTGATACCGGTGTTGACGGTGTTGAAGCTCATGGTCTCACCATCCTCGGTATAAGAATCATAGTACAGCTCGGCGGTGAACTGGGCACCGGCGGCATTCGAGATCACCTCGCCGGTGGTGGCGGGGATAATCTCCATACCAAGGATACGCCAGCCTTCGGGGATCACATCACCGGTGACATAGCGGTTCAGCACCATATAGTTGGCTTTCGACCAGTGGTCGCTACCACTAGCGGGATCGGGATCCTCGGTCACATAGCCATTGTCGGTGTACATGAAGGCCCACTGCGAACCGGAGGGGATGATGCCATTGTCGCGGCCCCAACGGTAACCGGAAATCATGTCAGAGTTCTCGTCAAACTCCTCATCAGCAGTGCTGACGCGATAGAGGATGGTGTCCCATTCCTGGACATAGCTGCCGACGGTAGCGGTGGTGGTCACGTAGTTGTAGCCGCCGTGGGTGGTGGGCAGACCGTGTGCACCGTAGCTGCTGGGCAGGGTGGTGGCGCCATAGGTGGGGGCAAAGCCATACCAGCCGACATAGGTGCGGAGGTCGTCGTTGCCAAGGAAGCCGCGCTCGTCAACATAGATGCCGGCAGTGGCAGTCGGGTCGCCAGCGGCGACAGTGCCCTGCGGGGCGGTGAGGATATTGTCGGTGTGCAGGGTGCCGGCCTCATCGAAATAGAGGTGGCTCATGGTGATGTTGAAGTTGGTCAGATCCTCGCTACCGGTGTTGGTGATCTGCGACATCCACGACATCGGGATATTGAAGCCCTGGGGGATGGTGCCGTAGCCGCCGTCCACATAGTACTCGGTGTAGGCATTCATGCGCGAAGTGCCGTCGGGAAGGGCAATGAGGGTCACATTGTCGACAGCCCAGCAGTAGCCGGCCACCGAACCGCGGTTGCCGCCAAACAGACGGAAGCGGATCTCAATGTTGCTCTCGTTGGCAAGGGCCATAGGCATGGTGTAGGTCACGCGGTAGGCGCCAAGGTCGTTGACCTCGATGTCGACGCCGGTCACGTTGATTTCGCGGGCTCTCCAGCTGTTGCCGATCTTATAGTCGATGTAGCACTGATCGTAATATTTACGATAGAACTGGATGAAAGCCACGTCGATGATACCGGCATTGGCGGGGGTGGCAACGGCGGGGAACTGCATGTAGGCATTGACCAAACCCTGGCCACTATTCACATCGTAGGGGAAGATGAAGGCAAAGCCGTTGTCGCTACCGGAGTTGTAGGCACCCATATAGAGGCCAAGGTAGCGGCGCAGCCACCACTGATCAGAAGCACCGGCAAACGAAGGATAGGTCTGGCCCATAGCCTCGCTATAGACATAGGCCGAATCCTCAATGCGCTGCCACACCGAATAGTCGGTGAAGATCGAGTGAGCGCTTGCTCCGACAACAGTGTCGTCGATCTGGTCGGTAGCCAGCACACGGCCGTTGCTCTGATAGACAAAGCCTGTCATGTTGCTGAAATCCCAAACCTGGATAGTGTCGCCATCTTTTGCGAAGATGGAAGCCTTGTAGTCAACCGTCGTCTCAACGGGGGCACCGGCAAGAGCTTTCAGCTGCTCGCCCTTGGTTCCGCGCTGGGCAACAGAGTTGGTCTGGGCAAATGCGAACGTAGCGCACATGGCCAAACCCAAAACCATTAATGCTTTTTTCATTGTTGTGTGAATTTGATGATTAATACTATTTTCTGTTCAATTTATCACAAGAGACTCACTCACAGTATATTCCAACCATAAATGGGCATCCGGTCTATTCATATTTCAAATGCAAATATAGGCATTTTTTCTCATACCGCAATATTTTTTTGATTTTTTATGATACTTTTTCAGCCCTCGCCCGATTCCCAGTCCGCCCGCCCGCCTGGCGCCTCCGGCCCCGTCGCGCCTCCGCCCTGGCCTGCCGATTCCAGCCCTTGCGGAAGCGCTGAACTGCGTGTCGCGCAACTGCCTGGTTCACAGCAGTCAATCCCGAGCCCCTCCAACCCCCCTCCAACCCCCCTCCACCCCCACTCCATACTTTTTCGCACCACAGCAGGAGGGGGGTTGGAGGGGGGTTGGAGGGGCTTAGGAGAAGGCTCTGGCAAACAGCAAGTTGCAAAAACACAATAAAAGCACCCAAAATGAGTTATTATTGGGACATGGATTCCGAACATGACTTCCAATTTATTAATGTATATGCGTACACGAATATATAAATTAGTAACATTAATAATTATCATCTCCGTCGCAGCCGCATCGTGCGGCGGCAACAAGCAGGCTGCCGCCGGCGACAGCCGCTTCCAGCGCGAACCGATACGCGAAGTGACACAGGAGCAGCTCGAGCTCGACTCGCGGCTGATCAACGCCGTGAGCCTCCAGGAGAGCGGCCGCACCGACGAGGCGCTGAATGCCTACGGCAAGATTGTGGCCGACAAGCCGCAGTGTGCCGCCGCGTGGTACGAGATGGGGGCCCTGCTGCTGCAGCGCGGCTGGACCGACAGCGCGCTGGCATGCGCCAACCGGGCCGTGGCCCTGAATCCCGACAACGTGTGGTATCATCTGGAGAAGGCGAAGGCGCACGAGCTGCGCGGCGAAGGCAAGGAGATGGCGATGGTGTATGAGAAGCTGGTGAAGCTTCAGCCCGAGAATCTGGACTACTACTACGAGCTGTCGAATGCCTATATCGCCGCGGGGAATCTGACGGCGGCTGTGGAGGCGCTGAACCGCGTGGAGAAGAAGATAGGGGTCACCGAGCCCATCTCGCTGCAGAAGCAGAGGCTGTGGGAGGCGGCCGGCAAGCCCGACAAGGCCATGCGCGAGATTGAGGCGCTGGCGGCCTCGATGCCCGGCGACAAGCGCTACAACGCCATCCTGGCCGAGCTCAACATGAAGCAGCAGCGCTATGCGAAGGCCAAGGAATACTACGACCGCATTGTCGAGGCCGATCCCGACGACGAATATATCCACATCCAGCTGGCCGAATACTACAAGCAGACCGGACAGCCGGAGATGGCGGATGCCGAGATGCTGAAGGCCTTTGCCAATCCGAAACTCGACAGCCAGACGAAATTGCGCCTGCTGGGCTCGTTCTACACCACCGAGGAGTTCTACAGCACCCGCAGCGCCACCACGTTCCGGCTGCTGGACATGGCCATGGCCGGCTGCGAGGACAGTTCCCAGTTTGCCGCCCTCTATGGCGACGCGCTGATGCGCCAGCAAAAATACCGCGAGGCCACGCCGTGGCTTGAGACGGTGCTGCGCAAGGACAGCAGCAACTATGCCCTGTGGGAGGCCCTGCTGATATGCCTGAGCGAGGACAGCAGCCGCGAGGCCGACATGGTGGGTTATGCCCGGCGCGCCGAAAAGCTGTTTCCGCTCCACACGCTGCCCCATTTCATCCAGGGCATGAACGCATTGCAGCACGACCGCTACAAGGAGGCGCTGGAGCATTTTGAGGCCGCCGAAAAGTGGGGGTTCAACAAGCAGCACTACCTTGAGGCCGAGACCTACCGGATGATGGCCGAGGCCTACTACCGCACCGGCCAGTACGACCGCTGCTGGCAGGCTTTCGAGAATTCGCTCAAGGTGGAGCCCGATTCGTGGATGACGCTGAACAATTATGCCTATTATCTGGCCGAGCGCAACATGCATCTCGACAAGGCCGAACAGATGTCGCGCCGCACCATCGAGGCCGAGCCCGACAACGCCAACAGCCTCGACACCTATGCCTGGATACTGCATCTGCAGGGCCGCGATGCCGAAGCGCTGGAATATATGCAGCGCGCCGTGAGGCTGGACCCCAACAGCACCACATTGCGCAACCACCTGCAGGTGATCCAAAGTGCACGATAGCATGGCCGACATCGCCACACTCGACTTTGCCTGGCAGCACCGCAACGACGACGCGGCCAAGCTGGCCATGCAGCGCCACGACGGCATCGACAGCAAACTGGCGGCGCAACAGGTCGAAGGATGGCAGACGGCAAGAACCAAATGGCCTACCCTGGCCGAGGTGCCGCATTATATGTACCCTCCCCGGCTCAACCGCGAACAGAGTTCGTCGGAGGCCACAGCCCGCTACAAGGCCACCCTGGCCGGAGCCATCGGCCACGGCGCCGACCTGACGGGGGGCATGGGTGTGGACAGCCTGTTTCTGTCACGCCAGACGGAGCGGTTCGACTATGTGGAACGCGACGAGGCACTGGCGGCGCTGGCACGGGACAACTTTGCCACACTCGGGCAGGAGAATGTGACGGTGCACAGCGGCGATTCGATGGAATGGATAGCCCGACAGGAGAGGCTGGACCTGATATTCATCGATCCCGCCCGCCGCGACGGGCAGGGTCGCAGGGTGGTGGCGTTCGAGGATTGCCAGCCGCCGTTGAGGGAGCACCTGGGGACACTGTATTCGCGCTGCAGGCGGCTGATGGTGAAAGCGTCGCCGATGATCGACATCCGCGAGGCATGCCGCCAGCTGGAGAGGGTGCGCGAGGTGCACGTGGTGGCGGTGAAGGGCGAGTGCAAGGAGGTGCTGTTCGTGTGCGGAGAGGGAGAGGGCGAATGCCGCGTGACGGCGGTGGACATACGTCCCGAGGGCAATGTGGCCGAGAGGTTCCTGCCCAGCGAGGAGCGCATGGCCGAACCCAGGTTTGCCGACGGCATCGGCCGCTATCTGTATGAGCCCAATGCGGCCCTGATGAAGGCCGGATGCCACGCCCTGCTGGGCAACCGCTATGGTCTGGCAAAGCTGGACCGCAACACGCACCTCTACACATCCGACACGATGGTGGAGGGGTTCCCCGGACGGGTGTTTGAGGTGGCTGGCACGACGAACCTCAGCACGAAGCACCTGCGCGCGTCGATACCCGGGATGAGGGCCCATGTGGTGGTCCGGAACTATCCCGTCGACGCGGCCACTCTGCAGCGGCAGCTGAAGATAAAAGAAGGTGGCGATGTGTTCATCATCGCCACCACGATAGCAGGGAAAAAGACGGGCCTGGTGGCCCGCCAGGTGACACAAGCACAGAATCAATAGACACCCTCGTCGTGCAAGCGGCGCAGGCGCTCGACAACCATGGGGCGGTCCTCCTTGTAGGTGACGCCGAACCACTGGGCAGTGGTCTTCAGCACCTGCATGGTGGCTTCGCCATTGTGGATGAAGGTGTTGACAGCAAACGGAATGTAGTATTCCGACTTCATCTCGTTGCCGTGTTCGCGAAGGAAGTCAACGAACAGGCGCTCGCTCTTGGCGAAATAGTCGGGGGTGAAGCCGAAGAGGTTCATCGAAACGGTGGCATCGGCCGCGAGGGGGTGCATCGAGCCGTCGGCATCCTTGTAGGCGATGCCGTCGGGGGTGCGGGCGATGGCGGTGCGCTCGGTCATGCCGACCAGGAAGCCCTTGTCGTCGGTTTCGCAGACGCCACGGCTGACGGTGCCGTTTTCGCTGAGGGTGTTTTCCAGACGATAGCCTACCATGCAGTAGCGTCCCTCGACGCCGTCAAGCGTACGGAGATGGTCGCCCATCACCACGAAGGCGTCGCGGCCATAGAAATCGTCGGCGTTGATGATGGCAAAGGGCTCGTGGATGACATCCTTGGCCATGAGGATGGCATGGTTGGTGCCCCAGGGTTTTTCGCGGCCTTCGGGGACGGAGAATCCGGCGGGCAGATCGTCGAGTTCCTGGAAGACATATTCCACATCAATGCGGTTGCCGAAGTGGTCGGCGTTGATATGGTTGCGGAAAGCCTCCTCAAACGAATGGCGGATGACAAAGACCACCTTGCCGAATCCGGCGCGGATGGCGTCGTTGACGCTATAGTCCATGATGATTTCGCCGTTGGGGCCGAGGCCGTCCATTTGCTTCAGGCCACCATAGCGGCTGCCCATTCCGGCAGCAAGAACAAGAAGTGTAGGTTTCATATCGGTGAATGTTTGATTTATTATCGTCGTTGTTTGAAGAAATCCTTCATCAGGTTTTCGCATTCGTCGGCGAGGATGCCGGAACACACCTCGGTGCGTGGATGCAGCATGTCGTGGCCAAGGCGCTCAAAGCCGCGTTTGGGGTCGGAGGCGCCGTAGACGATGCGCTGCAGCTGGGTCCATCCGGCAGCGCCTGCGCACATGGGGCAGGGCTCGAGGGTCACATAGAGCGTACACCCCGTGAGATACTTTCCGCCCAGGTAATCGGCAGCCGCCGTGAAAGCCAGCATCTCGGCATGGGCGGTGACATCGTGCAGGCGCTCGGTCTGGTTGTGGGTGCGGGCGATGATGGTGTCGCCGGCGACAACGACGGCGCCGACAGGTATCTCACCCTCGTCGAAGGCCAGACGGGCTTCGCGAAGCGCCTCGCGCATGTAGTAGATGTCAGGGTCGTCGAAGATGCTCATCAGTCTTGGTTGAAAGGTGTCAGGTCGAGTGGCTCAAAATGCACGGTGCTCTCAAGCACGGTCAACGTCCCGTCGCGGAGAAAGCTTTCCTGGACGGGGAAAAGATAATGACTCACAGGAAGATATTCATGGAAGCACTTCCAGTCGACATGATTGGCCGACCGGATAGGGTTGGTGCCAACGGTGTCGGACTCGAGGAAGAGCGTCAAGAGTCCCGATTCCTCAAACATGTAGTAGCGCATAAAGTTGTTGTGGCCGGTGACTTTCACCACACGAAGGCTATGGCCGTCCTCGGTCTTGGCGCGGCCCAGATACTCCAGGTTGAGATTTTCGGTGCGCCAATTGAACAGGGGGCCACGGAAGTCGTAGCCGCCGAGCATCCTGTACATCAATGCGGGCCCGACGTCTTCCCAATAACGGCCGTCGCGGACATACCGGCGGAAATGGTCCAATCCATTGCCGTAGAAAGCCGTTTGCAACTCGCCCTGGTGCCACACTTCGACACGATGGTTTTGCTGCTGAGCATACCAGCGCTTCATGACGAAGGTGTCGGCGGTGCCCACAATGGTGACGCGCGTGTCGATGACGACGAGGCTGTCCTCGGGCAGATAGCGGTGGTTCATCATCCGCAGATAGCCATCGACAAGCTCGGTGGCCGTGTCAACGATATACTGGTGGTTCTGCGCATGCACAGCAAAGGGAAGAGCCGCCAAAAGGATAAGAATCAATTTTTTCATAACGCTGATGTATTTATTTTTGGAACGGGAACGACAGCTGATCGACCCGCATCCGCTTGGTGATTTTGATCTGCATTTTGACACCCATGCGGCGTGCCAACGCGGCGACACCCGTTTCGGCATCGTCGCTCTCGACGGCTTGCTGTATCTCCTCGAACGTGACCTGCTGGCGCGTTTGGCGCTGAAGGTCGGCATAGGTGCCGGCGAACGAGATGCCCATCACGGGAGCATTGACCCACACCGAGTCGGGCGAGGCCATGGCGCGGCCCAGCTCTACCACCTTGGTGGCGTTGGCCCACACCAGGCTGTCCTTGGCAATGCGGAGCTGCCCGTTGACACGGACTCCCTCAACGGAAGCGGTGAAATTGACTACGCTATAATCGCGTGGCGCCGTTGGGGCGACAACCTCAGGTTCCGGCGGGGCTACAGACGGCACATTGCGATGGCTCCTGCACCCGGACAGGAGAACCATCAACACAGACAGCAATAGCAGAAGCGGGCGTTTCATGATCAGAGCACGTTTCCGAGTTGTTCTTTGATCTTTTCCAATTCGTCCTTCATCGCCACTACCAACTTCTGAATCTCGACATGGTTGGCCTTCGATCCGGTAGTGTTGATTTCACGACCCATCTCTTGTGCCACAAAGCCGAGCTTCTTGCCGCAGGTTTGCTCGTCGGACATCGTCTGACGGAAATAGTCGATGTGCTTCTGCAGACGGACTTTCTCCTCGGTGATGTCGAGTTTCTCCAGATAGTAGATCAATTCCTGTTCAAAGCGGTTGCGGTCGACATCCTTCACGGCCGCATCTTCCATGTAGCGCATAATACGGTCTTTGGCCGTGTCGATACGTTCGGACTCATATTGGGGTATCTCGCGAAGCTTTTCCTCGATCAAATCCACATGCTTGTGAAAATCTTTCTCAAGCACAGCACCTTCGTCGGCACGGAAACGGTCGGTAAGGTCGATGGCCTGCTTCAATCCGGCAGAGAAGCGCTCCCACTCCTCATCGCTGAGCTGGTCATCGGCGCCGGTGCTCCAGATGTCCGTCATGTTCAACAGCGAACCAAGCATGGGAGATTCGTCGATGTCAAGATTCATTTTGGACATCAGCTGCTGCAGGGCTCGGATACGGCCGGCCAACAGATCCTCGTTCAACACGGGGGCATTCGTGCCGGCCTCCTCGGCCACCACCAGCTCCACCTTGCCGCGTTCCAGACGGTTCAACATGGCACGGATCTCCAACTCACGCGAGCGTATCAGCGCCGGCAATTTGACGATGAGGTCGAGCTGCTTGCTGTTCAACGTCTTGATTTCTATGTTCAATTTCTTCTCGCCAAGCGCCACCTGCACTTTGGCATATCCTGTCATCGATTTCATATTCAAAAGCTTATTGTTCGACAATCAATTTCTGAAACCCGGGCGTAGAGTATGTGGCCAGCTCGCCATGGTCATCGTAAATGAAGAAAACCGACTGCGTGCCTGGTCCGTCGGGGTGGGTTTCAATAAAGGCCTTTGCCCTTTCGAGGCCCATGACCATATACGCCGTAGCCATTGCATCGGCCAGCCAGCCGCTTTTTTCCACCACCGACACACTCAACAAGGAATGTCCGACGGGCGCTCCCGTCGTCGGATCGATGGTGTGCGAATACCGGACGCCATCCTTCTCATAGTACTTCCGATAGCTACCCGAGGTCACCACCGAACAGTCGCGCAACTCAATAGCTGTCTGCAACACAGGCATATCCGACTTCTCCTCGGCGGGGCGTTCAATGCCCACACGCCAAGGTTTGCCATCGGCTTTCTGTCCTTTAGCCACCACCTCGCCGCCAACATCGATCAGATAGCTCGAAATGCCGAGGCTGTCGAAATAGCGGGCCAGCAGGTCGGAAGTGTAGCCTTGCGCTATGGCATTAAAGTCGAATTCCGTGGCCGGATTTTGCTTTACAACACGATGTCCGTCGATGGTCACCTCGCCACGGGCCGCGTCCAACATGGCCGTCAACGAGGCGCTGTCGACAGCTTCTTGGGTGCGGAATGAAAAACCCCAAGCCTGCACCACACGTCCTATGCGGCAGTCGAAGGCACCGTCGGTATAGCGGTTGATATAGAGCGACTGCCGGAGCATATCGGCGAAGATGTCGTTCACGCTGTCGGTTTCGTTGCGGTTGACGCGGCGTAGCAGCGAACTGTCAACCCAAAGCGACGCCGTCATGTCGAAATCCGCCAACAGCGAGTCCACCTCATGCTGCAGGTCACGGTTCCGGCTATCATAATATTGAATACTATAATATGTACCTTGGGCTTCACCAAACAACTTCACCGGTCGGGAGTCCGGCCGGCAAGCGCCGCATAAAACAAGGGCAAGTATCGCTATCAAAAAGCGTCCGGCACCAAGGTGCCGAACGCTTTGATATTTAGCTGACAAAGTCATTATTTCGACACAACGAATTTACGGGTCGATTCGTCGCCGTTGACAGAGATGATACGAATCGAATACTGTCCGTTGGCCAAGTTGCCAAGGTCAAGCTGCATGGCGTTCGAATCGCCGTTACGCAACATCACCTGCTGTCCGATGGCATTGTAGACGGCCACCGTGGCAATCATGTCGGCACTCTCCACGTTGAGCACACGGCTGGTGGGGTTGGGATAGAGACGGACGCTGAGGGCGTCGACATCGTCGATTCCCACATTCGAGGTGACGGTCAACCAGTTGTTGGCCACGCAGCCCTGCTGGCTGGTGGAAACCAGATGAATGTCGATATTCTCATTCACATTGTTCAGAGCCAAGGTGTTGGTGGTGCTGACAGGAGTGGTCGAAGTGCCACGATACCAAGCATAGCGCACATTGCTCATCGGGGTGACGGCGGTGAGGGTCGTGCTCTCACCCGGCTGGAGGTTCCATTCGCCTTCAATGGTCACTTCAGGAGTGTAGTTGATGGTCAGATTCAGCTTGCCGATCATCGGGCAGCCCTCCTCATTGAGGATCGAATCACGCAACTGGGCCACGATGGAAGAAGTGTAGTAGGTGTCGTTGAAGTCCCAATAGAAGGTGTCGCAAGCAACCACGACAGTATCGTTGATGGTGCTGTGCTTGATGGTCAGGTTGAGCGTTCCGATCGAGTCGTAGCAGATATTGGTGTTGCCGTTCGTGCCATGGGCATAGTGGGTCAGCGTGTAGACGGTGTCCGTGTCGAAGGTGACCGAAGTGCGTCCCACCGTGAAGGTGTAGCTGTCGCAAGCAGCGGTGTCGAGAACGAAATCGCGCTCGCGCTGCTGGGGCTGCACGATGGTCAGGTTCAGAGTGTGGTGGGTGACGCAACCCGTGCTCCAGTGGCGCGACACCAGCTCAAGGCCATCCATGTCTTCATTATAGATACCCGACTCGGTGAAAGTGGCAGACTCACGCTGTCCGGGAGCGCCGGTACGCGAATCGTAGGTATAGACATACTGGGCGCAGCTGCTGCGGACAATCGTGTCGTAGGCATCGCCGTAGGTCAGGTTCAGGTGATGGTGCGTGGTGCAACCGTCAACCACAATGGTGGTGTCGGCCTGGGCGGCAGCATTGAAAGTGCGGCCATACCAGGTATAGCTGACATTGCCGCAGCTCACCACATTGGCGGTGTCATACTCGGTGCCCGAAAAACTCACCACGCGAATGCCGGCAAGGCTGTCGCAATGGCCATTGACCGTGTAGAGGGTCTTGTAGTGGGCCATCGTGTCGGTATAGGTGGTACCCTGCCAAGTATATGAGCAGCCGGCCTCAACCTCGTTCAGCTGAACGAGAGCCGTGTCGGTCAGGCCATAGTTGACAGTGAGGTCGAGCATGTGCGTGTGTTCGCAGATGCCAACCGACTCAGTCTGAGTATACTGGCCACTGGTGGTGTAGGTCTCGCCCCAGCTGCTGGTGTAGCTGTCGCAAGCCGAAACGGTAAGGGTGTCGGTAACATCGACACGGGTCAACGTGATATTGATTTTGATCACACTGTCACAGTTCTGCACCGTGCGGAGCGTGTCATAGAAAGTGCCCTCTTCCACCCAGGTCTTGCCATGGTTGGTGTACACACACTCGCCTGTTACTTCAACCATAGCCGTTGTGTCGACAACTGCAGGAAGCATGGTGAGGTTGAGCACATAAACCGTGTCGCCGGAAGTGTACATCACGGTAGTATCAGTTGCATAGGTGTTGCCATCGATCCACGTGAAAGCACCGCACTCGGTAGCGTTTTCAGTAACGAAAATGCGGTCAGCCTTCGTCTGTCCCATTGCCATGGGCAAAAACACGACGGCCATCAACAAAGTCAATAATACTTTTTTCATCTTGTTATTAGCGTATTTATTTATTATTATTCCTATTTATAAAGTTTTCGCAGTACCACATATATTTGTATCCCAAAATGTTACAGCGAATCTTCTCCTTTTTTGAGGGGGAAGAACAATATGCAAAGATAACATTTTTTTTGGAAAAGCGCGCATTTCTGATAAAAAAATCTCCTGCTTGCATTTTTTTCTCCCACCATACGCCCCCTCATTGACGGACACAACCACTTCTCAGCCACACATCCTCTGCCCTTGCGGCGACGGCCCGCCACCCCCAAACATCCACCCCACCCACCACCCTGCGCAACCACCTGATTCCCAGCCCCAACGCCCAAGCCCCTCCATCCCCTCTCCAACCCCTCTCCTGCCCAACTCCTACCATAGCAGGAGTTGATATGGAGAAGGTATTGAGGGACAGCGGATTGGAACAACGGAAAAACGGGCCGTTTCGGGCGACACAGAAGGCGGTATGCCTGCCTTTTGTACACAAAAAAAAACGGGGCATCGCACAAAGGCAACGCCCCGGTAGGGAACTCATTATTTTCCAGCACTATTTAAGCACAAGTTCGGCCACATTTTCGACATGCTGTGTGTGGGGGAACATGTCGACTGGCTGTATGCGGCGCACCTCATATTTCTCTGACAAGAGTTTGAGGTCGCGTGCCTGTGTGGCCGGGTTGCAACTGACGTAGACAATCTTGCGGGGGGCTATTTTCAGCAATTGGTCGACCACCTTCTGGTGCATTCCGGCGCGGGGCGGGTCGGTCACGACGACGTCGGGACGGCCATGCTGCTCGACGAAGTCCTCGTCCAGCACCTTGGCCATGTCGCCGGCATAGAACACGGCATTGCTGAAGCCGTTGCGCTCGGCATTGACACGGGCGTCGGCGACAGCCTCTTCCACATATTCGATGCCCACCACCCGGCGGCACTTGTCGGCCAGGAAAAGGGCTATTGTGCCGGTGCCAGTGTAGAGGTCGTAGAGCAGATCATCGGGCTGCAGCTCGGCGAATTCGGCCACAAAGCCATACAGCCGCTGGGCCTGTATGGAGTTGGTCTGGTAGAACGATTTGGGGTTGACGACAAAACGCAGGCTGGGCGAGCCGTTGTAGCCTTCCATCTGTTCCTCTATATAGGGGCTGCCGCAATATGTGTGCACCTCAAGGTCAGAATACGAATCGTTCCACTTGTCGTTGACGATATACTGCAACGAGGTGATCTGCGGGAACTTGTCGCGCAGCATGTCCAGCAGCGGGAAAAGCTTGCCATTGTCTTCGTAGGCCACGATGACGATGACCATCCAATGTCCCAGGGTGCTGTTGCGGAGCACAAGGTTGCGCATGAATCCTGTATGGTTGCGGATATCATAGAAGTCCAGTCCGTGGGCGAGAACATATTCACGCACGGCGTTGCGGATCGCATTGCTGGGGTCGGCCTGGAGGGCGCAATGTTTGATGTCCAGCACTTTGTCGAACATTTGGGGAATATGGTAGCCCAAGGCGCCGTTTGCCGGCGGCATGTTCTCGTGGAGCATCTCCTCCTGGGTGCGCCAGGCCTTGGTGGAAAAGGTGTATTCCAGTTTGTTACGATAGTACATCGTGACGGGCGACCCGCAAATGGAACGCATCTTGGAGCAGTCGACATCGCCTAGACGTTCCAGGTTGTCTCTGACCTGAGTCTGCTTGGCCTCTAGCTGGGCATCATACCGCATGGCCTGCCACTTGCATCCGCCACAGACGCCGAAATGGGGGCACTCCGGATCGACACGCAACCCGGAATACTGGCGTATGGCAACTGCCCGGCCCTCGGCATAGTTCTTTTTCTTCTTGTAGAGCTGTATATCCACCACATCGCCAGGAACGACGAAGGGCACGAATACAACAAGTCCATCTACTTTCGCGATGGCCATTCCCTCGGCTCCAGTGGACAGGATGGGGACTTCGGTGTAGAGGGGCAATGGACTATTGCGTCTTCCCATAGCTTATTTGTCTGATTATCAAATGCACTAACGTAACCATACAAAAAAAGAAGTATTGATCAATACTTCTTAATTTGGCCAAATCTACCGTCGATAGGTGTACCTATGGACGAAACTTACTATCTCTCGTCAGAGACAGTCAGTCTTTTTCTGCCTTTTCTGCGACGTGCGGCCAGCACTTTTCTACCATTCGCAGTGGACATTCTTTTGCGGAAGCCATGTTTGTTGGCTCTTTTTCTCAATGAGGGTTGGAACGTTCTCTTCATTTTGTCCGGTTTTATCTCTATTTAACAATAATTTATCAACAATTTCAGCCGAAATTTGGAATTGCAAAAGTACTACTTTTTTTTGACATACAAACAAAAATTTATCCAGCAGACTCAAAACAATACAATAAAACAATAAATATCAGCATTTTAACAAGCATGAAAAATTATTATTCGCTCTATTCCATTTTTTATTTGTACATTTGCAAATTGGTTTCCGGAAGGAAAAAAGTGTTAATAACGCATTCAAGTAGTCTGATTCAATGGATAAAAAACAGTTCACCGACAAGGTCCAAAACCCCACCACTTTCTCTTCGCAGGAGAGAGGGTGGCTTCATTCGATGGTCGACAAGTATCCCTTCTCGTCACCAGTGTCGGTCATGGCGCTGCTGGCCGACAAAGCCTTTCAGTTCGACACTCCCATAGAGACTCGCAAAGCCGCTCTTGCCATGTGCGACGACCGGCGGCTGGAGAACATGCTGGCGGATGCGAAAGCCTTTGTCGAGGAACATCCGGCGGATATCTTAAGCGAAATCAACACTTTCCAAGAGGTTTCCTTCAAAACGGCACCCAAGAGCGTGATTCTGTCAAATTTCCTGAAAATCGACAATGCCAACAGCCTCGAGAGCGACAGCATGTCGGAAAAAGATGAGGTCTTCAACGACAAAAAAAGTCTCGCTCCAAATGAGTCGCTATACACTGAAACTCTTGCAGTTATACTCGAAAAACAGGGAAAATTGGACAAGGCTTTGGCCGTTTATGTCAATTTATTGGCTCATAATCCCGAAAAAAGTAGTACTTTTGCACCCCGAATTGAAAAAATCAAAGCACAGCTGAACGCTAATAGCAAATAATTAAATATAAATATGTATACATTTATTGTTATCCTTATTATCATTGTGTGCATACTGCTGGCACTTGTGGTGCTGGTTCAGAATTCGAAAGGTGGCGGACTTGCTGCCAACTTCTCTGCTCCCCAGCAGGTGATGGGCGTTCGCCAAACCGCCGATTTCCTTGAGAAGGCTACCTGGTGGCTCGCCGTCATCCTCGTTGTCCTCTGCCTCGCTGCCACCGTGACTATTCCCCGCCACCACGCAGAAAACGCTCTGACAACAGAAGTTACCACAACCAACGACGTCAGTCCCGTGCAGAGTGCAACTCCCGCAGCCACCGCTCCTGCTGCCACTCCCGCTCCTGCCGCCGACCAGCAATAGTGCTGTGCATACTGATAATATTGAGAGAACCGTAACGGATCTCATATTGTCAAAATTTCCGCATGACCCTACATGCGGTCAACGTGATGCGTGCGCCTTAATGGCGCACTTTCTTTATCACGACGACCCACGCTCACTGTTCCTGCTGAAAGGCTACGCTGGCACAGGCAAGACATCCCTGGTTTCTGCGCTCATACAGACGCTGCCAAAATTGAGGGTGGAACCCATCTTGCTGGCCCCTACAGGCCGCGCCGCCAAGGTGCTGTCGAACTACTCCGGCAAAATAGCTTATACCATCCACAAGAAAATTTACACCACATTCACCGACAGCAGTGGGTCGATGCGCATGGTGAGAAGCCAGAACAAGCATTCCTACACCCTCTTCATCGTCGACGAGGCCTCCATGATCGGACTTGAGTCGATGGGCTCACAACGCAGCCTGCTGGAGGATCTGATCGACTATGTCTACGAAGGCAACCATTGCCGGCTCATGCTCATCGGCGACAGCGCCCAGCTTCCGCCTGTAGGTCAATTGGAGAGCCCTGCTCTCGACACAAGGCTCCTCGCTGCCAACTTCACCCTGAACATCATGGACTGCGAACTCACCGAAGTCGTCCGGCAAGGAAGGCAATCCGGCATCTTGGAGAACGCCACCGCCCTCCGCAACCAAATCACATCGCTAAGTCAGGGCGAAGAGGCAGAACTGCCAGTGTTCAGCACTCAAGGATACAACGACGTGGTGCGCCTGATGGGCGAGGATCTGTCCGACACCTTGTTTACGGAATACTCCTCCTATCAATTGGAACAAGTAGTGGTCATCTGCCGTTCCAACAAGCGCGCCAATTTGTTCAATCAGGGCATCCGCAACAACATCCTTTTCCGCGAAGGTGAAATCAACGCTGGCGACTATCTGATGGTCACCAAGAACAACTACTACTGGCTCGACGAGGACTCTTCTATCAGTTTCATCGCCAACGGCGACATTGCCGAGGTGATGAGCGTGCGCAACATCCAGGAGATGTACGGTTTCCGTTTTGCCGACGCGTCGCTGCGCTTTGTGGACTATCCCGACGAGGACACCCGCGATTGCAAGCTGATCCTCAACACTCTATGGGCCGATACACCCGCTCTTTCGGCCGACGATTCCAATCAACTTTTCCACAATGTGCTGGAGGACTACGCCGACATCCCACACAAAGCCGACCGGCTTCGCGAATTGAAAAGGAATCCCTATTATAATGCCCTACAGGTGAAGTTCGCCTACGGAATGACCTGCCACAAAACACAGGGCGGGCAATGGAAAACCGTGATTATCGACCAAGGCTATCTGGGCGACAACCCTGTCGATTGCGACTACCTCCGATGGCTCTACACCGCCTTCAGCCGCGCCACCGACAAAGTCTATCTGCTCAATTTCGACGACCGCTTTTTCTTGGACGCTGACCCCCAGCACGAAGAGACGTGACGACGGGGTTGGCATACATCTCTATCATGATCTGCCGATGTTCCTCGTCCGGCAACTGCGACAGGCGCCGGGCGAAATCACGTTGTACTGATGCCGAATAGTGCATCTTATAGTGTGCGTCGCCAGTCATCATGTCATAGGCCAGATAGTTGGTCGGCATGAGGTGATAATTCTTTTGGATATGCCTGTCGAGCACAGCGGCGGCATACTCCGTCAGATGTTCTCCGGCCGGCGGATCCAGCTCTTTCTTCGTAAGAGGGCTCCCTATCGCAAGATGCACATGCCCTTTGGGAGCAATGATGCCTGTCACCACGCTGTTCAGGTCCTCATCCTTCGCTTTGACATAATCCCCACGGCGGCGCTGGAACAGTTCGCACGTCTTCATAATGTCGCACGGGTCCCATTCATACGAAATGCTCATCGGCACGATGTTCAAGTCGGCCAACGACTGCGCTGACTCGTCGTCAGACGACAGCATCAACATCTTCAGCATCGCCGGCGCTGTGGCATCGATGCCATCTTTGTTGCGCCCGTTGCGCTGCGCTATCCACACCGACTGGCGCTCTTCAACCACCAGCGCCCTGATATATGTCGAAAGATGCTTCAGGCTTTCGTAAAACTGACGCGGGTTGCCGCCACGCCCCATCTGGATCAGCTTGTTGCAGCGAAAAAGGTCCGACATAATCGGCGACGAAAGCAGGTTGTTGCCGAAAACGATATACGAGGTGTCCCCCTTTTGCTCATACAGCAGATGCTGCAGCAGGAATGCGTCAAGGGTAATGTCGCGATGGTTCGACACAAACAGGTAGTTGCCGCCTCTGCGCAGATGGTTCATGCCCGAAAAGCTGAACTTGCTCGTTGTCATCGCCACGATGCGCTTGATGGCATCATTCATGATGGTCGACTGCAGCTCATACACCGTCTTGATCGCACACAACCTTTCCCTCGCCTCATCTGCGTCAAGATCGGGATAGATATATCTGATCACCTGTGAAAACAGATCCCACCCAGCGATCCGTTGAAGTGCCTCGGGCAACTCGCCGTCAGTAAACGGCCGTATGTCGTCAAAATCATGCAGGTTCACAACACTCGGTTTATCAGATGGCCGAACTCCTCCCTGGGGTTTGCCCCGTCATACAGCACACGGTACACGCTCTCCAGAATAGGCGTCTCTATCATTTCGCGCTTGGAGGCATTGTGGTCATGCACAATCTTGGCTGAAAAGTAGCCCTCCGCTATCGAACCCATACGGGCAAACACGCTCTGCGGGTCATCGCCTCGCGACACAGCCAGCCCCAACGCACGGTTGCGGCTATGCTGCGACCAGCAGGTCACCATCAGGTCGCCAAGATAGCAATAGTCCGTGATATCGCGGCCTGCCAACGGGAAAGTCGCATCAAGCACACGCCCAATCTCCTTAACAGCGGCAGCCGTGAGCACAGCACACAGATTGTCGCCATAATTAAGTCCGCGACAGATTCCAACAGCTATGGCGTATATGTTCTTCATGATGGCCGTGTATTCCACCCCCTCCATATCTGTCGTCACGCAGGCTCGCAAATAGTCACACCTCAGCATCGACGCCACCTCCTCGGCCAACCCCTCGTTCTGGGAGGCTACAGCAAGGAAGGTGGGCAGATTCAGGGCCACCTCCTCTGCATGGCTCGGTCCGCTCACCACACATATCCTGCATGGGTCCACATTCAACTCTTTCTCCAGAAACACCGTCATCGGGAGCCCCTTGCCCAACACAGCACCCTTCACGGCCGAGATCATATTCTTGCCTTCATAGGCGCTGGCCGGAAGCATGCTCAACGTGTCGCCGACAAAGGCCGACGGTGTCACTATAAACAAATCGCTGCTGGATTCCACCACCTCGCTCAACGAGCAGGTCACATGAATGCGCGACGCATCGAGGCGCACATCCGACAAATGTTTGCTGTTGATCCCCTCTTCTTGGAGCGATCGTTGCAATCCTTCGTCACGCACCCACCAATTGAGGGTCCGCTCAGGGTCTTCTAGTAGTATTTTTACTAATGCCGTGGCCCATGAGCCACTACCGATTACTCCTATCATATTTTGTTTCACAACATTGAGTCAACTCCAGTTTCCACCGGAGTCACTTTTCAACATTGCAAAGATACGCATATTTTTCACATTCGATAACAAATCATCGTTAAAAAATCTTAACCGACCCTCGCTATCTCCATCGGAGCGTCTCGATCAGATGGTCTATATCTTCTTGTATATAGGTCAGCACCGGCGCCAGCGAATCGTTGTTGGGCGTCTGGTTCAGATACAAGGCGCCTCTCAGAAAATGGGTCGCGCTGTCGGTCACCCAAAACTGGTATGTCGATGCCACATTCCGGCCGTGAAGCAGGTACGTGGCGCCATACACCCGCTGCTCATCATTGGCATATCGCTGCTCTTCCACTCCCGACGCAAACTGGTAGTGGCTCTCCAGTAGCCGCGACGAGGTGTCGGTCTGACCGCGCAAGTCGCCGGCGCCATGCAAACGTTTATAGGTGAGGAACACCACGCCGTCCCACCGCGGATACACCAAGTCAATCCATTCTTCTCCTTTGGGGGCATCTTTCTCTCGAAGTTCAACGCATTCATTGGCCTCGAAAGTAAAGGGCAAGGTCTTGCAGGTGCCGCCAATAGCGACCATGGTGTCGGCACCGGCCACGAGAGTGTCGCCGGGATGGATGCAAAGGCTGTCGACATGCCAGTAGGTGTGCTCCGGCATGTCTATCC